>JBGSVE010000039.1:0-10366 GCA_041753075.1 Pirellulaceae bacterium
TTTGGCGCACGGTCGACCGGGCTATTCCTTCCAAAGTTGCGTCCCCGCAGAGCTTCAGTCCGCTCCACCCGGCACGTCAATTGTAAGGCACAGGATCGTCCTTCAGTCACTTTGGACACGGGAGCGATCCCTCAAAAAATCTAACAGCACATCGTGCCTATCCACGATAAACCCGGATGGACCAAATTTCAGGTTCTTCTTTGAGATTCGCTAAGACGGCGAGTTCGCTTTCCATCCGCGATCAATCCAGTTGCGTTTCGCGGCACTTCGCGATGTTTCGATTGTGTTTTGTTCCATTTGTCGAGGCAGGTATCGTCGCATGAACAGACACTGCATGATCACGAGTCCGTGGTTGTGCGGGTTGCGATCGTAAATTCGATGTCCGGCTACGCAGCGCGACTGGCCGCTGCCTCGTCGCCGAAGTTCTTCATCACGCATCGCTTGCAATCGCGGAGCCGCGTTTTTCCATTGCTGGACCCACCGGGCGACGAACGGTGGTAGATCGGAAGGGATTGTGTTTTGGCTTTCAACGGAAATGGTACGCTTTGCGCTTGTCGGGGTACTCATCGTCGCCGATCCTCCTGCTCACGTTCTGCCTGGGATTCGCTATGAAGACGATCGAAGCTCGCGAGATACTGCGCATTTACCGATGCGAGGTGGTCGCGAACTATTTGAATCGACAATTGATCTGTTTTCTTCAACACTTCGACGACATGGGCGAGATCCTTCTGGCGACCCGAACTGACTTTGAGTTCAATCCAGCCTTCAAGTCTCGCGTAGCTAAGTCCCGCAGCGACTCCCATTTGACCTGGGCTCGGGATCGTCGTCTGGGACGAGTCGTGTGCCCTGCCGCGTTCGGGAACGACGTTGATCTCGACATCGCCGTGCATCAGCGTGTGCCAGCCGGTGCTGGAGCGCCAAGCGATTTTGAATCCGTATCGCGGTGCGGCAAGGATGAATGCGTCGAGAGTCTGTTGTCCGATCGCAACAGCAATGTCCTGTGTTGCGGCTGGATAGCCATACCGTATTGCACCGAGTCCGCCGACGATCGCGATTGGAATGTCGTTTTCAATTGATAATGATTGCAGTGCGCCCAGCGCCTGGCTGAAACGGTTGGTCTCGCCAGCTTGCTGTGTCACTGCGGAGACGCTTTCACTAACTCGGCTGAGAATCGCAAGTGCCGAGGTAATCTCGGGGCTTAATTCGGGCATTTGCAACTACTCGATGGCCACGCTGACGCTGTGCCCGTGCGATTTTAACAGGGCATGACGGCGGGCCTTGTCCAAGTCGCTGGCGACCATTTCGGCGCACATTTCTTCGACCGTGATTTCGCATTCCCAGCCCAACTTTTGTTTCGCTTTGGTTGGGTCGCCAAGCAATGTTTCGACCTCGGCGGGGCGAAAGTAACGTGGGTCCACTTTGACGACCACATCGCCGACGGACACGGACGGGGCTTTATCGGAATCCGTGACCGCGGAAACCGTCGCGATTTCATCGACACCGTTTCCCGAAAACTCGACTTCCAAACCCGCATCCTTGGCTGCCATGCGGACGAACTGGCGGACGGTGATTTGGCGACCCGTGGCGATCACATAATCCTCGGCAACGTCTTGTTGCAGCATCATCCATTGCATGCGCACATAATCTTTGGCGTGGCCCCAATCGCGCAGCGAATCGAGATTACCAAGATACAAACAGTGCTCGAGTCCTTGGGCGATATTCGCCATTCCGCGAGTGATTTTGCGAGTCACAAACGTCTCACCGCGGCGCGGCGATTCGTGATTGAACAAAATTCCGTTGCAGGCATACATGCCATACGATTCGCGATAATTTACCGTGATCCAGTAGGCATAAAGTTTTGCAACGGCATACGGCGAACGCGGATAAAACGGCGTCGTTTCCTTTTGCGGGACTTCTTGCACAAGTCCATACAATTCCGAAGTCGATGCTTGGTAGAAGCGAGTCTTTTTTTCGAGTCCGAGAAAACGGATTGCTTCGAGCAATCTCAATGTGCCCAAGCCATCGACGTCAGCGGTATATTCAGGCGATTCAAACGACACGGCGACGTGAGATTGGGCACCCAAGTTATAGACTTCGTCGGGTTGAACTTCTTGGATGATTCGCGTCAGGTTCGATGTGTCAGCAAGGTCACCGTAATGCAGTTTGAATTTTGCATCTTTCGCGTGCGGCGATTGATAAATGTGGTCGATACGTTGGGTATTAAACGACGAGGCACGGCGCTTGATACCATGAACCTCATAACCTTTTTCGAGCAACAGTTCGGCCAAATAGGAACCGTCTTGGCCGGTGATTCCGGTGATTATCGCCTTGGGCGAGAGGTTGTTGGACTTAGCTTTGATTGCGGTCATTCGACGAGTCGTACTTCAGTCTTGATCGATGCAAAAAAGGGCGGAAAGATCGAGGTTTGCGCTGGCGTGAATCTGTGGTGACAATTTGCCGGGTGCCGAAACAACCAGCCGGGTTTGGTAGTCGCCGCCAATGGGCTCGCGATGGACGTGGATGCAATTCACTGCGGCGTCCACGATCCAGTATTCGGTAATGTTGGCTTCGGCGTAAAGGCGACGTTTAGTTTCCAGGTCGTACACCAAACTGCTGTACGAAACTTCGATTGCCAATTGGACATCACTGCTACGCGGATGACCGTTACGGTATCGAGCCGCCCGCAGCCACATCAAATCGGGCTCGGGGCGTGATTGCTGGTGTGGCAGGTCCAGACCCGTTTGCGACGTAATGTGCGTTTTCGCCGGATCGCAACAATTGAACGACCAATTCATCAAGTAAGTGATCAAGTCGTCGTGGATCGGTCCGGCAGGATTCATTTCGAGCAGCACGCCACGGATGAGTTCGATTTTACGATTGATGGTATCAAACGCACCGACCTGGACCATGTGATCGAACTCGGACAATGTCAGATGCAGCGGGCCGATCTGGCCAGCAGGTTCAGTGGCCGGCGATGTCATCGTGATCTTTGCAGCTCGTTGTCTTCGTCAGCAAGACCGCGATTGGGATCGCCGGCAAAGTGGCGAGCTCGATTATCCGGCGAAGATTGGTTATCGCCGTCCCACTTTGCCGCAGTCCAACGGCGGATCGCGCTGATGATCTCGTCGCTGAACCGCTGGTGCGAGAACAATTCGCTGCGGTTGCGACAAGCGACGGGCGAAAACTTTCCGAATTCAAGCTGCGACTCAAACCGGCCAATGGCTTCGACCAATGAATTGGTGGTCTGTTCGTCAAAAAAGACACCGTGTTCGCCATCGACGACGGTTTCGGTTGCACCGCCGCGGCCAAACGCGATAACCGGGGTTCCGCACGCCAGCGACTCCACGGGAACGATGCCAAAGTCTTCCTCGGCGGCAATGATGAGAGCCTTGGCACGTCGCATATGATCGACTAGCACTTCGGATTGCTGAAAGCCAAGCAAAGTTACATTTTCACCGGCGACAAGTTTGACCTTTTCGAAGTCGGGGCCTTCCCCGATTACGACAAGTTGGCGATCGGGCATTTGGCGAAATGCTTCAACGATCATCTCGGTTCGTTTATAGGGAACCATTCGCCCCGACACGAGATAAAAATCTTCGCGAGCTCCAGTATTGATGTCAAACCGATGCGTATCGACCGGTGGATGAATGACCGTTGCGTTGCGGCGGTAAACCTTCTTGATTCGTCGCGAAATGAAGTGGCTGTTGGAAATAAAATGGTCCACGCCTAATGAGCTTCTGACATCCCAGGAGCGGATGTAATGCAGAATCGTCCTTGCCAGCAGCCCTTTGGGACCGTAACCGAGTCCGGCGGAGTTCATGTATTGATGGTGCAGATCCCAGGCAAATCGAACCGGGCTGTGGCAATAGCAGACGTGCAATTGGTCTGGACCCGTGATCACGCCCTTGGCCGCAAGGTAGGAACTGCTGATCACCAGATCGTAACCCGACACATCGAGTTGTTCGATGGCCAATGGCATCAGCGGTAGATAGGCACGGTGCTTTGTGCTGGCGAAGGGAAGGTGTTGGATGAACGAAGTGGTGACGGGCTTGCCTTGCAGAAACGCTCGCTGGGACTCGGGCAAAAAGTCGAACAGGGCAAACACGTCACAATGGGGAACGACATGAATCAGTTGCTCGAGAACCCGTTCGGCACCGCAATAGGTGTAAAGAAAGTCGTGAACAATGGCGACACGAAGGTGCGCAAATGGTCCATAGCTTTCGCTGGTGAAGTCGTCGGCGGTTGTCGCTGCGGCACCGGCTAGTAAAGATCCTCGATTGGCCCGCTGGCGTCTGTCGGCTTGCCGCTCGCGTTTTCTTTGAGCGGCGATACTGTGTTCGGTCATCAGTCGGGCAAACAGCGCCAATCGCTCGCCGGCCGATTCCAGCGATTTAGTGGCAGCGATATCAACCGTCGCCGTTGCCGTCGGGCCGCCGCGATCGGCCATCACGATCGGAATCGAGCCCCGCATTCGCTCGCACAAAGTCAGCCGAACGTTATCCGTTTCCCAGACCATTTCGCGATTTCGTTGTTCCTCGCCATCGCGGTCGGCGGCGCTGGGGATGCGAAGCGTGACGCGGACAAAATCTAATCGCTCGGCGGTACGACAAACCCCTTCCCACCATTGGCTGAACGTTTCCACATGGTGAAATTCCAACTGCATGTCTTCAAACGTCGTACGATAATGTTTGGTGGTACGATCAATCTCATGTTTCGCCCGCATTGCAGTCAACATTTCATTGGTGCGCACCGAACCGGCAAGTTGGAACGTTCCCCATAACAGCGGAATCAATAACGCCAGTCCACCAAGGGTTGCCCAGCCTGTGAAAGACAGCGAAACCAAGCCGATCACTACTGCCAACACCGAGACCGAGTAAATCGTCAACACGGTTTGCAGGTGCGTCAACCCGCGATCCAGCAATCGGTGGTGAACGTGCCCTCGTTCGGCGGAGAACATCGAGCGACGCTGCAGGTAGCGACGACGAAACAACGTCAGCAAAGAGTCCGCAATCGGAATACAAATTGCGAACGTGGGCAACACGACTCCCCGCATCGTGCCCACGACCGGATTGGCGAGCGCAATGGATGACGCCAGCCAAAAACCGATTGTCAAGCTTCCGCAATCGCCCATAAACGTCTTGGCGGGGTGCCAATTGAAACACAAAAATCCGATTAGACTGCCGCACAATGCCATCGACAAAATGCTGATGTCGGGCGTTCCCGACGTCAGCGAAAACACCGTCAAAACCGCAGCCGACAGCAGCGTCAAGCCACCGGCAAGGCCATCTAAGCCATCAATGAAATTGATCGCGACGGCGACGCCGATGATCCACACGATCGTTAGCGGCCAACTTAGGTAGGAGAAGCCGACCAGGGTGCGACCACCGGCATTTATTTCCGACAACAGCACGCCGCTGCCGCACACCATCGCCGCGGCACCGATCAATGCGGCGAGTTTGAATCGTGACGAGATCGATCGCAAATCGTCGACCAGACCGACCATGAAAATGAAGAAGCCCGCGACACAAATCGCAGCCAGCGATTGCAGCGTTTGCGATTCAACCGGAATCCCCACCAGGAACCGATAAATTGCGGTGCCAACGAGGCCGCAAACGACGCTGGCGACAATTGCGATACCGCCCAGGCGAGGGGTTGGCTCGCGATGAACTTTCCTCGCGTTAGCAATATCGAACATGCCAAATCGACGCGACAGCATGATCGAAAGCGGCACCGTTGCCAGCGCGACGAATAAACCGATCAATGCGGGGATAAAAAGCATCATTTTTGTCATTGCCTCCGTTGCAACTTGGTCAGCGCGGACTTCGTTCCCGTCGGTGACCAAGATCGAGATCTCGTACCGTTTAAGATCGAAGCCAATTTAAACAGAGCCTAATAGTCCAACGCCACGTTCGAGGGGAACGGGCCCATTAAAACCACCAGACTTTCAAAGGGAAGCGTCAATCTGAAAAATCAAGTAAGCGTTGCGCAATGATCCCACAGATTCGGATTAAGTCGGATTCTCATCCATTACGTCAACGCTTACAACCGCCTTATGGGTGGGTTGTTCTTGGTCACGTGGCGGTGACGCATGGTTGACGGGGTTGAGGAGCTTCACCGCTTCTCCGCACCAAGGTTGTGCGTGCGGGCTGGTTAACTACTATTAGGCGGTCGGTCAGAGGAACCATTATTCTTCCGAGGCAAGAACGCTGGAAAAAAACCCTAAAGTCATCCATCTGGCAATTGCGGGGCTCTTAGTGGCGATTCCGCACGCCGTTGTCTGGGAAAATGGCGGACAAGTTCCCTGGACTCGCTACTGGACTTGCGCCGCGTTGGGTGTGGTGGGGATCACAACCTTGCTCTTCCTACGAGGGTATCGTCGCCCCAGCTCAGCCGAAGCGTTTGCGATTCCAGCGATCGCCCTGGCAATTTATGTCATGGTTTTGTTTCAGGCTAAGTCCTATCGACCTGGACTCGGTGGTCTATTGTCAAGCAGCGTTCAGGGTGTGTACGACGACTGGGTCCCCGCCAAGACATGGCAAGCGCTCCCAGCCGACGCGATCGATGTTGATCACCATCCTGCCAGCGTTTGTGCTTGGTCAACACAGCAAGCAGCGATCATGCCGGCGATGTTCGGGTTTGCCAGCTTCTTGGCGGCGATTGCATTTAACAAGAAGAAAACCGCGATCCTTCTGCTGGTCATTTCATCCGTCGCAACAAGTGTGTACGCATTTTTCGGGTTGGTCGAAATGATCCGGCCACAATCCATGGTGTCAGCGGAAGGTATGTTCGCCTATTTTCCGAAAAACTCGTCTGCATTTGGCACGTTTGTCAATAAGAATAGCGCGGCGCTGTATTTGAATCTAGGTTTGGGCAGCACCGTCGGACTGCTGTTTTATAGTGTGCAGACAAAAGCACGTTCACGCACCGAAGACCGATCCTTTGATGTTCCCGCCGAGAACGTTGTCGACTGGGTTCGCGAATTCGTCGCGCGAGTGTTGTTCTACGCCGACGCGAAACCAATCGCCTGGTTGGTGCTGGCCGTGTTGCAGTTCTCGGCGATCTTGGCGAGCAACTCACGTGGCGGATTTTTAGCGGCGCTCGCTGGACTTGCCGCCTGTACGATCGCCGGCAAAAGCAACGCTCGTCGAGCTTGGGTGCTTATACCGGTGATCGTCTCTGCCATTGCCGTCGTTCTGTTAATCGACCATCTGAATTTGGCGAAAGTTACTCGAGACCGTATTGAATCGATCTTCACGCCCGAAGATGGTTCGCGAGTGGGTCGTTTAAATCATTGGCAAGACAGTCTGGCGGCGGCAACGCATTACCTGCCAATGGGCTCGGGACTCGGTACTTATGCCTATGCGTATTTGGCATTTCAAAGCGACGCTAGCGAAAGTTGGTTCTATAACGCCGACAATATGTTTGTTGAATGGATCATGGAAGGCGGGATTTGGCTGCCGCCGCTGCTGGTGGTCGGTTTGGTTGTCTATATGCGGGCCTTATACAAGATCAAACGAAGACGCGGTGATGCTCGTTTCACCGGCGTTTCGGCGATGGGTTGGTATTTGATCGGAGCGATAAGCGTTTCGCTGTTTTTTGATTTTGGAATTCTGTATCCTGCCAACTATCTGTTTCTTGCGATGTTGGTGGGAGCTGTCGTGGGGTCCGCCGCGATTCCGCAGGTTCAAAGGCGACGCCGTGGCACGATTCGTACAAAACCGCAATCGACTTCTCGGAAGGGAACGCTGGCTTTGCTCGGTAGTTTTGGTGTCGCAGCAATCGTCTGGACCGCCACATTGGAGACCGCGCGCCAGGGAGCTTGGGCGGACTATCAAATTCGCAATCTACGAAGTCGTGCTCCTGGATCATTAGACTATGACGAGCCACGGGACGCACGGCGATGGCCGGATAGTCCCTTCTTAAAGATTGAATTGGCCGGTGCGTTGATGGCCGACCAGCGGGAGCATGCCCTGGAAAACATGCCAAGAGGGTTGAATTCCGATAACAAAAAGTTATATGAAAAGTATTCGTCAATCGAGTATCGACGTTTGTATTATTACAACGAACTGGCTCGTGGTGACGCAAACATCACACCCGAGTCGGCGCTTTTGCCTGGCCAGTCGATCGAAATGCTGCGGCGCGCGCGGCAGTTGGCTTACGAGACGCTTGCCGCGTGTCCCTTGGAAGTGCGTTGTCGGACAATTTTGTTAGCAACGAGTTTTATTGAACCAGGATCGGAAGCACTTTCACAAACCATGATGGATCAAGCACAAGCATTGTGGCCAACGCAACCGTCGATTTTGACCCAATTTGCCAAGCTGGGGCTTCCGTTTCCGGGATTTGCGTCTTCAAGTCCATTGATCGCCGAGGCATTGCGAGCCAGTCCGAATCTGGTCCGATCGGTTTGGCCGATGCTGCAATGCGCCGCCAGCCGTGACGAAATGCTCGCCGCGATCCCTGACAATTTGGAAACGTTGATGGTGGCGATTGAGTTCGACCAATTCCCCGACTCGGTGCGACAGCGTTTGGTGGACCGCGCCAACACGATTCTGAAGACCGAGGGCAACTCGACGGCAGACCCTCGGATAGCGGTGTTGCGGGCAAAGCTGGCGCTGCAACTCGACGACATTGATGAGACAGCGAAACGATTTGCCGAAGCGGTTCGGTTAAATCCATCGTTGGTTGAGGTTCGGTTTTCGTATGCACAATCGCTGCACCGCCTGGGCGACACCGAGGCGGCCATCGAGCAGCTTAAACGTTGTCAAATTCAATCGCCCGGGGATTCAAGGTTCGCTAAATTTATGTCGCAGTGGCAACGCGAGGCCGACGGCGAATGATCCACGCTGCACCGCAGGATGCCAGGACGACGAGCGAACTGGACATTGGCTCGGGTACGGCGGTCGACGCGAAACGAAAAATCTCGCCGTCAAAATCGACGAGGTAAAGGTTTCCGAAATTGTCTTCGCCAAACGAAGCAATGTTCCCGACCGTGCCGAAGTCGGTCACAAAGCGATCGTTCAACCGCTCAAATTCGGTGAAATTGGTGCCATTGAAAAGACTCGGGTCGGTACCGGCGATTCGCAGCGCCCAAACATTGCCGGATAGGAAATCACCGAAAACATATTTGCCATAAAGCGTCGGATCGGTGCCGCGGTACACGTACCCGCCGGTTACCGAATTGCCCTGCAGCGGCCCGTTACCGTGTTCGTACTCATAGATCGGATCGATCGCCCCAGGTGGACGATTTCCGCCAACGCCCCCACCGGTCGGAATGGTGCCTTCGCGTAGTCGCCAGCCGTAGTTTTCACCGCCGGCGCTGGTCGCGGGTTGAAAGTTGATCTCTTCGCGCGCGTTTTGGCCCACGTCCGCGATAACTAAGTCGCCGGTCAAACGGTCGAAACTATTGCGATACGGATTGCGAACTCCATACAGCCAAACTTCATCCAGCGCCGCCGCGTTTCCGACAAAGGGATTGTCATTGGGATTCGAATAGTTTCGATTCGGATCACCCGCGAATCCGTCGGTGCGCGGATCGACCCGCAAGATTTTTCCCAGCGGTGAGTTGAGGTTTTGGGCGACATTGTCGGGATCGTTGCCGCCGCCGCTGTCGCCCGTGGCGATATACAGGTTTGATTCGCCGGGCCGGAACCCGATCCAACCGCCATTGTGATTGGTCCGTGGCTGGTCAAATTGCAGAATCGTCGTTGCCGAACTTGGATTGATTGTCGCGGCGGTCAACGGATTGCCGTCAACTTGATACCGACGAATGACCGTTCGGCCATTGCCAAACGCGCCGCCAGTTTCGACGATGTTGACGTATAAAAAACCGTTTGTCGCATAGTCAGGGTCAAACGCCAACCCAAGCAAACCCTGTTCATTCCCGGTTGCGAGTCCACCAATTGTGATTGCCGGCGTGCTTGCTAAGGTATTGGTTGTGAGGTCCAACGAACGAATCGCTCCGCCGCGTTGGGCAATAAATAATTGGTCATTACGTCCTGGTGCCGCCGTCACGAACAGGGGACTTTGCAGTCCCGAAGCAATTCGTTGCAATTGAATCGGTGCGGACGATTGACCCTCGGCCACCGCAGCGAAACACAAACAAAAAGCCGCCGCCATCCCTACGTGCGATCTCATCACAAGCCCCTGGTGGAAAAGTTAGCGTCCTGAAAAGTGAATTCTTATTGTCTCCGTTGTTCACACATGGTCAAACAAATTGTGATTAAATACTCGCCGATCCTTGGCATTTAATGGTTCTTCAGACTTTGTCGTGGATTTGCCTAGGAACCCGGATTTTGGAGGCATGGCTCCCGTGTCCAAAAGTCGTCGCGATGGAAGATTCGAGAAAGTCGCCGGCGGGTATCCCGCC
>JBGSVE010000040.1:0-1936 GCA_041753075.1 Pirellulaceae bacterium
GCCGAGCACAACATTCAACGGTGCGCCGATCCTGAGGAAATCTGTGAAGCGATAGCCGCCGGGACCATACACCATCATGTTGGTCTGGTAACCGATCGGCGTCATGAAGCTGGCCGATGCCGCCAACGTCAGAGCGATCAAAAAAGGTCGCGAATCCACGTCGTACAATCTTGCCAGTTCCAGGCAAAACGGAAACATCAAAACAGCCGCTGCATTGTTGGTGATCACTTCGGTCAAGATGGAAACAAATGCATACAGAATCGCCAGCGCCGCCAGTGGTCCCAGCCACTGTGTATTGGCGACGATCACGCCCGCGACCACCGAAGCGGCTCCCGAATTCTGCAGTGCCGCGCCAACTCCGAACGATGCGGCGATCGTGATCAGCAATTGCCATTCAATACTTTGCCGGGCACCATCGGATGACAGACAACGAAACGTGATCATCAATACCGCGGCCGAAGCCGTGGCGATCGCGATCGGACTCCAGCCGGTCGTCATCAGGACGATCAGCACCAAAAAGATCGCGATCGCTATCCACGCCCGCTCGCGACGAACCGGCCGCCACTGGTCCACCATGCTGACGAGATAGAACGCTGGATTGTGGCGGTGCGTCTGAACAAAATCCGGCCCCGTTTGCATTAACAACGTATCGCCCGGTTGCAACGAGATATCACCAATTTTTCCTTCGATGCGATTGCCGTAACGATGCACGGCCAGCACGACCGCACCAAACCGCGAACGAAATTCGGCGGCGCGAATCGTCATGCCGTTGAGCGATGAGTTCTGCGACACAACGGCTTCGCAAATCCGACGATCGCGTCGCTCGACACCAGTCCATCACGATCGGGACGAACATCGCAACAATCGGCGTATTGTTAAGAAACGCCGACATCGGCATCACGACGGTCGACAAACGCAACAGCGCGCTGCCCGGCGTCTTGGCATTGCCCAATACATGATGCCCGACTTGATCGAGCACCCCGGTCTCACGCAGTCCCGCCACCACAACGAACAAGAACGCGACCGTCAGCACACCTGAATTGCTGAACCCAGCGAACGCCTCATCCGCCGAGATGATGCCGGTTGCGGCGAACAGAGTCGTCACCGCCACGAAAAGGACATCCGTGGGGGCGAGGTTCTTCAGCAATGCGACAAGCAACAGCGCGACGACGCCGATGGTCAGCCAGCCTTCGTAGGTCATGCCTCAACCGATTTCGATTCAACGATCTGGCCCTCGTTATGACTCCGCCACGCGAGAAAACCAAATGCAATGCAGATCAACGGAAAGACAATGTATGCAAAGCCCGACTTCGCACCGGCAACCCAGAACCACTGCTGTGATTCGGCAACTAATAGAACGGTGTAAGTCGTGTACAGCGCCAGCATCACGGCACCCTCGCCGCGACTGACCGTGGCACGGCTGAAAAAGATTGGCCAGCACAACATGGCCGTCATTAACATGATGGCCATGTCAAACCACAACACCGGCGGTGCAACGGTTACGCCAGTCTTGGATACGATCGAAGCCGTTGCCAGCACCATCAATAGGTTGAAGACGTTGCTGCCGACAACGTTCCCCACCGCGATGTCACGTTGTCCCTTCAAGGCCGCAACTAGCGACGTCGCCAATTCGGGAAGTGACGTGCCCGCGGCGACAATCGTCAATCCAATTACGATGTCACTGACGCCCAATGACCTTGCGATCGTTGTGGCCGAATCGACCAGTAGCTGGGCTCCCCAAACGAGCATCCCTAACCCAGCCGCCAACAGAACCAGGTTCGTAGCCAACTTGCTTGGCGAAACCTTTGTGGCCGGGGCCTGCTGATCGGAATTGTCACGAGTCTCTTTTCGCCCGGCGCGGATCAACCATCCGGTGTAGGCCAAGAACCCCAGCAACATCACCGCGCCTTCCCAAAGCTCGACCGTGCCGTCGACC
>JBGSVE010000041.1:0-26696 GCA_041753075.1 Pirellulaceae bacterium
CGCTTTACCCTCACCGGCGTCGCCTTCGCCCTGCTGGCCTTCGTCCTGCGGCTCGCCCGCTTGGTCGCCGGTGGCAGGTTCGGCTCCGGTGGGCTCCGTCTTGCCGCCGGGATTTGCTCCAGGATTTCCGCTGGTTGCGGGCTTTTCGTCTGACGATTCATTCCCGTCGCTGGGGTCCGATTTCCCTTCACTAAGCTCAGTTTGCGATTGGCCCGACTTGCCGGAATTATCGCCGCTGGAGTCGCTGGCACCTTGGCCATCGCCAGCTTGTTGGCCAGCGGAAGTCTCTTCTTGGCCAGGTGGTTTATCGCCGGACTTGCCGCTGCCGCCGCTGGATTGTTGTTGCTCCGACGGTTGCGGCTTGCCCGAATCGCCGCTGCCGCTGCCCGCCATGCCGCCTTGTTTTCCTTGGTCACCACCTTGCCCGCCGGATGAATCGTCGCTGGACCGTGATGGGTCATCAGGCTTCTTGGCGGGATCAAACTTCGGTAGCGGTTTGCCGCGAGCCGGCTCGGTGACCTTCAAGTTCAACACATCGGAGGCCGTTGAATTGCTCGCCGGTGAATCGTTCTCCTCGTGGCGATTATCTTTCGCGATCGCAGTGACTTGCACACGATCGCCTTCCTTTAACCCAAGCGACTGCGGCGCGAAGGTCCACGTCACTGGGCGGCGTCCGCGTGTTCCCTCCGCAGACGACCAAACCACTTCGTCAAAAACGTCATCGGCACCGCGGCGAACACGAATCTCGATTTGCTTCAGCCCATAGTCGGGATCTAACGCATCGATTTCGATCTCGGCGGCGGAATTGATCGGCACTTCGACAAGCGGTCCTGGCGGTGCGGTGATCGCGATCTCGGGCGCCAAGTCAGCGATAATGCGAATCGGATAAATGATCGGATCGGCGTTCTCGTTGCCCGCAGCGTCCCAGACATGAACGCGATACGAATCGATCGCCACCGCACCGCTGCTGGGTTTCGGCAACCGCAACGTGAACGACCCGGCCAACGTCATACCGTCCTCGCCAATCGGCACATCGACCGCGCCACCGGAAACGACAACACGATCCTCAGCAACTCGCGGATTGAATTCGATGCGTGCCCGTTGGACCGGTCGATTGCAAGTCATCGCGACCACAATTTTTGAATTTTCTTCGCCAACGATCGCACCGCCGGTGCTGGTTCGCGGTCCGATGCGCGTATAAACCAGCGGTGTGATTTGCACTTCGTTAACCGTCACCGCCGGAACGTCACGCGTCGCGATGCGGAACGGTCCCGCGACGGCGTCACCGGCGACAATGCGATATTGCGATTCGAATTCGACCGTCACCGCACCGACATGTCGCCCGGTTTCGGCTTGGTATTGCAGCGCGGCTTGATTGATGAACCCCGAGCCGAATTCGATGTGAGGCGAATCGTTGGACGTGACACCAAATAGCCTCGCGGAAATTTCTTGCGGTCGTCCGGCCAAGACTTCGACGTCGCCAGGCGTGACATCCATGATCCTGACGCGCCGCGGTGCCTCGATCGACGCGACTGGCAACATCAACCGCTTGGCCGACTCGATCGTGCTCTTGGGACTAAGCATCGCATAGCCAAACGCCAACGCCATTGCGCCCGCCAAGCCGATCCACCACACCAAGTTGCCACTGGCCTCGCTGGGCACATCGACGTTGTGGCGTTGCAATTGAGCCGCCGCGCGGGCACCGATCGATCGCACGACGACGCCGCGGACTCCGGCGAGTTCGGAATCACCGCGCAGCGAGACGTAGCTGGTCAATGAGTGGCGCAGTTCCGGCAGGTCGTGTTCCAAACTGTAGGCCGCGTATTCAGGTTGCACCGTTTTGGAAAACAGCGGGATCACACGTTTGAATAAGTATGCGACCGTCGCTGCAATGACCGACAAGAAAGCGATCGTGCGGAACACTCGCCCCGGTGACCACAACCATTGGTCGATCGCGGCCCACAACGTGATCCCGACCAACGCCACGATCACCAGCAACAACAGCGATCGCGACAACTCGGCGCGCCACAACGCCGATTGGGCTTCATCGATTCGCGCCGCAATAATCGCCTCGCCCGGATTATTCCGCGGCACAACCGGAGTTGAGGAATTCGGCGATCGGGAGGAAGTAGCGACGGTTGACATTGGCAAACAGTTCGGCCTCGAGAAACATAGTGAGCACACAAGCCATAATTATAGTGCAAACGCTGCGGTAGCCTGCTAGTCAATTGCCGCAACTTAAATTTCGGGCGACAAAAATTCCCGAACGGCTGCCCCCAACCGTTCGGGAACGCAAAAACGGATCGCGGTTAACCGTCCACCATTCGCACCAGCTCGATCGCGGCGTGTGCTTCTTCGCTGAACACATGCTCGGCACCGGCTTTCTTGATCGCTTTGGCGTTCTGTGCGTAGCGACAGCGAACGACAATCTGAACCGCCGGATTGGCTTTATGAATCGCCGCAGTCGCGCGGATGGCGACCTCATCGACGGGAACGCAAACGATCGCAATCTCCGCATTGTCGACGCCGGCGGAACGGAGCACTTCGGGTGATTCGGCATCGCCCGCCACGGTCGTGATCCCGAATTGGGCAAAGGCTTGTAGATTCAATGGGTTCAGATCGATCGCACAAATCTCGTGGCCCAGCGTTTCCAGCCGCGACGCGACGGCGCGGCCGACCGGCCCCATGCCGATCACGATCGCCAACCGCCGTTCATCAGTTTTGCGTTTCAGCGAATCCGTTGCGATCGCCATCGCCGTGTTGTCGGCATCGGCGCGCTTGCGGAATCCGTAACGAATCATTAGCGGCGAAACCAGCAACGTGCCGCCCGCGATGGCAAATGCGGTTTGACGTTGTTCCGCAGTGACGACGCCCGCTGAGGCGGCCAGCAAGATCAGCACAAACGCAAACTCGCCCACATGGGCCAACCCCAACGCCGGCCCAATGGAACGCTCAAGCGATAAGCCGGTGACCCTCAATGCCAAAGTTGCGGCGGCGGTCTTGATCACCGTCAGCACCAAAATCGCGGACAGCGCAAAGATCGGATCGCGCAGAATTTCCGCCAAGTTGACGAGTAATCCGAGACTGACAAAAAACACCGCCGAGAACGCTTCGCGAAACGGCAAAATCAGCGAATCGATTTGCTCGGACCAACGATTGCCGCCAAACACCAACCCCGCAGCGAGCGCACCGATCGCTGGCGGCAATCCGATCCGGTGCGCCGCCAAGGTCACACCGCCGAGAATTGTCAACGTCAACAGCACCACCAGATCCGGGCTGCGGTGCGTGGTGATGCGGGGAATGATTTGTTCAGTCAATAGAACGCGCAAGCCGATCGTCGCGCCCAGGAACACTAAGGATGCGACGGCAAGCTTGATCCACTGGACCGCACCGGTCGCCTCGCCCTGGTCGCTGAGCAGCGGCACGCACAGCAACAGCGGCACCAGCGCCGCGTCTTGGAACAGCAGCAATGCGATCGAGCGACGACCGGCTTCGGAATTAGTCTGGCCCAATTCGTTGAGCGCCTTGAAAACCAGCACCGTCGAGCTGAAGGCGACCGCCGAGCCAACCAAGATCGCCGCTGGTGGTTTCCATCCCATCCACATCAGCAGCAAAGTCACTGGAACCGCCGTGGCAATCAATTGCACCGGACCACCGGTTATCAGGTACCGACTCATTCGCCGCAGTTCTTCCATCGACAATTCCAGCCCGATGGAGAACAGCAAAAAAAAGACGCCCAGTTCGGCCAGGTGTTCGATTTCCTTTTGTTCGCTATCGACCCAACCCAAAACCGTGGGGCCGATCAAAACGCCGACGGCCAAGTAACCCATCAACGGCGTCAACGACCACTTGCGACAAACGATCCCGGCGACCAACCCCGTGGTAAGAATTATCAGCAGTTCGTCGATGAAGCCCATCGTGTGGGACGGTTCCTTGCCAACGTTTAGTTTTTAAATCACGTCATTCACGCCGCCGAAGCGGCGATCGCGAATTGCGTAATCCTCGATCGCTTGCAGCAAATCTTCGCGACGAAACTCAGGCCAACCACGCTCGGTCACCCACAACTCGGCGTAGCTGACTTGCCACAACAGGAAGTTGCTGATCCGCATATCGCCGCCGGTACGAATCAACAAATCGGGATCGGGCAAATCATGCGTATCGAGCCGACTTGAAATCGCCACTTCATCGATCTGATCAATCCCCAGCACGTCATCTTTCACATCTTGGACAACCCGTCGAACGGCGCGAATCAATTCGTCGCGGCCACCATAATCGATTGCCAACACCAATTTCGTGCCGCCGTTTTCAGCCGACATCGCGATCGTTTGCTCCATTTCACGGTTCACCGCAGCGGGCAAGCGATCGCGCCGTCCAATCATCCGCAGCACCAAGCGGTGCTCCATAATCAACTCGCGTTCTTCGACCAAATACTGCTCGAGCAGCGCCATCAAAAAGTCGATCTCGGCCTGCGGTCGCTTCCAATTTTCGCTCGACAAACAATACAACGTCAGCGCCTCCAATTTCAACTCGGCGGCCGTCGTGCAAGCCATTCGCACCGTCGAAACACCTCGCCGATGGCCTTCGACGCGTGGCAAGCCGCGTTGTTGGGCCCAGCGTCCGTTGCCGTCCATGATGATCGCGATGTGCCGCGGTAATTTCTCGCTCATCGGAAATTAGGCGTCGGCGATGGCGAGATTGGGCAGCACCGGTTGATTGGCGGTGAAGATCGTTTGCCGCCGATCCGGACCGACCGACAAAATCCCCACACTGACGCCGACCAATTCTTCGATCCGCTTGATATAGGCAATCGCCGCCGGCGGAAAATCATCGACATGCGTGGCGTCGTCGGTCGGCGAATTCCAACCGGCAAGCGTTTCGTAAACCGGTTGGCAACGACGCAAATCGTCGGCCGAACTGGGCAACCGCGTAATCCGCTCGCCGTCCAAATCGTAGTCGACGCAAATCTTCAATTCCTCGAAATGGCTGAGCACATCCATCATCATCAACGACAAATGCGTCGCACCGCTGAGTCTTGCCGTGTAGCGAACCGCCACCGCATCAAACCAACCACATCGCCGCGGCCGTCCGGTCGTCGTCCCATACTCGCGACCCAGCTCACGAATTTTATTGCCCGTTTCATCGGTCAACTCAGTCGGAAACGGTCCGCCGCCGACTCGCGTGCTGTACGCCTTGCAAACGCCGATCACTGTCTTGATCCAACGCGGCGGCACACCTGCACCGGCGCATACGCCGACGCCGCTGCTGTTACTGCTGGTCACAAACGGATACGTGCCGTGGTCGATATCCAACAACGCACCCTGCGCTCCCTCGAACAACACCTGCTTGCCGTCTTCGAGTTCATCCAAAACAAAGTCGGTCGTGTCGCCAATCATCGGACGCAAAGTTTCGCCCCACCTGGCGGCCAACTCTTGGACATGCTTGGTTTCGATCGCGGCCAATTCATCGTCGCTCGCTCCCAAGCCCGCCAACACCGCGCGCTTGGCCTCGGCAACTGTTGCGATGCGTTCATCACGGCTGCTGTCGATCAAATCGGCAACGCGAATCGCATGGGTGCGTCCGACTTTGTCGCGGTAGCAAGGCCCGATGCCGCGATTGGTGGTGCCAATCGATTCGCCGCGGACCTTTTGGGCGTTGAGCAAGCGGTCTTCGATCATGTGCCAAGGCATGACCAAGTGTGCCCGTTCGCTGACGCGCAAATTGCGGCGAACGTCGATCCCGCGTTCCAACAATCCGTTCATTTCCTCGATCATCGTCGCCGGATTGATGACGACTCCCGGCGTGATCAAATTCTGCACATGCGAATGCAAAATGCCGCTGGGAATGTGATGCAATTTGTACGTTTCGCTGCCGGCAACGACCGTATGTCCGGCGTTCGCACCTCCCTGGTAACGCACGACAATATCAAAACGCGGGGCCAGCAGATCGACGAGTTTCCCCTTGGCCTCATCTCCCCATTGCAAACCAATCACACAGGTTCCACTCACCGCGATCGCTCCAGGGTCAAATAATGGAATTCAATTTTCAATGTTGTGAGCGCCGATCCGCTCACTTGACGAACTTCTTTACGCAGCGCAAGCCCAAAAGCGTAAGCTGACGACACCGAACTGGCAATCAGCCGCCTCGCGATAGCGAGCGGTTCCCGCCATATCAACCGCGTGCTATCGCACTGCGGCTGATTTTTGAGCTAAATCAATCAGCCGCCTCGCGATTGCGAGCGGTTCCCGCAATACTAACCGCGTGCTATCGCAATACGGCTGATCCTAAATTTGACCTGCAACGCAGCACGAACGGCCTGAGAACAGACAGCGGAAATGAGCATCAACCCAATCGACCTGTCCATCTACGGATTGACCGTTCGCAACATCATTCGCAACGCTACACCGGCGCGACTCTACGAATACGCGATCGCTGACAAACACGCCGCCATCTCGGCCACCGGTGCCCTGGCGACCAGCAGCGGTGACAAAACCGGTCGCAGCCCCAAAGATAAACGGATCGTCGACGCCCAACCCAGCTCCGAGAATATCTGGTGGGGCGACATCAACATTCGCATGACCGAGCGATCGTTCTTGATCAATCGCCAACGCGCACTGGACTATCTGAACACGAGAAAACGCATCTTTGTCTTTGACGGGTACGCCGGCTGGGATCCGGCCCATCAAATCCGTGTCCGTGTGATCGCCGAAAGCGCCTACCACGCGCTGTTCATGCACAACATGCTGATTCGACCGGCCGGTGAACAATTGCGAAACTTCGGCGAACCCGACTTCGTCATCATCAACGCCGGGTCTTTTCCCGCCAATCCTTACACCGCGCAGATGACCAGCCGCACGAGTATCGATTTGAACATCGAACAGGGCGAGTTGGTGATTCTGGGAACTCAGTACGCCGGTGAAATGAAGAAGGGCGTTTTCACAGTGATGAATTACTTGATGCCCAAGGCCGGCGTCTTGTCGATGCACTGCAGCGCCAACAGTTCGATCGCCGATCCCGATGACGTGACATTGTTCTTTGGTTTGTCCGGCACCGGCAAGACCACATTGTCAACCGACCGGCATCGCCAATTGATCGGTGACGACGAACATTGTTGGACATCGACCGGCGTGTTCAACATCGAAGGCGGCTGCTACGCCAAGGTCATCAATCTTTCGCCCGAAAGCGAACCGGAAATCTATCAAGCGATTCGTTACGGCGCGGTGCTCGAAAACGTGGTGTACGACGACAGCACGCATGAGGTCAATTACGACGACGCTTCGATCACCGAAAACACTCGCGTCGCCTATCCGATCGAATTCATCCAGGGTGCCAAGATTCCCTGCGTCGGCGGCCATCCGCGGAACGTGATTTTTTTGACCTGCGATGCGTTTGGCGTGTTGCCGCCGGTCAGTCGGTTGACCGCCGAGCAAGCGATGTATCACTTCATCAGCGGTTACACGGCCAAGGTCGCGGGCACTGAAATGAACGTCACCGAACCGTCGGCAACATTCAGCGCCTGCTTCGGTGCGGCGTTCTTGGTTTGGCATCCGGCGAAGTATGCCGAGTTGCTCGCGGAGCAAATTCGCAACCATGAAGTCAACGTCTGGTTGGTCAACACGGGCTGGAGCGGCGGTGGCTACGGAATCGGCAAACGAATGAAGTTGAAAACGACTCGCGCGATCATCGATGCGATCCACGATGGCTCGTTGGCCAGTGTACCCAGCAAGATTGATCCGACGTTTCACTTCGCGGTTCCGACGGTTTGCGGTGACGTTCCCGCGTCGACATTGTGGCCGCGCGACGCTTGGCCCGATCCCGATGCCTACGATGTTATGGCAAAACGTTTGGCCGATTTGTTTCGCGGCAACTTCAAGAAGTTCGAAGCCGGAGCCAGCCCCGAAATTATCGCCGCCGGTCCATGACCAACGAACACACGAAATCAGCAACGCGAGAAGTACGCACGCGGTCGCTGTCGAGCTTGTGGAACGTGGCGATGCAAAGCCGGCGAACCGTGTTGTTAACCTTGTTCTTGATCACCGGTGCGCTGGGCTTGCCGCTGTTGTGGTACAGCCCCGCATTCTCCAGCGCGGAAAAAACGGTTTGGTCTGCCGCCGTGATGGCCTACACCGCGGCGCTGGTTGGCTTTACCGCTGCGGTTGTTTATTGGTGTTACCGAGTGATTGTCGAGAGCTTTTAGCTTTCTGGGCGAGGCGATTGTAGAACGGTTGTCCCCAACCGTTTGAGCGGACCCAAACGGTTGGGGACAACAGTTCTACAATATCTTCACGAGATTTTCGGGTGATCCTCATCATTCGTGAGCGAAAGCTCTGGGATTCGAGTGATACGATCAATAACTCTGTTGATCGGGCGAGTTTGTCTGGACGTTTTCTTTCGCAAGGAATCTCGGAACATGGCTGCACTGGCCAATGCTTGGGATCTACTCACGGTTTCATGTCGAGTAGAGTTTTTGGTGCTGATGTTGGCCAGCGAATTGATCCTGCTGGTCGCCGCCTTCTACTTCATGTTGCGGATTCCTAACCAACATGCCCTCGGAGTCTTTTTGCCGTTAACGTCGCTGCCGTTGTTCATCGGTGGATTGCGATCGCTGCTGACACTCGCGATGGCGTTGTCGCTTTTACAATCGACCGCCGATTCACCAGCCGATCAACCCGATGGCACGATGTTGCTGGGCATGTCGGCGATGCCGCTGTTGGCCGGTGTGGTCATCATGATGCCATGTTTTACATTGATTGCGTCGGCGCGTGCTTACATGATGTGGCTGGCCAATCGTCCGATTCCTGCGCCCAAAGAAACGCCACCGGATCGCGCCAAAGACCGCACCATGGTGACCGCCGAAGACGACGCCAACGACTACCTGGCGCAATTGACCCGCGGTCGAAATTGATTCGCAGAGTTGAATAATTGTCCCAATCGGCTGGGGCTCTGAGCCAGCGGTAATGGATGAACAATTGGTTACTTCATTGAATCTATACGCTGCATTGCAACGGCTCAAGTAATCTAAACCGTGGGTGTACGAATTACCAAATTGCGAATCTCGGTCATATCCTCCATCGCAAAACGGACCCCCTCGCGGCCCAGTCCGCTGTCCTTCACGCCGCCGTACGGCATGTTGTCAACTCGCCAAGATGGCACATCGCCAATCACGACGCCGCCGACATCCAATTCGTCCCAGGCTTGTTGCATTTTGTACAGATCACGCGTAAAGATTCCAGCTTGCAATCCGAATGCGCTGTCATTCACTTGCCGCAAAGCCTCGTCGAACGAATCATAAGGACTTAACACCGCGACAGGGCCGAACGCTTCCTTGGTGCAGATATCTTGATCGCGCGGCACGTTGTCAAGAATCGTTGCCTCGAGCATCGCACCGCTGCGTTTGCCGCCACAGAGCACATTGGCTCCCGCAGACCGGGCGGCGTCGATCCAATCGGCAAGTCGTTTCGCTTCGGCTTCGCTGATCATCGGCCCAATGAACGTCTTTTCGTCTTTCGGATCACCCGCGATCAATCGCTTCGTGGCCGTGACAAAGCGATCACGCACTTCGTTGTAGATCGACCGATGAATAAGCACGCGCTGAACACCGATGCAACTTTGGCCTGACTGATAGAACGCACCGACGACCAACCGCTCGATGCAATCATCCAAGTCGGTGTCAGGCTCAATCACACACGCCGCATTGCCGCCCAATTCCAACACAACCTTTTTCTTACCAGCTTGGGCCTTTAGTTTCCAACCGACATCGGGCGAACCGGTGAAGCTGAGCAACTTCAACCGCTCGTCGGTCGTAAACAGATCGGCACCATCGCGGCTGCAGGGTAAAATCGAAAACGCACCGAGTGGCAGAGCCGTTTCAGCCAAAATTTCACCAATCACAATCGCACCGATCGGCGTCCGGCTGGCCGGTTTCAAAACAAACGGACACCCGACCGCAATCGCCGGCGCGATCTTGTGAGCCGCCAAGTTCAACGGGAAATTGAACGGCGAAATGAACGAGCATGGCCCGATCGGAACCCGTTTCCACATGCCGCGGTAACCGCGCGCGCGCGGTGAAATCTCGAGGTTCATCACTTCGCCAGTCTGGCGCACGGATTCTTCCGCCGCGATGCGAAACGTATCGATTAGTCGAGAAACTTCGCCGCGCGCATCTTTGATCGGCTTGCCAGCTTCGACGCACAAGGAAAACGCCAGCTCATCAAACCGTTCTTGAAAACGACTGACACAGTGCTGCAGCACATTCTGTCGTTCATAGGCCGGCATCCGCGACATCGGCTCGGCGGCGGCGGTCGCGGCGGCAATTCCGGCGGCGATCGCTTTGGCATCCGCGACGGCGACGCGCGTGGCAACTTCCCCGGTGTATTTGTCAATCACTGCCAAGTCATGGTTGGGTGATTGGGCGCGATTGGCCAGATAATACGGATAGGTTTCCTGCATTGAACTCATAGCGCGGAACTTCGCTCTTGGATCTCATGGTTCAAAATGCGATCGTTCTCGGAGTAGTCAACCGGCACTTCGATCAAATGCACACCCGGCGTTTGATGACACTTCTTCATCAACGGCAACAAATCCTTGGCACTTTCGACGCGGTAACCATTCGCTCCATAACTTTCGGCATACTTGACGAAATCGGGATTCCCATAATCGAGCCCGTAGGATTTGAGGCCCATGTGAGATTGTTTCCACTTGATCATGCCATAAGCATTGTCACGCAACACCAAGATCACCAATTGAATTCCTAGGCGAACACAGGTTTCCAATTCTTGGGAATTCATCATAAAGCCACCGTCACCGCAAATTGCCATGACTTTGCGATCAGGATGCACCAACCGCGCCGCCATCGCCGACGGCAACCCGGCTCCCATCGTGGCCAGCGCGTTGTCGAGCAACACGGTGTTGGGCGCGCTGGCGCGATAGTTTCTCGCGAACCAAATCTTATACACGCCATTGTCCAGCGCTATGATTCCGTCCTGGGGCATGACGCCGCGAACGTCGGCAACCAACCGCTGTGGATAGATCGGAAAGCGATCATCGTCGGCACCTTCAAGTATGTGAGCATCGGCGACCATTTGGACTTCTTTGAAACGCGTGAAATCCCAATGACCCTTGGGCAGAATCCGCTGGGTGATTTGCCATATCGCGTTAGCAATATCTCCGACCACTTCAAGCTGCGGAAAATAAACCGGATCGACCGACGCGGAACTGAAATTGATATGAATCACTTTCAACCCGTCAGGCTTCATAAAGAATGGCGGCTTTTCGACAACATCATGGCCGACATTCAAAATCACGTCGGCGGCGTCAACGACACGGTGAACAAAATCACCGGACGATAAGGCCGTATTGCCCATGAACAATTTGTCGTGCTCGTCGATCACGCCTTTGCCCATTTGTGTGGTGACAAACGGGATCGACGTCTTGTCAATGAATTGACGCAACATACTGCTGGTTAATTTTCGATTCGCCCCGGCACCGACCAACAACAACGGATGGCGAGCCTTTTCAATCATCTGAACGGCTTCGCGAACCGATTTTTCCTCGGCGGTCGGTCGCCGCGCATGGCTGGCAGGCACCGGTTCGGAGGTGACAATTTCGCGGGCAATGTCTTCGGGAAACTCCAAATGCACTGCACCAGGTTTCTCTTCTTGCGCTAAGCGAAACGCTTCGCGAATCCGCGACGGAACCGCTTCGCCGCTGACCAATTGACGCGTGTATTTGGTCAGCGGTTTCATCATGTCAACGACATCGATGATTTGAAATTGGCCTTGCTTGCTCGACTTCACTGGCTTTTGGCCGGTAATCATCAACATTGGCATGCCGCCGAGTTGAGCGTAGGCGGCGGCGGTGACAAAGTTGGTTGCACCGGGGCCGAGTGTGGCCATGCAAACGCCAACTTGGCCAGTCAATCGTCCGAGCGTCGCGGCCATGAACCCGGCGGCCTGTTCGTGCCGCGTCAGGATCAATTCGATCGACGATTCGGATAACGATTCCAATAGGTCAAGGTTTTCCTCGCCCGGAATTCCAAAGATGTAGCGAACACCCTCGGCTTCGAGAGCTTTGACAAATACATCCGAGGCTTTCATGGCGAAGCTTTATGGTCGAAAGATATTTTGTTGACCGGTGTTAAATGTTCTGTGAGCGTAATGGCGCTAGCCACCAGCCCGTTAGGCGCGACACAGGCGGCTAGCCGCCGACCCGCTCACAGAATTAACACGACGGAGGAGCGTCGTTGAACACTTGCAAAGTTCTTAACTCGCGGTTGACAAGGACTTGCGCTTGTCTTCGACGACCTTCAGAAGCGCGCGTTGTGGCTTGACGAACTTCGATACGCCTTCTTCCATCAAAACCTTCTGCATGTGAGGCGAATCGAGTGCCGCGTCGATTTCCGCTTGAATGGCGGCCGATGGCATTTCGTCGACCTTGCGGGTGAACGTCACGCCGCTGTTAGCGACCGCTTCGTTCGTCTCGGGTGGATTGGTTTGGATGTCGCTGCCCGCCAAGGCCGAGACATACTTCCACGCTGGCAACTTGGGGTCTTTGACGCCGGTGCTGGCGAAGATCAATTCTTGCTCGAGGCGCAGGCCTTTGTCAGCCCAGAATTTCTT
This sequence comes from Pirellulaceae bacterium, assembly GCA_041753075.1. Classification (GTDB taxonomy): domain Bacteria; phylum Planctomycetota; class Planctomycetia; order Pirellulales; family Pirellulaceae; genus UBA6163. The sequence continues at coordinate 12,615 of JBGSVE010000041.1, forward strand.
GTTCTCGGCCCAAATGCGCTTGGCGTTCAGTGTGCCGACCATGCCCTGGGCGTCGGCGGACAGCTTCGGCAAATACTTTTCGCTGTAGACGTCGATGCGCGAGATGAAAATACTGTAAACGCTTTTGAAATTTTCTAAACTGCTGCGACGCTGGGCACCGCGCCAAACGGCTTCGCGGGCTTGGCGATATTGGTCAGCGGTGAAAATCAGCGTGACGTTCAAGGTCACACCGGCAGCGGCCAGATCTTCTAGCGCCGCGATGCCGCCTTCGGTCGCGGGTACCTTGATCATGCGATTGGTGTGGCCGGCGTTCCACTGTTTGCCCAACTCGACATACTTCTCGGCCCGCTCGGCAATCGACAAACCCAACGCCGGGTCTTCGAGCAACGGATCGAGCTCGAACGAGACCCAACCGGTGTTGCCACCTGATTTTTTGTGCGTCGGAGCAAATTTCGTCTGCGCGTCGCTGACCAATTGGTTGGTCAATTCCCAGGCGATCGCTTCGTCATCGTGGCCGGCACCGATCAAGTTTTCGATGTTTTCGTCGAGCCCGCCGGCGTCCACGATGCCCGAAATAATTGCCGGATTGCTGGTCGCCCCAACGGCTCCCCAAGCGAGATTTTTGTCGACTTCTGCGGGTAAAACCGAGTCGAGATACAGTTTGGTGCCGGTATCGACCAACGATTGCAGCGGACTTGGCATTTGAATTTCCTTGGTTCAGGACGGTGGAAGTAAGTGAGATCGCCGACGACGGTGACACAATCGATCAATTCACAACAGCTTACGCAGCCGTTACGACCACCTGATTGTAACCACATCCTCACCCGTCGGGGGACCACATTTGTATGGACCGATTTGGAATTCGCCGCTAGGCTACTGCGCAATTCCCCCGCTGTTCATCCAAAGCCAGCCGCTATGCCTGAGACTTTTCTATCACGACGAACTTGGTTCGGTGCCTCTGGTGCACTGATGATCTTGCTGGCCTTCTTCTTTCTGTTGCCCTCCGCGTTCCGTGGGGCGCGGTTGTCGATCGCGGGCAAGAAGAACAACATCAAGGATTGGTTGCCGAGTGATTTTCGCGAAACCGTCGAACTGGATTGGTTCGCCAAGTATTTTGTTGGCGAAAGCTTCGTGGTCGCGACCTGGGATGGGTGTACGGCAAACGACCAGCGACTCAGTTTGCTGGCAACCAAGCTGCGCGCCGAATCGGCCGAGCGAACGTTCGATCCGGCGACTTCGCCTGAGGAGATCGAGCGGGCGCGTGAGTTGGCGGAGAAGCTGCAGTTGTTTGTCGAACCGGCGTCAACGACGAATTGGGGCGGCAAGAACGAAAAGTGGTTGGCCTCGCCATCGGGACGCTCTTATTTCATCACACCCGACGGTCGGCTTTATCGCTGGGTTGAAGAAAGCAACGTGGTCGCTGGCGTCGCCCGCGCGTTGCGGCGTCGAATGGGCACCTTCGAGCTCAAGGGCCAATTCTTGGTCGCGTTAGGAAAACAATCGAGCACCGACAAAGCAAATCCGTTTTACAACGACCCAACACTGTTGGCCGCGTCGTTGTTTCAAAATGTGCAAACGGGCCAAGACTTGGTCAACGAATTGTCGCGCCCCGGCGGACCGCTGTGGCCAATCGATTTGACCGACGCCAGCCAACGCGAAGCCGTCGCTCGCACGCGTGCGGTCGAGCGTTTGACCGGAACGTTGTTTGCCCCGGCGGTGCCTGAACAATTCGCCTGGACACCGGCGACGGTGTACGACGAGTTGCCCGCCGAAGTGCAAAAGTCTTTGCCGGAGGATTTTGATTATAAAGTTCGCACTGCGGTCAAACAAATCGAAGCCCGTCGTGGCGCACCGCTGGATTCCTCGACACTGTTGTCGAGCGACGAGCGCAGCGATCTTTGGGCCGAAGTATGCGCGGCGATTGGAATCGATGTTCCGCCGCGCCAGACATGCGTGCTCGTGACGTTGACGCCGTTTGGCAAAGATCATTTGGCGCGGGCGATCGGACGCGGCGTGTTGGGCGGGCCGCGCGGTCGGTTGATGATCCTGGCCGACCAATCCGGTATCGCTGCGGCACCACCGCCATCGATGGCACCGCCGCCGTTCGATCACCCCGAAAACTTGATGACCGATCCCAGCGGCAGGTCAATGTTGCGAATGGGCGGACCGCCAGTTGACAACGTGGCGATCGACGAAGAAGGCACGATCACGCTGGTTCGTTTGGTCGGCTACAGCGGTCTGGTCGGCATCGTGTTGTCGTTCCTGTGTTTCCGCAGTGTGAAGTTGACGATCATGATTTTCATGGTCGGCGTTTCGTCGGCGGTCCTCGGCTTGGCGATCACGTATTGGACTGGTGGCCATGTCGACGCGATTCTTATGAGCATGCCGTCGTTGGTTTACGTCGCGGGTTTGTCCAGCGCGATTCATATTGTCAATTACTATCGCGACGAGGTTGCTAATCGCGGTACTGCCGGTGCGGCGGATCGCGCGGCGAATCATGCGTTTATTCCGTGTATGTTGTCGGCGCTAACGACCGCAATTGGATTGCTCTCGTTGTGTTCCAGCAATCTGGTGCCGATTCGCAATTTCGGTTTGTACGCCGGCATCGCGATTATGACGACGTTGCTGGTGTTGTTCACGTACTTGCCGGCGGCGCTGGAAGTGTTTCCGCCAAACCTGGCGGCGATGTTGGCGCGGCGTGAACGCAAGGCAATCGCGGAGAAAAAATCGCCGCGCGGTGCCGATGGTTGGGCAACGTTCGGTGGTTGGATCGCCAAGCATCATGTCGTTGTCACGATCGCTTGCTTCGTGTTATTCGTGGCCTGTTTCACCGGCTTGTTTCGCATCAAAACGACCGTCCAATTGCTCAAACTGTTCGACGGCAAATCACGAATCCTCAGCGACTACGCGTACCTGGAAGAAAATTTTGGCAAACTGGTGCCAATGGAATTGGTCGTGCGCATGCCGCCGTCGATTCAATTTGGCCACGTCGCAGACCCGGCGGCGACCGACGAACCGGTCGGTGCAATACCCGATCAAGTCGCCGCGACCACACCGCCACACTCGAACCATCCGTTGAATTTACTCGAGCGCGTCGAAGCGGTCGCGCGCATCGATACCGTCGTGCGGCGTTCGCTCGGCGAATCAGGAACGGGCGTGATTGGCAAGACCATGAGCGCGGTGACGTTTCTGCCGCCGCTGCCGGGACCGTCGAACAGTTATTCGATCCCGCGTGCGAAGTTTCAAAACGATTTAAACGAGTCGTTGGCGGGACTGGAACAGACGGATTGTTTTCGCTTGGAAAAAGACGGCCCGCGCGAAGGTAGCGAATTGTGGCGAATCAGTTTGCGAGTCGGAGCGCTGGGCGATGTTGACTACGGACGCTTTGTCGGTGATCTGCGCTTGGCGGTTGATCCGGTGATGGATGCGTATCGAGCGCGCGAGGCGATTTTGGACAAGGTTGATTTGGCGCGGCAGTCGTTGGCCAAGAACAAGTCGCCGCAATTGTTGTTTTTGGGACGCAGCGAACCGAAGAACTTGCTGACCGCCGATCTGTTGGTCAGCTCGCTGGCGGAGACTGCGAGCCAATCCGATTTGAGTGCCGAACAATTGATCGACGCGAACGCGATTTACACGTCGTCGATCTTCGAGTTGATGTTGGGCGAGCGAATCACGCGGCCGAATTGGCTTGATGTTGACGACGAGAACGCCAAAGTCCGGCCTGGTGATGAACGTTGGGAGCGGTTGATGGCCTTTGTTGATTGCGTGATTTTGGTCGATGACCAGGCGGCGGTCGATGTGGCGACTTTGACAAAACAAGCCAAGCATTTCGTCGATGTCCGACCCGCCAATTTGCCCGTCGCCGAACCGATGTTGGATGGCCGCGTGCCGATCGAAGCCAACTCGGGACCGATGGAAATGATTTATACCGGCATCGTTCCCGTCGTGTACAAGGCCCAGCGAACGTTGCTGTCCAGTCTTGGCCAATCAATCGCGATGGCGTTTGGTTTGATCGCAGTGGTGATGGCGGTGTTGTTGACCCCCGGCAAACTGCCCCGCGCGATTCTGCAACCGAAACTTGCCTTCGTTGGTTTGGTTGCTGGCTTGATTGCGATGGTGCCGAACTTGTTCCCTGTGGTCGTCGTCTTTGGCTTCATGGGCCACGCCGGACTGTTGGTTGATATCGGCACGATGATGACGGCGTCGGTGGCGATTGGCGTGGCGGTTGACGACACGATCCACTTTTTGACGTGGTTTCGCCAACACCTCGATTCCGGCATGTCACGACTTGATGCTGTGGTTGAAACCTATCGCCGCGTCGGACCAGCGATGATGCAAACAACGATTGTGGGTGGATTGGGTTTGTTCGTGTTTTCGCTTTCAACTTTCACGCCAACGCAGCGGTTCGGGACGTTGATGTTGGTGTTGTTGGCAACGGCGCTGGTGGGCGATTTGATTTTGTTGCCCGCGCTGTTGGCCGGGCCGCTGGGACGTTGGTTTCGTCCGCGAGTTATAGCGCCCGCACCGAGCGAATCACCGCCGCACGAATTGGCAAGCGGCAAAGTCGATGCTGCAATGGCGATTGCCAGTCCCGCGAACCGCAACGGCGATGCAATTGCCGCGCATCGCAAGCAACCCGGCCCACCAGCGCCCAAGTCCGCCAGCAAGCTGAGTAAGCAAGATCGTAGCGACGCCAAGGAGTGGTGATTGCGTAATCGTAATGGGCGCAATGAACCAAACCGAAGTGTTTCGTCGCGAAGCCACGGACAACATTGCTATGCAATAGCGTAGCGGTACCGCGGCTTTCCGAACTTCGACGGCAGAACCAAACTGCAATCGATCACGACGAAAGTGCCAGCGAGTCACACGTAGCCGATCCAACACCGGTCCGTTATTGGGCGATGCCAATTGCAGCGATGTTACTTGGCTACGGATGCTTTCAATCCATCACGTTGATTGGTCAACTGGATAGGGGGCCGCAGATTTATTGTGGCAGATTGTTCGTCGCTGAGTCGATCCAATCGTCGCGCTTGTATCGCCAATTGTCTGCACATTGCCTCGATGACACTTGATCTGGTGCGAACAAAGATGGCTCCGGAAAATGGATGGCCCCAAAAGAAGTTTTCCGGACTTCCACGCATTGCGACACACCTGCGGTGCCTGGTTAGCGATGGGCTGCATTCACACCAAGACGGTGCAGACAATCATGCGACACAAACGCATCACGCATACCGCGTACACCTACGGCCACCTCTACCCGAATTCGGAACCAGAGGCCATCGCACAAATAGCTGATCTACTAAACGCCAGTACCTACGCCAGTGACCGTGAGAGTGATTGAGCTTTGTTGAGCGGTCACCGCCACAAAAGCCAGTCCCCGCATGGGCCGCAAAAAGTGCGGCAAAAATGCAAAAAACACCGCGAAAACCGGAGTACCCCCGCAAGGACTCGAACCTTGGACCCAGGGATTAAGAGTCCCTTGCAAACCACCAAAAACCCAACAAAAACCGTGGGTTTGGATGGTCGTGTACGTCTGGTGTACGGGAATCGGAATGCCGATGAATTGCTCGCCATCTTGGAAGCCTTGGACGATACCGGCCGCGCAGCGCTGCTTGCGGTAGCCCGTGGGTTGGCAGCTACCGCTACAGCTCATCATTGATTTGATCGGCGTCGCGGGCTCGCGCCCGTGGCTCGCGTCGTCGATCAATCCAACGGGCGGAGGTAATGACCATGAACATGGTTAACGTGATGACCGGTGCATCATTTAGCGATGCGAAAATAACCCCTGGGTGCGACGCGGCGACGACCGCATGGTTCGTGTCGATCGCCGACGATGTTGACGCACTGGGGCGATGGAGCGGCCCGCATTCCAGCGAGGGCGACGCCGCTGCGGCCGCGCTCGAGCTTGAGCGACTGGGTGTTCGGTCGATGATCTGGATCGAATCAAACGTCGTCGCCGATACCTGGGATGACCGACGACGGGCACATGCCGTGATGCTTGGTCGAGACATCGGTTTCGGCATGGCCGCCCACGCCCGCGTCGAAGGGTTGGGCAATGCCTGGCCGGGGTTCGACGACATCGACCGCGAGGATTTACGCGAGCTTGGTTTTCACCCGCAGACCGACCTTTATCTCGCCGCCGAACAATCGGCCCGGTATTGGTTTGCGCGGGTCATTGACCACTGACCCTAAGTGCGTTGCCGCCGCTGGTTGTGAGGGCAACCAGCGGCGACAAACGCGATGCGGATTGCAACGAGCAACCCGCACCCGTGCAAAACTACCCGCGAAATCGCCAGAAAACGAGCGGGGCCCCCTGCAGCCAACGCCCCCCGGGGCTTTGCCCGTTCATTGGTCGCATTTTTTGCGCACGCCGTTACAATTTCCCAAGTAAGTAAGTTTGCGTGTTAGCGGGGTCGGCGAGCAGGCGGAAGTTTATCAATCAACTTTCAAGATCTAGGATTCCCAACATGCCCGCAGCGTCGTCGCCGATCGGTCAAGCCGATCATTCGCTGAAACGTGAATCATCCGTCACCGCCGGTCAGTATTTTTTGCGGGCGGCGACGATCGCCGCGCCGTCGAAAATCGATCGCAACGGACGAACGATTGAGGCGACAATCTCCACCGAATCCCCGGTCTCGGTGTTCGATCGACCGACGGGTCGCGTGATTCAAGAAGTCTTAGTTGCCAGCGGTGCGGAGCTAATGTCATGGGCACCGCTGCTGCGCGAACATGATCTCGGTGCGTTGGAGCATGTTATCGGGTCGGTATTATCGCCGCGTCGTGTTGGCCGCGAAATCCGCGCAACATTGCGGTTTGCCAGCGTCGATGATGTAAATCCGATTTGGCTGCGGGTGCGCGATGGTCACCTACGAGCTGTCAGCGTCGGTGGCCGCCGCGTGGAATGGACCGACATCGAAGCGGGCAAAGTGCAAACCATCGCAGGTCGGCGGTGGATTGCGGGCAATACCGTACTTCGCGTAACCACTCGCTGGATTTTACGCGAAGCATCCATCGTCATCTTTGGCGGTGATGAACACGCGATGATGCGTCCCGTCTGACGTTTTGTTTTCGCCACTCACGATTTCCCCAATAAAGAGGTTGAGAAATGACCGTAGCAACGATTGATCGCATCGCCGCTGAACAACAACAGCGCCGCGAACAAGCATTCAAGCAGTATCACGACATGGTGGTCGCGATGGCCCGCGACGAAGATACCGATGCGTCAGCGATGATTGACATCATGGAGGCCGCCAGCAAGTCGCATGACGATCTGCGCGACGACATCGAAGTCGTGAAAGATCGGATTGCCCACGTTGATCTACTGAGTCATCGCCCTGACGCGCAGCGTCAACGGAATGAAATTAAACAAACACTTAGGAAGATGGCGCAAGATTTTGAGCGGATTCAGAATCAACACAACGAAGCAAGTCAGCGTCTTTACGAACAATCGCAAGACCTGGACAACATCATCACCACGGCAAACGCCGCCGAAATCCGCTTGCGTCGCACGGTGATAGACCAGTCGTTGATTGCGAAACGCGGTCGAATCGAAGCCGAACGCGAGCCTCTCTTTAAGGAGCTGCGCAAGTTATCGTCATCACTGGCACCGATGAATTTTGACGGGTCGATGTACGCGCTGACCCAGCGGCGTAGCGCCCTGGTGGCCAGTGAAGCCGCGCTGGCGGAAACCTTACATTCGGGCAATCAATCGTCCATCGTCGCCGCTCAACGCGAAGTCGAACGCGACCGCGCCGCCGTGGCGGAAATGCAGGAACGAATTGACCGCATGGGAGAACGCAAACGCGATCTAGAGCAAGCATTTCGCGAGCTTGAAGACGCGATGACCGACCTATCAAACCTGGAGCTAATACCGTGAGCGAAACGACCACAGTTATCATTCGCGAAGGTGATTCTCGGGCTCCCGGCTGGCATGGAAAGTTTGCGATTGGCCAACAAGTCGAGCGGTTTGGGCGCGACGATCGCGATTTTGTTTGCGGTGATGGCGAAGTCGGCACCGTCGAAACGAGTCGCGTTGTAGCCGGACCCGGCCCACGATTGATCGAATACATCATTCGATTCAATCGCGGTCCATCGGTCCCATTACCCGAAACCTACTCCCCGAACAATTTTCAACGTCGTGAGATTTAGCCATCTTGATTGCCACGGAAACGGAGGCCAACTATCACGCCGACATCATGCGGATGCTGACGGACGGAATGCGACCTTTTCAAATCGCCAATCAGCTAGGACTGACATACGAGTTTGTTCATACGATTTGTTTTGCGTCGGAAATTCGCTACGCCGGGCGGCACCTGACCCAAGCGATGAAGGACGAGATTCGGCGTTTGCGCGAAATCGAAGGGCTGCCGATTCGCAAGATTGCCCAACGGCTTGGCGTTTCCAAAACGGTGGTCGGCGTCTGGTCGCGGCGTCGCTATTTGGCGGTCCAGCGTCAAGGCGGTACGACCGTCGTTCCGGTCCCGCTCAAAACGCCGAAGCGTTGTCCGGTGCATGGGTTGGTTAGGCTTTGGCCATGCGTTGCGTGTGCCGCGACCGCTTCCAAACAATCAAGAAATCGATGACATTATCGGTGCCGAAATAGTCAATCGGTATTGACCGTCACGCCTGACAGCGTGGCTTTATGGGTGCGTCTAGTCAACGCTTCGCGGTTCATAGGCGGTGGTCTTCCCGGTCCCCGCCAATGGATCGGCCCCAACAAATCCGGGAGCCTCTATGAGACGCGCTGACGATCTGCGATCGATCTACTTGCCAAAGTTTGAACGGCTTGCAAAACAAGCTAACTATGAACCGATCGCGGCAGCCTGTGATCGCCATTACGGCTGCTATAAGTTTTCATTACCGGACCCTGAGACATGGAAGCCGTGCATGATGGGAACGCTAAAGGGTCGGCCACCGGTTTCGTTTCGTGTTTCCATTAAGACAGATACTCACTTGCGCTCGCTCTATTCGCAGTGGATTGCAATTGCGACGGAAGCGGCTGAGTCGTTTGGTACCTGGATGGTTCCGCTTGGCATTAACGAGACATCACTGAGGCCACGCGGATTGCACTCTTGGTTCGCAATCTTTCGCGACTGCAAGATGAACCCGTCAGTGTTTTTCGCCAGTCCTTGCGTCACACATCGCAAGACGAGCGACGACGAGCTAGTAGAGCGTGATGCTACGCCGGTCATTTGGCAACCCGCGCAAGATGTTGATCGTAGGCCGGGGATATGTTTTGCGACGGCGGAACTTATTGTGGTCGATGACCTGCTGACGGCTTCTCAAATGGCGATTAGAGCAATCTGCGAAGCGTTTGAGCGGACGGACCCGTCTACATTCGCTGCAGGTCCGACGACGCTGACATGCTCGGCTTGCGAAGCGATGCGAGAGTGTGACCCATACTTTCCGCCAACGCATTGTTTTGCGTGCGGTGCAAAGTATGGTTTACCGGACGTCGAAGGTGTGAACGAAGCGTCAGAAATAGTGTTCACTTACGACGAACGAATGTCGGTCAACCAATTGGCAACGCTTGTTGTTGTGAAACATACAACGGTCGATTCCTGGAGTTACCTACCAGACTTCCCCCCGCGATTGAACCTCAAAGGCCGAAAAATTTACTCGCGCAATGCGTTTTTGATTTGGTGCCGGGGAAAAGGAAAGGAACTAAGCAAAGTCGGGAAACAGATAACACAAACCCGATGCGAGCCGATGACGGAACCTATGAAACCCGAAGTTTTCCGATCTTTTCCGACGTAGGGTTTTTGCTCCTTGTCACCGTATTTCATGTCGCCATCATGCCCGTACCTACCACAAACGAGGTGCGAAGATGGTTCACGAAGTTTCATTCCGGGCGGACGCCTACTATGACCAAGACGCGATTTGTCGGTCGCTGAGGATCACGCCCAAGGCGGTCGGCAATGCTTGCCGCGCCGGTCAATTGCGATTCACCGAACGGGCGGGCAATCGATTTTTTCTCGGTGCCTGGGTCAACGATTGGTTGTCGCCCGGCGCACCCGTTACCGACGCCGATGAATCGGCACAGGTGGTGACGCGATGACTCGTCAGGTGCAAACGACCCCAATTTTCAAACTGCTTTTTTCGTCGCGTGAAACGGCGACGGCCTGCTCAATCAGCGAGCGAACGCTCTGGACCTTGAGTAACGAGGGGAAAATTCGCGTCTGCAAAATTCGCGGCGCGAATCGTTACCACATCGACGACATTCTCGCCTTCATCGAAGCGAGCAAAACGGAAACGCGACAACCGCGTGGAGTACCAATGAAAAAACCGTATCGGGCGGCTGCTGCGCCCGACACGGCCAAAACATCCAAGACCGCCGCCGCCAAGCGAACAATCATCGGAGGCCACCATCTTACGCCCAAACGATGACTCACGCGAGCCTCGCCGCCCGGCAGGTCGCAATGGTGCCGATGTTCAGCTTTCGCTTTTCGGCGCAAATGGCGCGACGAAACGTACTCGCGCGATCGCGGCAGCGTCCGCGATCGAAAAAGGTCCGACACGACGCGAACTCTGCATGGCCTACGCCATTTCGCGTGGCGCAGACGGATGCACCGGAGACGAAATCAGTGTCGCTCTGGACATCGCCGCACACTCGGTGCCGTCTATCGTCGGTGCGCTGCGCGGCTCCGGTCGGCTGATTCCGACGAATCGAACGCGGTTAACGCGTTTACAAAAACCGGCTGTCGTCTACGTCGCGCGCCTCGAAGGGAGCGTGTGACATGGCCGGAGACTGGATCAAATTGCAATGCACAACACCAGATAAGCCTGAGGTGTTTCGCATCGCGGATTTGTTAAACATCGATCCCGATGCCGTGGTCGGGAAGTTGCTGCGGGTTTGGATTTGGGCGGATCAACAGACGAGCGACGGTAACGCTGTCAGCGTTACACATTCGTTACTAGATCACGTCACGGGCGTTTCCGGCTTTGCATCGGCGATGTTGTCCGTCGGGTGGTTGATCGAATCGGAGAATGGTTTTTCTTTTACGAATTTCGACCGACACAACGGACAAACCGCGAAATCACGGGCATTAACCTACAAGCGGGTGACGAAATCGCGTAACGCTGACAGCGTTACAAAAACGTTACCAGAGAAGAGAAGAGATAGAGATAGAGAAGAGATAGAAGATACATCTCTTTCTCATGTCGCATTCGCGACGAACAAAAGCGCCGAACCAGTAGCGAAAAAATTACAAAGCGTTGCACCGGAACAGTGCGACGAAGTGGTCGCGATTTGGAACTCGACTGTCGGCGTGAAGCCGATCATCACGTTGACCGCTGACCGCCGCCGCAAACTTTTTACGCGGCTTCGCGATCCGGCTTGGCCGTGGCGCGAAGCAATCGCACGTCTGCCGATCCCCGGGGACGGGTGGCAACCCGACTTCGACTGGATGCTCCGCAACGCGACGAATGCAGTATCGATCGTCGAAGGCAAGTTTGATTTTCGCGCCCACATGAATCAACGAAAGGTAAATTGTGACTCAAGACAAAACACAACCGGCAAACGCGGCTCGCTGTTCGGTTGATCCTGAAGAACTACAACAAGCAGTCAATAACATGGTGAACGATTTCCAAAGCCGAAGACACAATCCGTATACGCACCGCGTTGAAGATCCTCGCGAGCGGTTTGCAATGCTGACTCGGCTGATCGAAGAGCGTGGAGTACGTTATGCCCATTGCGACCTAGACAATTTCGCAGTCGATGGCGACGAGGAACGTGGTAACGTCGTCGCCCGGCTGACAGATTTTATCGACAACATGCCCGAACGATTGACTACGGCTAAAGGTGGGCTGATCCTGCTTGGTCCCTGGGGTACGGGCAAAGATCATTTGATTATGTCGGCGATGAAGGCAGCGATTTTGCGATACGGATTTCGCGTTCGCTGGGTAGACGGGTTGGAAATGCTTGCTGACGTGAAAGCGGCCATCGAAACCCATTCAACCACGACGCTTGTAGACCAACTTTCTCAGTCGCAGATTTTAGTCATTAGCGATCCGGTGCCGCCGCGCGACGAATTGAAGCCTTACGAGCTTTCGATTATTCGGAGGATCGTTGAGAAACGATACTCGGCAATGCGGGCGACCTGGATTACGACGAACGTACAAACTGCCGACGATGCGGCGCGATTGCTCAGTGGTCCCGTGCTGTCGCGTTTGGTTCACGGTGCGCTCGAGTTGTTTTGTGGTTGGGAATCGCATCGTCGCCCATTTGGGCATTGAACGACGGGCATTTTGCCAACGGTCGGTGAATCAAGTTTGCGACGAACGTTTCGTCGCGGTAGTATCTCAACCGTCACGGCGTAGGGTAGCTCCCGAAAACCGGTTTCACCTTCCGGCCCGCCGTGATATTTTTTTCCTTAAGGTGAATCGTCAAAAGGTGAACGATGGCTCGATTGTTCAAGCGCAGAACGGTAAAGGGTTCTCCCTGGTATGCGTCCTACACCGTCACGCTGCCGAATGGGCGGACAACGGAACGGACGGTTTCGACGCGCACACCGGAAAAGGCTATCGCCCAACAAGTTCTCACGAAGTTGCAGAGCGACGCGGCGGTGCGATACCACGGGATCGTTGATCCGCTTGCCGATGCGGTCGCGCGTGAGGCGAGCCGTCCTATCGGATCGCACCTGGTTGATTACACGAACAAGTTGGTTGCCGCCGGTCGCACGGCGGATCACATCAAACGGGTTCAGGATCACGTTAAAGAGTATGCCGCGCATGCCGGTATCGAGACCGTAGGCGAATTTTCCGCTGACACCGCCAACGCCTGGGCGGCAGATTTCAAGCGGAACGGTATGGCCGCACGGACGATTCAAGCGCGGCTGACATCGATCAAGTCGTTAACGAAATGGTTGACCAGCGAAGATAAGTTGATCCGCGACCCGTTCGCCAGCGTTTGTAAGCCGGACCCGAAAGGCGACCGTAGGCGCGAGCGCCGGATGTTGCTGCCAACGGAATGGAACTGGCTTGTTCACGCGATCAACGAAGGCAAACGGGTTTTAGGCATGGCGGCACGGGAGCGGTTGTTGCTGTATCGCCTTTGCATTCAGACGGGTTTGCGGGCGGGTGAGGTCCGCAGCCTTGGACGCGGTAGCTTTCATCTTGACGGGTCCAGTCCATTCGTGCGCGTCGTTTCGGGCGACACGAAAAACCGAAAAGCAGCAAATCAATACATCGACGACACGCTCGCCAGCGACTTGCGGGTTCATGTTGCCAAGAAGCTACCCAAAGCCACCGCGTTCAATCTTCCGGCGGCATACGAAATGGCGGAAATGCTGCGCATCGATTTGGAGTCGGCACGTCGGTTGTGGGTCAAAGATGCGCCGATCGACGAACGCGCCAAACGTGAGGACGAATTATTTCTGACCGCGACCAACTACGCGGGTGAATGCCTGGACTTCCACAGCTTGCGCCACACCTGCGGTGCATGGTTGGCGCTACGGGGCGTTCAGGCAAAGGTCATTCAATCGGTCATGCGTCATTCGTCGATTACGTTGACCCTGGACACCTACGGTCATTTGATTGCCGGCGCGGAAGCCGCCGCGATCATGGACACCGCCGACATGACCGCCGTTCCGCAATTGTTGGTGGCCACTGGGACCGATGGCGCGTGTACGTCTGGTGTACGGGTTTCGGATGCGCGGAGGGTGCTGGACGGTGCGAAGCCTTGCGACACGCCAGCGCAAAACTTGAATGATTCAGAGCCCGTAAGTTTCGCGTTTCGGCCCGTAAATAACGTGGAATTTGCAACGTCTTGCGATGACTTGCAAGACGTTGCGGGCAGTACCCCCGCAAGGACTCGAACCTTGGACCCAGGGATTAAGAGTCCCTTGCTCTACCAACTGAGCTACGGAGGCGGGTGAGGGAAAGATTGTAGCAAATCATCGTAAACCATGACAAGCGGCAGGCGGCCATTGGCCATGGTTACCGACGCGGTTTGGCAAATTTTATTTTCTCAATCAACTTGACCGTCTCGTCACCGACCTTGTAGCCGCTGACCGCCGTGATCGCATTGATCACATATTCGTAGCGAAGGTTGTAATCGGTATCGATCTCGACTTCTGGGCCGCC
>JBGSVE010000042.1:0-46309 GCA_041753075.1 Pirellulaceae bacterium
CATCCGGGTTTATCGTGGATAGGCAGGATGTGCTGTTGGATTTTTTGAGGGATGGCTCCCCTGTCCAAAGTGACTGAAGGACGATCCTGTGCCGTACAATTGACGTGCCGGGTGAAGCGGACTGAAGCTCTGCGGGGACGCAACTTTGGAAGCAATAGCCCGTTCGACCGTGCGACAAAGGTGCTCGTCGGTCGCCGGCGGGATACCCGCCGGCGACTTTCTCGAATCTTCCATCGCGACGACTTTTGGACACGGGAGCCATGCCTCCAAAATCCCGGTTCCTAGGCAAATCCACGACAAAGTCTGATGGACCAAATCAAAGCTGTCTTCGATGATTCCGCTCTTGTATCCTTTGAGCCGATCGGCACATGGTTCTTGCCGATATAGCCCGTGAAGTAGCCGGCCTTGTGCATCAGTACTGGGTAGCTTTGCTCCCAGGCTTCAGGGTCGAGCGCGGTGCCGGAGTTGAAATTGACACCGTGCCGACGTTCATATTGTCCGAGGAAATATCAGGCTAGACTGGGGGTGCAAATCGCGCTTGTAACATAGGCTCGCTCAAACAGCACTCCGTCGGCGGCGAGTCGATCCAAATGCGGCGTCTGGACGACGGTATTTCCGGTGCATCCGAGTGTATCGAACCGCTGATCGTCGGTGAGAACGAAAATGATGTTGGGTCGGCTGTCCGCAATTGCTTGATGTTGAAAAACGAACAGCGATGCGGCGGCGAAACCTTGTAGGCATGTAATTAGAGTGGTCATTGCTTTCCTTGAGGAACTATCGCTAATCTGCATTAGCCGACGTGCGTTAGCACACGGTTAGGAACGAGTGGTCAATTAATGGCGTAGCCGGACTCGCCAGAGTTCGGGCTCCCTGCGTTTTCCGCAGTCTGGCGACATCGGCTACGATAAAGTCCGTCACTTATTTTCCGCTCGGTCCTTACCGACTATAAACCGGTCGACTATGAACCGGTCGCCAACGCGTTCCGGCGGATTAGGTTCTATTTTTTCTCACCTTGGGAGGCTGCATCGATCGCAGCCTGACACTCGGCTTTTTCCTTGCGACAATTTTCGCCATGAGGATCGAGCCACAGCGGAGTCTTATTGTTTTTGTCCCAAGCCGCTAACAAACCACTGAGTCGCTTGACTGTCTCGGGCTGCGAATCGGCTAGGTCATTCATTTCGCCTGGATCGTCAGCCAAATCAAAAAGCAGCTTCTTACCTTTGTAGTAGCTGTCGACCAATTTCATGTCGCCGTCGCGAACGGCGTAGCCATACTCTGTCGTGCTGGCAGGGTAACGCCAAAAGAGAGTTTGTGAGGCGCGTCAGCATTCTTACCAATGAGATAGGGCGTCAAATCGAGTCCGTCAAGTTTCGCGTCAGGCTTGATCGTGATCCCAGCCAGTGCCTTGATGACGACCTCTCCCGACGCAGGCCAATCCAACGTGATCCTCAACCCGTTGATGGCGGCATCGATACGATTGATGTTTCCAACACGTCCGTTGATACCTTTGTCGAAGCGGTCGACGAGCCCAACGTGATCATCGGTGCGTCCAGCGGCGATACGCTCAACGGTCGTGGCGGCAACGACATTCTCATCGGCGGATTGGTTGAATTTTCCGGCTCGACGATCGTTTTTGACAGCATCGCCGAGTTGGCGGCGCTCAATGCGGTCTACCGTCAATGGATCGCCAATGCACCATTTTTTGCTCGACAAGCGGCGATCATCGCGAGCGTCGGTGGCCCGGTGCTGAACGCATCGCTGGTAACCAGCGGCGCAGGTGCCACGGTGATCAACGACAACGCGGTCGACGTAATCAATGGAGGCAAACGGCACGAACTGGATTATCGAACCGCCGGCCGGTGTTGCCGCAACGCTGGAAGCCCGCCGGCCCGTGCAATCATCGCTAATCTCCGCCGACCTATTGGCCCTGCTGGCCAATGATTGGGAAGAACTTCGACGTGCCCGCAGGCGTGCTTAGTGCTCTATCGCAGGGCAATTGCGGCTTGCAGTGGTAGCAACACCGACTCGACCAAGTACTCGTCGGCGATGTCGCGACAAAGTTTCGATAGCCGTTGAAACTCATCGGCAAAGTTTTCGCCGGTGGACAAACTCTCAAACCGACGGACCATCAAGTAAACGCTCAATTGCTCCTCGGGGAACTCGCCAGTGCGAACGTGATAGGCCGTGGTGCGGGCTTCAAAGCTGATCCGGCACTGGGTCTTGCAATCTTCGTCCAACGCAAATTGAATCGCTGGCTCATGCGAAACGATTCGACTCTGTGGTATCGTCAAAAACTTTTCCAGCCCCGGATTGATTCCCAGTGCTTCGGCCAATACTTCGCTGTGATTACCACGGCAGGTGAAATCAAAACCGAGCACAACGCCAAGCGATTCACAATCCAGCGGGCTGATCGACAACTCGTAGGGCACCAATTCGAGAACGCTGCGATGCTGGTCGATCGCATCATCCAGATCGACCGGGTTGACGAAGCCGCTGTTGACCCGCCGCGATTCGACCGACACCCAGCGATACGGTCCCTGGCCCTTTTCTTCTTCGAGCACATATTCCTGCTTTTCTCGCCCGTAGAAATGTTGCATCTGGGGGAAGCGACGTTGAACCTGCTCGAAAAAATGCAGAACCGTTTCGCGACTCTGCGGCACATCCATTTCGGTGCCAAGGTTCATGTTCAAGTAGTAGTCTTCGCAATACTGTCCGTATCCGCTCATGGGGTCGACTCCTGGAAGTTGTGAAGAAAATAAAGACGCTCTAATGCTAATGCGGCGGCGATGAAAATTGTGGGCGAACGAGCCAGCGAGGCACTGACAATCACTACAAGCCGCACGCTTACGACAGCATCGCTTACGACAGCATCGCTGCTGGATCGGCAACCATCCGCGACCATAGCAGTATAGGCGCTTGGGGTCCGGGCAGCAAAAGTCTGTTTCCGAAACCAGCGGCCGACCCGCGGAATGGCGTTGAATTGACCATTGCATCCGATAATAGCGGTGGCTTCGACACTTCGGCGACACCCGCCGGAGGGGGTGAATTGGCCGTTGTGGTTAGTCCGTGAACAGCCTCCTCCCCGATTCAACGCGCTCTACAGCGAATTGAAAATCGCGGGAATGGGTTGGTCGCCCAGCTCGTCAATGATCCCCTGGCTGCGTTCTTGGGCGTTGAGCACTTCGGTGCGGCCAACGTAAAGCATCACCTCGCCACCGTCGGGCAACGCTTCTTTGATCAATTGGCCGGCGGCGCGACCGGCCATGTAGTTGCTTGTGCCAAGATAAAAACGACGTTGCGACGCCGGTGCATCGCTGTCTTGGCAAATCACCGGCATCGCGGCGCAAGCGGCGTCAATCATCTGCACCTGGTTATCGGGATTGATCGGACTGATCGCGGTGCCATCAAGCTTCGAGGCGATGTTGGTTTCAAGAAACCGCTTCTGCTCTTCGACACTGCCACTGGACGGCATTTGCACTTCGACCGACGTGCCGAATTGCTGGGCCGCAGAATTGCAACCGAACTCCGCCAAGGTCCAAAACGGATCGATGCTGTTGGTGATGAAAGCAACCCTTAAGCCTTTGCCGTCAAGCGTCGCGTCCGGTGACAATGATGGACCGTCACCGCCACGGATCGCGGCCATGTCGGCGTCGAATTCGTTAGCGTTGTCGGAGCGAATAATGCGATGGGGAATGAACAACAACCCCGACTCCGGCAGCTCGATCTTTTGGCCACGTGCGATCATCGTCAACCACTCGACGCTGCGATAGCCAAAGGCATACGGTTGTTGCACGATGGTTCCATGAACCGTGCCTTCGCGAATGCCGGCGATCGTTTCGACATGCTCGTCGAAGCCAACAACCTTCACCTTGCCCAATGCCCCGCTGCTGCGCAATCCCGCCAGAATCATCGGTGTGTTCTGGCTCCACAAGCCAACCATACAGCCGACCTTGGGGTGTCGCAGCAACGTCGTTTCGGCATTCTCTTTGGCTTTGGCGTTGTCTTGATTGTCGGTCAAGATATTCAGCACGGTGTATTTGCCGGCCACCAGCGGAAATCGATCGCTGCCGGTCTTGGGCGTCGCATCACTCGTCGCCGCACCGTTGGACATGCCGTTTGGCGATCGATTGCAACCAACACCAGCGATAATCAAACCGACAATGGCGGCACAGTAAGTCAGTCGATGATTCATGAGTGTCTCGGCTCACTGGAGCAGCGTGGAAGAGCGGCGGGCAAGGGATAGTAGAATTGTGTATCATGATGACTTGCGGATTCCCACCTCCACAACCCAACCTAAGGATCGAGCGGAAAAAAAGGGTCTAATGCCAATTGTGCGAAGCACCCGAAGGGCCGGTTCCCGGCAATTGGGTTCAGACCCTTTTTTTCCGCTCATTGCTGAGCCATGTCAACCGCCGAACAAGATCGAGTCGAGAAGAAAACCGAAGTCGGCAGCTACTTCATTTCCAACTATCCACCTTACAGCCAGTGGAACGTCGGTGCGCTAGACGACGTGCGGCAGGCGCTGGCTTCGCCGCCCCAGGTATCGACGCCGCTGGGTTTGTATTTGCACATTCCGTTTTGTCGCAAACGTTGCAAGTTTTGTTATTTCAAAGTCTTTACCGACGTGAAGGCTGCTGAAGTGCAACGTTACGTCGATGCGCTGTGCAAAGAGATTTCGTTGGTCAGCGAATTGGCCGTGATGGGCGAGCGACCTTTTCGGTTTGTTTACTTTGGTGGTGGAACGCCAAGCTTTTTGTCGCCCAAGCAATTGACATCGCTGGCCGATCGATTGCGCGAACATATCACTTGGGACGGTGCCGAAGAAGTCACGTTCGAGTGCGAACCGGGGACGCTCAGTGAAACCAAGGTCAAGACGCTGCGCGAGAAAATGGGCGTGACGCGGTTGAGCCTCGGCGTCGAGAACTTCAACGACGCGTTGCTGGAAGAAAACGGTCGCGCCCACTTGTCCAAGCAAGTCTTTGCCTCGTGGGAATGGATTCAGGCCGCACAATTCCACAACGTCAACATCGATTTGATCTCCGGCATGGTCGGCGAGACCTGGGACAATTGGAAAGAGAACATTCGGCGCACGATCGAACTCAGCCCGGACAGTGTGACGATCTACCAAATGGAGTTGCCCTTCAACACGGTTTATAGCGCCGATATTCTTGGCAACAAAATCGAGACGCCCGTTGCCGATTGGCCAACGAAGCGAGATTGGGTTGATTATGCGTTTGATGAGCTGGCGTCAGCGGGTTACAGCGTCAGCAGCGCTTACACGATGGTCAAAGATGCGTCGAAGGTAAATTTCTCGTATCGTGACAATCTCTGGATGGGTTCGGATTTGCTGGCCACCGGCGTGGCAAGTTTCGGACATGCCAGCGGCGTGCATTACCAAAACCTCGCTGAACTGGAAAAATACTACGCCGCGATCGATAACAATTCGTTACCACTGGGTCGCGGTTATGTTGCGACGAAGCATCAATTGTTGGTGCGCGAGATGATTCTGTTGCTCAAACGCGGTTATCTCGACGCAGCGTATTTCCGCGACAAGTTCGTCGTTGATATTGTCCAGCAATGGAAAGGTCGCTGGACCGAGTTGGTAAGTGAAGGACGAGTCACGATCGATGGAGACGCGATCAAGGTGACCCGCGAAGGTTTGCTGCGAGTCGATTCGTTGCTGCCAGGCTTCTTCGAGGCCGCGCACCAGGGCGTTCGCTACACATGATCGTCAAGTGTTCTACGATCAGCCGCATTGCGATAGCACGCGGTTTAACTCGCGGGAACCGCACGCTATCGCGATGCGGCTAGCGCCTTACCGCTCACAACGCCGATCCAACCTCAAGACAAGGCGCTACACGAGACCCGTTAGCGGGCCGTCGCCGCAATAGTCCGGATTGCCGAACGTGGCCAACGGATGACCCATGCCCTCGGCGATGTTCAACAGCAAGCGGTTGTGTGGCACTTCGCCAAATTGCAGCGATTGGCCCATCTTGAAACCCAACCCGCCGCCGACCATTACGAAAGGGATGTTGTCCAGCGTGTGCGAATTGCCTTCGCCGAGCTCATTAGTCCAAATGATTGTCGTGTTGTCCAACATCGAGCCACCACCACCCGGCTCAGGCGTTTCGGCCAATCGCGTCGCCAAGTACGCGACCTGCTCGCAGAACCAGATGTTGATCTTGGTGAGCTTCTCCAAAGCATCGTCGTTGGTATTGGGCTCGTGCGACAAATCGTGGTGCCCCTCTTCGATCCCCAGCCACTTCATTTTCGCTCCGCCGACGCTGTTGGTGTATTGCAACGTGGCGATGCGGTTGAAGTCGGCGGTGAATGCGTTAACCATCAAATCAATCTGCATCTTGCTCAAGGTAGGCATATTGTCATTGCGTTCCTCGATGTCGCGGGGCAGATCGGGAACGGCATGACCCATGTCCTTCTTCTTGGCCGCCATTTCCTTCTCTTGTCGCAGCTCATTTTCGACTTCGCGAATCATCGAAGCATGTTGTTGCAACAATTGCTTGTCTTCGGCGCTGAGCAGACTTTCGACCTTATGAAAATCGGCGTGCAACACATCCAGCACACTGGCGATCGTGTCGCGGTCTTTCACTTGGCCATACAACTTGTCAAACATCTGGTACGGGTTGTCGATCGGTGCGACCGGTTGATTCGCACCGGCATAACAAAGCCGCGTCCATGTGTCGGCTCGCTCGGGAACCATTACGCCAAACTCCAGCGACCCAAAACGAGTCTGGGTGTTGGGGTCGGCTTGCAGTTTCGACTTCAGATGCTGGTCCAGTGAAATGCCCCGCGACCAACCCGCCGGTGTATCGCTGCCACCTTGAATGTCACCGGGAAACAATTCGATGCCGGTCAACAAACAAGCAATACCGCGCATGTGACCGTCACCATCACCACGGATTTTGTCACACACACCCTGCAGCATGAGCGTTTGGTCCTTGAGCGCGTCGAGCGGTTGCAAAATTCGCGTCATCGACTCGAGCGGACCTGGTTCGTCGGGCCAAAAATTCCTGGGCACGATGCCGTTGGGCGTGAAGATGACGACCAATCGTTTGCGCGGTGTGGTCGTCGACGCCCAACCGAGACTCGACAGGTTCATCAAGAACGGCAACGACGCGGCCGTAATTCCGGTGCGCCGCAGGAAGTCGCGACGGCTGGTGAATGATTTTGACATGAGTTTCCCTTTTCAAACACTGCCGATTATTGAATTGTGGTCGCACCCTTGGCGGCCACGACTGCGATGTTGACGATCAACTCGCGAATGTTGAATTCCGATTGCTGAAACGCAGCTTTCAAATCCGCCATCGTTTGGGTTCCATAGACGGCGGGTGGTTGTTTGACAAAATGCAAAAACATCCGATTGATAAACGCTGATTGCGCGTCGTCGCTGTTGATCAAATAGTTCGCTAATTCTCGCGCGCCATTGAATTCATGTGAGCGGCCGGAACGATCAATGTAACCACCGCTGGAGTCGATCGGCTTTTCCTTTTCGAGATCACGCCAAATTCCGACCGCGTCAAATTGTTCGAGCCCAAAACCCAGTCGATTGATTGTGATGTGACATGCTTGGCAAGTCTCGGGACTGGTTTGCAACGCCACGCGTTCTCGGGTGGTCAAATCAACATGCAGGTCAGGGCTCAGCGGTGGAAACGCTTCGGGCGGTGCTCGCAACACTCGGCCCAGCAGATGTCGCGTCAAGAAAACACCGCGATGGATCGGCGATGTGGTGTCGTTGTAAGCCAGCGCGCTCAACACCAGCGGATGCGTAATCACACCGCAGCGCAATTGCGGGTCAGCGGTGGTGCGTGAGAAACGGTCAATCGATTGTTCGCCCGTTGGCCGCCACGACTCGCCGTAAAACTCTGCGATCCGGTCGGACGTGTAGGACCAATCCGCACCAATCAATTGGCGAAAATCACTGGCTTCACTCTGCACAACCGATTGCAAAAAAAGATCCAAAGACGCTCGCAGGTCAGCGACGAGAGGATCATTGAAATTCGGAAACAATTCGCTGCTTTTCGAGACTTCGCCGATTCGCGAAAGGTTCAACCAATGATGCAGCGCCGCCATCGTCTTGGCCAGGGCCCGCGGGTCATCGAGCATTCGCCGCGCGTATTGGCGAACCGCGTCATCGCCGTGAAGTGTGCCGTCCTGAGCGGCATTTCGCAGCTCCACATCGGGAATGGAGTCCCACATTGTCAGCGCCAAGCGGCTGGCCAAGCGAAAATCATCGGACTGAATCGGTGCAGCCGCAGGATACAAAAACCGCGGTGACTTCAGCGCCAGGATCACGATGCGGCGCACCGCTTCGTCGTCGTCCGTCGTCGCGGCGAGTTGGTCATCGACGTACTGCTTACGCAACTCTTCACTGGTCGGACATCGAAACGCCATATCGATCAATTGGCAACCGAACTGCCGCAGTAGATCGCGATCGCTTGCCTCGCCGCCATTTTCTTTGCCACGTTCCTTGCGATACCACGGCCACAATCGGCTACTGACCACGTCCGCAAACTCAATCGCGCCATTGGTCGTCGCCTCGTCCCACTCGCGGCTAATCGTCGAACCACGCTCGTAGCCGGCGCTGCGATCGTCGGGCGGCAATAACGTCTGCGGTGCGAATGATTGTTCGGTCCAACCAGGATAAAGATATCGCGTCGGAATCGGTTGTTCGACGCCATGCGGTGGTCGCCAAGCAAGCGTAAACTGCGCCGTGACGTTGCCCGTCTTCCGCTCGCGCTTGATGAACTCGACATTGATCGGATAAATCCTGCCGCCGACTAACTCGACACTTTGTTTGTATTCGGCAACATCACCAGACTGCACATGGTTGTCAAAAAACGGTTCCGTCGAGTCGATGAAATCAACTTTGAACGAACCCATGCCGCGGGCGACAATCTCATAACGTCCGGTTTCAGGAACCATGATACCGCCGCTCCAGTAGATGCCAAACTCCTTGGCTTCGATTCCTTCACCAGGACTGTCTTCGCCGTAATCAAAATCGATCAGCGCATCGTTTCGTTCGAACGCTTTCTTGTTGTCGCGCCAACCGGCGTGGTTGAAGTAAATACCGTGCAGTCCGCGCTCGCCATCGGGCACGCTGCGGCCACGAAAGAAGGTATACAAATCGGAGAGATTTTGGCGGTATTGATTTGTTGTCAACCGAGCCAGTGCCGGGCGCGGCGGTTGGTTTCGCAATTGGGCGTCTTCGCTATAAAACGTTTCAAAAGCGAAAATCGCGGCCGCTAAAGCGTCCTCACCTTGGCACAGCTCGGCTTCGTCCTCAGGCATGGTGCGGTCGATGATTGACGCCAACTCCGCGATCGAGCGATCACCGACCAAGGGGTTTTCGTAGGCTCCGCTAATTCCCTGGCCCATGTCGCCGTGGCAACTGGCACATTTGTCTGCGTAGATCACTGCGCCCGAAGCCAGCAATTGCGGCTTGGCCGACTCAACGAACGAGAATGATTGCAACGAAGCGGCCGGTTTGTCGTTGATCGATTCTGCGCCGCGCGCGGCTACAATGGTCGACACCAACTGCCAGAGGATCACCACTGCGCCACAGCTAAATCTGCACCGGTTTCGCGTAATCGAAATTCTCGAAGTGGCAATTGTCAAATGAAGTTGACCAGGTAGGCATTCGGGCGGGGGTGCGGTTTTCGGGTCCGGCACTGATCTAGTATACGCCAAGCCAGACCTCTCTGGCAATCTAACGATTGCGAACCGCAAATACACCTGACAAAACTTGCAATCCAATAAAACACCACAGACTCGTTTGGAAAGTCGCCGTGTAGGGCTCGTAACTGGTCGCACGCACTGATTGCAGCAGTCCCCACAACGGCCCTAACAACACGACACCAGCCAACGCAAACGTCAGATACTTCAATCGATCGCGCGACTGGCTGGCATTGAATACGCAAACCATTACGACCGTTGCCATCAACCAATAAAACGCAACTCCGACCGCGACCGACAGATCGTTTGTGACTGCGCCAACGATCGCCCCGACAACTGCCAACAACAGGCACGGGGCGACGAAATTCGATAACCGCAACTCCGGCCCGCGCAACAGATGTCGGCCAAACGGATGGAATCGCAAGAACGTTTGGAACAGCGGAGTTGCGATCCAAGTCAGCACCGCGAAGACGAAATAGGCCAACAGAATCGGCAGCGTCAACAATTGGATCAGCGAGTTGCTTTCGCCGACTCGCGCCAGCACTCGCATCAGCACCCAACCGCCGATCAAGATCAACATCTGGCGCTGCGCCGGCATGCGATTGAGCCAGGAATAAAAATGGTTGACCGAGCGGAACACAATGCTGCGCGACGAGATCGCTTGCATCATTCCTTGGCGTGCTTGTTCGTTCATGGGATTGAGTCGCAGCGCTTCGCGAAACGCATTGCGAGCTTCGAGGTGCTGGCCATTCTGCAGCATCGCAAACCCAAGCATGGCGTGCGACTCGTCGTTGTCGGGATCGATCCGCAGCGTTTCCATCGCCTGGTCAAGCGAACTTCGCACCGCGCCGGTACGCTCCAACGCCAGCGACAAAAGGTTGCGGCAATCGATACTCTCGGGATTGAGCTGCAGACCTTGGCGAACCGACGCGAGCATGTCTGGGTAACGTTCCAACGCAAAGTCACATCGCGCCCGCATTGCCCAGTAGCTTGAGTCCAACGGGTCCAACCGGATCGCGTCGTCGATCGCGGTACTGGCCGCGCGATACGCCTTCGTCTTTAGCTGCGCAATCGACAAGGCGTAATGCCCAAACGCTTCGTTGGGATCATGCATCACCGCCGCCGCGGCCTCGGCGAGTGATTCATCGGCGCGATCGTGGTGTTGGGAAATACAGATCGCCAACATCGCATGCGCAAACGCTGCGGACGGCGACTCGGCAAGCACACCGCGCAATTCCGACTCGGCATCGTCGTAACGATGTTGTTGCAACAAAATGAAAGCTCGTTGATAGCGCTGATCCATGTTTTACAAACCGAGCGTTATCGGCGAATTTTGAGGTAGTCCAAGATGTCGTCATAGACGCCGCCTTGATTGCTGTAGAGAGCGTGATTTCGCGCCGTCGAAAACCATTCTTTCGTACTGGGGCGAACCAATTTTGCGGCCGCCAGCAGATCGGCGGTTCGCAACGGTTGCGGTCGTCCGGATTTGATTGCCTCGTGCAGTTTCGCCTCGACGGCGGTATCAACCACCGCCTTCAAATCTGCCCCCGAAAAGTCCTCGGTCCTGGCGGCAATTTTTCTTGCATCAAACGCATCCACAGGTTTTCCGAGCAACAGGATTTCGAGAATCTGTTCGCGGGCGGATTGATCCGGCGGCGGCACAAAAATGACGCGATCAAACCGTCCCGGACGGCGAAACGCTGAATCCAAATGCCACGGTGCGTTCGTCGCGGCCAAACACAAAATGCCATCGTTATTTGATTCGACACCATCAAGTTCGGCGAGAAATTGGTTGATCAATTGACGTCCGCCGCTGTGTCGCATGTCAGCACGACTGGCCCCCAACGCATCGACTTCGTCAAAGAACAACACGCACGGTTTGCCACCACGCGCCGTCTCAAAAATTCCATGCAGGTTGCGTTCGCTTTTGCCGACCCACATGTCGAGCACATCGCTGATTCCCACGGACAAAAACCCGGCCTTGACCTCGCCCGCCGTCGCCCGCGCCAAATGCGTTTTGCCACAACCCGGCGGGCCGTACATCAACACACCGCCGCCAATCTTTTTTCCATACGCCGCAAACATATCCGCATGTTCGAGTGGATAGATCAACTTGATGCGAACCTGCTCCTTGACCGATTCCATGCCGCCGACGTTTTTGAAACTAATCGATGGCCGTTCGATATCGACGATTGCGTCTTGGTCGTCCTCTTCGTTGCCCATTGCGTAACCCTCCGGCGTCATCCGTTCGCGCTCCGGTGCATCGCCTGGTTTGTCGAAATTGCCGTAGCCGATCAAGCTCTCTAATTCTTCGTCGCGACCATCGGGGTCGATCTCGATCGCTTCGCGGTAACTTGCACCGGCCGCGGCACCTTCGCCGCTGGCGTGCATCAACCGCGAATGCAATCGCAAGACGCCGGGGTCGTCACGATGCGAATCCATCAACGTCTCGACAATCGCAAGCGCGTGCGAAAGCTTGCCGTCGCGGCGATAGGTATCGGCCAAGCCAAGCTGCAAACGGACGTGGCCGGGACGCAGCTTCAGCGCGTTGCGATAGACCGTCGTCGCCTCGTCGAACCGGTTCAGCGTCAGCAGATAGTTGGCCAAGTGATCGACCAGCGCCAGATTGTCCGGCGACAAGGCGACGGCTTGGCGAAGCGCTTCGACGGCGGCGGAGTGCGGATCAGGCGATGTCATCGTTCATTAGCCTCGTGCGTTGTACCATCGCGTCGATGCCGACGGGTTCCGATTGATTTTCAAACCGCTGCTCGATTCGTTGGTCCAAGTTCTTGATTGCCAAGCAGGCAACCAGCGTCATTGCCAGTCCAGCGCAAAACAGTACCAGTGGCACGATCAATCCGCGACCACGGCGTTCCAGACGATCAAATGCGTCAATTGGATCCATTTGCGTTTCCTTATTGTAAAACGATTGTCATTGTAGAACGATTGTCCCAATCGTTTGGGAATTGTTTGGGCGAAGATTATTCTACAATCAAAAACGCAGCCACCCGAGCAACGCAAAAGTCAAAATTTTCAACCCTCCTCGATCCGTCACCATGAAACGCAATCGTCGCAACTTTCTGACTCAATCGATCACCGCGGGCATGACGCTCACCGCCGCACAGCGATGTCTCACTCGTCGCTGTTTCGCCCAACCAAATCCACCGCCGGAAACAAGCCCGCTGGAAACATTCGTGCCCTGCCGCCAAATCACGCACGGTCCGGCGCATCATTGGTTCGGCTATTACGACAAACAAGAATTCGATCCCAGCGATCGATTCGTCCTCGGCAACCAGGTTTCATTCGAAGGACGCGGCCCGACCGCGGACGATGAAATCGCGGTCGGCTATGTCGATACCGCGGAGAATGATTCGTGGACCGAGATCGGTCGCAGCCGGTCTTGGGGTTGGCAACAGGGCTGCATGTTGCAGTGGGTCGGCACCAGCGGTCGCGAGGTGATGTGGAACGACCGCGAGGGCGAGCGATTCGTGTGCCGGATTTATGACGTGCAAACCCAACGTGTGCGGACGATCCCGCGACCGATCTACACGCTCAGCGCCGATGGCCGAATCGGATTGTCGCTGGACTTCAGCCGTCTTGATAATTTGCGCCCCGGTTACGGCTACGAAGGCTTGACCGACATGCACGTCGCCGACCATTCACCCCATGAAGACGGCATTTGGCGTGTTGACATGGCCAGCGGTCACAGCGAATTGATTTTTTCCAATGGCGATGCCGCATCGATTCACTGGCCCGATGGCGACAAACATTCGCAGGCTTGGCATTACTTCAATCATTTGCTGATCAATCCCGTCGGCACTCGATTCATTTTCTTACATCGTTACCGACCGGCGTTTGATCCCACAACGTTATCATTCGAAGGCAATTTTATCACGCGGATGTTCACGGCCAACATCGACGGCAGCGACCCGTATGTGCTTGATCCCTCGGGCATGACTTCGCATTTCATTTGGAAAGACAATCACACCGTCACGATGTTTACCAAACCGATCGGATTGCCAGCAGGGTTTTATGAAATGGTCGACCAGAGTGACGAAATTCGCCGCGTCGGTGAAACCAAAATGCTCGTCAACGGCCACAACACCTATTTACCCGCACCGTATGACCAATGGATTTTGAATGACACGTATCCTGATCCCAAGACGTTTCGCCAAACCGTGTATCTGTATCATCCGCCCTCGGACCGCCGCGTTGACCTGGGGCACTTTCCCAGTCCGGCGGCTTATCGCGGCGAGTGGCGTTGCGATACGCATCCGCGTTGCAGCACCAGCGGCCATCACGTTGTGATCGATAGTCCCCATGCCGGCGGACGCCAACTGCATTGGTTGGACATCAAGGATTTGATGGCGAAACTCGGTTGATGAAATCGCTGCGCCGTTATCGCCAGTTGATTCAATCGTTGGCAGCCCAACCGTTGACACCCGCCGTGGTCAAGCGGTTGCGCGCCGACGTGGGAGTTGAGATCGCCAGCGAATTGTTGACCGTCGCGGCGCTACAGTCCAAGGCGAGCAGCAAGTTTGGCGACGGCGTTTGGATGGCGACAAATCGGGCGCTCCAGCAATCGACCGATCGACACGTCGCGGCGTACAAGGCGTCGCTGTTCGGTGATCGCAGCGTGGTCGATGGTTGTGGCGGAATCGGTGGCGATGCGATCGCGCTGTCACGTCGGGGCGGCGTGGTGACGATTGATACCGACCCGCAAATCACGCAAATGGCGGCTGACAATTTGCAAGAGGCCAGTGCCACGCGGGCAATCGCGATCTGCACCGATGCGCTGCGTTACATTTCCGCGAGTCGATCGAATATCGAACCATTCGGCTTTCACATCGATCCCGATCGACGACCGGGCGAGTTGCGAACCGCAGCGCCGGATCGCTACTCACCGTCGCTCGACGCGATCGCGCAGGTCTTGGTCAACAGCCCGGCGACGATAATCAAGCTGGCCCCGGCGGCTGACGTTGAACCGGCTATCTCGGCGCGGTGCAATCGCCAGTGGATCAGCTTCGGCGGCAGCGTCCGCGAACAATCCTTGATCGCGGGAGAATGCCTGGGTGCGGCGGACTTGCGAGTGAACGGGCGTTCGGCGGTTCGCGTGCATCGCGATGGCACTGTCGAACGTTTTATTGCCGATGAAGTTGAACGCGAATTGAACTCGAAGGTAAAAGTCAGCGATTTGCAACGATACATCATTGACTTCGACCCGGCGGTACGCGCCGCGGGGTTGTCCGTTGCCTTTTCTCAGGTGCATCAGCTGGTTTGTCTCGGCGAACCCAGCGGATTTTTTGCCAGCGATACGTTGCCGATGGACCGATCATTGATGCAGTGCTTTGAGTGTTGCTGGACGGGACCGGCCGACATTCGCCAAATCCGCCAACAGGTCAAGCAACATCGACTTGTAATTCGCAGCGTCAAAGTCCGCGGCACTAACCACGAGCCGGCAAAATTGCAGCAGCAATTGTCAAAATCACAAATAGTCGGCGATCAGGACGCCACGCTGCTGGTCGGTCGCAGCAGCAGCACCGGCGTCTACGCGGCCATCGGCACGCATTGCAAGTGACCCATTGTAGAACGATTGTCCCAATCGTTTGGGCAAATCAGTCTACAATCGCGAACTAAATCCTACGTTTGCAAACAAATTTCACCGCCACAACCGCGATCAGAAACACTCCGCACGCGCTAATCAAAGCGAGCCGTTCGTCGGTTTGCGGCGGCAGTATAAGTATGTAATCGCGCCCCTTGATCAATGACGAAAAACTGGAAACGCAAAACGGCATTAGAAACAATCGAAACGTTTGCCAACGATCTGCTCGCTCGTCCGCACGGTGATTGATGCTGAGCATCAAAGCGATGCCAATCACGACACTGATTCCCAACGAGTTGATCCAGATCGATGGCTTGGGATCAAAGTAAAAAAACAGCGTCACGAAGTACCAAATCAAATAACACCAAAGCACAATCTTGCCGGGACGCAGCGCCGCCAAATAGCGAAACATGAACGCCGGGGCCTCACTCAGAAACCTTCTCGATCGCCGGACACCGGGATATCTGAACGTGGATTTAACACGGACACAAAGCCTGACTATACTCCATCGAATCAAGAGTGATTATGTATTATACCTAGTGACTCTTGTCTACCTGACAATATCGTCAATGCGCACCTGTCTTTTTTCGATCATCAATGAAGACCAAACCACCTCACCCGATTTTCCGCATCGTTGCGGTTGCTTGCCTACTCGTTTGCGGTAGTCAGCTTGCAGTCGCCCAGCCGCCGCGCCCAAACATTTTGTTCCTGTTGACCGATGACCAACGTTGGGACGCGCTGGCGGGGTCGGGCAATGAGCACATTCAAACGCCCAGCCTTGACCGAATTTGCAACCAGGGAACTCGATTTACCAACGCCTTTGCGACGCTGGCGATTTGTTCGCCCAGCCGCGCCGCCTGTTTGACCGGACGCTATGGCAGCGCCAACGGTGTCACCGCGGTCGGCGATGGCCGCTTGAACAACAACGAACAAACATTTGCCCATTGGCTGCGCGCCGCGGGCTATCGAACGGTTGTGACCGGCAAATGGCATCTTGGCAATTCGCCGCAAGAATGTGGATTCGACTTCGCGTCAACGTGCTACAGCAATGGCACCTGGTACAACCGCGCGTTCACGATCAATGGCGCGAAAAAACCGCGCCCGGGATTTGTTGATGATGTCGTTGCCGATGAATCCATTCGCTTTCTGAAACAAGCCAGCGGTAACGATGAGCCGTTTGTGTTATGGATGAACACCCAAGTCCCACACATGGACCACCAATTCAAATGGCCAGCCAAGCAGTCGTATTTAGATCAACTCGATTTGAATGATATGCCGCTGCCCACGAGCTGGAATGATGACCTCGCAAAAAAGCCGCAGTACCTCAAGACGGCAAGGAATCGGCTGCAGGCGATGGAGTATGGGTATGAGAATCCCCAAACGATCAAGAAGCATGCTCGCGACTACTATGCCGGCGTCTCGCAAATGGATGCTGCGGTGGGACGTGTGCTTGATGAATTAGAAAGATTGGATTTGCGAAAAAACACCTGGATCATCTTCATGGGTGATAACGGTTGGATGCTGGGCGAACACGGCATGACCAGCAAGGTGCTGCCTTATGAAGAATCGATGAGAGTGCCGATGGCGATTGCGGCCCCGGACTCAAAGGCCGCTGCGGTCGATGACTTGGTACTTAACATCGATCTCACGGCCACCATCCTGGAACTCGCCGGTGTGCCGATCCCCGAGTCGCTGCATGGTCGCAGTCTGGTGGCCTTTGTAACAGGCAAACGACCCAGCGATTGGCGGAAAAGTTTTTTATATGAAGCACCTTCGCGCCAACTTGGCAGCCAACCGTTGTTGGCCGTCCGCACCGATCGTTGGAAATATATCGAAACGACGATCGGCGAAAGCGAAGTCGTTCGCGAACTCTATGACTTGCATGCCGATCCGGTCGAATTGTCCAACGTCGCCGGTGATGCTCAGCATGCTAAGGTGATCGATCAGCTTGCCATACAACTGCGGAAGCATCAAAGTGCAATCGGTGAAAAACCCCGCACTGACATTGCCATTAGCGGAATCCATCCGCATTTGACGGTTTTTGGAATCTATAGCGAAAAGGGTGGCCACTATAAAGACGGACACAATGAATGTGGCATCGGTGCCATTGTCCCGTGGGCAAATAAATTATGGATGGTCAATTACGCTCCGCACATGCCAAAAGGCAGCGAACACAAGCTATTTTCGATCGACAACGATTTGAAAATGACGGTTCATCCGGAAAGTGTCGGCGGCACACCGGCGGGACGAATGATCCATGC
Organism: Pirellulaceae bacterium; assembly: GCA_041753075.1. Taxonomy (GTDB): domain Bacteria; phylum Planctomycetota; class Planctomycetia; order Pirellulales; family Pirellulaceae; genus UBA6163. Next base: position 17,554 of record JBGSVE010000042.1, read on the forward strand.
TGAATCAAAGCAGTTGCTGATTGCCCATTACCTTGTCGATGAAACCGGCAACATCCGGGTGATTCCGATTGAGCGGATGCCGATGCGCGTGACCGCGATCGCGCGGCACCTGACCGATCCGGCCAACATGGTCTACTACATTGATATGGAAGGTTCGATTTGGGAAGCCAATGTGAATACGCTCGAAGTCAATCGCTTGTTTAAAAAGCCGGTTCCTGGTTGGCATGGCAAGGGTGGTTATACGTCACAAGGACGGTTGGTGATTTCCAACAATGGGGAACTGCATGTCGGCACCTATAAGGACATCTTGGTCGGCGGCCAAGCGACCAGTCCCGAAGAGCGCGGTGTGTTGGCGGAATATGATGGCCGCAATTGGAGTATCATTGAACGTCGCCAATATACGGATGTCACTGGCCCTCAAGGCATCGCCGGCGGCAGCGACGGGGATGATCCCATTTGGACGATGGGTTGGGACCGCCGCAGTGTGCGATTGAAGGTACTTGATAACGGAAATTGGTCGACGTTCTTATTGCCCAAAGCCGCGTTTTGCAACGATGCCAGTCACGGTTGGTATACCGAATGGCCGCGGATTCGTGAGATTACCGGCGGACGCTGGATGATGGACATGCACGGCATGTTTTTTGATTTCCCCAGCACCTTTAGCAGTCGCAATTCGTCCGGAATCAAACCAATCGGAAGTCATCTGCGTTACGTCCCAGACTTCTGTGCTTGGAACGACAAACTAGTTTTGGCATCGGACGAGACCAGCATCCAAGGCAATCCACTTGCTGGTCAGCCGCAAACCAATCTGTGGTTTGGAACTTATGAGGATTTGAAAACCTGGGGGCCGGCGAGCGGTTATGGTGGACCGTGGGTTGATGATGCGGTGAAAGCCGACGAGCCATCCGATCCATTCCTGGTTGCGGGGTTTGATCGGCGAGTGTTGCACTTGGCAACTAGCGACGCCAAGTCTGCGGACGGTGAATCGTTGCCTGCCGTCACGTTCACCGTTGAAGTGGATCGTCGTGGCGATGGCCAGTGGGTTGAATATCAATCGATTGTGCTTCCAGCCGGTAGCTATGTTGGCCACTTGTTGCCCGATGATCTCGCTGCCATTTGGTTACGACTAAAGACCAATCGTGACTGCGTTGCGACTGCTTACTTGCACCAAACATCGAGGCAGATTGCCCACGGTGTTCAAGCCGGAAGCGATGGCTTGTTTGCTGGACTGGCCAATGTCACCGACACCGATGTTTGCGGTGCGCTCGTTTATGCCGCGAAGCGAAATCGCAACCTGCGCGTCGTCGCCGACGAGAATCGCTTCTTTGATTTCACAAAGGCCGAGTTTCAGTTTACGGCCGACGAAGCTGACGAGAAACTTGGCGAGTTGTTGCGAATTGAACCTGACTTCTTGGTCGACGAGGCGTCGGTCATCATGCTGCACCACGGCACGAGGTTGCGCTTGCCCAAGGGTGACGCCGCGTTTGACAAGCCGTTTGCGTTCGGTTGGCCGCGGGGTATTCGCGAAGTTGAATCCGAACGCGTGCTCGCCAACATCCACGGCACGTTTTACGAAGTCCCGTTGGTCACAAACGGAGCGCCGCCAGCGCTGCATCAAATGCGCCCCGTTGCCAGCCACGACAAACAAGTTACCGATTTCTGTAGCTGGAACGGCTTGCTGGTACTTGCGGGAGTACGCGGCGATGCCGTCAGCGGCTCACATATTTTTGCCGATGCGAAACAGAATACGGCGCTGTGGTTTGGTGGTGTTGACGACTTGTGGCAGCTTGGCAAACCGGTCGGTCGCGGTGGACCTTGGCTGCGCACGGCGGTCAAAGCGGCTGAACCGTCGGATGCGTTTTTGATGACCGGATATGACAAGAAGACATTATCCTTATTGGCCGACCACGATACCATCGTGACAATCGAAGTCGATTTCGACCATCAAAGCGGTTGGCACTTTTACAAAGATTTCCGACTTAAGGCGGGCGCGGAAATGATTTACGAATTCCCCACCGCCTTCGGTGCACATTGGGTCCGGTTTCAGTCTTCGCAAGCGTGCCTTGCGACCGCTCAGTTGACATACGAATAATACTTATCCGCAAAATTTGTGAGCTATCGATGCTTTGCCCTGTACGTTTCCTGCGAGTCGTTTTACTTTCAATCATTCCGCTGGTTTCCCAAGCAAGTGCGGCTGAACCGCTGCTTAAATCTGGCGATACGTTGGCGCTGGTTGGCGGCACGCTCATCGAACGAATGCAATCGACCGCGGCGCTGGAGAACGAATTGCAATGCCGCCGGCCCGATTGGAAACTGCGAGTTCGCAATCTTGGTTGGTCCGGCGACGATGTTCACGGGTTTGCGCGAAAGGTTTTTGAGACTGATCCCCAGCGTGGGCTGGAGCGGTTGATACATGATTTGCAAATTGCCAATCCGACCGTGGTGTTGGTCGCTTATGGTTCGGCCGAAGCGAGCGATGGCAGACAAGCAACCGCGACGTTCGCCGCCGCAATGCGTAAGCTCGTCACGGCGATACAGGCGCTACCCAGCCGTGTGATCCTGATGAAGCCGGTTGCCGTCCCGGGAGTCAGGACGCCGGACTATGCTGCGGCGATTGAGTATTGCGGGCAAGTGATCGATGTAGTTGCCGGTGAAACCGGAGCCGGTGTTTTGACCGCGAATATCCAATCTTGGAACGACGATAAATTGATCCCTAGTGACGCGGGTTATCAATTGCTGGGCAAGCAGCTTGCCGACGATTTGGTTGGCGGAACGGCATGCCAGCGGGTCGATACCGAGTTGGACGCACTAATCGTACAAAAGAATGAGCTGTTTTTTCATCGTCATCGACCGCAAAACGAAACGTATCTGTTGCTGTTTCGCAAGCATGAGCAGGGCAATAACGCGGTCGAGTTGGCACAGTTCGTTCCGCTCATCGATGCGCTTGACAAGCAGATCTGGGACCGAGCGGCTAAGTTCTAACGAGCGTCGTCGAACACTTTGCCCTAAACCTAATTTTCAATTGGGGTGGACAACTAAGATTCGTTTCGTTTCAGCCAAGTTCGCAGCTCATGCGCATCGGCCAAATCCTTGGGGCGGCTCGAAGCTTCCTTGTTCCTCAGCAACATTTCTGGCGAGATGACGGGGACCGGTAGGTCATCAAGGTGAAACGATCGGCAGGTGGCTTCGACTTCATCAAAAACCACGCCGTCAATTTGGGTCAAGAGATCGATTCGAAACGGTGCTCGACCGAGCATCAAAACTTTGCCTTTTGTGAGCACCCGATCGGGTCCGGGTGGCAACGTCGAACCGAAGCCAAATTCGGTCAGCACATGTCTGATCTTTTCGTCTTGCTCCGCAGAGTCGGCTACAAAAAAGTCAATGTCACCGGTCGCTCGTGGGTTGCGATAAAGGTTGTAGGCGAAACCCCCAATCATCACGAACCGTACGCGAGCGGAAATCATCAACCCGATAAACTTTTTGAAATCCGGGGGAAGCTGCATAATAGGGAGCCATCAATTGCATGAACGCGTCGAAACGGTCTTGGTAGGTCAGCAGATTGTCGTCGCCTTGAGCCGCACGGTCGGCGTCGGCATGGCTATCGAACGTGCGAACTATTTTTTCCATCCACAGAACTCGCTCAGTTTTTGTTGTCACAGCTCAGCAACCCATCCCGCACTTTACTAACAGACGAAAAGCACTGACAACCCGACTGTAATTTTTAGAACGTTGTAGCCGCAGCGCAGCGGCTGGAAGACCCAGCCACCTTTTTCCGCTCGCTGCTGAGCGGAATCGCCGCTCTCGGGGGCGTACTCAAAAAAAGTTCTGCAAACCGTTGCTTTTCTTCAAGAATACGTTGGCTATCGGCGTGCGAAATCGCTAAGCTCAGCAAATAGCGGGGGAGTATTCCGCGCTAAGTTTAGTTTTAAGCCTTTTTCCAGGAGTTTGCGAATGCAAAAATCTTTGTCTCGTCGTGGTTTCACATTGGTGGAACTGCTTGTCGTTATCGCTATTATCGGTGTTATGGTCGGATTGTTGTTGCCCGCCGTACAAGCGGCTCGCGAAGCGGCTCGCCGCATGAGTTGTGGTAACAACATGAAGCAAATCGGTTTGGGCCTGCACAACTACCATGCGGCCTACAACAAGTTGCCCTACCACATGCAGGGTACTTATGAGTTGAATGCAAATGTAGGTGGAACGGTGCCCATCGGTGGAGGTGCGAACGCAAGTAACAACCGCCGTCGGCTGAGCTTTTTGGTGGGCCTGACGCCATTCGTTGAGCAACAGGCGTTGTGGGAGCAAATCAGCAGTCCCAACGTTTTCAAGGCGAACGGCACGCAGTTGCCTGCAGGTCAATCTTGGTCAGCGATGGGTCCAGCACCGTGGACCACCGATTATGCACCTTGGATGACCGACGTTTCGACGTTGCGCTGTCCCAGCGATCCAGGCGTCGGCTTGCCAGCGTTGGGGCGAACCAACTATATCGCTTGTCTTGGTGATACGACTGACTGGTTGGAAAACGGCGGCTCGCAGTTTAACACCAATAACATGAATTGGCCGGACAACTCGCAACGTGCTCGCGCATCGTGCCGCGGCGTGTTTGTTGCGCGACTGCAACTTGGCTTACGCGATGTGCTTGATGGGACGGCCAACACGATCATGGGTGGCGAAGCTTCGTCGGACCTTGGTGATCGTGACAAATCGACCGCACCATCGATTACCAACCAACCGTGGGCCGACGTTCACACGATGCCACAGTTGTGCCAAACAAAGATGCAGATCGATCCGCTGCGTCCGCGATTTTGGTGTCCAGCGGCCGGTGGTACCGGTTGCACAGCGCCTACGTTACCTGGTGTCAACGCCAACCAATATCGTGGTTATCGCTGGGCTGACGGTGCGCCGTTGTATACCGGCTTTAACACGATCTTGGCTCCCAACCGTGAAATCTGTCTAGGTGGCGGTGACGGGTCGACCGGCTATCTGCCGCCCAGCAGTCGCCACCAAGGCGGCTGCCACGTGATCATGGCGGACGGTGCGGTTAAGTTCATTACCGATTCGATTGAATCGGGTAATCAAAATAGCCCCACGGTTCACTTCAACCTTGCCACGGCGTTACCACCAGGATCCCAGAGTCCTTACGGCCTATGGGGATCGTTGGGAACTCGCGCCAGCAAGGAAGTGATAAGCGGTGAGTTTTAAGCCTCGCTAATTTCAGTTAAGCTGGTTCAACTTGACCCCTGGCGCGCTCGGCGCGCCAGGGGTTTTTTCCTTAGGACCATAATCTTGGACGCAATCGATATTCTCGGCGCTCTGCTCGGACGAAAAACACAGGCCGGCGGCGGGGCTGGCGGCCAAGTGCTCAACGATGTGATCGCTGGACAACGTGGCACCGCACCGCGCAGCGCCCCCCAGCCGCCGTCGTCGCGGAGTCCGACAACCGTCGAGGAATCAGCCCAAAGCTTAGAAGACTTGCTCGGTGTTGCGCACGAGGAAAGCGCCAGTCGTCGTCAGCCCGTTCCCGCACCGGGACCGAGGCAAAATCCGTTGCCAGCGCCGGCCCCACGTGCGGCTCCGCAACCGGTGCCGAACGCTGGAATTCGACCGGGTAGCCATCTTGCAACACCTGGGCAATGTTGGCGACGCCGAAATTAAATTTTTGCGTGGTGAGTTTGAGCGTCCCTGTGATGTTCGCGAACTCGCGTGGTCGGTTCCATTGGGTTTGGAGGACCAGGTCTACGCGATTTCGTTGATGGCGATTCGTTTGGACCAAAACACCGAGGCGCAGTATCTGGGCGAGCTGGCGCATGGCCTGCGATTGTCGCCCGGTCGATGTAATGAGATCCATCGGCGATACAATGCACCGGAGATTTTCCAGTAGGAACAACTTAATCCATTTCATCGAGCGCGAAACAACGGACGATCAGCATACTGCTCGAAGATTGCGATGTCCCTCGCAGCTGTCGGCGCAAGTGGATGCTTCAGCGTCTGGTACGCCTTGTAACGCAGATTCAACGCCTCGCGCGTCCAGATCGGGTTTGGTTCTAAAGATAAAAGCACATTGGTCGTTTCGATGGGACCAATGGCTTGCGCGATGTTGATCAATGTTGCGATGCGCCGATCGTTGGCAAGGTAAAGACTGAACGGCTGCTGCAGGCTGGCCATCAACTCGGGGCCTTGCGCTGGGTCGCGTTGGGCGATCGCTTCAGCAATCAAGAAGCCACGCAGCAACAGCGGTTCGGACACAACTGGAGTTTGACGTAATAAACCAAAGAAGCGAGTTAGTGCCCTCATCGTTTGCACCGAATCACCGACTTGCGCACTGGGAATACAGGCCAAGCCGGCTGCGTCAGCAGGCGATAGGGTTGCAATCTGATCCAGGATTTTCGGCAGCCGTTGGTCGCGTGCGTTCGCGTATGCCAAACCGACCAACAACATTTCGGTCAAGTCGCGAGGTGGCTCATTTATTGTGTCCCACAGCGAAATCGCATCGCTGGTTCGATCTTCCTGAATCGCTTGCCACACTTGCGCTCGGGGACTCAGTTTACTGCTCAAAAACGAAACGCTGCGGGTCAGAAAAACACTTAAGCCAATCGCGTGATCGGACGCCCGCGTCGGATCAATGGCGTCTGCAAATCGTTTCGGCCAACGAAGCGACAACTCATTTGCTTGCTCGCGCACCTGTTCGATCGTGAAGCCACTGGCGCTGCCAACGGTTCGCGCAAAAGCATACTCGAGAGAATTCCGATCGTCGGTGTTGACTTGGTATTCGGGCTGAGTGACCAAAGCATCAACGAACTCGTTGCCGGCGATCAAGTGTGATATCACGCCATCGACGTCAGCGGACTTCCACGCGACGTTCGCCGCCTCGGCAACCTCACGAACTCGCAATCGCTCGGCAAGCGAAGACGGCATGTAGGCTAGCGGTGATTGCGAACAAACCATCACCATGTCACCACCTTGCGTCTGCCACATCTCGACGTAGGAGAAAACGGACTTGAGCGTTTTCAGCACAGTGCCGATTGTTGTCGTGTTGACTTCGTAGCCCTGTAACCACTGTGAGAAAATTCCGCGTTCGTTTAATCGTTCGCTGACCACGCGGTAGAACTCGCGCGTGTAAAGACTCGACACACCGCTGCGGTACGGGTTGGAGGGTTCCGAGGCGATCACGTCGTATTTCCATCGCGTGGTTTGCAATTGCTCGCGCGCGTCGTTGAATACCAAGTTCACCTTGGGATGGTTCAACACATCGTGGTTAAACGGTGCACACAACATGGCCATCTGCGTCACGCTTGGTTCCAGTTCAACCACGTCAACGCGCTGGATCGATGGCAAACTCGCCAACCAGCCCGCTGATTCGCCGGTGCCCAATCCAACGACAAAACCGGACTTGGGCTCGGGATGCAGTATCGCCGGTAAAACGCCAAGCATGATTTGGGTGCCGGCGTCGCCCACGGCGTTGCCATCGCTTTTGCCGTTGACCAGAAACCCAAAGGACGACTTCGAGTCGATCGCGACCGATGATTCGCGGCCGTCACCTTGCCAAACGATTTTGCGCCGGGTCTCGTTTTGCCAATCAAGCAACTGGTTGCGATTTTTTGGAACGATCGTTCGGCCAGCACCAATACCGCCATGACGCCAAACTTCGCTTGGTCCGGTCGCCGTTGAAAGGTAAGCGGCCAGCAGCAACACGCCTGCCAGCGCAAATGTCTTGAGTGGTTGGCGCGAACCGAACCAAGCAATCACTAGTAGCGCGACCGCAAAAATAACCAACCCTTGCACCGCGAGCCGCCAAACACCGGTCGCCGACAACAACGTCATCAATCCAAACCCGCCGGCGAGCGATCCCAGCATCGAGCCGAGCGTGTTCCAACCAAACGCCTGGCCGAGTTGTTTGCCCACGTCCTGGCGACCTTGGCCAAGCAACGCCACCAACACCGGGAACTGCACACCACTGACCAGCGCCGCCGGAAACACGACAATCGAGGCAATAAACGTCCATCCCAGTACCGACCCCGCAAATCCAAACAACGACAGGTCGCGGATTGTCAGTGCCAACACCGCAATCCGGTCGCCCAAAGCAAGTGGCACCGTGATCGCCAACGCTTCGAGCCCCAGCGTAGCAATGAACGAATAAAGCGTCGGTGCGCGACGACGGAATAGCCACGGATAGACTGCGCCACCCAATCCGATGCCCGCCAAGGCGACCGCGAGAATCAATCCAAACGTGAATGTTGAACCGCCAAGAATCGGTGCCAACATCCGATACCAAACCAACTCCATTAAGAAAAAGACGAACCCGATTGTGCCGGCGGCAAGGTAACAGAACCGCGGCGACAACTCGGCGGGTTGGGCTTGCGACGGGATCGAGTGTGACAAAGTAGCTTCGGTCGACGCTGCGCCCAACTTGCCGGCCAAATAAAAAGCGAGTGATGAGTTCGACAGATTGACGACGCAGGCAAGCCATAGCGTGCCACGAATGCCAAGCCATTCGAGCAACAAGAACGTACCGACGATGACACCCAAAACCGCGCCAAGTGTGTTGCAGCCGTACAGCCAGCCGACGCTGTGTCGCCCGCGATCGCCGACCGATGTGACGGCGCGGACTGCCGCGGGCAAGGTGCCTCCCATCAAAAACGTTGGGGCTGCGATAACGATTGCCGCACCGATGACCCGCGCGATCGTAGCGCCCCAAATGCCAAGCGATTCTTGACCACCCAAGGCAACATAAATGGCGCGTACGGCGACGAGAAGAAAAGGCGAAATCGCGCACAGCAAACTAATCGCAAGTTCAAGCTTGGCATACAGTTTCAGCGGTTGGTCGGTGCGGTCGGCCAAACGCCCCAGCCACGCGTTGCCAAGCCCGAGGCCGCCCATGAAAATTGCCAACACCGCAGACGAAGCCAGTGTGCTGGCCCCAAACACCAAACCGAATTCACGGAACCAGGCGGTTTGAAACACCAGCGAACAGGCACCGGACACAAACAACAGCGCCCCGACGCGGCGCGAGATGTTCATTCGGGGTGCCGCGGTTGCAATTGGTAGAACAACGCCCGTTTTTGGTCCGGCAGCGAATAATCGAAGCCGCATTGCTTGAGGAATTCCTCGCTGCTGCTGATCGCCATCACCTCGACGACGCCCAACTCGCGAGCACGTTGCACGCACAACGCGACCAAATGTTTACCGACGCCATGGCCTTGGTATTCAGCACGCACGGCCAGCGATTGCACCTCGGCCAACTTTCGGCTGTAAACTTCGACGGCGGCAAACCCGATCGGCCGCTGGGCCACGTGTGCGATAAAGCCATGGCGAGTCAGCGCGACAACTTCGGCTTCGGTCCGCGCGAACAACTTGTGGTTGGCGACATACGGACGCAAAATCGCGTGGATCATGTCGGCATCGTCAGGCGTCGCTTGACGATACTGGATTACCTCGTTCGCGTCGTGTGAACGAGACATTACGTATTCAACCTCACCGGACTGGTCGCCTCTTTGATCGAATCACGCATCAGCGAAGTCGAAGCGTCGCGTCCGGTAAACAACTTGTATTGGTACGCTGCTTGACGCACAAACATATCGACGCCCGTGATGACGCGCGCTTTCACTTCACGAGCTTGCTTGACAAGCAATGTTTGTTCGGGATTGTAAACGGTGTCAAAAACCACCAGGAACTGATTCAACGCACCTTTTTCGTAAGGCGTCGAATCGACGTTCGGGTGCATACCAATCGGCGTGCCGTTGATAATCAATTGCGGTGATTGTTCATGGCGTTCTTCCCAACGCACGGCCTTCATCGTCAATTCGTTGGCAAGGACTGCCGAGCGATCGTAGGTCCGGCTGGCGATAGTCACGTCAGCACCACGTTGCTTCAGTCCCCAGGCGACCGCGCGCGAAACACCGCCCGCACCAAGAATCAACGCCCGCAAACCCTGCATCCCGCGATCCGAACCCGTTGTCGCCTTGTAGGTTTCAATAATGCAATCCATTGCGGCGCGATAATCGGTGTTGTATCCCAAGCGATCTTCGGCATCGAAAATCATTGTGTTGATGGCACCAATGCCCGAGGCCGAAGCTTCGGCTTGTGTGCAATAGGCCAGGGCTCGTTCCTTGTGTGGAATCGTGATGCTAATACCGTTGATACCAAGCTTGGGACAGGCATCGATAAATGAATTGAAATCATCCTTGGGAACACGAAACGGCAAGTAGCGCGCGTTGACGTTCGCCGCCTGCAGCGCCCGATTGTGGATCAACGGGCTGTGACTGTGGGCAACCGGGTCCGCCACGACGCCAAACAATTCCGTCTCGGCATTGATTTGGTCAAAGCGATACAACTCGTCCATCTGTTTGTAATTCAACTGGCCGGGCGCAAGTGCCTTCTCGACGCTGAACGTTGCGTACGTGAACGGCGAGCCAACGCGACTGGCCAAGATGCGGGTCAATTGGCCCATCTCGCCCATGCAAATTCCGATCGTTGGAATCGTGGCGTTCTTGACCAACTCCATCATCCGCACATTATCTTGGAAACTATTTGCCATCGTCGCCAACTTCACGATGTCGGCATCTTCGGCAGCCATCCCGGCGTGGATGTCTTCGAGGTTGTCGGGGGTCTCTCGAAAATCGTGGTAGCTGATGATTCGTTTGGTCTTGCCATACCGCGGCACCGAAGACGCAATATCAGCCTCGAAGTCAACGTACTCGGCTCCCGCGACGACAGCCGAGCGGAGCAGCATCTGGCGTTCTTCTTCGCTGCGCATCCAGCGTCCACCATCGTTGCGACGACGAATCGCAATCACGACCGGCGTGGGGCGATCGCTGATCAATCGCGTCAAGTTCGGCGCGCGACCGATGTAATCCAATCGCAACTCGACAAGCTTGACACCGTTCTCGGCCAAGTGCCGATGTTCAGCAATCATGCGGGTGTGGCGCGAGCGACCGAGACTAACACAAATCATGGATTCACGAATAAAAACGGTTCAATTACTTTACGACGCATGTACCAAATGGGCTTTCGCTTTTGCCCACCTCCCCAGAGCGGCTATATAATACGCGAGATCTTCCGCTTGCCTATGTCGAACCCAATGATCACGCTATGAATTCAATCTTAAACGCTCGATTCGCCCGTTTTTTTCGCAGCGGTTTCATTTCGGCTGTCGCATTGTGCTGGTTGATTCCCGTCGTGCAAGCTGCGGATTGGCCGCTGCCGCGCGCTGACAATGCGTCCAGCGGGGCGACCACCGAGCAAGTTCCCGGGTCGCTAGAGGTGCTTTGGGAATTTACCGCCGCTGACGCGATCGAAGCGACGCCCGCGATCGTCGGCGACGCGGTTTACTTGGCCGACGCCGCCGGAACGTTGTACGCGATCGACACCAACACGGGAAAACAACGTTGGCAATTGGCAACCGATCTTGGTTTTTTAACTAGTCCTTCCATCACAGACGACTTACTCGTCATCGGCGACCTGGACGGCAAAGTCTACGCCGTCGAAATCGCCACGGGCAAACTCCGCTGGACCGCCGAGACCAAGGCCGAGATCAGCGGGTCGGCAGCCTTCTTCGGCGGTGCCGCGCTGATCACCTCACAAGACGGCAATCTGTATTGTCTCGACGTGGCCGACGGCAAGTTGCGCTGGACATACGAAACGGCCGACCAAATTCGGTGCAGCCCCACGATCGCCGGCGACCGCACATTCCTAGGCGGTTGCGATGGCAATCTTCACACCGTCAATCTCAACGACGGCACGCAAGCCGCCGATCCATTGCCGCTCGGCGGTCCGACCGGCAGCACGCCGGCGGTGCTCGGCGACTTGGCATTTCTTCCGGTCATGGATGGCGCCGTGATCGCGTTTGATTGGAAACAAAATCTCGAACTTTGGCGCTACGAAGACTCCGAGCGGGCGCAGGAGTATCGCAGCAGTCCGGCGGTGATGGACGAGGTGGTTGTCGTCAGCAGCCAAAACAAACAAGTCGATGCACTGGAGGCCAAAACGGGCAAGCCAATCTGGCGTCATACGCTGCGACGCCGCGCCGATGCCTCACCCGTAATCGCCGGCAACGATGTTTGGATCGCCGCAACCGACGGTCGCTTGGTGCGTCTTGATCTCGCCACCGGCGAAGAAAAATGGCAATACGAAATCAACGGTTCGTTCATCGCTTCGCCCTCGATTTCCGGCTCGCGGTTGTATCTCGGTGATTCCAAGGGCATCCTGCGATGCTTCGCCGCCAAGGACGCAGCACCGGCCGCGCCATAATCCGCCTAAGGCAATGGCAATTCGTACAACACCGCTTCGGCATCGTTTCGTATCGAAAAAAAACGACCCGCGACGCTGGGAATGTTCCACGACTTGTCGCCCAGCCCTTTGATTGTCGCGAACACGTTGAACGATTCTCGCGATGTTTCCACGATCGCGACTTCGCCCGCTTCGGCTTGAATCACCAAACAATCGCCGACTCGCAGCATTTGGCCGTGGCCATATCGAGTCGAACGCGATTGCGACCACATCGGCTCGCCAGTGTCCAAATCGATACACTCGAGCGTCCCGTCGGACAACCCAAACGCAACGTCACCGTCGATGCAGGCATGGGTGAACTTGGTTTTCATCACTCGCGGGCTCGTCCAACGTTCTTCGACACTCCACGTATCGTCCTGCCGCTTCACGTCGAACACGCCGCTGCCGGTTCCATATCCCTTGCCGATCAAAAACGCGCTGTCGCCGACGGGCAGTGCCGACGCACAATTGGCACCGCCGTTGCTCTGTCCTGGCCACGGCAACGACCACAACAGTTTGCCGCTGGCGATCTCATGGCCGGTCACGGTCGATTCATTGACCGAGACAAGTTGAGCTTGGCCGCCAAGCGACATGATGACAGGCGACGCGTAGCTAATTTGGTCTTCGCCGACGGTCCAGCGAAGGTCACCCGTCTTGGAATCAAAGGCGACGAGACTGCGTCCATCAAGCGCCTCAGCAGTCGGACTCGTTTCCAGCGGACGGCCAAACGGAACGATGCACAAGCCTTCCGCCACCAACGGTGACGCCGCGCGGCCCCAAGTTATCGACGCCTCGGATTCAGGTTGTAGCCAACCGCCAAGTTCGAGCAGTGACTTTGACCAAACCAATTCACCGGTATCAAGCTGCAAACAATTGACAATTCCGGTAGCGCCTTGCGTGTAAACAAGTCCGTCATTGATCGTCGGTGTCGAACGCGGACCGATTCCACCAAGCGGGTTTTGGTGTCGCGCGGTGTCTTCATGGAGCCAGCGTAAACCGCCGCCCGCCAACGCATAACAGGTCACACATTCGCGGTCTTGGCGTTGTTCAAGCGTCACACAATAATCATCGACGATCGCAATTCCGCCCCAACCTTCGCCGACCGCGATTCGCCAAACTTCGCGGACATCACGACCGCGATTGGGAATTCCGAACTCGCGCGGTTCGATGATCCCATTGCGATTGGCACCAAGAAACTGAGCAAACGGAGTCGCAGCAACGACCGCATCGTCAACTTGCGGCTCGAGTCCCGCAACGTCGGTCTGAAGCTGGGGAGCGATCGGAAATCGCGGCTCCACGATCGGCACCATCTCGCCGCTGAACCCACGCAAGCGAACCAGCGAAAGCGGCAACATGACGATGACCAAGGTTATCGCGGCAGAGACCAAACGTCCGATTCGTCGGGCCAGAAATTGATAGCCCAGCGACAACAACACTACGGTCACGATCGCAGCGGCGATAAGACTGATGATATTCGAGATCGACCGATCGTTGAGTAGATCGCGGGTTTGCACGCCAACCCCAACAATCACAAAGAACGCTATCGCAACTAAGCGGCCAATGGGAAAGCGTTTCGGCTCAATTTCGTTACTACCATTTTCATCATTCATGCACGCAGTTTAACAACTTGACAATGTTTCGTTGGCCACGGGCCGGTCAATAAAGTGTTCCACGACGCTCCGCCGTCGTGCGAAAACTTCATCCCTAAACACCAAATTCTGGTGGAGCACTACGCCGATTGAACCGCCGGATTCAATTCGACGGTTGTTGTTGCTCGCGTGATCGCATCGGCTTTGGCCGCTTTCGTTTTCCAGAACAAGCTCGTTAGGTCATCAAAGAATGTGTAAAGAACTGGAATCGCCAACAGCGTCAGCAGCAACGACAACGTTTGCCCGCCGACCGTTAAGACTGCGATCGAGCGTCGTTCTTCGGCACCGGGGCCGGTGGCAATCAACAGCGGCAGAAGTCCCGCGACGAACGACACCGTGGTCATCAAAATCGGGCGCAAGCGATCACGATTGGCTTGCATGATCGCGCTGTGGCGATCCATGCCTGTGGCGCGCAGCGTGTTGGTGTGATCGACCTGCAGGATTGCGGCCTTCTTTACCACACCGAACAACACCAACATGCCCAATGCCGAATACAGGTTCAGCGTTTCGCCACCCCAATACAAACTGAGCAATCCAAACGGCACCGCGATCGGCAACGAAAGCAGAATGATCAACGGATAAACCAAGTGTTCATACTGCGCCGCCAGGACGATGTACATGAACACAAACGACATCAAGAATGTCCAGCGAAAATCCAGGATCGTACGGTCCAGTTCGCGACCGCCACCGAGCACTTGAATCTCCAGTCCCGGCGGAATACCAACTTCATCCGCTGCTTGCTTGAGCGCATCGATACGATCGGTCAATCCGAAGCCACCGCCGATGTTGCCGCGAATGGCGACCATGCGTTGGCGACTGAGGCGATCGATCCGTGAGGCGGCGCGGCTGAATCGGAACTCGACCAAATTGTCGATTCGCGTCAGCGCAGCGGAAGAGCTGCCGTTTGCCATCGAACGATCGTCCGATGGTTGCATCATCATTGGATCAGTCGGCATGGCACCGCCGGTGCGAACATAGAGTTGCGAAATCGCGGGTACATCGCCGCGATCAATTCCCACCAAGCGGACTTCGACGTCGTACGCATCGTCAACCACGGCATCGCGATAACGCGACACACGATCATCACCGCCCACGGCAACTCGCAACGTGTCCGCGATCTCGGCGACCTCGACGCCCATCGACGCGGCTCGTTTGCGGTCGATCGACGCGAGCAATTCAGGATTGTCGATTTGCAACGTCGACGTCACGTCAACAAAACCGGGAATCTGCTTGGCCCTAACCAGTAACGCATCGCTGAACCGCTGCAGATCATCAAAATTGGCACCCGTGATCGCGAAATCAATGTCCGACGGTGCGCCTTGGCGCAGCGAAGTCAAGTTTCGCACTGACACACGTAAGTCGGGCCGCGTATTGAGCTTGCTGCGCACCTCGGTCATCTTTTCACGTTGCGAATAATTACCGCGAAACGCCTCGCCGGGATCGCCGTGAATGATTCCCGAGAGCAGTCGGCCAAGGGAAAACGTTCGCTGTGCCGCATCGGTCAAGCGAATATACATTTCGGCGCGATTGACGTCACCAAATCCGCGTGATCCGACGGTGGTCAGAATCGTTTCGATGCCTTCGATTTTCGCCAAGTCGGCTTCGACAAGGTTGATCGTTTCTTCCATCGCCACGAGGCTCGCGCCACGAGCTGCTTCGGCGCGAACTTCAAATTCCGATTCGTCGACGTTTAGCGGCACGTAATCACGCTGGACCCAACCCTGCAACGGCACATTCGACGCGACTACCAAAATCACGGCGAGCAACATCAGCCAACGGAACCGCAGCGCCAAACCGAGCATCCGGAGATAAACCGATTCAACCACGGAATAAAAACCGCCGCGTGACTTCGGTGATGAATCACCCGCAGGTTTACTCGGTCGCAACAGCTTGCTGCACATCATTGGTGTGAGCGTGAAGCTGACCAACATCGAAATCAAAATCGCAACGGTCGCGGTGACGCCAAATTGAAACAGCAACCGTCCGGTGACGCTGGACAAAAACGAGACCGGCAAAAACACGATCACAAGCGAAATCGTGGTCGCCAACACCGCCGGTGCAATTTCACGCGTGCCGTGGATCGCGGCATCGGTTGGCGAGAACCCTTTTTCTTCGATGTAGTGGAACACGTTCTCCAGGACAACGATCGCATCGTCGATCACGACGCCGACCATCAGCACCAAGCCCAACATCGTGACGTTGTTCAACGTAAAACCAAACATTCGCATGAACGCAAACGTCGCAATGATCGATGTCGGAATCGCGACCGCCGCGATCACCGTTGATCGCCAAGATCGCATGAACATCAGCACCGTGATGCAGGCCAGGATGCTGCCCGAAATCAAGTGTTGTTCGATTTCGTGAAGCGCCGCGATGATGTAGCGCGATTGATCCTGGATCACCTCGACCTCGACATCCGACGGCAACAAGTCGCGACACCTGGGCAGCAGTGACTTGATTTGCTCGATCACCGCGACCGTGTTTTCACCTGATTGCCGTTGGACCGACAAGATCACCGCTGGCTTGCCGTTGAGTCGGGCCAAGGTGCGGACTTCCTTTGTCGCGTCACGGACTTCGGCCAGGTCGCTGAGCTTGATTGGTGAACCGTTGACCGTCGTAACCACAAGCTCGGAAAAATCCTTGGCTTGCGAAAATCGGCCGAGCGTTCGCATGGCGCGCTCTCGCATTCCTTGTTCCATTCGTCCGGCTGGAATTTCCGCATTTTGGCGCTGGACGGCGTCGCGAACTTGCAAAATCGACAGCTTGTACGCCGCCAAGCGATCGGCGTTGACGTTTACCTGCACCGCACGATCGGCGGCGCCCGCGATCTGCACCTGGCCGACACCCTGAGACGATTCGATCACGTTTTTTACCGCTTGTTCGGCGAGCACATACAACTCGCGCGGCGACCGTGGCCCGGAAACCGCCAACGTCAAGATTGGTGATGATTCTAGGTCGCGTTTTTGCACCGATGGTGGATCGATTCCCGGCGGCAACCGATTGACCACCGCCGCGACGGCGTCGCGAATATCCTGCATCGCCGCGTCGATGTTGCGGCTGAGCTGAAATGTGACCATCACGTTGGATTGGCCATCCGACGTGATCGAGCGTAATTCATCGATGCCCGAGACCGTCGCCACCGCGTCTTCCAACACCGTCGTGACTTCGGATTCAACCTCCGCTGCGGCCGCACCGATGTAGTTCGCGCGAATGAAGACCTGCGGCAAATCAATATTCGGAAACCGGTCAACGCCCAGTCCCGGAAACGAAACCAACCCGGCAACAACCAGCGCCGCGATTAACATCAACGCGAACACCGGACGGCGAACACAAAGCCTTGCCAGCCAATCCATAGTTAACCTTCGGGATTCGGTTCGAGTTCATTCACCATCGCATGCACCGGAGTCACGGGTTCAGGCTCGCCCGGCAACATCGGCTTGATCCGGCCAACGCGCCCCTGGGGACCATCCGCCAAAATCACATCGCCAATTTCCAGACCTTCGAGCACCTCGACGAAACCGTTGCGACTTTGGCCGGTAATGATTTCGTATTGAGCCGAAATCGAATCAACCACTTTCCAAACTTTCTCCGCACCGGCAAACTGGATGACGCTGGCCGCTGGAATCACGATTGATTGTGCCGCTGGGTCAAGGACCAAATCGGCTTCCGCGAACAAACCGGCGCGCAGCGTGTTCTCGGGATTGGCGATGCGAGCCTCAAAGATCATCGAACGGCTCTGCGGGTCCAGCGCCGGACTGATACGGGTAATGGTTGCTTCAAGCGGCGCTGGGGTCGATTCGACGTTGAGCGTCAGGTCGAGCCCCTCGCGGAGCAAGCCGGTGTAGCGTTCCGGCAGATTGCCACGAAACCACAACGGATCGGTTCGCACCAGCGAAACAATCGGGTTGCCGACGTTTAAGTATGCACCCGGAGCGACCTGGCGTTGTTGGACGTAGCCGTCAAACGGTGCGACGACCGTGGCGTCGCCCAAACGTTGTCGCGCCAACGACAACTCGGCCTGGCGAACACCGATCAACGCCAACTTTTCGCGCACCGCGTTGAGTGACGATGCGTAACGCGCTTCGGCGACTCGCTCGGCCACCGACAACAAGTCAAACTCGCCTTGCGCGATCGCGTTTTGCTTTTTCAACGTCCCGGCCCGCAGCAAACTCGACTTCGCCTCGTCCCAAATCACTCGTTCCTGTCTAACCGGCGGCGAATTCTCGGGGACCAGACTGGCGACGGCTGCTTCGGGTGCCAGACCCACGGCCGACCGTGCCTGGGCGAGCTGCGCGTCGGCCTGTTCAACGAGCAAGCGAAATTCCTCGGGCTCAAGCGACACCAGCGGTTGGCCTGCAGCAACGCGATCGCCTAATTCAACGTGAACGTTGGCAACGCGACCGGCCACGCGCGTTCCAATTGCAACCACTTCATCGGCACGCAGTTCGCCTTGACTACGAATGACCTTGGGCCAATTGGCCAACTCAATTTCGATCGTTCCAGCGACCAAGTCGGTCAATGGTTTCGCTTTGGGCTTTTCGGACGCCGTTGGTCTGCCGCAACCTGCGACAAGAATCGCAAGCGCCAATGCAAAACCGCAGAGACAACGATCCGTTTGCATGGAACAAGACATGGAGGGGTTCACTATGGCGGGCGCGTGTTAATCAGCACGCGGGCATTTAGCTTACAGCGTAATCTCAATCGTCGCTGAAAAAACTCATTTTGCGGTTTCCACAAACCGGGTCTCGCGTACCACCGTGACTTTAATTTCACCGGGATACGTCAATTCTTGCTCAAACGCCTTAGCAATATCGCGGGCGACCTTGGCTGCGGCTTTGTCGTCCGCACGATCGGCGTTGACAATTACCCGCAATTCGCGTCCCGCCTGAATCGCAAACGCTTGGTGGACACCGTCGAATCGCTTGGCAATGTGTTCCAGTTCCTCCATTCGCTTGATGTAACGTTCGAGCGATTCGCGGCGTGCGCCCGGTCGGCTGGCACTGCACGCGTCGCCGGTCGCAACCAGCATCGTGTAGGGATACTCGGTGACGATTTGGTCGTGATGTCCCAGTGCCGCATGAACCACTTCGGGTGCCTCGTTGAAGCGGCGCAAAAAGTCCGCACCAATCTTGGGATGGCCGCCTTCGAGTTCGTGGTCCGCGGCCTTGCCAATGTCGTGCAACAAGCCCGCCCGCCGCGCCAGCGTCGCGTCCATGCCAAGCATTTCGGCGAGCAATCCTGACAAGAACGAAACCTCGATGCTGTGCCGCAACACGTTTTGACTGTAGCTGGTGCGAAAATGCAGGCGGCCCAACATGTGCAAAATTTTATCAGGCACACCGTCGATGTTCGTTTCCTCAGCCGCCTCGCGCCCTTTGCGCAAGATCAAAGCATCAATTTCGCTGGTTGCCTCCGCGACGATTTCTTCGATTCGCGATGGGTGAATCCGCCCGTCATCGATCAACCGTTCCAACGACATTCGCGCGATCTCGCGACGCACCGGATCAAAGCCGCTGACGATCACCACACCGGGTGTGTCGTCAATGATCACATCGACACCGGTTGCTTTCTCGAAGGCGCGAACGTTGCGACCTTCGCGACCGATGATGCGACCCTTCATGTCGTCGTTGGGAATATCGACGGTGCTGGTGGTCGAGTCCGCAGTATGTGCCGAGGCATAGCGCTGGATCGCGGTGAGCAGCATTTCGCGACTCTTGGCATCAATCGTCTCGGCCATACGTCGTTCATGACGCAGCACCAGCGCTCCCATTTCGCCTTCGAGTTCGCGCTGCATCGATTCGATCAACTGTTTGCCGGCCGCGTCGCGCGTCATGCCGCTGACCTGTTCGAGTGCTTCGCGCTGTTTGTCCAGCACGACGTCGACCTCCGCTTGCTTGGCGTGAACTTGTTTGAGCTGCGCGGCCAAGCGAGTTTGAGTAGCTTCCAAGCCGCGACGTTGCTTCTGCAGCGAGTCCTCTTGTTGGACCAACGTCTCGTCACGACGATCCAGTTTCTGTTCGCGGGCGAGTTGTTGCTTGCGCGTTGCGGCGACTTCTTGGTCGGCTTCGGCCTTGTGCGTCAGCGCTTGCTCACGCGCTTCGACCAACAAGCGGCTCTTCTCGGCATCGGCCTCGCTGCGCACTTGTTGGCGAATCCGCTCGGCTTCTTGTTGTGCGGCGACCAATCCGCGTCGCTGGCGCTGAGTCAGCAAGAAATAAGTCGCACCACCCGCAGCGGCGCAGCCAAAGACCAGGGTCAAAATCCAAAGAGGCGTTGTCATCGGGGATCTTTCGCGAAAATCTTGGCGCAATGCCACCGCCGCGATCGACCTCCTCCAGCGATTCGTTACGAAATTCGCAACCAATCGGCTCAGCAAGCAATAAACACAACGACCGACCTCGCGACGCGGGCATATTGCGACCCACACTCGATCGGAGCATAAAGAAAATTTTGACGAACCAAATCAGGAACATCATCGGATAAACAAAAAGCGAACAGGCTGGCGGCGGAGTAGGTCGGACAGTCTTGGTTGGCACGCATTGCGATTGACCGCTGGGCAAGTTGGCCCAACGCGTCACCATGGCAACGGCGTGCCTCAAGGGCGAGGCTTGCGTTACAGTGAAATGGATTGCGATGGAAAATCAACACCGCGCAACAAACCGCGCAGTTGACCACCGCGACACCAGTTTATCACGGACCTCAGACCCCCGATATACGTTGGCAAAAATCTGGACCAAGCTTTTATCCGCCACCGCTGCCGCGATGCCGACTGCCCAGTTCGCGAACATGCCGTTGGTGCTGGGCGTCAGTGGCGGGGCGGACAGCGTCGCAATGCTGCGGTTGGTCGCTGAACTTTGGACCCAAGCGGCCGAAACCGACCCACGCCAGCTTGTCGTTGCGCATTACAACCACGCGGTACGAGGCGCGGCTGCCGATGGCGACGAAGCCTTCACGGCAAACTTGGCAAAGTCGCTCAGCCTCGAATTTCGCAGTGAGAAAGCCGAATACCACGTCGATTCACCGGCGCGTTCCCACGGCGAAGCCGCATTTCGCGATGCTCGATATCGGTTTTTTGAGTCAGTCCTCAGCGCCACCGGTGCCCGTGCCGCATTCGTGGCCCACACCGCCGACGACAACATCGAAACCGTGCTGCACCAACTTTTCCGCGGCACAGGCCCGACCGGCCTAGCCGGCATGAAGCCGCAACGAACCCTCGGCCCGGAGTGCGTTTTATACCGACCGCTATTGGCGATGCGTCGCGCCGATTTGCGAGCTGGTCTCGTCGAGATCGACCAAGATTGGCGCGAAGACGCCAGTAACAATGACGTCCAGTATCAGCGCAACTGGTTGCGCGGCGAATTGATGCCGTTGATTCGCACGCGCTATCCCCAAGCCGACGCGGCAATCTTGCGGACCATCGAAACCCAGGCCGACGGCGTCACCGCGATCAATCACGCCGCGAAGTTCTGGATCGACACCAACGTTCACTTTGGGGCCAATCAGGTGACGATCCAGCGTGGCGAAATTACGTCGGCAATCTTCGCCGCCGCGCTAAATCGAGTTTGGGACAAGCAAGGCTGGCCGCGCGGCGACCTCAGCGCAACTCATTTAAGAAATCTCCACGCAACCGTGACCAAGCAAACCGACCAAGCGTTCATGCTGCCCGGCGAGCTGAGGTGCGCCAGTGAACCGGCGCTAGTAATCGTTCAGTGCTTGGCATTACCATCGGGCACAAATGCAATACCGCAAATCTAAAGCGACTCTGATTGTGAGCGGCTAGCGCCGTACCGCTGACCAATTCCATGTTGAGCTTTGACCGTTGTGCCTCTACTCCGCAACGAACGTCACGCCCAACGATGCCAATTCATTGAATCGATCGATCGCGGTGTCGCTTGACCACGCAATCCCACGCAACAGTAAAACGCGAAACAACGGATCGTCGAACGTCCACGAGTAATGTCCAGGGATCGAAACAAAAATGCGACCCTTGCCATGCTCAATCGTCCAAAAAAGGGGCCGCTGCTGATCGTCTTCGCTCACTTGGGCTAAGACCTGCATGGGACTGGCCTGTCCCTGTAAATCCCAATAGCTTTCATCAACAAGTTGCAAGCGATTGAAATTGCGAGCGATGGGGTGCAATAATTCATCGTTGAAATGGATATCGAGCGGACCATGTCGATATTTTGTTTGTCGTGAATCGGATGCCAGGCCGATCCGCTGGGCGAATGCACCTGCGCTGGCACCGCCTTCAATTGCCCAGTGAATGAACACGAGGCCACCGCCTTTTGCCAGGTGCCGGTCGATCGCTGTGGCACGGTGGTCGTTCCAACTTCCCTTCTGATAAAAGATGATCGTATCAGCGGATTGCAGTTGTGCGTCGGTCGGCCAATCGAATGCTTGATCGATTGTGATCCCTTGAACGCCAGCGAGCAATTCGGACCAAGCCGTTGCCCAGGCAGGATAGTCATGTTCGCCTGGCCCGTGATCCTTAAGCCCGGTGACCAACAAGATTCGTCGCGGCGGCAGCGGACTCAGGTGACTTAAAACCGAACCAGCAAGTACCGCCGCCAATTCCGACCGACTTCGCGACCTCGGTGGCGATTCTGATGTGACCGACGGCATGTGAGGCGCCGGCAGTAACAAAAATGCTAACAGATCATGGATGCTTGACTCATCGAGCGTTGATAACAGTCCCTCCGGCATGATGGACAGCGCAGTCGGCTTCAACGTCAGCACTTCCTGGCGGGCCACGGCCGTAACTTTGCCCTGCGAGTCGGCGATCAAATACTGGTCCGCCGTTTCCTTTAACACACCGCTGAACAGTTGCCCTGAGTGGGTGATCAATTGATAGGTGACAAAATCAGGATTCATCGCATAGCTCGGATGCACCACATCACGACGCACCGACCCATAATCACGATGAATCAAGTTGCTGAGATCAGGACCGACATCGCCGCCATCGCCATGTGCCAGATGACATTTCCCACAGGCTAATTTCTCGCCGTAAAACATTTGACGCCCACGCCCCCAACTCGCATCCGCCAATTCTGGAATCTTCCGCTGCACCGGAGTCGCTGCGTTTTCGGTTGCAACGACTGCCCACGGAACAAGCGTTCGCTGAATCGCCAAAGGTCCACTTCGCGAAGTTCCATCGGCGAACAATGCCTGCCAGTGAACGTCGAGCGCGACAGCGTCGTGATCGGTTGTCAGTAAGATTTGTAATGGAATCAATGCGTCGGCTTGTTGTGGCACCGCGATCGACACTTGCTGCTTGTCATCAATCGCGGACAACGACGAAGCAACTTGCTTGCCATCAATCCGGCAGCGAAACTGATGCGAACACCGAACGATGATTTCACGGCTCACAATCCAGTTATCTTCGTCAGGCCCATAATCAAGCCGCTCACCCGGCTGGATCGCCGGATAAAACAAGCCACGACAATCCAGTTGTGTCGTTAGCTCCAGTTCGCCAGCGGTAACGATCAGGCTGTGCAACTTCGCCAGCTCGCTGTCATGCGCTCGCAATTCGCAAGCTACGTCAAAGTCTAAATAGGGCAGCACTCCGGACCACCGCGGCGGCGGACTGGTGGCGTCAACATCGGCTGGTCGGGAAGATCGCCACGCGGCCGCGACACCGCTCAGCGTGTAATCGAGATCGGTCTGGTTTTCTCCATCGGCCACCGTCACCGCGTAGCGCTGGGCCACTGTTTGCGGCGCAGTAGCAACGACAATTGTCTTGCCATCCGGTGTGACGCTCGCCGACAGCACGAGTAGCGGCTCACTCGGTTCGGCTTGTTGTTGCTTTACGACGGCGTATCCAGGGCGAATCGTTTCGTACTGATCACCCGCGGAGACAAAAGGCCCTGCACGGATCGAGATTTTTCCAGCCAGATTCTTGAGTTGTGAAACATCCAGCGGCCGATCAAACGTGATACGTGTTTCCTGCGGACCGCTCGACTCGCACGCAATCGCCATCGGCGAATCCGGTTGATATCGAATGCGGAACAACTTGCCTTTGCCACTGGGACCGGTGCCCCAATCGGGACCGCCACTATGACACGCAACCAACAAGTCACCACCAGGTGTTACACAACAGTCAACCGTCAACATGCCCAAACAAGCGATCAATTGATTGGTCGCAAGGTATTGGCCATCACGACACCGAATCATCTTGGTACGGTATAGCTTGCCGCGTGATTCGCCACAAACGATCGCGTCACCGATCCAGTCTTGTGGTCCGAATGTTTTGCCGCCGGGAAAACGTGGCAAGTTGATCGCCAGCCCGCAAGTCGATTGATGCTGTGGTTGATAGTCGAACAAACTCGGCTCATCAAACACATTCGGCAGATGCTTGGGATGGCGCGGGGGAAACCCATAATGAAGTCCGGGTTGGATTCGCAGCAATTCATCAAACGGGTTTCCGTTTGGCAACCACGTCGCACCTTCCTGCTCGGTCACAATCAGCTCATTGTTAGCATCAAACTCCATCCCGATCGCAAATCGAACTCCGGTGCAAACGGTTTCGCGTCCCGAAAGGTCGGGCTGGATACGCTGAATCGTGCCGCGCTGACTGCCAAGATCAAATTCCGACTTTCCATCTTTGTCCAACAGGTAGGCATTGTTGTACGCCGCCGTCCCCAGACAAAAATAGATCGAACCGTCGACGGGGTGAATCGCGATTCCTACGGCATCAACGTTTTGAGGAATCTCGGTCCAACCGCTGGCAATGATGCGCTCCGTGTCGGCGACATCGTCACCATCGATGTCCAGAATCGCCGATACTTTTCCTTTTGAAGCAACGACGACACCTTGCGCCACCAAATGCGACGCTTCGTCGTCGGGAATTAACAGTCGATGTTTCTCAGGTATCACGGCCAGGCCGATCGGACCACGAAGTTGGTTCTTGTTTTCAAAAAACAACACGCTGGCATCTTCCAGTCCATCACCGTCGGTATCACGCAGCAACCAGATACTTCCGTCATAGCCCAAGGCGTACAGCTTGCCATCGGAGCGATAACGAAGATTGTTGATGTTATTCAGCTCGAGCGGCAATTCATTAACGCTAAACCCAGGTAATAACATCTGGACCATCGAGCCCGATTGGGCCGCAAACGCATTCCCAGCAGCCACGCAGAAAAGCAACGCATTGAGCAAAGGTGAGCGAAGGTTCATCGGAGATCCATTTTAATGAATGATTCTTGATCCGTTTGTTTTGGCTGGTCAGTCAGGTTCATTCAGGGTGCAGGATCAAGATGCCCTGTTGAACGTTGAGCCGCCCGGCGACGATTGTTGCCGTGAAGGTTGGTATTTGGTTGACCGTAAAGTCGTCGCAGTCGACAATACGATCGACGCGAATACCAACCACACGCGAATACCAAAAGTAGTTCCACTAACCATGGCAGCGTAATGCGGATCGCTGTTCAACGCTGTTGGGCAACATGGTGAAGCATTAAATCTAGAACGATTGTCTCCCATCGTATAGTGCGCACGACGCTAACAAAGCCAGCGATAAATAATTGAAACAATGGTTCTGCAATAAATCGCCAAGAATCGCCGAAAAAATCCGGCGTTGTACCGCAGGCTTCGAGTGCCGCTGGGCGATCCGGCAGCTTGGTTTCAAATCAGCGATTATCGAACGGCATTGTGTTTGTACGGACGCACGGTCGGAGGAGTGCGTGTCGAAGACATGTTGGTGGTGACAAACAACGAGCCCGTCCATTTGAATCGATTGCCCGAGGGATTGAGTTGGCAATAAAAGTTCGAGCTTTCAGAAATCATTTCTTCCCACTTCACGCGCGGATCGCGTTCCCAGCGCACCCCACACGCCATACGGACTTTTGCTGCCCGGAGGATTTGACGCGCTGGCGGAATGGACGCTACCCATCGAACTCAGCGAAGTGGCTGAATTAACGTAGTCAGTAATAAATCGCACGGACCCATCGACGAGGCAACAATGCACACCGCCGGGATGTACGCTACTTGCCGAATAAATTCCACCGAACCAATTCGAATGGGCGCGAGCCGCTGGAACCTGCATGCAAGACGGCGAATTTGGTGGAAGCACCGTATTAAATACAGAGATCGTCAACGCAGCGTCGGCCCATCGGCTTCCACGCGCCTCGCTTTGTAGTGAACTCAAATAGAACGCGGGCCGCAACGGATCAACCGCGTTATTGCAAAGTGACGGTTGTTCAATGATCCCGTCGATAGGTAATACCGCGCTAGAACGAAATTCTCCGCCAACGCCGAGCGTCGATATCTCGCCAATCAATAAAGTTTGTGAAGTTCCGTCGCTGCAATCCCGAAGCGCAAATTTGTGCCAATTTGCAAACATTCCGCGCTTTGTGGAATCGTCAAACCGGATCGGTGCGGCGTCCCCGGCAAATCGATATTGCGGACTACCAAAAGCGCACCCAAGTTCCCGAATGCCATCGCCCATACAAGCGGCGTAATTGAGTTTTCCCGGCTCGCCATCGATCACCGACTCACTCGGGCATCGGTACGTTGCGACAATGGTGTCCCAAGGTGGATAGCGATCCGTGAGCGTTGCTGTGGGAGTGACATTGAACCATGGAATTGGCCCCATCGCGGGAAAGTCTACGCCAAGTTCGGTTCTGATGGGACCGCTGATCTTCTCCCAAAGCGGTTGCTGCTCAATCATCGGCAATATTGCCACAGTGTATGCGAGGCGATGATGATTGGATTGGCTATCCGCAATGATACGCGTGCCAAGCGGCTCTGCGGTGCCGCCGCCGTGCATCGGCAGATGATTAAACAATGCGTGATATTGATGGACTGCAAGACCAATTTGCCGCAGTCGGCTGGCGCACTGAGAAC
Source organism: Pirellulaceae bacterium (assembly GCA_041753075.1). Classification (GTDB taxonomy): domain Bacteria; phylum Planctomycetota; class Planctomycetia; order Pirellulales; family Pirellulaceae; genus UBA6163. Next base: position 44,301 of record JBGSVE010000042.1, read on the forward strand.
GACGCGCTGCTTCACGAGCAGCTTGCACTGCTGGAATCAGCAGCGCTATAAGAATACCAATTATCGAAACTGTCACCAGAACTTCGACCAACGTGAACGCTCGACGTCGACATGTATCACTTGTCATCGGACATCATACACCTTCAATTGATGCTCTGACAATTCGCGTCGGAGATGGTGGAGCGTACGTTCCAACAAACGACGCTGTAGACATTGACACTCCGCCAAAATGGCCATTGCAGACACCAACAACCCGGACAAGAAAACGACACCGCCAAGCACCAACGACTGCACGTGCCCGTCGCTATGGCCAATCAAGACAAGCCACAGAAATCGGACGATCGGTGCCACGCCGACCAAAACCAATATCGCCGCGATTGGCAACAAGAACGCCAGCGGCCGGTACATAACTTGAAGCTTCAAGATCGTCATTGTCGACCTGGCGACGAACTTCGGAATATTTTTGCAAAGGCGACTAGGCCGTTGGGTATGGCGCGTTTGGATCGGCACACTGTGCAGCGACAAGCCAAACTGGCGCACTTGAAAAATTGTTTCCAATGTGTAGCTAAATGATGTGGTTACTATCAGTCGAGCGGCCGTTTCTCGCGTAAATGCGCGGAAGCCGCTGACCGCGTCAGGAATCGTATAACCCACCCAGCGACTTACTACCCAACTGCCTAGCCGTTGCAAAGATCGCTTGGAAAATGAAAATTGAAAGTTTCGGCCCGGTTGGCGATCACCGATCACCATATCCGCCTTTCCAACAAGAAGGGGCGCGACCAAGTTGGGGATCTCACTCGCGGGATACTGTCCGTCGGCATCAAGATTGATGATAACATCAGCGTTAAGTTGTAACGCAGCATCCAGACCCGACGAGAACGCAGCAGCAAGCCCGCGATTACAGCTATGTCGAACCAATCGGTCCACGCCGTATTGCCAAGCGATTAAGGCGGTATCATCAGTGCTTCCGTCATCGATAACGACGACTGCAACCTCATCGAAACCGGCGACCCGTGTCGGCAATTCCGCCAATACTTGTGGCAGGTTTTCGGCTTCATTGAAACAGGGAATCTGGATTACGAGTTTCATAAAATCACGCCACTTGGGAACGTCGTTTCAAAAAAACGCGACACCCATCAATGCGACTCCGAGCGAAATGCAGCCTACCCAAAACCCAAATCGATTCGTGCCAAAGTTCGGCTCAGGTAAACCATAGTAACTTAGAAAAAAATATCACGGGTTGGGGCGTCGCTCAAAACCTGAATTTTAAAATCGCTTTCGGAGTCGTAGCCGCCACCCTGACGCGTCAGGGTGCTAACGATTCGCCTCGCGATTGGAACCTCACGGATAATCTCACCGAACTCATGCTTAAAAACATCAACATCAACCTGTCCACCAATAAACTTTCGCGTACTGCCGCTTTCAATTACAGCCCAGCCAAGTTTTGGATTGCAAACGAAATAGCAATCTGTCACCTCAATTTTTGGAGTAACCTCTTTTGGAAACGTAAAATCAAGTCGCACCAGTTGGGCACCGTCAGATTCGATCTCCGAGATACGATTAATTGAAAAGCCTTCGGACTTGACAAATTCACAGAGCGGCAAGCCGTAAAAAAAACCGGCAAACGGTCCATTTAGTATTGCCATATCCTCAACCGCAACATCGATTCGCATATCGTCTGCGAGACTAACGCCTACTTGCGTTAGGTATAATAAACTTTTGTGGTTCGAATCGGATTTCAAGCCGTATGCATACAAGTCGTTTTTCGCAGACAATTGAAAGGCGTCGTCATTATGATTCAGGTCTTTGCGCAGAATATTTTTTTTCAACTTCGCAACTTCGAACTGAAAACGGCCCGATTTCTCTTGAGCACCACGCTTTCTGGTTATGTCCATCCCATCGACTTGGCAATGAAAACTGGCATTGGCCAATTTTTGCTCCATTTCTGCAACGGCCTCGAAAAATTGATGCTTAAATTCAGTATCCGTTGAGCCGCCGTAGCAACAAAC
>JBGSVE010000043.1:0-23436 GCA_041753075.1 Pirellulaceae bacterium
GGCGGGATACCCGCCGGCGACTTTCTCGAATCTTCCATCGCGACGACTTTTGGACACGGGAGCCATGCCTCCAAAATCCGGGTTCCTAGGCAAATCCACGACAAAGTCTGATGGACCTTTTTGAAACAGTCTCTTAGGCACAATCGATTGGGCGTAAGCGTTTGCGCCATCGACCCAAGCGATGGCGAGTCTGACGCTTGTGTCCGGCGAATTGTGAAAGCTTTGGTAGATCGAATCAATGGCGGCATATTGGCCAAGCACGGCGGTGGCAATTGCGGCGGAATCAGCGACGGTTTGGTCACGAATGATTTCAGCGAGCGCATGGTCACGGGTTTGCGCGAAATCAGCGACCGCGGTGCGAAACGTTTTGGTCGCGCCGCTGCGGATCAGTTCGTAATCGTGGGTGGCGTCGGCGATGTCGAAGGTGGCGGCGGCTTGGTCATCGGCGACGTTGTCGATGTAGTCGGCGTTGGCCGCAGCGTGTTGTACGCGGCGGTGGTGTTGGCCGCGGTGGTGGCGGTGACGTAATCCGATTCGGCAATTGCGGCGTTGTAGTCGTTCAGCGACGTTGTGAAGGAGGGAACCGTGGTCGTCAGGCCGAGTGAATAACGCAGTCGCCGCCAAGGCGAGGGAAGCTGCCTTCTGCGCGTTGGCCGCGTCGGTTGCCGAAACCAACGTGTTGTTCGCCGCCAGGATCGCAGCGTGATGATTGGCAACGTCGGACTAGGGCGCAGCGCCTTCGGAAAAATCACGATTCGGTAATTCGCCGGGAGGTTGAAGCCCGGTAGGAATTGATGGCAACGGCGTTAGGTTCGGTAAGTACGCTGCCGGAGCTTCAGGCCACTGGGCCAGCGCTGGAATCGAAAAGTCGGAATAGGTTTCAAAGAAAACGGCACCGTCACCGGTGCCATTGAAATCAAATACCACTCGATCCGAGAGTTTTTCTAGCAGCAGGGCGCGCTTGTTTTTTCGCCGGGCCTTAACTTGTGACCTGTGACCTGTGACTTGTGACCATCGCCGCCCCCGTGTCGAGAGTGAAAAAATATGACGAGGGACGCGATCGTACCGCGTTGGTAATCCAAGTCAAATAAATTTTCTCGAAAAAAGTGTAGACTTCAGTCGAGGGTTACTCGTCTCGTCGGCATAGCCGGTTTCGTACCGGGGCCGTGGCCGGCTTGTCGAGTTGCGACTGGTTGATCTGAAATCTGGCGGGTCCAACGATGGAACGCGCCGCCAGTTTTTCTGCCGCTGCCCAGGGTCGGCGACCGATGGTCGCTCCGGGTGTTGCGACGGCCCAATCGCTATGTCGCGTTCGCAGTTTGATTAGGCGACATGTTTGGCGCGATCGTCGAGGACTTGGCCGCGGTGCATGCGCCATGTTCGATCCGCACCGGCGGCGATTGAGTCGTCATGCGTGATCATCACAATCGTCAAACCGTCGTCGGCGTTGAGTCCGCGTAAGAGCTTGAGAATCTCCAGGCCGGTTTCAGCATCGAGGTTGCCCGTTGGTTCGTCGGCAAGCAACAGCGCGGGACTGGTCATTAGCGCCCTGGCGATCGCGGCACGCTGCATCTCACCGCCACTCATTTCGTTTGGCTTGTGCGTGGCGCGATGCAGCAGACCAACGCGATCAAGCATCGCTTCGGCTTGGCGTCGCGTTTCTTTTCGTGTGCGAAAGTAAGCCCATGTTGACTTCGCAATCATCGACGGTGCCAGCACGTTTTCGAGCGCCGTCAACTCGGGAAGCAGATGATAGAATTGAAAAATGACACCGATCGATTGATTGCGGTACAAGTCACGCTGGCGCCCGGGTGCATTGTCGATTCGCTGGCCACCAAAGTGAATTTCGCCTTGGTCAGGCTGGTCAAGCGTCGCCATCAAGTGCATCAGTGTGCTTTTGCCGCTGCCGCTGCGCCCGACAAGCGACGTCAATTCACCGGCAAAGACTTCGAGGTTTACACCGCGCAGCACTGGTATCTCGGTGCGATCTTTATGGTAGCTCTTGACGACATTGCGGGCTTGCAAAATCGGTTGGGAATGCGGCATTTTGATGTTTAGCTTCGACATGTTCAGGAGACTTTTATTCAAACCGCAAGGCACTAACAGGATGCATCCGCGCCGCGCGCAAGGACGGCAATACGCTGGCCGCAATCGCGATGGCAATTGAACCGGCGACAACCCACGAAATCGTCCAAGGATCGACAATCGTGGGAATGCTGCTGAAGTAATAGACCGTCGGGTCGAAGACTTCTTGGCCGGTGACGTTTTCGATTAACGTTGCAATTGAATTGATATAGCGGATGAATACCAAACCGCCAATCAAACCGACGCCGCTGCCGACGATCCCCAGCAGCACGCCGTAGCTTAGGAAAATACTCATAATGCCGGTACTCGATGCACCCAGCGCCTTGAGCGTGCCGATATCGCGAGTCTTTTCGACCACAATCATGAAGAACGTTGCCAAGATTCCGAAGCCGGCGACTGCGATGATTAAGAACAAGAGGATATTAAGGATCGTGGTTTCCAACCTCACGGCGGCCAACAATGGGCCTTGCATATCGCGCCAAGTTTGGATGTTCAGTGCATAGCGATCCGGTGGGTAGCGACGACGCAAATCATCACGGGCGATATTCAGGTCCGCACCCTCGGCCAATTTCAATTGAATCGTCGTGACGCTGCGCGTGTTGGTCGACGGATTAATCATGCCGCGAAACTCTTGCAATTGATCGAGTCGGCAGAACGCAAACGTGCTGTCATACTCACTCATTCCCGATTCATATAAATCGATCACGGTGAATTTTTGGTTGACGACTTTGGTGTTATCCGATGCGTTGGGAAACATCATCCGTACATCGTCGCCGGGGCGGCAATAGTAGTGGTCTCGAACCGCACCAGCGTCATCGCGAAGTCGTGAGCTGCAGGTCGAGATACCAAGCACGATGCCGGGGAATTGGTCGATCGATTCGTCAAACTTTTTTGGTCCCGGCGAACCATCATTGGCCAGTAGATTGCTGGAGAAGTCCAAAGACAACGAAGGTCCGCTGGACGAGTCGTGTTGCGGCAACGATTCGCCCCGCGCTCGGCGTAGCGTTGTTTCGACGCGCTGACGCTCTTCTTCTAAGGCACGGTCGTAGGCGACCTTTTGGCGGCGATAGGCCCAGCCGGCTTCGGGAAACCATTGGCGCAGCGGGGCGTAGCCAGCATCGCGCAAGTCGAAGCTGACCTTTGACTTGTTCTCGGGATGCAACAAAAACCGACCGAATTGCGAAACGCTGTCATAGGTTTCGGCGTCGATGCCAACCAAATTGACATGCCGCGTAATTAGTTGGCCGTTGAATTCGATCCCCAACATGCCAGGAACGTGGACGCTGACCGAACTGCCGACCAAGCGGTCGCCCAGAACCGTTTCGATTTCCTTCAATTTCGCCGTGGGGTCGGGCAAACCGCCGCTGGCATGGCACTCGATCAAAATATCCGATGCCAAGCCGTGCAAACGCTCGTGCATTTCGGCGGCGAAACCGGCCATCACGCTGTTGACGATTATGAGGGTTGCGACGCCGAGGGTGACGCTGACAATGGACGCCAATGCGATGTATCGCGTGCGCAGATAGCGGAAGCACAGTAACCAGCGGTACATAACCGATCCTTCGGCAAAACAATGGCGAAACGCGACCGGCCATTCCTTCAGCAGGTGTGGCCGTAGCGTAGTAAAATCGACCACTACGCGTAAAGATCGAGTGGCCTGCGGTGCGGTGATAGCCATCCTGCTAAGGTGAATTAGAATGGAAGCGGCAAACAGATGACATTTTTACTCGATGGACAAACCAAATGAGTCTAGCGAAGCATTATCGCTCGGGACATTGCGGACTTTCGTTTGAGCTGTTCCCGCCAAAAACGGCAGACGGATTTTCGGCGTTGTACGAAAACGTCAAGCGGCTCAATGCGTTTCATCCCGACTTTTTCACTTGTACCTACGGTGCCGGCGGTTCCAGCCAAACTGCGACGCTCGATGTTGTCCAACGAGTCCGCGAGCTTGCAGATTGTCCTGTGGCGTCGCATTTAACCTGCGTCGGCTCGACGGTCGAAGATTTGCGCCGTTACCTGAACGATGCCAAGGCCCGCGGAACGGATTATATCGTGGCCCTCCGCGGCGATCCGCCCAAGGGAACCACGGAGTTTCAAAGCGTCGCCGGTGGGTTGCGTTATGCGAATGAATTGGTGGAATTGATTCGCGACGAGTTTGACTTTGGAATTTTGGTGGCGGGCTATCCCGAAGTCCACCAGGAAGCGCCCAGCGGCGTTGTCGATCTGGCGAATCTCAAACGCAAAGTCGATGCCGGTGCGGACGCCATCGTGACTCAATTGTTCTACAGCAACGAAGATTTTTACCGCTTTCGCGATGCCTGCGTCGCTGCGGGAATCAGCGTCCCGATCGTGCCGGGAATTTTGCCGGTGACGAATTTTGCACAGGCCCAGCGGATCGCGTCGATGTGCAAGGCGCACATTCCGGATGATTTTGCCGACGCGATGAACGAAAACGATTCACCCGATTGGCAATTCAAGATCGGCGTTGAACATGCTCGCCAACAGACCGTTGATTTGCTCGAAAATGACGTTCCCGGTTTGCACTACTACGTGCTAAATAAGAGTAACGCCGCCGAAGCCATGCTGGACGGATTGGAGTTGAGCGTCGGGAGCGTTTAGTGCGGTTGGTGTTCCAGGACGCTCCGTCGTCGTGCCTGGTGCTGTCGCGCTTCGCTAAAAAGGGGAGACTATTCCGGTTCTGCAGCGCCATCTCATTTGCTAGCAGAAACGCCAACTGATTGACCGATGAAGTTTGATGGTGGCCACACTCCCGGGCCACACGGCGTTTCCCCCGACGCCGCCACTGGGCCACGTATTTCGTGTTGCATCATGCTTCGCACTCCCCGAACTCTCGCCATGTTGGCCGCTGCGGTTGGCGTTCCTTACACTGCTTCAGAAACCGAATTTGGCCGCGCGACCGTGAAAATGTTCGGCAGCGGCGTGCAATCGGTTTCGTCACCGATCGACACCTACTTGTCATCCAGCAGCGGCGATTTCGGCGACAACGCGCATCGCGACGTCGAAAGGTTGTGGGATGACAATGTCGAGCGTTATCGCTACGGCAGCCAACCACCGCTGGCCGTTGCGTCGCCGGGCCGATTCGTTTCCTCAAGCGGTCGACCGGCGGGTTCCGGCGAGCTTTCTCCACAGCCCGCCACGTCGATAACTAGCCTTGGGTTGCGTGGTGAGACCGCGTCATTGGTGGGTCAAAGAGTAACCGATTTGCGTGAGGTGCTGCGATTCGACATCTCGCCACAATGGGTTACGCGGCGGTTTTCGCGAGTTACCACCGTGCTTGCCGAATTGCAGCTTGACGGCATGCGCGTGCCGTTGGTTACTGGAACCGGTTCCGACGACCTAGCAGGTTCGATTTCCTACTATTTTGACCATTCGTCGCGATTGCAGCGCGTGATGTTGCATGGATTTACCGGCGACCCAAACTCAATTGTTACCACGCTTACCCAGTTCTACGGTTTGCAAAGCGAGCCGACGCTTGAAGCCGGGGTCTATACAAGGCGTTGGAACGGTCAACCGATGCACTTTCTGCGGATCACTCGCGCACCGGTGGTCTACAGCGACGCTTATCACCACAAATTCACGGTTTTTTTGGAGCTCAACCAGCCTGATTTGCGCTATGGCGTCAGCGCCGAGGCACAGCGAATCGTCAGCTCCGACCGCAACACCGGCAGGTGGTAGAAAGGCACCCACTCGGATAAAAATTTTAAATTTACGGACCGTTGTACGTGATATGCGGCCCCATTGCGTTAAGTTTGTGCGAAACTAATTGACCTACGGGAGTGTTTCTTCTATGGCAGGCGAGTTGCATTAACTGCTTCAATCGCGCTTGCCTCGTGCAACTTCTGAACGATTCCAGGAGACGGTCAATGAGCGGAGATTGGTTTTACATGAAGCGCCGATGGATTGGCGGGACTCAGAAGGTGGGACCTCTGAGCGACGCGGATTTGCTGATGCGAATCGACCACGGCCAAATCCAGCCCGAAACGTTAGTGTTGGGCAGCAAGACCAAGCATAAATGGGTCAAAATGCAGGAGGTCGGTCCCGCGATCAAACATTGGCGGAAGCTGCACCCACCGGCGCAGGCCTAACTCGGTTCTACTTGCCGATACAGAATCGCGAAAACACGCGATCCAATAGGTCGTCGGTGTAGATTGCTCCTGTGATCTCGCCGATGGCGGACAACGCCTGGCGCATTTCGGCTGCGATCAATTCATGGCCTGCGCTCGCGCGGGCTAGTTCGCCAGCACCCAACAATGCAGCTAGCGCGCGGTCAATCGCATCGCCGCAGCGGGCTGCGGTTGCCGTCACGCCAACGTCTTGGGTCGCGGCAAGTTCTGCCAGTTTTTTGGCAATGGCAATTCGCAAATCATCGAGCCCAAATTCATTCTGAGCGCTGGTCACCAACCAACCTTCCTCACGAAGCTGTTCGCGTAGCGGCGGTGCGACAAGATCGCTTTTCGTGGCAACGCAAACCTGCGTCCGCGTCGTCAACGGTTTGCATGGCAAATCGCCAATAGCGTCGGAGGCAACGCATTGCAAAACGAGCAACGCGGTAGATTCAAATTCATTGGCGGCTCGCTGGCTGGCGCGGCCGATTTCGTCATGCGACGTTTCAATTCCGGCGGTGTCGGCAATCCGAATGGGTTGGCCGGCAACAAGCTCTTCAGCCCAAACGACGTCGCGGGTTGTGCCGGCTTGGTCGCTGACGACCGCAACGGATCGACCGACAATCGCGTTGAGTAAACTGCTTTTGCCGGCGTTGGGAGCACCTCGCAGCACGATCGATGTGGCGGCATCGCTGCGCCGTTGGGACCGCATCTTGCTCGCTGCCTGCTGGACAATCGCCGACGCGTTTTCCAAACCACCCGCAAGTGCATCATCATCAATAAACGAAATGTCTTCTTCAACAAAATCAAGTCCAGCCTCAAGATCCGCCAACAGGTCGAGCAAGTTGCTGCGGGCGAGTTGCAGCGGTATCGCGATGTTGCCGGCCAATTGCGACAACGCGGCTTCGAGTTGTGCTTTGTTGGTCGCATCAATGACACCGAGCACGGCTTCGGCTTGTGTCAAATCCAAACGTCCGGCAAGAAACGCTCGCAATGTAAATTCGCCGGGGGCGGCTGGCCGCGCGCCTGCCACCACAACCGCAGACACGAGCGCTTCCAGAATCGGCAAAGAGCCGAATGTGTGAATTTCAACCGTGGGCCCACCGCAATACGAGCGTTGCCCCGGCCAGACCATTACCGCCGCGCCGATTTCGCCAAACGGCATCGGCAGCTTCAGGCGGACGTCAACTCGGCGCGACCCCGGCGGTGCTGAAAAATCGCCAACGATGATTTTTCTCAGCACACTTGTGGCATCGTCTCCGGCCAATCGCACGATCCCACGGATCGCCGACGAGGGTGCCGAGGCGATGGCGACGATCGTTTGGCGATGGTCCGACAGTCCAATCATTGAGGCGGGCTTTTGCTGGTTGGCGAATTAACTCGCTAATTGGAACTATTCGGCACTGACATTCGTAGTCTACACTGACCGCTTGCTTAGCACTTTACATCGACTGGGAGATCATAGCGTTGCAAAACTGGTTTGCACGCTTAACGTTAATCGCTTACTTGGTTGGTGGCTGGATAATTCCGGCCACACACCATCATGGGTCTGCATGCGCATACCACGTGTGTTCGACCTTGGGGCACGGAACGGCGCATTTAGAGTCAGCCTGCGGCCATACCCACCATCGAGGCGGTCAGCCTGCGGCGCTGACGAAAATTGCCATAGCGGATCCGCAAGACAGCGATGTTGCACTTTGTGCCGCATGCGTTTCCCAGCATCAAGGCTCGCCAGTACTTTGTATTTGGTGTCTGCCGGAGTTTGAACGGCGCGCCGAGTGGACAGCAGTCCTCCCGGCGACCATTTTTCTGAGCTCAGCCATCGATGCGGATCGATCTCGCGGCCCGCCTTTGAATGTTTGATTGCGTCCTCAATTAAACATTCAACTCATTTGCGACCGAGATTTTTCATGTCAGCTTTATCGTCCAACTCAGCGCGCGCGCGCGCCTTTACACTTGTTGAACTTCTGGTGGCCATCGCCATCATCGGCATACTTGTCGGGTTGTTATTGCCGGCGGTCCAGGCCGCACGCGAAGCAGCCCGCCGGATGTCGTGCCAGAACAATCTGCACCAGATCGGTTTGGCGTTACACAACTATCATGGATTATTCAATCAGCTACCCAGCGGCTGGATTGCCAGTGACACCGATCACCACGAGCCGGGTTGGGGCTGGGCGTCAGCGCTGTTGCCACAAATCGAAGAAGCAGGTGTCTACGAGCGGATTAATTTTAGTTTGCCGATCGAGGCCGATGAGCATGAAGATGCACGCTTGAAAATCGTCCCAGCGTTCATTTGTGCGAGCGACAATTCGCAAGCCCGCTTCTTTATTGCCGCAGGCGAAGAGCACGGGGAAGAGGAAGAACACGAACATGAGCACGAAGAATAAAACGGCGAAAACGTCGATGCCGGTCCGGATTTCTTGTTCGAGATCGCCAAGAGCAACTACGTCGGAGTCTATGGCACGGTCGCGATTCACGACGCTCTTTACAAGGGAGACGGATTGTTTTTTGGCAATAGCCGAATGAAATTCCGCGATGTGCTCGATGGCTTGAGCAATACGCTCATGGTTGGCGAGCGTGATAGTCGCCTCGGCGGATCTATTTGGCATGGCGTCATTCACGACGCGGCCGCAGCACCGGCACGAATCTTGGGCTCGGCGGACCATGTGCCCAACAGCCCGGTGGGTCACTTTGAGGATTTTAGCAGCCGTCATCCCGCCGGCGCACACTTCCTTATCAGTGATGGCAGTGTCCGAATGATTACCGAGCACATTGACCTGGATGTTTACAAGGCAATGGTCACTCGAGCCAAGTTTGAATTGATCGACGCAAGTAAACTCTAACGCTGCGGTGCAGATTGAAAATTAGGGTAGAGGCGAGGCGATTGTAGAACGGTTGCAGGCAACCGTTTCGGTGTGCAGGCGGATCACAAGAGAAATAAGAATGTCGGCGGGGAAATTCATGCAGCGGCGCCCGGTCTTGTTTTTGACCACGCCGATTGAAGACTACCTCAGCGACTCGTTGCTGATTGGACTGAAACAACACGACGAGCTGTTGGTGGTCGATTTTCCCAAACGGGAGTCGCTTTACCGCAGCTTCGGTGCCGAAAATCTCGCGCGGATTTACGGCAAGGGCTGCACGCTGTACGGCAATCTCGATGACGAACCCGTGGACCGCGAGAACGTTCTCGAGCGGCTTGCCGGCGGTCAATTCGCGGCTGTGGTCATTGGCAACATGTGGCTGCACTGGCCCTTCATCGTCGAGCATCGAAAGTTGCTGAAAAACCAGATGACTGCACTTCTCGATGGAGCCGATACGCCTCGGCTGGTTCATCAAACGAGTCAATTGATACGACAACCTTCGACCTGGTTTTTGTCTCGCTTCAAAACTCGATTCCCGATCTTCAAGCGCGAGCTAAGTATTGCCACGGCACGCTTGGGGATCGCCGATCGGATCGCGCCAAACTTCCTGCTTCGCGCGCTTGAGGCTGGTAATATTCCGGCTGGAATACACCCCACCGCGTTTTCGATTCCCGAACAAAAAATCGTTGCCACCCCACCCGCCAAGACGAAGGACTTTCCGACGCACATCGTCGATGCAGAAGTGGCAAAGGCGGTTAGCGATACACGGACATCGTATGCGTTTGACGGAGAAGCCGAATATTACCATGACCTTCAAACTTCAAGATTCGGTGTGACGACAAAACGCAGCGGTTGGGACTGCATGCGGCACTATGAAATTGCCGCCAATGGAGCCTTGATATGTTTTCGCGATTTGAATCGCAAACCGCCGCACTGTGCTCCGCATGGACTCATTGCGGGTGAAAATTGTATCTCCTACTCATCGGCCGAGAATCTTTTTGACCAGACGCGAACCCTAACCGGCGGCGAGTACGATAGGCTGCAGCGAAACTGCATCGCTTGGGCGCATCAAAACACCTGCCGCCATCGAGCCGACTCGCTGCTAATCACGCTCGATTGCCCGGTGCGACCCCTATCTGAAATACGTTCTTAGACCAAACGTCGCCCGCGACGTAACCAAACATGCTCAGCAACCTATACCGACTGCCCGTTTTTCGTGGGCGCGAATTCTTGATGCGAAACATCGATCGTTGCCTTGGTCCAAGGGTTCGCAGCGGTCGATTTGGCGTAAACGTTTCGACCTACTTGGCAAGTACGCAGGACGCATCTTTTTTCCGGTCTGAAGATCACAACCCGGTGCTTGAAGAGGCGATCAAGTCGCTGCCCCGCGATGGCGTCTTTATTGATTGCGGATCAAATTGTGGATTCTACTCGGCATTCGCGGCGACTCGCTTGGGTGCCGAAGGAATGGTTGTGTCGCTGGAGCCTTCGTACCGCGAGTACCTGCGACTTACTAGCGCCGTCGGTGCCAATCCTCATGTCTGCCAATGGCTGACATTGAACACCGCAGCCGGCACCGAGCCAGGTGTGCTGCGTATCGATACCTATGTTGGCCACACCGGAATGAACCGGATGACCGATGGCTCGAATTCCGCTGGCCAAACGTGCGCGGTGCTTGCGGTTGATGATGTGGCGAAGCTGTTCCTTGCCGGGCGAGACTCCATTGACCTCATCAAAATTGATGTCGAAGGGTTTGAAATGCAAGTGCTTCTAGGCATGGGGGAAGTGCTGTCAACGCGACGTATAAGAAAGTTGGTCGTCGAAGTCACCGATCGTTTTTTGCAACAGGCTGGATCGTCGAAAAAAGAGTTGTATGAGTATCTAGGCCAGTTTGGTTATAAGCCTCAAATTCAAAGTAATGAATGGCAGTACGACCAACTGTTTATTTGAATAACACCCACCACATTAGGGGGTGCCATTCCTGCCGTGGTGGCCCGGTATGCAGCACGTCGGATGATCAAGCCGGAGCGGGGCGTCCGAAGTAATAGCCTTGGGCTAGTTGGAAACCAAGGTCGCGGCACACCGACGCCTCGGCTTCGGTTTCAATCCCTTCGGCAAGCGAATTGATATCCAGGTCACAGACCATTTTGACCAGCGTGCGCACCATTTGCAGGCGCTGGTCGTCGGCCGTATCGATGCCACGAATCAATCCAATATCAAACTTCACATAATTAGGTCTGGCTTCGACAATTTCGGCCAACCTGGCTTGGCCGGCACCGAAATCATCATAAGCCATCTCAATATTGAGATCAGCCAAATGACCACGTAGCCGCAACATCGTTGCCGGGTCGGTGATCGCTGCTTCATGGATTTCGAGCACAATCGGCATACTGCCGGTCATGTCGCGCAACTTGATCAGCGAATCGACCAAGCCTTCGCCAACCATTTCTTTGGGATGGGTATTGACGAACAAAATCGGGTTATCGGGCAATTCGCGGCCGACGCGCAAGCCTTCCCACCTAAGCAGGCGGCTCAGTTCGACTTCGAGATTGAGTTGTTCGGCCGCTTGGAACATCGCGCCGACTGATTCCAATCCAAACACTCGACCGCGCCCGAGAACCTCATAACCCATCGTTCCGCCCTGGGTCATCGACACAATGGGCTGGAAATGCGGGATCACCAGCCGTTGGCTCATTAAACGGTCAAATTGCACCAACGCCAACGCTTGGTCACAAACGTTCTCTTGAAACGTACCCGAGATATTGCAGGTCGGAGATTGGCGACGGATGCGAAATGTTGCTTCGGCAAAATGAACTAAGTCCTCTTCACCAATTCGTGTCGGTTGGTCGATGCGGTTCCCATTCACATAGGTCCCGTTGGTGCTGCCCAAGTCACGGACAAATAAGCACCCACCATCAACCCACAATTCAGCGTGATTACCACTGACGGTTCGGAAATGCAACTTCAATGAGATTCCGCTGCGACGGCCAACGATGAAAGGACTTTCATCAATCGGTAAATGCTGCACCGTGTCGCCACTTGCCGTTGCTCCACAAAGGAACCAAACGTCGGTCCTTATGGGAGCGGATCGCGAGTTGCTGGAAAGCAGTGCTGAATTCATGGCACAACCGAATGACGGTGTCCGGTGACGTTGGAGCGGGAGTAACAATCGAGCAACTGTAGGTCGCAAAAGGTGAAGGGGGGAAAGATTAGGGCTTAGACCAAAATTTTTTGATGTAGCGCGAAATATCAAACACTTGCCGTGATGTCATGTGTTTGCGAGCTAAGGTTGTCGGGCGGAAATGGGTTCTTGCCCTCGCATTCAGCACATTCGTTACAAACCTTCGCGAATTGATCGCCCGGCTGGGCTGATAAACCATGAGCGTACTTGCGACCGACACGCATACAATCGAAAGCGGCGTCTTCGGCGGCCTGTTTTCGGATGATAACTATTGGCCAACTCAGCCGCGCGACATCGCAGAAACTGGCTTGAGCGAATCGTTCGTTGAGTCGCTTTTGATCAAGTCGTTTTTGGTTGCCGGTACGCTCAGCGGGCGTACCTTGAGCGAAAACACCGGCTTGCCGTTTCGTGCGATTGAGCCTTTGCTCGACGCGCTGCGAGTACGAAAGCAAATTGTTCACGTTCGGCCCGCAGCTTTCAATGATTATTACTACTCGTTGACTGAGTCGGGAATGCGGCGCGGCAATGAGTGTATGCGACAATGTCAATATGTCGGCCCCGCGCCAGTACCGTTGGCGGACTATGTGCTCAGCGTCGAGGCCCAAGCGGCAGGCTTGGATCCGGTCGACCGCGAGCAACTTCGCAATGCAATGTCGAAAATCTCCTATAAAGACGAATTGCTCGACCAAATCGGGCCCGCGGTCAACAGCAACACGGGATTGTTTCTGTTTGGCCCGCCCGGTAACGGCAAGACCACGATTGCCCGCACGCTAACTCAATGTCTTGGCCAGGAAATCTGGATTCCTCATGCGGTACTTGATGACGGCAACCTGATCAAGCTTCAAGACGACGCGTTTCACCTGCCCGCACCGATTCCTGAAGCCGATGGCAACATTCTCAAGTCCCAAGAATGGGATCGCCGTTGGATGCGTGTCCAGCGTCCCACTGTTATCGTCGGCGGCGAACTGGTGATGGAAAACCTGGAGGTTCGCCATGACCCAAGGTCCAACATCTGTGAGGCACCGCTGCAAATGAAGAGCAATTGCGGCTGCTTATTGATCGATGACTTTGGTCGCCAACGTATCGCCCCCGAAGCACTGCTGAATCGATGGATTGTACCGTTGGAAAACCGCGTCGATTACTTGACATTACCAACGGGCAAGAAGATTCAAATTCCGTTCGAGCAGTTAATCATATTTTCGACCAACATCAATCCTGACGACCTCGTGGACGAAGCGTTCCTGCGCCGAGTTCCCTATAAGATTTTTGTCGAGGATCCTGATGCGGACGAATTTCGTCGATTGATGAAATCGGTCTGTGCACAACTTGGCTTTACGTTTGTTCCTGAAGCCGCTGACCATTTGCTGGCATTCTATCAACGATCCGGCAAGAACCTTCGCCGCTGTCATCCCCGCGACATTCTTTTGCAGGTTCGCAATTTTTGTACCTATCGCAAAATCGAACCGACGCTACGGCCAGAGTATCTGGACCAAGCTTGCCGCAGCTATTTCTCGAAACTGTAAACATTTTTGCGATTCCAAAGACGGGGACTAATTAGATGGAGACCACTTCAACGAGCTTAAAAATATGCGCTGGCTACGAGCCGATCGCGGGGTATAAGCTTGAACAATTGATTGGTCGCGGTGGCTTTGGCGAGGTTTGGCACAGCGAAGCGCCCGGTGGACTTCACAAGGCAGTAAAGTTTGTATACGGATCGACTGACCAGCATCGTGCTCAACGGGAATTGCGGTCACTCGAACGAATCAAAGGTGTTCATCACCCATTTCTATTGACGTTGGAACGTTTTGGCGTCGTCGACGACCGGCTTGTGATCGTAACGGAATTGGCCGACGGATCGCTCGAAGATGTTTACAACCGCCATCGCGAGCGAGGATCCTGTGGTATTCCGCGAGCGTCGTTGCTGTCCTACTTGCATGACGCCGGCGACGCGCTGGACTACCTGCATACAAATTTCCAGCTACAGCATTTGGATGTAAAGCCCGGCAATCTACTGATGGTTGGCGGTCACGTTAAAGTCGGCGACTTTGGTTTGCTCAAAGATTTGCGCGATGTCGAATGCTCGGTCGTTGGTGGTTTGACGCCGGTCTATGCGCCGCCTGAATTGTTTGATGGCCGGCCGAGTATGCATAGCGATCAATACAGCCTAGCGGTCATGTATCAGGAGTTGCTGACCGGCACCCGGCCATTCAGCGGGCGGACGATCGCGCATTTGGCCACACAGCATGTGCATAGCGCCCCCAATCTGAATCCGTTGCCAGCATCGGATCGGCCCGTTATCGCGAAGGCGCTTGAGAAAGATCCGCAGCGACGATTCGCCAGTTGCTGTGAGTTCATTGATGCGCTGCGTGCATCGACAACGCGAAGTTCGCGATCGATGATGTCCGATTCGTCGCTCGAACAGGGCGATACGCTGACGGGCGAATTTCGCGGTGACAATGGCGTGCCGATGCCGACGGTCAAGGATCTTCCGCAACTCAAAATTTCGATCGCCCAGGGCGGCGTACGGATCACGGGTCATTCGCTGGTGGTTGCCATTGGCGGTGCCGGTGCCGAGGTTTTGGCCTCACTTCGCGATCGCGTCGCCAGCCAGCGGGCGGCTTGTCCCGTCGATCTTCACTCGATCTTGATCGACACCGATTCAGCGACGATTCAAGCGGCTCGCTTGGCCGAGGTTTCAGACCGCGTCCCCGTTTGTCAATCGCTCTACACGCCGTTGAAAAGTCCGCAAGAGTATCGGAACTATCAAGGCATCAAATACAAGAGTCTTAGTCGCCGTTGGCTATACAACGTGCCACGCAGCGGTGCGACCGAAGGCATGCGTCCGCTGGGACGATTGGCATTAGTTGATCACGCCGAAGAGGTGCTGCGGCAATTGCGTGAATCGATTGGTCACCTTGGTGCGGTTGCGGGTAGCTCGTCGCCCAATGTTTTTGTCGTGTCGTCGATTGATGGTGGGACCGGCAGCGGAATGGTTCTCGACATCATGCATTTGATTCGTCACGTCTTGGACGAGTTCTCGATGGCTCAGGTGCGAGTTGTGCCGATGTTGGTCGCCGGGCCGCTGCAGCGCAGCAGTTCTCGACCACTGGCGGTCTCGGATGCCGCGGCGACGATGAACGAGATCCAGTACTTTCTCAGCCCTGGCAACGGTTACCCCGGCGATGCCGCTACGAATTGGCCAAGTGTTCCCGCGGCACGAACCCCGCTGAGCGACGCCTATCTGGTGACGGCGGGGCTGGCCGGCGAGTCGATCCCGGATCCGATCGAAACCGTGGTTGAATACATTTGGTTGGAAAGCACGGGTGCGGCCGAGTTCTTTGCCGCCGCACGGGCCAATTCCGGCGAGGAACCCGTACCGGGCCAAATCGCGACACCCTGCATTCGATCGGTCGGCATAGTACGGCTGCGCACGCCGAAAATGCTCGAAGAGAATTTGTTGGCACCATCAGTTGTCCGAAAATTGTTGTTTCGTTGGCTTGGCAGTCCAGCCGAGGCCAAGGAATTGGCTCCGGAGCTTGCCGCCCGAATGATTCGCCGCAGCGGAGTCAGCGCTGAAACGTTTTTGAAGCACTGCGGCGGCAGGTGGTCAATTGACCCGGTAGTACGACGAGGCCAATTGGCGGCAGCCATCAAGGCATTGGCGGAGTCGATTCGCAGTGATCGCCAACAATTCGAAGGTGCGTTGATGGCGCTGGCACAAGAGACATTGCCTGCTGAGTCAAACGATTTGGTCGAACAGGTCATGTTGTCGCTAAAGCGCGAGATTTCGATTCGACTTTGTGATGGACGCTGCGATTTGGCGCTCGCCTTTGAGGCGATGCAACGCATTGAGCAGGCCGTCAACGAATCGGTCGATGCGTGTCGCACTGAGCCGCTTGAAAACGAGTCCAGCGCTGCAGGAGCGGCCACGATAAGTTTAGAAACAGTTGCGGATCGCTGGTTATGGCGAATTGTGCGTGCCAACGCGGCGGAGATGCTGGCCAACCTGAGTGCACAATTGCGGGTGTTGCGTGAGCGAATGAGCGACCATGCCGCGACGCTTGCGCAGTGTGTTGGCGAAGTATCGGCGCGCATTACTGGAAACGATGACGACCTGTGGAGATTTGTTGACGAGGGCGTCTGCGGACGCGTGGAATCCGTGATCGAAGGATTGCACAAACAAGTTTCGTCTTCCGTGTTAGGCAGTGCCGTGATGCAAGAAGGTGAGGCCGTCGCCAGCCATACGTTGCTTCAATCGCTGCTTGACCGCGCACTGCCGCTGATCGAAGCGGCCGTGACTTGGGCCACGGAGGTGGCAATCACCGCACCGGCTTCTGCGGGTGCCGCAAGTTCGCCGGCGGCGTTGAAACAGCGATTCGGTGCGTCGCCGATGGCTGTAACACAAACCTATCTTTCGCCTGAGCAGACAACCACGATGTCGCTGGACATTGAAAACGAAACGACGCCAAGTGATGCATATTTAGCGTCTCGGCCTTGGGACGATCCGGAATTAATCGCCGCCGCAATTCGCGCGGTGAAGCCATCACTGTTGACTTGTGGTGGTTGTCAACGAATGTTGCTAATCGCCGGAAGCGAGCAAGAACGCGAGCGAATCGAACCTAAAATTCGCGCCGTTCATAACGGACCGTTGACGACGGCGGTGATCAACGGTGCCGCCGCGATGCTGGTCTGTGAAGCTCAACAAATTAAAGTTGCTGATGTATGTTCACGAATCGTAACCGTGGCCGGCGACCAACAAGACATTCTCGGTCGGTTGGTCGCACGCAGCGATATTGATTGGAAATCGACTATGACGACAGGATCAAATTAAGACGCGGCCTGAAGTGCTTCGAGGGCCTTGGCGTAGTCGGGTTCCTGGGTCACTTCTTTGACGATTTCCTGGTAGACGACTTTGCCACTCGAATCAAGAACGATAACCGCTCGCGTTAGCAGCTTGAGTTCTTCGATCGTCAATCCGTAATCGTCGCCGAATTTGTGCGTTTGGTAATCGCTGGCGGTGCGCATCAACTTGACGTCTTCGGCACCACAGAATCTCGCCTGAGCGAACGGCAAGTCGCGGCTGACCGTCACGGCATTGACGTTATTGCCCATCGCGCCCAGGTCTTGATTGAACCGTTTGGTTTGAATCGCACAGGTGGGCGTGTCGAGGCTGGGCACCACGCTGATGATCGTTGGTTTGCCTTTCAAATCGCTAAGTGTCAGTGTTTTGATTCCCGCATCGGCATAATGCAGCTCGAACGCAGGGGCGGGCGAACCGATCGACAATGCTTTACCGGCTAGTGTCATGGGATTGCCTTTGAACGTGATTACGCCGGACTGACTCATCTTTAGTGCTCCGAGTGGGATTGAAAGTATCGTCGATTCTCGTAGTCTTGCGTGGGGGCAAGACATCGCCGCGAGCGGTCTGATCGCGAGGCATTATCGTAACGGATGATGTTGATGTATCGAATACGGGGCGTTGCAAGCGAAAGAGACGTATGTATCTGCGAGAAAACCCGGTGCTGCAGCGCGAGTTGTTGGTCAACCTCCGAACCGGCCGCTCTTTTGTCGTACTGGCATTGTATCAATTGCTGTTGTCGCTGGTCGTGATGACAGCGTGGCCGGGCGAGGAGCGGCTTGACCTTTCGACAAGTCCACCGTCGGCACGGCGCTTGGTTGATTTGTTTTTTCTCGGCCAATATGTGATTGCTTCGCTGATTGCACCGAGCCTTGCCGCCGGCGCGATCACCGGCGAAAAGGAACGGGCGACCTACGAATTGCTGCTCGCCACACCGCTGCGCCCCGCAGCGATTGTGTTCGGCAAGATGGTGGCATCGCTCACTCACTTGGGAATCATCATCTGCGGCTCGTTGCCAATCATCGTGCTTTGTTTGCCACTAGGTGGACTCAGTGTTTACGAAGTCCTCGCCGCATACCTGGGTCTGATCGTTTCGGTGATTTTGTTTGGCGCGATTGGCATTGCGTGCAGTAGTTATTTTCGGCGCACCAACGCATCGCTGGTGGTCAGTTACATGACGATTCTGCCGTTAGTGATGGCGGCAATCGCGTTCTGGCGGAACCTGGAAACCAGTGGGACGTTGCGTTTGCAATTGACGTTGCTGGTGATTCCGGCGTTCGCCTTGACCGCGGTGTTCTTACTGTGTGGAAACGCGGCTGGGCGGATGCTTTATCCGCCGGACATGGGCAGCGAAGGCAAGGAAGTGGTCGATTTGGAAATGGAAAATGAACAAGCGATTGGAATGGTTATCAATCGAGATCAATTTCCTGATCGCCTGTTTGCGCCACCCAAAAAACAAGCACTGATGCCCGACGGTGCCAATCCGGTCTATGACAAAGAAATCCACAGCGAAATCTTCAGCCAAGGAACCTTGATGCTGAGGTTGGTGATTCAAATCAGCATGCTGTTGGCGCTGCCGTTGATGGCATGGCTGTTGTTTTTAGACAGCGCAAAGTCGCCGTGGTTCGTTGTTTATGTGGTTGTCTTCAATATGTTGGTGGGGCCCGTGTTTCTGGCCGGCAGTATCACCGGCGAGCGCGAACGCCAGACGATCGATTTATTATTGACCACGACAATCACGCCGTGGCAAATATTGTGGGGAAAGTTGCTTGTTGGGCTTCGTATTTCTTGTGTATTGACCGGATTTTTGTTGTGGCCTTTATTGTTGGCAATCGCCTTCGTCCCGAGCTTTTATACAAACCTGCTGACTGCGGCGATGATGTTCGTCATCGTGATCTTTGTTTGCGTCAGTAACGGAGTGATTGCCATGTTGTGTTCATCGCTGCTGCAGCGAACATCGGCTTCGCTGCTGGCAACCTACGCGATTATTCTACTGCTGTATGCTTTTCCCGTGGCCGTCATTGCAGTCCTGGAACTATTGCAGCCGGATTGGCTCGCGACAAACTCATGGATTGGCATGACGAGCGTCACCAGTCCCTTCGCGGCACTGTTTGCGCTACCGTTGGATGCCAATATGAGCCAATCCGGTGACGACCCGGTCAACATTGGCGATGTTCGCGTTGTGGCCGGCTACTTGCTGTTTACGGCGAGCTTGACTGCGACGTTCATTTTCTTAACGATCATGCGACTGCGCAACCGCGCCGCGTTGGTCGGTGATTGAATCGTTGGTGGTAGCAAACGGCTTTCGACGCAGGTTATGATGTACGGACCCATACACCGTTTGAAAATTGCAACGGCGACTCCCCACCTCTACGGCCAGCGCCTCGACCAATGACCCGATCCAGCGACTCGGTCCAGCCGACAGTAGATCTCGATCACCTTTTGTCGCTGTTTTATAGCGCAATCGATCTGGGCGATTTGGCGCATTTCGCCGCGGCCCATCCACCACTTCCGGCACCGTTCGATTCGCTGCTCAATCATCAAGCGCACATGACTGTGACCGTTGAGTCGCATTTCAACTCGACAGTTGATGTCGAAATCTTGCGACTCCAAAAAAGCGAAAAGTTTTATGCCAGAGAAATTCTGTTGCGTAGCCGCAGCAGTCGCGCGGTCGTCCAGTACGGAATCGTCAAACTCCGCGTGGACTTGCTTGCACCGGCGGTGTGGCGCGAAATCGAAGGTGGAGCGAAGCCTTTAGGTCGAGTGTTGATCGATCACCAGGTAATGCGACAAGTCGAGTTGGTCGAGTTGTGGAACGTGAAGATGGGTCGGGCGCTGGCAAAAATCTTTACACCGCTCGACTTTTCGTCGTCCATACCGGAGAGCACGTACGGGCGAACCGCGAGAATTCTCTGTGATTCCGAGCCCGCGATTGAGTTGCTCGAGATCGTTACGCCGCTGGATTGGTCCACTAACACGTTGATCGAGCAGCAGATCAATCACAGAATTTAACGAAAAAAAGTAATTTACTGGCTGTAATCTTGCCGCCCACCATTCATAATTCTTGGATTAGGTCATTCGAGGGGCTGTTCGCCCAAGTGTGAAGTGGATTGGATTCCTCTCGAACGTAACTTGTGTCTACTTTTAAACTGGGGTCACCAATGATTTGCAAACAGAGTCTCTCTTTGGCGTTGATGGCAATTGCCGCAGCGCTGCCCGCGCTTACCACTAAGTCGGCGGGTGCGGCAGACCATACCGACTCACCTGCGGTTCGCGCTGACGGTACGCTCGACATCAATGATCTGTATGCGTTTCAGTCGCCGCAGAATCCCGCGAACGTCGTCCTGATTATGACGGTCAATCCGTTTGCCGGCCAACTGGCCAACAGTTCAACGGCCTTTAATACGCGTGGAATTTACGAATTCGTGATCGACACGGACGGCAATGCAACGCCCAACGTCGTCTATCGCTTTTATTTCTCGGCCGTTCGCAATGGCTCTCAGCGTTACATCGTGACCCAGCAAAACGGTCGCGTTGTCACGTCAGGCGTCACCGGCCAAACCACGCGAATTCGCACTGGCGGCATGGTAACTTGCGGGCTATTTGACGATCCGTTCTTCTTTGATTCGGCCGGATTCAACAATGGGCTGGCGTTCACTGGCACAAACTTCTTTGCCAACGCAAACGTATCCTGCATTGTTCTGGAAGTACCGCGAAGTACATTCGGCGCAGATAACATTGGTGTCTATTGTCGAACCGTTGGCGCAGGTCGCCAATTCGATCGCGTCGGACGGCCGGCCATCAACACGGTCTTGATTAGTGGCCCGCGCAAGGATGTGTTCAATCGTGCCGACACGGTTCGTGACGTTGCGAACTTCAATACCGACGTGGTGAACACCCTGTTGGCGTTGGGGAATACGCCTGCACAAGCCAATACACTCGCCGGGATTCTTTTGCCCGACGTATTAACAATCAATACGTCGGACGCCAGCGGCTTCCTCAATGGCCGTCGTCTCGCCGATGACGTAATCGATGCGGAACTTGCTCTGTTGACCAATGGTGCGGTGACAACCGATTTGGTTGACGCAAATGATCGTCCTTTCTTGAACGTTTTTCCTTATCTCGCTCCCGCGCAAACGCTCGCTCCGTGATCAACTGCGACTGTTCGTCTTAACCCCGTCGTTGCCGACCTGGATATCGATTCTGATCGCTACCAGGTCGGCTGCGCGCATCGTCACCTGCCTTGGGAAGAACCGAAATGGCGTGCTGGTTTGCGACGCATAATTGTCTGCGTTTAGTCTTGATGATTGTCATCTTCAATAGTTCGATGGGCTATTCACAAGATGTGGTCGACGATCCCTATTCAAAAACGTTCGACGATTTTCAATGGAACGAGAACGAACAGCGCCTGCCGATTGCAGGTGCGGTGCCGATCGGCGAACCGATTGACCTTGGCGCGATGATCAATAGTCTCGAACTACGGACTGGTGCAAACAAAAAGGATTGTCTGGGCCTGACGTTGTTGGGCCAGCTTTATCATCAACGCGCCAAGGCCGATGATGATTGGTCTTCGTACGAGCAGGCTGCGGCGGTTTTAGCGGAAGCACTTAAGATTCAACCAAATTATGCGGGGGCAAAACTGCATCTAGCTGAAGTCTTTACCGCCCAGCACAAATTTCACGAAGCCAAGCAATTGGCCAGCGAAGTGCTTGAGCAAAAACCTTATTTTGATCTCGCCCTAGCGATTTTGGCGGATTGCCAACTCGAGCTTGGCAACTACGACGAAGCCAGAGAATCCCTTGATCGACTGCAGAAACAAGAGCCCTCGCCGCCGGTGTTGGCGCGTTTGGCAAGATTGCATGAGGTCACCGGCGATGTGCCCACGTCGATCTCGCTGCTCAACAACGCGATCGCCGAACTTGACTCACTCGGTGCCTCGCCCGAAGAAGTGAGCTGGTATCAATGGCGACTAGGTTGCCTGTTGTTTGGTCAAGGAAAAGTGGCCGAAGCAAAAGCTCGGTTCGACGCCGTTTTAAAAATCGTGCCTGATGACGCAGCGGCATTGAGCAGTTTGGCCGAGGCGTTTGCCGCCACGGGAGATTATGACCGTGCAATTGGATGCGCTAAAAAAATCGTCGATCGCTACCAAGCACCACCGGCGATGGCGATGCTAGGCGATCTTCACGCGTGCCAGGGCGATGGCGACAAGGCCAGCGATTGGTACAAGAAAGCGGAACAAGCGATGCGAGCCGAGCAGGTTACCGCCGGTGATGCTCACGCCCGCGAGCTCGCCCTGTTTCTTGCCAATAATAGTTTCAGTTCTGCCGAAGCCGTCGCGCTTGCACGCAAGGATCTGTTGCGGCGGCAGGACGTATTCGCATTCGACACGCTGGCTTGGTGCTTGTATCGCGATGGCCAATTTGCCGAAGCTGGTGAAAATATTAATAAGTCCATCGGCGTTGGAATCAAAGATGCCACCATTTACCACCATGCATCGCTCATCTTCGCGGCACTGGGTAACGACGAGAAAAATCGCCATTTCGCTGATCTGGCAACTACACTGAATCCGCACTTTTCGATTTTGCATGGATGCGAGCCTACCGGTGCGGAGCACTGAGCCGAACCTGTCTTGCTTCCACCCTGAGTTCTCAACATGTTTCCGTTTAAACGTCGGCAATCACGCCAATCCGTACGTCGTCTTCGACGGACTCTGGCCTCGAATCGCATCCTCTCCGTCGAGGCCCTTGAAGCACGACGGTTACTGACCGCATACATCGTTGACACAATCGATGACGTGGTCGCTGTGGATGGTTTTATCAGCCTTCGCGAAGCGATTCAGGCGGCAAACACCAACTCCACGGCTGGCGATGCCGCTGCGGGTCAGCTTGGTATGGTAGCAACCGATTCCATTGCCTTTGCATCCTCACTCAGCGGCCTCACGATCACGCTCGGTGGAACGCAACTCGATATCACCGATAACGTCGAAATTGATGGCAGCGGCGCATCGGGACTAGCCGTTGACGCCAATGCCCTAAGCCGAGTGTTTGCAATTCTAACCGGAGCCAATTCGGTCTCGATCTCTGATCTTGTCATCACCGGAGGTAGTGCCGACTTCGGCGCAGGCGTGTTCGTTGCCCAGGGTCAATCGCTAGCGCTGACCAACAGCACGATCAGCGGCAACACGGCCAGCGGTGCATTGGCCGATCAGGGCGGTGGTGGTGTATTCAATGATGGTGGCACTCTGACAATCACCGGTGGCCTGATCAGCGACAACATCGCCGATGGTGCGGCCGGTTCCGGTGGTGGATTATTAACTGTCGCGGGCAC
>JBGSVE010000044.1:0-69133 GCA_041753075.1 Pirellulaceae bacterium
GACTTCGCTCCGTCGCACAACTCGCGTAGCTTGCGTTCAGTTCGATCAAAACTGCGTGCCGTTCCAACTCGTTGGCAACCAACCCCGTGGTCCCCGATCCACCAAACGGATCGAGCACACAATCGTCTTCGCGCGAGCCCAACAAAATGCATCGACGGGCCAGTTCGCGGGGAAATGCAGCCGGATGGCCGTGGCTGCTTGGGTCCGGCCCCAATATCCAAAAATTTCTCAGGTTCGCACCGGTGTCTTGGCGAACTGCAGTTGAGTCGCAGTAATAAGACGGCGATTTCGCGAACAGAAAAATCTCTTCGGTGGCGCTGGTAGGTCTGTTCTTCACACTCTCGGGCATGGCTGTCTTTTTGATCCAGGCAATCTTGGACCGCAGTATCCAGCCATCCTCTTGCAGGGCAAATGCGACTCTCCAGGGAAGCCCCATCAAATCGCGATCTTTCAAACCCCAAACTCCGGGTACTTTGCAATTACGCTTTTGAATCAGTTTCTTTGTATTGCCAACGACTGCATTTGGGCCGCAATTGCCTGTGCCACCGTTGCGAGCGTACCCGTCACCAACATTTAACCACAACGTTCCATCACGCTTAAGCTTATCGCGAACCGATCGAAAAACCGCGACCAAGTTCTTTACATAAAGGTCAGGTGACGGCTCGGCACCGATCTGATCGGGATGGTCGTAATCACGCAATCCCCAGTAAGGCGGCGATGTCACGCAGCACTGGATCGATTCATTTTCGAGGGTGGGCAGAATGGAGGCACAATCGCCGGTCATGATTTTGAGATTGGCCGATTGCCCCAGCGCTAGCTTTAGTTGTCTCACGTGCCGAACTGCTTCCAAGCGTGCGAATTCCGTTGCCAAAACGGACGCAGTTTTAGTTGATTTTGTCGGAACTTTCCAGCAACCTAATCCGGTGTATCGAGATACGGATCTTGGCCAATTTCGCGTTGCATTTTTTTGCGTTCTTTCTCGTGGTGCAACAACACCATGCGGTCGCGAAAGTGTTTGCGTTCGACGCGTCGTTGAGCTTTGCGGAACAGCGCCGCGTAGCTGTCCAGCGATCCGGGTGATGGTTTGGCGGCGATCGCTTCGCCAAGCTGGCGTAGTTTTTCGCCTTTGTCGGGTCCGAGTCCGTTCTTGAGAATGTCGTCGTCCAGGGACAGGTATTGGCGATACGAGCCGTGGTCGCCTTGGCGTCCACAGCGACCGATCAATTGGCGATCGATCCGCGCCGCGTCATGCAGTTCGGTGCAGATCACATGCATGCCGCCGAGCGCCTCGATCTCGCGATTCAGCTTCACGTCGGTACCACGTCCAGCCATGTTGGTTGCCACGGTGACCTTTGATCGACTGCCGGCACGGGCGACAATTTCCGCTTCTTCGGCAACCTTGTTGGCGTTGAGCACTTCGTGCGCAATGCCTGCGTGGTCAAGCAACCGGGACAGCACTTCGCTTTTGTCGATCGAACGTGTTCCAATGAGCACGGGTCGTCCACCGGCGTGCATCGCAGCAACCTCGGTGACGATCGCTTCATATTTTTGCAGTGCGTTGCCAAACACGCGGTCGGCCAGTTGTTCGCGCTGTGGTGGGCGATTCGTTGGCACTCGCAATACCGGCGTACGGTAAATGCGCCGCAGTTCTCCGGCGCTCGTCGCTGCGGTTCCCGTCATACCGGCGAGTTTTTCATAACGCAGGAACAAGTCTTGGACCGTGATTCGTGCCGCTTGGCCGGTCGGAACGCTGATCTCAATTTGTTCCTTGGCTTCGATCGCTTGGTGAATGCCGTCACGCCATTTACGGCCCTCTGCCAATCGCCCGGTGAACTCGTCAACAATCACGATTTCTTCGCCGCCCTTTTCGCTGGGGCGAACGACGTATTGGCGATTGAGCGTGAACTCGCGAAACACCTTGATCGATCGCTCGCTGAACTCGTAAAGGTCAACCAGGCCCATCGTCCGCACAAGATCCAGCTTCGGCAGCGAACGAACTTTCTGGCGACCTCGGGCCGTCAACTCGAATCGCTTCGTTTCGTCGTCGATGTAGTAGTGCTCGTCCAGATTGAATTGCGGTGCGATCTCTGCGGCCCAGCGATAGGTCTGGACAATTTGGTCCCGCACGTTGTCTTCGATCGAACCGATGATCAGCGGCGTGCGAGCTTCGTCGATCAAAATACTGTCGGCCTCATCGACTAAGCAGAAGTGCATTCCACGCATCACGACGGCGTCGCCCGATTGGCTGAACCCACCGCCACCGGCATCACCGAGCATCTCGGTCTGCAAGCGGTTTTGCGCTCGCATCAATAAGCGATCGCGCAGAAAGTCAAAGCCAAACTCTTTGGCCGTGCCATAAGTCACCGCTGCGGCGTAGGCCGTTCGCCGGGCCGCTTGGTCATCGGGTGTTTGAATCACACCGACCGAAACGCCAAGCATTTCATAAAGCGGTCGCATCCAATCGGCGTCACGCTGGGCCAGATAATCGTTGACCGTGGCCAGGTGTGCGCCCCTGCCCGCCAGCGAATGCAGGTACAACGGTAATGTTGCAGTCAACGTCTTGCCTTCACCCGTTTGCATCTCGGCAATGCAACCTTCGTACAATGAAATGCCGCCGATCATTTGCACATCATAGTGACGCATCGACAACGATCGTCGGCCGGCCTCGCGACACAATGCGTAGGCTTCGGGTAATAGCAAACCGAGCTTCTCGCCAGCCATCGCCCGGTAGCGGATTGCCAAACTTCGCTTACGCAAGTCAGCATCGGTTTCCTTGATGAGCATTGGCTCGAGTTCATTGATTTGGCCCAGCAACCGACGCCAGCGGGCAAACCGAAACGAAAGCCCTCGCATTCCGAAGCTAACGCCTGGCGGTGGTATGGCGACGCCGGGAACAGCCGCGGGAACATCGGCGGGCGCGACCAAATCACCTTCGATGCCCGATTTAACCAGCGTTGACAGCGAAAAATCATCGTCCCCGCCGCCCACCACCGGCGACTCGTTGGGTTGCAATGCGGGGTTGGTGGCGGTGGATCGCGATGGATGGTTCGAAGCCGTAGACATAATGCCAAAATCGGAGGCGGTGCGGACGAGTTCGGCTCATTTTAGCGACTTCAGCAGCCGACGACCTGGCCAAAATCAACCACTTTTGGTGGAAGCTGCGTAATCTGGGAAGTGTTTCACTGCGTTTACGAAGGTTCTGAATGCAACGGTGGATTCTGTCGATCCTCCTATCCAGGTCGTAGTAGTATTCCCGACGCTTGAGAACCAATTATGAAGATCACCTTGCGCAGGTTGACGATGACGGCGGTTTTGCTGTCAACCTCAGTCGCATTCGCCGCCAACCCACAACGCAACACTTATGTGGGCGATACCGAAGCTGACTATTACGGCGACGAGTATTACCCCGAAGACGACGCCGCGTATGCGGTTGAAGATAACGAGGTGCAGCAAGCCTCCGCCGTCCACATTGGCGACGGAGCTCCG
This sequence comes from Pirellulaceae bacterium, assembly GCA_041753075.1. GTDB lineage: Bacteria > Planctomycetota > Planctomycetia > Pirellulales > Pirellulaceae > UBA6163. Next base: position 3,487 of record JBGSVE010000044.1, read on the forward strand.
GCGGCACCTCCTCAAGCGGGTTATTACTATCCGCCGACCGCGACGGTCCAGCCTGCCGGTTTCCGCAAGCATCATGCGATGGCAATGAGCGGAAGTTGCGACAGCGGTTGCGACGCATCTTGCGGAGGTTGCGATGGTGGTTGCGACAGTTGCTCGCCGCGCCACGGCATGATGGGTCGAATGATGAATAACAAGTGCTCGCAGACTTGGCTTCAAGCCGAAACGCTGCTGTGGTTCCCGCAGTCGCGCCGCACGACGCCGTTGGTCGTGTTGGCACCGGCGGGCGAGTTCCCGTTTCTTGACAATCCCAATGCGACAGTCGCGCTGGACGAGTTTGGCAACAACATCTCGCCCGGTGCGCGGCTTGATTTTGGTCGCTACTTCAACGATGGCAACGTCGGCATTGGCGGTCGCTTCTGGGGTTTGAGCGACGATGATGACAGCTTCCGATTTGGTGGCGACGGAACCGACGTTTCGATCGGCCGCCCCTTCTTCAACGCCGGCCTTGGTGTTGAGGACGCTGTGATTATCGGATTCGAGGCTGGTGGCAACGACGACTTCACCGGCGAAGTCAGTGGCGAAGCATCGCTGCAGATGTTCGCTGCCGAAGCCTATGGTCGCTTGAATTTGGGCCGCAGCCGCGACTATCAAACCGATATTATCGGTGGTTACTCGTTCTTCGGAATCGATGACGATTTGTTCATCCGCAGCAATTCGATCGACAACGAAGACGGTGGCGAAACAACCTTCCGTGATTCATTCAGCACCGAGAACCGCTTTCACGGTGGTCAAATTGGTGCCGAAACCATCATTCGACGTGGTCGCTGGGTGGCACGGTCGCTGACCAAAGTTCACCTTGGAAACATGAACCAAGTGGCCACGATCAGCGGCAGTGCGACGAACACCGCCGTCCTCGGTGCTCCCGTGGAAACCTTTGACCGTGGCCTGCTGGCCGTCGGCAACCAGGGTGTCTTCGAGCGTGACGAGTTTACCTTCGCTCCCGAAATCAACCTGAAACTCGGCTATCGTTTCCGCGATCACGTTACGTTCACGGTCGGATACAGTTTCCTATACTGGAACAACGTCGCCTTGGCGGGACAGCAAATCGATCGCAACATCGATCTTGACCAATCCAACTTGGCCGCCATTACCGAACCGCCAACATTCCGGTTCCAAGATGCGGGCTTCTGGGTCCAAGGTATCGATCTGGGTGCAACGATCGAGTTCTAGTCGATGTCTGTGGACGCGGCCGCTGGTGCCGGGAATCACCGCTGTCGCTTTGTGCCAGAAAATCTACGAAAAGCGTGCTCCTGGCGGGCACGCTTTTTTCGTTTGCTGCCCCGAACGAACTGCCGCGCGGTTGGGTTATGATGGGTGAGCGTTTCGCGTTTACTTTTCCTGACACGTTCGAACCCCATCATGCGATTAAATACACTGCTATTCGCGGCCTCGATTTTCTCCGCTGCAACAACCTGTTTTGCTCAAGAATGGATCGTACCGTTGCGGCCCGTTGAATTGGTCCAGGGCGGATTTGAGTTTACCGAAGGACCGGCCAGCGGACCTGATGGGACGCTCTACTTCAGCGACATCCCCGCGACGCGAATCCACAAGCTTGCCATCGACGGCACGATCAGTCTGTTTACCGACCAATCTCGCCACACCAACGGCATGATCTTCACCGCGGCGGGAAAGTTGCTTGGTTGCCAAATGGATGGAACCGTTGTGCAGTACGATCTCGAGTCGGGCAGGCCCAGTCAAGTGCTGGCCGACTCGTTTGAAGGAATACGATTCAACGCTCCGAACGATCTTATCGCCGACAAGTTTGGTGGCGTTTACTTTACTGATCCGTTGTACCGCGCCCCCGAACCATTGCCGCAATCGGTCCAGACCGTTTACTACATTGCCGCCGACGCCAGCGTGACGCGTGTTACCGAGCCGATATCCGCGCCCAACGGGATTGGTTTGTCACCGGACGGCAAGACGCTGTATGTGGTCCCCAGCACACAACCACAAATGCTGGCTTACGACGTGTTGCAAGCGGGCAAGCTTGGGCCGCAGCGTGTCCACTGCGTCGTTCGCCAACCGGCCGACCAAACTTCGACCGGCGGCGATGGAATGGTCGTCGATGTCGAGGGAAATCTTTACATCACGACGCACATCGGCGTGCAAATTTTCTCGCCCGCCGGGGCCGCGGTCGGATTGGTCGAATTAGCCGAACAACCCGCCAACGTCACCTTTGGTGGCTCCGATCGCAAGACGATTTACATGACCGCGCGAACGGGCCTTTACAAAGCACCAATGCCCATCGCCGGATTGGCACCGAATTAAGTGCGGCGACAAAAATTGTAGAACGGTTGTCCCCACCGTTTGCGCGTTCCCAAACGGTTGGGGACAACCATTCTACAATCGCCACATTCGTTGATAGCAATCGTTATCACTTGACCTCGTCGCTGCTGGATTGCTATGGCATGGACCGGAGTCCGCGTTTTTTAAACTCTGTCCATTGAGCAGTTCGCCTTGGTCGTTTTCCGCCCAAGCTTAATCAACGATCGACACGCCGTTGGCATTTTGATGTCAATCGTGGTGGCGGTCGCGCTATCGGCAATGGGCGGTTGCCAAGGAGCGGCTTACCGAGACGTGTATCACCAGAAAATGGCGGGCGAGATTCGCGTCCTCGAAGATCAACTGTACGACGCGGACTATCAAAACCAGGTTTTGCGAGACGAATTGATGCGAGCGGAAGTTAAGTCTTCGCAGATTCAGGTACCCGCAGCACCGCCGCGACGGACAATCTTTGGCAAGACATTGAACTCGTCAGGCGAGGTTGTCGAGATCACGCAGCCTCGATCCAGCTCAACCCCAGCGGCACCTAAGTCCACCTCGCCAAAATTGCCCGCCCGACCCACTGATGATTTGCCGCCGCCAGCCGGCAGCCAAGCGAAGAAGCCGCTGAGCGACCCTGAGCCAACACCGCCGCGACCGAAATCGTCGCCGATTCCGCCGTCCGAGCCGGTGCCACCGGGGGCCAGCGATTTGCTATTGCCCGATGTCGAGCTGGGTGATCCGGTTCCACCGCCGCCCGATTCAATGCCCGACATACTGCCAGGACAAATCGAATTGCCGGATACGGCACGTCGGCTCCAGTCGAGCCCGCCGGCAACACCCGTATCGATTCGAATTCACAAGGGGTTTTCGGGCGGCCATAAGTCCGATGACCAGCCACCGATCGAAGGCATCGAATTGCTCGTCGAGGCAATTGATGAGGCCGGCAAACCGGTGGCGCTGGAGACGTTCGATATTGATGGCGTGATGAGCGTTGTGCTTTTGGACCCAGCCCGCAGCGCGGCGACGGCGCGAATCGGTAAATGGGAGTTTGGCCCGGATGAGATTCGCGAGATGGTACATGCAGGCCCGGCTAGCGGTTTGCGAGTCATTATCCCCTGGGGCGAAGAACGGCCGATCGGCGATAAAGTTTTGGCGCACGTGAAGTTGTCAGCCGTCGATGTGGCGATGCAAGCTCAGGCCGAATTGCCGATCGCCCAACCGAACGTCGCGCAGTGGACACCGCGCGGCCCGATGCGCAAGTGATCGGTTGTCGAACTATTTTTGTTCTGTGAGCGGTTTGGCGCTAGCCACCGGCCTCGTCAATCACCGGCGACTAATGCTTTGTCTCAGCTTCGATTTCGGGTTACAAAGCACTACGTCAATTCATTGCCGCGACCGAACTGCGTACCGATTGCCAACCGATAGCCGCGCATGAACTCCGCGCCGCTGACTTCATTGCGGCCTGCGGGTTGCAAACGTTCGACTTGGACGATCCCCGGTTGCTCGATCGGTCCGGTGGCGATTCGTAAATGCTTGTCGTCGATGAGTTCGCCCGGTGACACACCGGCGGGAGCTTCGTTATTGATAATTGTCGCGGCTCGAATGCCGATGCGCTGTGCCGATCGCCCGTCGCCAAGCAGGATATCGGTTGCTGCTCCGGGCCAAGGCTGCATGCCGCGGACATGACAATCAATCTGCTTGGCCGTCTGAGTCCAATCGATCATTCCCATTGTCTTGGATAATCGCGGTGCGCGGCTGACGCGACTTGCGTCTTGCGGCGTACCGATGCTCGATACGCCGTCCCACGACGCGAGCATCTCGACGCTGCGCAACGTTGGCTCGACACCGAGCGAGGAAAGTTTTGCCTCGAGCGTTCCAGCGGTATCGGCGGGGTCGATTGGAATCGTGACGGTCGCCAAGATCGGACCGCCATCGAGTCGCGGTGTCATGTGGATAACCGACACACCGGCAACCTCATCACCGCTGAGCACCGCCCACTGAACCGGCGCGGCACCGCGATATGCCGGCAACAATGAGCCATGCAAGTTGATACCTCCCAGCGGTGCGGTTGCCAGCGCCGCAGACGACAAGATTTGGCCATAGTCGCAAACGACAAGCAGCGTTGGACTGTGCTTGACAAGCTCCGCGATTGACTCGGTGTCATTGATACTGGCGGGATCAAACACGGCGAGCCCACGGTGCTGCGCAAACTCACGCACCGGAGATGGCGGTGGACCTCTGCGGCTTTTTACCGGCGGTGCGGGACGGGTCACCACGAGTGCGACTTCGTGGCCCGCGTCGCACAGTGCTACAAAGCTCGGCACCGCAAACGGACCGGTGCCCAACAGGATCAATCGCTGGCGGTGATTTGTCCGACCGCGACGGATCGGCCCTGGGGATGGCGTCTCAAGGTACGGCGGTGCATCGGTTTGATTTGACATCGGCTGGCCTCCCAATCACGCGTAGAGTGCTTCCCAAGCGGACAGTTCCCGCACCAATTGTTCATCCGCCGCGATGGCACCGGATGATTGTCGGCTGCGAAAATCGATTTCCAACTCGTCCAAGCCAAAGTCCAATTCACGTCGCTGTTCCTCGGTCATGCGGTCGAAGAAAAACTTACCCAGCAAATGATCATACTCGTGTTGGACGACGCGAGCGAGAAAACCATCGAGTTGGCGTTCGACGGGGTTGCCTTGCAGATCGTAGGCGCTGACGAAAATCTGTTTAGCACGGCGAACTTCGCCAAACAATCCGGGCAGACTCAAGCAACCTTCGCGATCGGAATCGCTACCCTTGGGACGATGCAATTCGGGGTTGATAAGGACCAATTCTTCGCCTTCGCCGCGCTTACCAGCAGGATTGGCGACAAAAATCTTCAGCGGCAAATCGACTTGGTTGGCGGCCAATCCTACGCCTTCTTGCTCGTACATCAAATCCAACATCTCCGCAGCGATTCCGCGCAAGTCGTTGTTAACGCGGCGGATCGGTTTGCTTACATAGCGAAGCGTGGGATGAGGATAGTGAACGATGCGAAGCGTCATGGCTGCCGATTTCAGGAGATTGAAGGACCGCATCATAATGATCGATCGATCTCCATCGGTGCAGGGGCCACCGCTGGGCCCCGCACATCACTTTAAACCGCCGTGAGGTTGGACTCCTGGCGAAGCAAATGTCGTAGCGGAGCAATCCGGGTCGTCTTCGGGTCCGTGGGACTTGACGGTTTGGCTGGCGAAGCATCGCCATCAATCGCCTCGGGGACGACGCAGATGCCGCCATCGCTGGCAATCCTGCCGACATACAATCTTGGACCAGCAATCGTTGGCGAATCAACGATCGCGGTCACGGTCGATGCGGACGATACGCCGTTGCGATCGCTGTCTGCACCGGGATGGTTATTGCCAAGCGGTGTCAATTCGCTGCGGACGACGCGAACGTCGCGTGGGGCTTCGATGCCGAGTCGAATCGTGTTTCCTTTGATTCGCAGCACCGTGATTTTGATGTCGTCGCCGATTTGGATCGATTCATCAAGTTTGCGAGTGAGGACGAGCATGGCAATCTCCTTCTGCCCAGGGGCACTGTTGAGTTAAAAACTTTCCGTGTCAGAACGAAGTGACTGTATTGCAGCAATCGTACCAATCGATTCCAAAATCTGTATTTGCCGTCGGTTTATTTCCGCTTTGCGCTGGGGGCGGGAATTTTGTCGAATTACCATGAGCACCGCGCGGCCCGCCTGGTTCACGCTGGTCCCCGTTTTTACAAACCCTTGTAAAGTTAAACAAAACGTTCATGAAGCCGTCGGCGAATCTTTCTTTGGACTTGGATAATAAGTGGGCATACCTGCGCGCCGCCGGACGCAGTGATTGGGAAAGTTGCGGCAGCTACTTCGACGCCGTGATTCCGCGGATTGTCGAAACCCTCGGCGAACTTGGTTTGCCGTTAACCATTTTCGTCGTCGGTCGTGACTTGGAATCGGCGAACGACGTCACCGCAATCGGCCAGTTCAAGTCAATGCCTCGGTTCGAGTTCGCGAATCATTCGTACAATCATTTGCCTTGGTTGCACACGATGGACGCCGCCGAGATCGAACAAGAAATCAATGCGACGAGCGCCGCGATCAAGGCCAAGCTTGGCATGGTTCCGGTTGGTTTTCGCGGTCCCGGTTTTTCCTGCCCACCGGAAGTACTGCGCGTTCTGGTGAATCAGCGGTTTGTCTATGACGCATCATTGTTTCCGACTTCGATTGCACCGATCGCGCGAACCGTGTTTCTGATGCGCAGCGATTTACGCGGCGAGCAACGTGAAAAGGCGGCTAAGTTGTACGGCGGCTGGAAGTCGGTTTTGCAACCCAATCGTCCGTATCGCCGCGAGGTTGATGATTGTCAGCTCTGGGAGCTGCCGGTAACCGTTATGCCGGGTACGCGGACGCCGATACACTTCAGCTACTTCACGTTCTTGGCCGGCTTTTCGACGTTGGCCGCGAAGGCGTATTTCCGTAATGCGATCATGCTTTGCCGATTGACCCGAACGCCACCGTCGATTTTGCTTCATCCGCCGGACTTTATGGGACGCGAGGATGACGCGGACATGGCGTACTTTCCCGCGATGAAGATCAGCCGTGGGGCCAAAATGGACATTGTTACCTGGGCACTAAAGCGATTGGCCGAGTCATTTGACGTGAAGTGTATGATTGAACACGTTCATGAACTTGATCAAGGCGAATAGGCGGTAGCGATGGTGGATTTGGGTCAACACAGCGTGCTCGGAATTGATGTCAACGCAATCGATTATGAAGCAGCAGTCGAAAAGATACTGTGCGCCGGTCGCGAGCATCGGGCGATGACGGTAACGGCATTGGCGGTACATGGCGTGATGACCGGCGTGATGGATGGCGAACATAATTATCGGCTGAACCAGTTTGATTTGGTTTGTCCCGATGGCCAACCGGTTCGCTGGGCGCTGCGGTTTTTGCACGGGTGTAAGTTAAAGGACCGCGTTTATGGTCCCGAGTTGACGTTGCGGTTATGCCAGGCGGCGGCTCAGCAGGGAGTCGGCGTGTTCTTGTTCGGCGCGACCGAGGAAATGCTGACGCAGTTTTCCGACAAACTGACCGCGCGATTCGAGGGCCTGAAAATTGTCGGCCAGCGAGCGTCGAAATTTCGCCAATTAACGACATCGGAGTGTGACGAATTGGCCGCTGAAATCAACGCCAGCGGCGCTGGTATGTGTTTCGTTGGACTGGGTTGTCCGCGGCAGGAGGTGTTCGCGTTCGAGATGCGTGATCGGGTTGATATGCCATTGATCGCTGTCGGCGCGGCCTTTGCCTTTCACGCCGGATTGCTCGAACAAGCTCCACCGTGGATGCAGCGAAATGGCCTGGAGTGGCTGTTTCGTTTGACCCGCGAGCCTAAACGGTTGTGGCGTCGTTATTTGTACACGAATCCCTCGTTCGTGACGCTGTTCGCGCTGCAGTGGTTGGGGCTATATCGCGGCCACACCAATCGCGGCACCAAGCCGAGCGAAGAGATTCTGTTCGGTTGATTCAGTGAGCGGAATGGCGCTAGCCACCGGTATTTGCCGATCGGAACCGGGGGCTAGCAGGCTGCTGAAAAAGTGATGCGTTGCATCGTTTCTTTTGTCGGCAGGTCGATTTCTTGAAAATTGACTCTGTCGATTCGTTCGTTACGCTCTGGATGGTCTCCCGAGCTTCATTCAATCGCCGATTTCCGCTCGCAGGAGCGTTTGTTCTCAGCCCTGCGACGCTACTTTACTCGCTCCGGTCAATCATGCCCCACTGAGTTTAGTGATTCTTAGCAGGTTGTATGCCGACGCACTGATGTCGAAGTATTGCTGAAGCTTCCAACGTCCCACCCAGCGACTCCGGTGCAGACCCGCAATCGTCTTCGCCCAGCCGAAACACTCTTCGACACGCTTGCGAACTCGTTGGCTCACCGCGTACTGGACCGTCGCTTGTCGTGCCTGCATACGAATCCTGGCCTCAATCAGTGCCTTGCGATCAGCTCGTGCTGCCAACGGATCAGCCGGTTCATTGGACGTCATCGCTACATGAGGCGTCACATTTTCTTGCTCCAGTCGAATCAAAAACTCCCCGGCGTCGTAACCTGCATCAGCACCAATCGTCTTGGGGCTGCGGCCATGCTTCTTCTTATACTCTCGAAGCATCTCAATCGCCGCATCGCGCTCGGCGGTCCCATTGGCTTCGCTCACGCAAGTCTCGACGATCAATCCGTTGCGGTTCTCGCTCAAGACATGCCCTAAGTGAGCAAGCTGCGAAGGCTTGCCGGGACCCTTGCGATAAAGTTTTGCTTCGGGGTCAGTGCGTGAAGCATGGGTGTCGTTACTGCGTTTCTCACCGTGAAAGTTCACGTCCGGATTGCGGGCTTGAACGAATTGGCGTCACCTGAGTCATCGTTCTGTTCGTCTTTGGGACGAAAGCTTTTCATCGACGCGTAGCTTTCAATGATGGTTCCATCGACGCTGAAATGATCATCGCTGCATAATCCAGCATGGATCGCCTGAGCCAGCACGGCATCGAAAAATGCAGCGGTGATCCCGTGTTCATCCATGAGGGGGCGGTTGTGAGTGAAGACGGTTGGATCAAAGGATGGTTCTTCGGGCGACATATTCAGGAACCAACGAAACAGCAGGTCGGTGTCGATCCGTTCGCAGAGTTGTCTTTCACTGCGAACGGAATACAGCGTCATTAACAACATGGCTTTGAGCAAGCGTTCTGGCGGGATGCCTGGCCGGCCATCACGGTGATAGGCGATTGAAAAAAGTCCGTCCATTGATTGCAGGATCGCGTCCACTCGCTTCTTCACTGGCCGCATCGGATGGTTTTTGCGAATCCTCGACTCAATGTCGATCGTGTAGAAAAACTGGGTCTGAGGGTCAGGTCGTCCGCGCATCACTATCTCCTTGCTGGTGAGCACAGTAGCATAACAATCCACCCGACTTTTTCAGCAGCCGGCTAGCATCGTCACGTCAATCGCCGGCTGCCCGCGTCAACAGCGAGACAAATAATTGCCGGTCGATATCGTTCGTAACGAACTTAATCGCTCCGTCGGCCATGCCAACATGAAAGCCGCCTTGATGGGAATCGCCGGTCCAGGCCAACGGGTCGGCGAAATCGAACGGAGCGTCTTCGGGTTGGCTCCAAACAACCGAGCCTTCGCGTCCGGCCTCAAAGATCATGACGCTGTTGGACGTCCCGTCAAGAAAATCGCGAAAGCTCGTTTTTCCTTCGGGATTTAGTCCGATTTCCTCGCCGATTACAGCGTGAAAAACAGTATGCCCCGGCGGCAGGACGGCGCTGGGGTCGACGTAATACTCTGGAACCGATTGCGATAGCGGCAAATTGTGTGGACTGTCCCACGGTTCATCGAGGTGGAATTTTTCGTACAGTGCCTGCTGTTCAACGAATGGCAAAATCGCAACACGCCAACTGAGCAACGGCTTGCCGGCGGCATCTACGATTGCCGGTGGTGGCAAATGGTTGTAGGCGGCATGATAATTGTGCATCGCCAACATGATTTGTTTGAGGTGATTGGAAGCCTGCATTCGCCGCGCCGCTTCGCGAGCAGCCTGCACGGCGGGCAATAGCAATCCCACCAGCACGCCGGTCGTGGCAATCGAAGCCGACGATTCGATCTGCAGCGTGACGGCGCGACCGTTTTGAACCGGGTTCAGCAGCTTCATCACCTCGTCGGCCATCCGGCTCATATATTTCTTGGTTGCCTCGGCCACCGCAGGCGACATGCCGCCTTGCATGTCTTGAGCCAGGAACAGCTCCCTGCCGGCGACCATTGAGTCACGCAGAATTCGCTCGACATCCACGGCGGCGGCTTCGTCATCACAAAGCAAGATCGTCTTGAACGATCCCTGGGTAACGCCCACGTTGGTGTTGATGCGAATCGCCTCAATCTTGTCGGGCAACAAACCCAGCGGTTGCAGACTCGGGGGCAATTGCCGCGATTGTTGTTGCGCCAGTCCGCTGAGCATCGGGCGCAGTGTCTTCAGCGTCGCGACCAGCGTTATGCCAGGGAATCGAGGCATGGGACCCACCAAAGTCGGCAACGGCCCGGTGCCGTTTTCCGCTGTGACGACTGCCTTCAAATACGTTGGGTTTGCCGCCACAAAATGTCGCGAATCGACTTGGTGCAAATACACATCCGGCGATTGAGCCAACAAGTACGCATTGATTCCATCGATTGGTGCCGCAGTGCGAGACTTGAACAGCGAGTCGGAAAGTTTGGCAATTTCGTAATCCTTCGATGTTTCCACGACCACTCCAAACTGTGGACCGGATGGCGTTGGCATGCCGACAACAACTTTGATCGACGCCAAGTCCATAATGTCGATCCCTAATTGCTCCTTCGCCTGGACCTGGAAGATCTCGATTGGGAACATCGCTAGGCTAGGATCTTGCATTAACTCCACTGGCGATGCGACAACGACGGCGATCGCATCGTCGGGCACAAATTTCGACGTGATCGCTTGCGTCTGGGCCGCCGCAACACCGGCGATCAACCCCATCGCGATGGCGATCGAATCTCGCAATATGCGATCGGGGCAACGGAACAACTTGACCATGGAAAACTCGCTATGGCGAAAAGGGGACGAACGCGTCGGAACACAAATCAATGTAATAATTCTTTGCTTCGCCGACCATCACGTGGGTGTTCCCGTGAATTCCAATCAGGGGAAACGTTACACTTTGTTGCATCAACCACCCCACGCAAGATCGGAAATCACCAATGGCAACCACGACCAAACCGCTGGACAAACGAACCGCTTGGAAATCGCTGGGCACGCACGCCAAATCGATCAAGCCGATAACGATGCGCCAATTGTTCGCCGACGATCCCAAACGCGGCGATCGCTTGACGCTCAATGCCTTGGGTCTTCATCTCGACTACTCGAAGAACCGAATCACCGACGAAACGCTTTCGCTGCTGACGCAATTGGCGACCGAATCAGGTCTGCGGGATCGCATCGATGCGATGTTCCGTGGTGACAAGATCAACACCACCGAAAATCGCGCGGTGTTGCACGTTGCCCTGCGTGCTCCGCGCGGCGCGAAGATCATGGCCGATGGCAAGAACGTGGTTCCTGATGTTCACGAGGTGCTCGACAAGATGGCCGCGTTTGCCAATCGCATCCGCGAAGGCAAGTGGAAGGGCCACACCGGCAAAAAGATCAAGAACATTGTCAATATCGGTATCGGCGGTTCGGACTTGGGGCCGGTGATGGCCTACGAGGCGCTGCGTTACTACAGCGACCGCGAGTTGACGTTGCGGTTTGTTTCTAACATTGATGGAATCGACTTCGTCGAAGCAACCGCAGACTTAAACCCAGCGGAGACCTTGTTCATCGTTGCATCGAAGACCTTTACCACGCAAGAAACGATGACCAATGCCGAGAGCGCGCGAGATTGGCTGTTGGCAAAACTGGGTGGCAATAAAGCAGCGGTGGCGAAGCATTTTGTGGCGGTTTCGACCAATGCCGAAAAAGTATCGGCGTTCGGAATCGATACCGCCAATATGTTCGGCTTCTGGGACTGGGTCGGCGGTCGTTATTCCATGGACTCGGCGATTGGATTGTCGACGATGATCGCGATTGGACCGGATCACTTTGCTTCGATGCTGAAAGGCTTCCATCAAATGGATGAACACTTTCGCACCGCACCGTTTGAGAAAAACATGCCGGTGTTGATGGCGCTGTTATCCGTTTGGTACACAGACTTTTTTGACGCACACACAGTCGCGGTGTTGCCTTATGAAAACTACCTCAAGCGTTTCCCAGCGTACTTGCAGCAATTGACGATGGAGAGCAACGGCAAGCGAGTGACACTCGATGGCGAAGCCGTCAAGTATCACACCGGTGCAATCTATTGGGGCGAACCGGGTACCAACGGACAACACTCGTTTTATCAATTGATCCACCAAGGGACACGGTTGATTCCTTGCGACTTCATTGCCTTTGGCAAAGCGCTCACGCCGCTGGGAAGGCATCATGATATTTTGATGGCCAATGTGTTTGCACAAGCCGAGGCGCTTGCGTTTGGCAAGACGCCCGAGGAAGTCGCCGCCGAAGGCACGACCGCTGCGCTGGTGCCGCATCGCGTGTTCGAGGGCAATCGTCCGTCCAATACGATCCTGGCCGAAAAGTTAACGCCGGAGCTGCTGGGCAAACTCATCGCTCTTTACGAACACAATGTCTTTACCCAAGGCATTTTGTGGGGCATCAATTCGTTTGATCAATGGGGCGTCGAGCTTGGCAAGGCGCTCGCCCAACGAATTGTTCCGGAGTTGGAAAGCGTGACACCGCCAAAGCTCAAGCATGACAGTTCCACAAACCAGCTTATTAAGCGATATCGCAAAATGCGTGGCTAGTGCCGCATCATTTCTTGCGAAGCTGTCCTGCGCTGGTTTCAAAGTAACGTCGGCGACGGTGGTGCGATGAATCGTCACCGCTGGCTGCGGCAGCTTGGGCACCGCGCAAGTCATCAAGATTCGCGGCGCAGTAACGGCAACCGACCTGCTCAATGTGAAAGCGAAGGTAGTCAGCGGCTGTATCGTCAAGAACGCCCAACAAGTACTGTGACAACTCATCACGCGACGGGCATGACAAACGTCGCCTTCGCCAAATCACGCCGACGCTGTGCAGTCCCGCGTCTTCGCGGCCGATCACTGTTTGCAGACGCCGCCGCAACGATTCATCTTCGCGAAGTTGGCGCTCGATTTCCGCAAGTTGCTCGGTCGGTAGCGCTTCTTCGAGATACGCGCTAAGCTGGGAATCGGTTGGTTGAATCAAGGTCTCAAAAGTATATCATCACAACGTGCTGCGGTCGCGATCGAAACCGTGTTCGTTGAATGTTACGGTGCCGCGACGCGACACCAAGGCGTCACCAAAGCGAGTCAGCGTCAGCGACCAACTTGTGGACAAACTGCCGGTGTGACCCGGTGAAAATTCGCCGACGGCAAAGAAGGTCGGCTCGGGACGTTCAAGGTCGAGTTGATTCAGCGCGGCGGCATAGTGTCCGTGCAACCGATAAAACTTGTCTTGCGCGAGTTGAATGCTGGCCAGGTATTGGTGAGACTCGGCACTGAGTCTGCGATCGCCAAAGATTTGATAAACACCAAACCCCGTCGTAACGCAAACACCGAGCACCAGCGCGACGACGATTCGCCGCAATGGGTGGTAACGATTTGATTTGGAAAGCGGGTTTGGATTCATCGTTGAATACGAGATGCAAAATTCTCGTCGCAAATTGGACCGGTAAAGCCTAGGACCATCCCGAATCCGCAAGCGAGTCACGGATCGTTATTTGCCGGGGAATCGCTGCAACGGTTGCTGGATTTGACGGTAGTTTCCGATTTTAGGGCCAAAATCATATGGGTAGACTTGACTAAGTGGTTCACATGCGTACACTCGCCAATCGCTTCAATTGCCTGGTACTCGAACTGGCTCGTACCGCCGAATATTTCAACCACGAGGGATCGAGAATGAGAAAAACAGCAGCTTCGACGGCAACGGACACGGCTCAACGCCCACTTGATGCCGCAGACCCGTTGGTACGGCTTCGCGACGATTTTGGTTTGGATCAATTTCAACCTGGCCAGCGCGAGGTGATTGACCGATTGCTGGCCGGCCGCAGCGCCGCGGCTGTTTTTCCGACCGGTGGCGGCAAGTCGCTCTGTTACCAACTTCCGGCGCTCATGTTGCCAGGAACGACTGTCGTTATTTCACCTTTGATCGCATTGATGAAGGACCAGTGTGATTCGCTGGCGCGGCGTGGCATTGCAGCGGCGCGGTTGGATTCGACACTGTCGGCCGCGGAGATGTCCGCCGCAATGCAAGGTATACGGCGCGGCGATATTAAATTGCTATTCGTTGCACCGGAGCGGTTTTTCAACGAGCGATTCCGTGCCGCCGTTGGTGATTTGAAAATTTCATTGTTCGCCGTCGATGAAGCGCACTGCATCAGCCGCTGGGGCCACAATTTTCGTCCTGACTATTTGAAGCTTGCCGAACTGGCGCGAGATTTGGGTGCCGAGCGAGTCTTGGCATTGACGGCGACGGCGACACCGGCGGTGCTTGATGACATTTGTGACGCCTTTGCGATTGAACCGCACGACGCGATTCGCACACCATTTTTTCGCCCGAACTTGCAATTGCGTTCACAAGTTCTTGTCGCCAGCGAACGCGACGCGGCGATTTGCCAATGGATCCAGTCGCGCCCCCGTGGCGCGACGATCGTCTATGTGACTTTGCAAAAAACGGCGATGGCCGTGGCGGAACTGCTCGCCGCACGCGGCCTGCCGGCAAGGCCGTACCACGCGGGCATGGACGATGACGTTCGTGCTCAAACACAGCAATGGTTTACCCAGTCATCCGATGGCATCGTCGTTGCCACGATCGCATTTGGGATGGGCATCGACAAACCCGACATTCGTTATGTCTATCACTATAATTCGCCGGCTTCACTGGAAGCCTACGCCCAAGAGATCGGTCGCGCTGGACGTGACGGTCGCGAGTCAATTTGTCATTGGTTGGTGGTTCCTGAGGATCGTGTCGTACTCGAGAACTTTGTTTACGGGGATACACCGACGCGCCATGCCGTTGGCAAATTCGTGGACTTTGTCGTTGGCCAAGGCCAGACGTTTCATCTCAGCCATTATCACACGTCCGCTGAAACCGATATTCGAATGTTGGTCACACGAACGCTGCTGACGTACCTTGAGCTTGATGGGTACATCGTGGCGAAGTCGCCGCGATACGACACTTACAAGATCAAACCACTGGTCACGTCGGCGTCGATATTGGCTCACTTCAACGGCGAGCGGCGCGACTTTATAGGCGGCATGTTGTCGTGTTTGACCAAAGGCCGCACTTGGTTTTTGTTGAACATGGCGGTCGCCGGAAAACGCTTGAACTGCGAACGCGAGCGGTTGGTTAAGGCGGTCGAGTATTTGGCTGAAAAGAGTTGGGTCGAAGTCGAAGTGTCAGATCTCGTTCACGGTTATCAAAAAACGCGATCCGTCACCGACGCAAAGCTATTGGCCGATCAATTGTTCGAGCGGATGGAGAAGCGCGAAGGCGAAGAGGTCCGACGACTCGACGGTGCGTTTGGGTTAGCCAAGGCGACCGAGTGCTTGGCAGCAATGTTGTCACAACACTTTGGCGAAACACTGGCGAAGCCGTGTGGTCATTGCACGTCTTGCCAGGGCGAAGGAAATTTCATTATTCCGCCTATCGCTGCCCGCAACGTCGGAACCTCGGCAACGTCGGCGGTGGCAACGCTGGCGAAAAAGTACCCGGACCAATTGGCAACACCACGCGACCGCGCTCGATTTCTGTGCGGCATGTCCAGTCCTGGGTTCGTGCGAAGTCGCCTGTCTCGCGACGCCAGTTTTGGAATCTGCGAAGGGGTTCCGTACCAAACCGTCCTGGCGGCGTTGAGCTAGTGGTAAGTCACTATTAAATATTAGGGCCAGCGGCTAGTGTTCTACGACGCTGCTCCAAACCTAAACTAGAGTATGCCTACTGCGTGATGATCGTGGCGTCCAGCGCGACGGTATCGCTGTAGTCGTACGAGTGGAAGAACCGCGCCAGTCGGCTGGCCAGGACGCTCAGGTACAAGGCGCGAAACTTTGTTTCAGTGGTTTCGCTTGTATATTGCCCGGCAGTTTCGGGATAGGTGAACTCTTCGAGATGGCGGCGAAATTCTTCGGCACCGGTGGCGACGTCGTAAACCGTCGTGGTCACGGTGGCCCGACCACGATACAATGTCGCGCCATCACGCAACTTTAAATTCGTCATTTCGATCGCCACGACTTTGTCAGCCTTCACGCCGCGACCAATGTCAATAAACTCGATCGCGTCCCAGCCCTTACTGTCGCGCCATTGCTGGACTTCGTCTTCGCGAACCAGTTCGATGTCTTTGATTTCGCGTTTCAAGATTTCAGCAACGCGGCGACTGAGCATTCGAGCCGATGCGTCGTCGCTGTATTGACTGCTATCGGTCAGCGTGATGACGGCGACTCGCTTTTCCTTCAGCCCTGCGAATTCGGCCTTGACCGAATGGCCACGCACGACGTTCATCAAGTTGGCGGCAAGTCCCAAACACCCAGTTTGGACCAACGCAATGATCGCGACGATCAAAAAGAAGCCACAATTGCGACGGTAGCGGGAACGGAAAGCTGTCATCACGAATCCTTTCGTAGATCGTCGCCAAATACGCCCTACTGGAGCGCCGGCTGATCACCCGCGAACACTAGCGAACTTTCCGTTTCGGCTGCAAGCCAAATTCCGCAGCGGAGGACACGTGGCTCGCCGACCGCTTGAGCAGCGTAATCGGCCAAGCGATCCGAGACCGCTTGATCGTGATCACACCACGACGCTCAACGAAGCAAGAAACGACTTAAATCGCAGCCCCAGCTCGACGGGAACGAAGATTCAGAAGCACTCCGGTGCATCGGCAGCGTCCAACAGCGGATGAACTCCACGATCGATAATGATCCCGGGACTTGGCGACCTGATTTGTCTTTTGACCTAGCCCTGAAATAGACCCGACCATTCTTCACTTCGATGATCCGGCGATCGGAGATCGGGCCGCCCGTCATGTAGCGGGCTAGGCACTTCAGTACGTCCGCTGGATCGCTGAGCTGCGTCGGTGGCGGCTGAATAAAAACAACCCAGTCGATCGTTTGGAGTTGCTTTAATGATTCCTCGACGACGGCAGCGTCGTCGACTTTCAGTTTGCCACTGCGCAGCATCGCTTTCACGCCGCGAAGGAAACAGCCTGATTGAATTGGCTCCACGAAGATTCATTGACTTGAATCATCCACAACTGGAACTCGCGAATCTGCTCAGGCCCGAGGTCTTCGGGGAGCTTGCCGAAAGGTTTAGCGAAGCGATCGACGTGATAGGTGTAAGAATCGATGGTACGCGGTGCGAGGTTTCGCACGAGCATGTCTTCGGCCATGCGTTTGGTGATGGCGGTGGTGCGTTTGTGATAGGGCGTCATGTGGAATCTCTCAAGTCAGCAGTAATGATCCTGGTGACGGATCGGTCACCACGGCACTGCCAAGCATGTTTGCCGCTACAAAAAGCGCAAGTGATTTAATCGGAATCATCGGACCAAGGTGAAAACTATTTTGACCATTGCGAGTTAGAGCCGTGCAAGCCGCTAAGCGTGTTGCGAGCGTCACAAATCGCGGCAACGCCGTCGGCCTCGGGGCAGTGGGTTGGCAGGGATGCCAACCCCAACGCATCAGGATGATGCAAGCGCAAGAGAAACGCCGCGTGTCTTAGCAAAGACTAAAGATGCAGGGCAAGAAGTAGACCGCAATGCCCGGAGCCGAGCGGTTTAGTTCAACGACCAACGTAACCGGGCCGCCGCCAACCACGTTACCATTTAGTTTGATCCGGACGGCGGCGCCGGTTCACGTAATTGTACGCCAGCGATGGCTGGCACCACAATTTGCTTTGTCATTCGAATGCAGGCCAGGGAAATGCCGCGAGGGGATTCATACACGCCGCGTTGATCGCCGACAAAACCACACTTTCTGTAAAACGGAGCAGCGTTGAGCGTGGAGTCCAGGGTCAAGCGGGTTAATCTTGATTCTATCGCGTGAGATTCCAAATGCGCCATCATTGCGCTGCCGACGCCGCGACCCATTCTGTCGGGTTGCACGAATACGGCATCCACTTGACCGGTTGCATATTCGAGTATTCCTGTACCGACCACGTTTTCATTCAAGGTGGCAACATACCAACTTCGCGCAACGGATTGAATGAAATCATCCGTGATCTCGCCAGCCGTCCACGCCGCCAACTGCTCTTCGGGGTAGTGTCCCGTACATTGGTCAAGAATCGCGGCGTTGCGAATATCCCACGCGGCAATCGCGTCTTGAAGCTCGGCTTTGCGGATGACAAGTTCCATTGATTCTGCTGGCGAACCGAATAATTATCCCAGGGTCAGCCAGGGGGTAATGCTTTAATACCCCAACTCAGCCGCGCATTAAAGGTTTTATGCTCGGCTCACCCGTGAATAAAAGGAATAGCCCGATGGCGGGGGTGACGGTATGTGGGAAAGTTTGGCGATCGAGATCTGCGGCTTGTCGGTGACCTGACTTTCCGATATCTCTGGCGGATAAACATTGCTTACTGTACGAACTCCCACATTTGGAGGCCGAAGAGTTAGCGAAACGTAGGTTGGAAAAAATCGACTGCAGGGATAATGCCTGTTGATACGGCGGAGGCGAATTTAGCCCAAATGGTTGTTGGGCCCAGTTTTGTCTGCGCTGATCCAGAGGCTTTGAATAACCGGGGCCAACACCCGTCGGCTAACATACTGAGAAATGCATGCCTACCTGCGTAAAATGCCACCGGAATTGCCGTTGATGCGATCGCTGCCTGCGGGGCCAATTCCTGCGGGAACGAGGTTGATTTTGGCCAGCGGTTCGCCGCGCCGGGCGGAATTGCTGGCGGCAGCGGGGTATCGGTTCTCGATCGATCCGCCGGCTGAGGGGGCCGAGTGTGGGATTTGCAGCCGCGAGACGGCGCCGGAAATGGTGGCGCGGTTGGCGTATCAAAAAGCTGCGGATGTGGCGGCTCGTTATACCAGCGGTTTGCTGCTCGCCGCCGACACGCTCGCTAGCTGTCTGGGTCAAATCCTCGGCAAGCCGAGTAATCGCGAGCACGCCGCGCAAATGCTGCGAATGCTCAGTGGCCGCGACCACAGCGTATTTACGGGAATTTGCTTGTGGGACGTCCAGTCGGGCAAACGGACCGTTGATGTCACGAAAACGGGGATGCGGATGGCGGAATTGAGCCCTGAAACGCTCGATCAATACCTCGAATCGATGAAATGGGAAGGCAAAGCGGGCGCTTTTGGCTATCAAGACGGGAATGATTGGTTGACGATTACCGACGGTGGCAGCGAAAGTAACGTCGTGGGGCTGCCGATGGAGCGTTTGGCAGAATTACTCAATCGTTTCGACCAATCGTCCGATTTTGTAGTATGTAGCGGTTAGAGTGAATTTCCTATTGAACGCGCGACCCATCGGCGGACCCACTGGCAATGACTATAAACTATCGATTTGGCTGCGTAATAATGCTCGCTTGTCTCGGATCGTTTGCGGGTGCGAACGAATGGGCCAAGAAGATGTTTGCCGAAACGGGTCATGATTTTCGCACCGTGGGACGTGGCACGAAAAGCGAGTATCACTTCGAGTTAACCAATACCTACAAGGAAGATATTCACATTGCATCGGTGCGTACCAGTTGCGGTTGTACGACGCCAATTGTGACCAAAGACACATTGAAGACTGGCGAGATCGGTTCGATTGTCGCCAAGTTCAATACCGACACTCACATCGGCCAGAAGTCGGCGGTTTTGACCGTTGTCTTTGATCGTCCCTATTACACCGAAGTGCAATTGTCGGTACGAGGCTACATACGCACCGATGTCACGTTCACGCCCGACGAAGTGAATTTTGGTGAGCTGATTGAAGGCGAGACCGGCGAGCAAACGGTGGTGGTTTCGCACACTGGCGCGAGCAAATGGGAGATCACCGATGTTCGCAGCCACTGCTCGGACCTGGCCGTGCGACTTGAACCGGCTCAGCGTTCACCGGGGATGGTCAAGTATCAATTGATTGTCAACAGTAAGGGTGGATTGGCAACCGGTGACATTCGCGAGCGTTTGACGCTGGTGACCAACGATAGCCGTTTTCCGACGATTGAGATGGCTGTATCAGGTCGAGTCAGGCCGATGCTCGAAGTCAGTCCCGCGTCGTTGGGTTTGGGCGAATTGACACCTGGGCAATTGGTCGAGAAGCGATTGGTGATCCGAGCTGATGAAGAGTTCGAGATCAGCGACATTCAATGTGGCGATGCGAGATTCTCGTTCGAGCGTCCCGCTGGAAAAAAGAAGCTGCACTTTGTCAACGTGACCTTCACTGCGGATGACAAGCCAGCGATGATCGCGCAGAAGGTACGCATTGTTTCGGACCTCAGCGACGGCAAGTTCGCCGAGTGTTTGATCAGCGGTTCGATCAAGCGCTAGTCGTCTAAAACACTTTTGATTCGAATGCTAGGCGTCGGGCTTTTGACTTGAGTTCGCTGTCGGTTTGCTGGCAGCTTTGATGAAGTTGCTCGCACTCGATGCGTTGGTTTTGCATCCACAAGCGAAACGCTCGCTCGCGTCGTTCGTGCGTCGCAATGTCGGCGTTGAGTCGTGCCGACCGCATGTCCAGCTCTTCGGACCAGTGCTGCAAAAACTCGATCAAATCGTCGGCGTGTGCCGCTCGCAACGCCGCCGGATCAAACATGTCCGGCTCTGGCGAGCAATCTGCCACATTGCCACGACCATCATGCGGCGCGTCAACCCGACGGATCGAGACGCTGGCCAATTGATCGTCACGCACATCTGTAGCCGCAAAGTTTGGCGCAGCGATGTTCGATGTGGTTGACGTAGCCATGGGAGCGGTGCCAATCGATTGAATCCGCTTTGGTTGTCGAATCGCGTAACGGGAGAATGCGATTGGGAGCGACGTCCAAAGCCAATGGTGAGCATCGGCCAATTCGTCGTGCTGGCTTCAACACGGCAAACGGGCAAGGTACAATCAAACGAACCGTTGCTGGTGATATTTTATTAGCGACCCGGTCGATTGACACCAACCAACGTCTACGATGGAGCAGTTTGCCACGATGAAACCATTTATCACTCCAATCCGAATACTCATTGGCCTGGCTTTTCTGGTTACAGTGACTACCTTCAACGGGCCAATTCGTTGCCAAGCGGATTCACCGCGCGAGATCAAACTGCGAGCGGTGGCTGGGCAAGGTATCGACTATTTAAGAACGCGCGGCCAAGCGGAGGATGGTTCCTTTAGCAGCGAAAGTGGCTCGGCAGTCACAAGTCTGTGTGTGGCGGCGATTCTGAAGCATCGACCTGAGGCGAAAAACGATCCCATTGTTATGAAAGGACTCGCTTACATCGAAGCGAATATTCGCGGCGATGGCGGGATTTATGCGGAAGGTTCGAAGCATAAGAATTACGAAACCTGCATTGCAACGGCGGCGCTTGTCGAGGCCAACGAGAATGGAAAATACGACAGTGCCCTGGCGCGGGCCAAGGCGTTCATCAAAGAGTTGCAATGGGATGAGGGTGAGGGAATTGCCGCCGACGATCCGGCGTATGGCGGTGCTGGGTACGGCAGCCATAGTCGTCCGGACCTTTCGAACACGTCGTTCATGATCGAGGCCCTGCGCAATCTCGGAGATGAGGCGAGCGACCCGGCGATTCAAAAGGCGCTGGCGTTTGTGGCCCGCTCGCAAAACCTGACTGGCTACGGCAATAACACCGAACATGCTGCTGCCGTGGGTGATGGCGGTTTCTACTACACGCCCGCCGCCGGTGGATCTAGCCAGGCCGGCAATACCGATTCAGGTGGCCTGCGCAGCTATGCTTCGATGACGTATGCGGGCCTTAAGAGCATGATCTTTGCTGGGTTAACGCCCGAGGATCCGCGCGTCGAAGCGGCGCTGTCGTTCATTCGCAAGAACTATGACCTGGAGTCCAACCCCGGTATGGGAACCGCTGGATTGTATTACTACTATCACACGTTCGCTAAGGCGTTGTCGGTCGCGGACATCGACATCCTTGACGATAGCGTAGGCAATCCACATGTGTGGCGCGACGAGCTTGTCGAGACGTTGGCCAAGGAACAATTCGCAGACGGCAGTTGGCTCAACAAAGCCAACGATCGTTGGATGGAAGGCAATCGCAATCTTGTGACTGCGTATGCATTGTTGTCGTTAGCCTATTGTCGCAATTGAGGGCTGGATGATTGCTATGAAGAATTTGCTGTTTTTGACAATCTGGTTGGCCATGCCACTTATTGGCTTGTCTGAGGATGTGTGGGTGACGTCGATTGCGACTAGCGTTATCGATGTGGATGGAGCCAAAAAACAAATCTGCTACGCGGGCACGGCCAGCGGTCTGTTGCTGCGACCGGCGGACGTTGTGCGTTGGGAATCCGATGACTTCGCCAAGCGAACTCCATTGATGACGCATCCGTGTGCAGTTTGGTGTGTGCGTGCCAGCGACGATGGCAGCCATGTTGCCAGCTCCGACTATCGCGGCAACTTGCAAGTCATGGACACCAGCAGCGGCGAAGCCAAAATGTACGAGGCCGCGTTTGAGCGCTGGACCCAGGCGCTGCGATTCGTACCGGGTACCGACACGATCGTTGCGGGAAACGAGGGGGGTAAACTGTTTGTTTTTGAAGGCGACAAAGTTACCAAGTCGATCGATGTCGAAAAAAATTCGATTACCGACATCGCGTTCAACACCGCAGCGGATCAATTGGCAATCAGCGCTGGCGGCGGAACGGTGCATTTGTATTCTTGGCCCGAACTGGAAGCCAAGGGCAAGATCAAGATCAGTGATTCACCGGCATGGTGTGTGGCGTTTGGTCATGACGCGAAGGTGATTTTTGTCGGCAGCGGAGATCGCAAACTGTATCGTGTCGACGCCACCGACGGTGCCACAGCGACCGAAGTGTTCGAAGGTTCCGACTGGATCACACGGATCGCGATTTCGGAGACGGCAACGCTCGCCGCAACCGAAGTGGGCGGGCGAGTTTATGTCGTCAACAGCCTGACCGAATCGCTACCGGCAATCAAGCCGATCGGTGTCGCACCGAGCGGTGTTTGGGCGGTTGATTGGTCGAGTCCGACGAGTCTGTTGGTGGGAACTCGCAAACACGGCGTTGTCGGTGTGACTCAGGCCTGGGCCATGGTTCCTCCGGACGCACCGCCTGCGGAAGCGGCTGGCGATGATCAACATTGAAAACAATGATGCGGGCGATGAGGCGGAAACCTCGGCCAAACCTTCGCGCAGCCCGACGCCGCAATATGTCGTGCGCACCGGTGCGGTGCGCAGTTTGTCGGTGATGCAGGCGTTTGGGCGTTTTGGTTATGGCCAACGTGTTGCTGTGCGCACCGAGCGTGGCACGGAGTTTGGTGTTGTGTTGTGCGAAGCGTCACCGACGGCGCTGACCCATCTGGAAGAACCGACGTTGGGAAAAATCCTGCGAGCGCTTTCGCCGGATGATGAGTTGCAATGGGAATCGCAAGTTGCGCGTAGCGGCGATGACGCTCAATTGGCGAAGAAATTGATTGCCGAGTTGGACTTGCCGATGCAAATCGTCGATGTCGAGCGGCTGCTCGGTGGCGAACGCATCGTGTTCTATTTTTTGGCTGAGAATCGTGTCGACTTTAGAGGTTTGGTGCGATTGCTTGCCGACGCGCTGCAAACCCGAATTGAGCTGCGTCAAATCGGTGTTCGCGACGAGGCCAAATTGCTTGCCGACTACGGCGATTGTGGCAAGCCGGTTTGTTGCAACACGCACTTGACCAAGATGCCGCCCGTTTCGATGCGGATGGCAAAGTTGCAAAAAGCGACGCTGGACCCTTCCAAAATTTCGGGTCGCTGCGGAAGATTAAAGTGTTGTTTGCGATACGAGTTTGACACTTACGAGGAGTTGCAAAAGAACTTACCATCGGTGGGAAGTCGCATTGTCACCGCCGATGGAAATGCAACCGTCTTGGCTCAAGAGATCCTGTCAC
Source organism: Pirellulaceae bacterium (assembly GCA_041753075.1). GTDB lineage: Bacteria > Planctomycetota > Planctomycetia > Pirellulales > Pirellulaceae > UBA6163. The sequence continues at coordinate 27,475 of JBGSVE010000044.1, forward strand.
AACAATTAATGGTTCAAACCGAAGACAACCGACGCATCCTGATCGCGGCTTCGACCGTGCTTGCCGTCACGCGGCGCGGTTCGGGGCCACCAGACCGCAGCGATTCTCGACGTGGAGGCGAAGGGGACGCAACATGACTTCAGCATTCCAGGCAATGTATAACCTGCTGCAAACCGACCGGCGATATAAGTTTGAGGCTTATAACTTTGTCCGCGAGTCGCTCAATGTCGCCCAGGAGCGAATGCGTTCGACGCGTGTTGCTGCGGGTGAAGAATCAACCAGCGACGACGATAGCGACTTCGCGCCGGTGACGAATCACATCACGCCCCAAGAGTTGTGTGAAGCGTGCCGCTTGCATGCGATCGACCAGTTCGGCTTGATGGCAAGCAAGGTTTTGGCGAATTGGGGCGTAACGGCGACGGGTGATTTTGGCGAGATCGTCTTCAATTTGATTCGTATTGACCAGATGCGCAAGAGTGACAGCGATCATCGTGAAGATTTCGATGATGTCTATGAATTCGGCGGCGCGTTTGCTCCGCAGTTTGAGCTTCCAACCCAAAGTAGCGAATGACGCGAACGCGTAACAACAGTGCGGCCGCCGGTCGGATGCAAATCTTAGCGACGATCCTATTTGTCCAGTTGATCGGCGGTTTGTCTGCAGTATGCCTTGGCGATGAGGCCGCCGTTGTATCGGCACCGCTGGCGAATCGACCGCGCCCGGTCGAGGAAGCGCGACGCACCTACAAGCAGCGAATCGTTGCCGAGCCGATGAGCCATTTGGTTGCATCGTGGTTAGTGCGTCCCGAGCGTCAAGCGGAAGAGAACGCCGACCAGGCCATGAAAAACCTCGGGCTCGCACCCGGCATGGCGGTCTGTGACCTGGGTTGTGGCAACGGCTATTGGACGCTGCCGATGGCAAGAATCGTTGGCGAAACGGGCAAGGTCTACGCCGTCGATATCCAACCTGAAATGCTGCGCCAATTGCGGACGCGTGCGGGCAAAGCCAAACTCGAAAACGTCGTGTCCTTACTGGGTGCCGTAGACGATCCCCAATTGCCAATCGATGCCAAGTTGGATGTGGTCTTGATGGTTGATGTGTATCACGAGTTTTCACATCCCGAGTCGATGCTTTGGGCGATTCGCAATTCGCTCAAGCCCCAGGGTGTGATTGCGCTGTTGGAGTATCGCGAAGAAGACCCCGAGGTGCCGATCAAGCCGCTGCACAAAATGTCGAAACGTCAAATCATGCTCGAGTATGCGGCCAATGGATTGAAGTTGGTGCGTGAATACAACGAGCTACCTTGGCAGCATTACATGTTCTTTGCTCGCGACGACAGTCCGTTGGCGGAGATCGAGCCCGAATCGTTTGTGACCGCCGAGAAACCGTAATGTCTCGATTCGGAATTTGTAACGAGACCTTCGGTGATTGGCCGCTGGAAAAGGCACTTCAGACCGCCGCCGATTTGGGCTACACCGGCTGGGAAGTTGCCCCGTTCATGCTCGACACCGACGTTCGGCGAATTTCCGCGCCGCAGCGACTGGCGTATCGCCGCAGCGTTGAGGCGGCGGGTTTGGAGGTTATCGGTTTGCATTGGTTGCTGGCCAAGACGACCGGCTTTCATTTGACAACGAACGATGACGACGTTCGTAAGCGAACTGCGGAATACTTTCGCGAATTGATTCGCTTGTGCGCAGACTTGGGTGGCGAAGTGATGGTGTTGGGTAGCCCTCAGCAGCGTAATCGCGAGCCGGGTGTAAGTATCGAAACGGCGAATTCGAATGCCGCCGAGATTCTCAATTCGCTGGCCGCATGCTTGGCAGAAAACGATGTGAGAATCGCACTCGAGCCGCTCGGTCCCGAGGAAGGAAATTTTCTCAACACGGCCGACCAAGCCCGCGAGCTGCGCGACCAACTGAGCAACGATCATGTTGGACTGCATCTCGACGTCAAAGCGATGTCAACGGAATCGACGCCGATTCCCGAAATCATTCTTCGACACTCCGATTGGTTGCTACATTTTCACGCCAACGACCCGAACCGGCGCGGGCCGGGGATGGGCGAAGTCCGATTCCCTGAGATTTTGCGATCTCTTGATGAAATTGGCTATCACGGCTGGATTAGCGTCGAAGTCTTTGATTATTCGCTTGGCCCTGAGACTTTGGCCGCCGAGAGCATCGCCACCTTATCGCGGGGATATTGAGGCGTGTGGCCGCTGGTTATACTCGCCGTGTGCGTTTTTGCTCGCCTTGTTTCTCGCTCCTGGTACAACCGATGATTGGTACTTTCCAGCACCGCAGTCGATACTTCGTTTTGCTTCTCGCATTTGCACTGACAAGTTTGGCAAATCCGTTGGCAGCGGCAGGGCCCAAACGGATTCTCATGATCGCGGGCAAGCCGAGCCACGGATTCGGCGCCCACGAGCACTACGCCGGGCTGAAGCTGCTTGCCGATACGCTCGACGCGGCAAACGTTGGAGTGAAGTGCGACGTGGTTCGCGGTTGGCCTGATGACGAGGCAATCATCGAAGCGGCCGATTCGATTGTGATTTTCTGTGACGGTGGTGGCGGTCACTTGGCGCTAGCTCACGAGGACGCGTTAAAAGCAAAATTAGCCACGGGTGCTGGTTTTGTATGTCTGCACTATGCCACCGAAGTTCCCAAAGGAATTGCCGGTGACAATTGGCTCCAGTGGCTCGGTGGTTATTTTGAAACCGACTGGTCGGTGAATCCACATTGGGTGGCGAAGTTTGACAATCTTCCAGTGCATGAAGTCACGCGCGGTGTGACTCCGTTTGCGACCAACGATGAGTGGTATTTTCATCTTCGCTTCGCACCCCATAACGTCACACCTATTTTACAATCCGCTGCACCGGAGGACACGATGCGCCGTCCCGATGGCGCGCACAGCGGCAACCCGGCGGTTCGTAAGTCGGTTGCGGCCGGCGAACCGCAAACGGTTGCCTGGACCTATGATCGACCCGATGGTGGCCGCTCGTTCGGTTTTACCGGCGGTCACTACCACTGGAATTGGGGCACGCCATCGGTGCGTCGGTTGGTCGCCAATGCTATTTTGTGGTCCGCAAAAGTCGCTGTGCCCGAGGCTGGCGTCTCGCTGGAGCCGGTGGCGATCGATGGGCTGCTTGAGAATCAAGATTATCCACAACCCAAGGGCTTTAACCCGAGCCAAATCGTTGATGAGTTCTCCTTGTCGACGGGCAACGCTAAGCCACGATTGATTTACACGACGCCCTTGGTTAACACCGAAACAAGTCGCCACCGGATTGACATTGATGCTGACTTAAAGGGAGCCAAAGACATCTATTTGGTCGTGACCGATGGCGGCAATGGATTTAGTTGCGACTGGGCCGATTGGATAGATCCCGTACTTTACGGCAATGGAAAACAACAATCGCTGGTTGGTTTGGATTGGGTTTCCGCGTCGTCGGGTTATGGCGAAGTGCATAAGAATGCGAACGCCGACGGCCAACCATTGAGCATTCGCAATGAATCGATGCCTGGACCTGGTATCGGAACTCATGCGGGCAGCGTGATTCATTACCGGATTCCGGCGGGGATGACGCATTTGCGTGTGACCGCTGGAATTGATTCCGCAGGGTCGAATCAACATGAAGGCAAGGATAGCAGCGTGCGGTTTTTAATCTACGCCGACGCCGCACCCGATCTGGATCGTATCGAAGCATCGATGGGCAGCGAGCAACACAACCCACAGAACGCGATTGCGGGATTGGAGATCGCCGACGGTCTGGCCGCAACATTAGCCGCTTCGGAACCTGATCTGCGCAGTCTGACGAATCTGGATATCGACGATCGCGGTCGCGTTTGGGTTTGTGACGTGATGAATTATCGGCGCAACGACGGCGCGCGGCCCGAGGGCGACCGGATCTTGATTCTTGAGGACACCAATGGCGATGGTGTGATGGATAAGACCAAGGTGTTTTACCAAGGGCGCGACATTGATTCGGCGATGGGGCTGTGTGTGTTGGGCAATGAGGTGATCGTTTCGGCGGCACCGAATATCTGGCGGTTCTATGACGACAACGGCGATGATGTCGCCGATCGCAAAGTCGCCATGTTTACCGAAACCGGCCAACCGCAACATGACCACTCGAACCACTCATTCTTGTTCGGTCCCGATGGCAAGCTGTATTGGAACGTTGGCAATACCGGAATGCAGGTCAAGGATTCGGGCGGTAACGTTGTCAAAGACATTCACGGCCGCGACGTGGTCGACAATGGAAAACCGTTCTTCGGCGGCATGCCGTTTCGTTGCAATCTCGACGGCAGCGAATTTGAGGTCCTCGCACACAACTTTCGCAACAATTGGGAAACCACCGTCGACTCGTTCGGCACGATTTGGCAAAGTGATAACGATGATGATGGAAACCGCGGCACGCGAATCAATTTTGTGATGGAGCACGGCAACTATGGCTACCGCGACGAGATGACGGGTGCGACTTGGCAAGCACCACGAATTAATCTCGAAACAGAAATCCCGCTGCAGCATTGGCTCCTCAACGATCCCGGCGTGGTTCCCAACGTGCTGCAAACCGGTGCCGGTTCGCCATCGGGAATTTGCCTGTACGAAGGCACGTTGTTGCCGGAGCGATTTCGCAATCAAGTGATTCACTGCGATCCCGGTCCGAACGTGGTTCGCGCCTATCCGATGACGGAGCAGGGAGCAGGTTATAGCGCCACGATCGAGCCGCTGATGACCGGTTTGCAAGACAAATGGTTTCGTCCGGCCGATGTGTGCGTCGCTCCGGATGGTTCGTTGTTTGTCACGGATTGGTACGATCCGGGCGTCGGCGGGCACCGTCAAGAAGATCTCGATCGCGGCCGTTTATTCCGCATCGCACCGCCGGGAACTCCTTACAAGGTGCCGAAGTTTGACTACAGCACCGCTGAGGGTGCCGCCGAGGCGCTGCGTAATCCGGCGACGGCGGTTCGCTACAAGGCTTGGATGGCACTTCACGAAATGGGCGCGGACGCCGAGCCAGCGCTCGTCAAAATGTATGGCGATAATGACCCACGAATGCGCGCCCGGGCGTTGTGGTTGTTGGGCAAGATTGAAGGTCGCGGTGAGTATTACGTTCGCCAGGCGATGGTGGATGCCGCCGCTGACATTCGCGTGACGGCGATCCGTTTGATGAGGCAATTGAAATTCACACCCGCCGACTTCTTGTCGGTTGTGGTTGACGATCCATCGCCAGCGGTGCGCCGCGAGGCGCTGGTGGCGCTGCGATATGACGGCAACAAGGCAATGCCCGACTTGTGGAATCAGCTCGCGACGCACTACGACGGCGATCGCTGGTATCTCGAGGCGCTCGGTGTCGCGTCCGATCTGCGGGCAAGTGATTGTTATGCAGCGTTTGCCGCTTCGGATCATGCCGGTCTAAAACCCGACTTGGCAAACGATATCCTCTGGCGACTGCGTGCACCGGAGGCAGCCGCGGCGATTGCCAAGATTATCATTGACCCCAAGGTCGAACTTTCGCAAACCGATCGTTACTTCCGGGCCTTGGAATTCCATCCGCCTGATGTTCGCACCAAGGTGTTGGTCTCGACAATTTTGGAACCCGCCTTGGCCAAAGCCGACGCCAAGCAGGATGCATTGATCGTTCGCGCCCTGGAGCGGATCGATAAACGGGCGAAACCGAGTTCACCAGCGATCGACGCTGCGGTGGCACGGTACATCGAAAGTCGCAAAGGCACGCCGGAGTTCCTCGCGTTGGTGAAACAGTTCCAACCCCAGGGTATGGAAGTTTCGATGGTCGACTTTTTGCTTGCCAGCCAGGATGATTCCGGTGCGGTCGAGGCGGCCCGCATGTTGTTGGTTGATTCTGAGGGTGCGAAAACGGTTCGCAAGGTGCTTCAAACGCTCGAAGGCGACGATGCCAATCGATTGGTTCGCTTGCTCGGCTTGCTGGGCACCGGACGTTCCAACCGAATCATTCTTGATGTTGCCGCAAACGAAGCTTCGCCGTATGAAATGCGTTCCGCAGCGGTGCGCGGATTGGCAAAGAGCAACCTCGGCCAAAAGGATTTGATGGAATTGGTGACCGCCGGCAAGTTGCCCGCAGACACCAAACTGCTCGCCGCCGGATTGCTGGGGCGAAGTGAAGACGAATCGATCCGCAACCTGTCCGCAAAGTGGTTGCCCATGCCGGCGCAAGCCGATGCCAAGCCTCTGCCGCCGCTGGACGAACTGGCGCGGCTGACGGGTGACGTTGCGAATGGCGAGTTGCTATTTCGCGGCAAGGCAACGTGCTCCAATTGTCACCTCGTCGGCGGAGTTGGCAAACAGGTTGGCCCGGACTTGTCCGAGATCGGTACCAAGTTGTCGCGCGAAGCGATGTTTACTTCGATTTTGGACCCCAGCGCCGGTATCAGCCACAATTTCGAAAACTATCTTGTCCTGCTGGAATCGGGCCAATTGGTTACCGGTGTGAAGGTCAGCGAAACTGCCGATTCGTTCACCGTGCGAACGGCCGACGCGATTGATCGCACGCTCAGCCAAGACGAAATTGTCGAAGTGAAAAAGAGCGAGAAATCGATGATGCCAGAAAACTTGCATCATGCGGTCGACCAACAAGGTTTGGTCGATGTCGTCCAGTACATGACAACGTTAAAAAAGAAGTAACGTGAACCGACGAGAAAAGATCGAAGCGATGTTGATCGACGAGCCGCAGGATACGTTTTTGCGTTACAGCTTGGCGATGGAGTTGCGAAGTGCGGGTGAGCACGACCTAAGTTTGGCGAAGCTGAGCGAATTAGCCCATGATGCGACACCCTACGTGCCGGCGTTTTTTATGGCAGCACAACAATTGGCTGACTTGCAGCGGATCGACGAAGCGCGAACTCACTTGCGCGAGGGAATCGATGAGGCACGGAATCAAGGTGACTCGCACGCGGCGGCAGAAATGAGTGAGATGCTGGCAAGCTTGGGCGAGCTAGGCGAACTGTAGAGATGCCGTCGGAGAAATCAGACGCGATCGTGATTCGCGTCGTGCCGTTCAGCGAGACGAGCTTGATCGTTTCGTTGTTCACGCGCCAATTTGGCCGCGTGTCGTGTATCGCCAAGGGAGCGCGCCGCCCCAACGGGCCGTTCGAGGGCGCAATTGACGTGTTGTCGGTTTGCCAAATCGAGTTGTGGCAAACTGCCGGAGATTCGCTCGATATTTTGACCGAGGCCAAGTTGCTGCGTCGTTTTCGGGCTGCGCAGAAATCATTGCCGCGGTTGTATTGTGGCTATTATGTTGCCGAAATGTTGCGGCGATGGACGGACGACGACGATCCACATATCGAGTTGTACGACACCGTCATAGTGGCGATCGCGCGAATTGACGGTTCGGGCGATCACTTGATGTCGGTCGTTCATTTCGAGATCCGAGCGATGAAAATCCTCGGCAATTTGCCGAATACAACCCAGTGCGTGAGTTGCGGCGAAACGGTCAAACGTGACACGCAGCGAATCGCGTTTGGGCATGAGCTCGGTGGCGTACTTTGTGCGGAATGCCGCGGGCGTCATCGGGGCGTTGTGATGGTAAACCAGTCGGTTTTAGGCTGGATTGACCAATTGCAAGCACTCGACGAACCGCCGGAGTCAACGTTTGAAAACCAGGAATATCGCCAACTGAGGGCTGTTTTGAACCGATACATTACGACATCACTCGGTTCGCGACCGCGCACACAATCGATGTTGCCAACAATGGTCGCGGTTGATTAAGAAACATGCGGCGAGTGTCTGCCAACTCGATATTGCCCCGCGACAAGGACGTCCGCTGATGCCGTTTCATACCCGAACTACGATTGCCATCATTTCGACCATGATGCTGTCGCTCGGTTGTGCTTCAGTACGCGCCCCGACGTGGTTTCGCTCGGCAACGCACGCCACGCGAAAGGCGTTCAACGACGACGACAATTTGCAATTGACGCCACGGGAACGCGAACAACGTCTTGCCGATGCGCGGGTTCATTACGCCAATGGCGATCGCATTTTTCAAGCCGCGACGCAATTGCCGCGCGAACAATCCTCAGCAGAATTTGCCAAAGCGGCCAAGAGTTTTAGAAAGGCAGTTGCCGCACATCCTGGGTCCGCGATCGCCCAAGATGCCCAATTCATGCTCGCCGAGAGCTACTTCTTTGCCGATCACTTATCGTCCGCCGAGAAAGCTTACGGCGTGCTGCAGAAGGAATTTCCCAACTCACGGCACAACGATCGGGCTGCGGCGCGTCAATTCTCGATCGCCCAATACTGGATCGATACTGAGAAGGCTGGCGGCAGCAGTGTGATTCCCGTCAACTTTGTTGACAAGAAGCGACCGTGGTTCGATGTCGACGGCCATGGCATTCGCGTGCTCGATCAAATCCGCTTTGATGATCCGACGGGTAAACTTTCTGATGATGCGACGATGGCGGCGGCGGTTGAACATTTTCGCCAAGAGAAATGGTCCGAGGCCGATGAGTTTTTGACTGACTTGCGAGAAACTTTTACCGATAGCGAGCACTTGTTCAATGCTCACATGCTCGGCATTCGCACCAAGATGAATATGTATGCAGGACCGAAATACAGCCAATTGGTGCTCGAAGAGGCCGACAAATTGATCCAGCAAACTCGAACCCGATTTCCGGACAAGATGCGTGAAGCTGAAGTACGCGAGGTCGTTGCCAAAGCCTCGGCCGAGGTTGGCTTCCTCAAGGCCCAGCGGATCGCAGTGCGCGCGCGTTATCGCGAGAGACGCGGCGAATATGGTGCGGCACGGCTGTACTACCAGGAGTTGCTGGCCGACCACAGCGACACGTCGTTTGCCGAAGAGGCACGGACACGCTTGGCGTTGATCGGCGACTTACCGGCGCTGCCCGAAAAGCAACTCGCCTTCTTGACCAAAATTTTTCCCGAGGGCAAACGCGCCAAGCCTCTCGTGACTTCCGAATCGACCTCGATGTTCAGGTAAGCGGTTGTTCAATTCGTTTGCCAGAACCGTTGCGGTGGTCGGCGTGCTGCTCGCCGTCGGCGGATGCAGCGCGTACCAATTCGGATCGCGGTCGTTGTTCGTTGATAACATTCGCACCATTCATGTGCCTGTGGCTCGCAACGACACGTTCCGTGATGATCTCGGCGTGCGATTGACTGAGTCGGTGATTCGGTTGATCGAATCGCGAACGCCGTACAAGGTTACCGGCGATCCTTATGCCGACAGCACATTGACAATTCGGTTTATCAGCGAAACCAAGCGAGTGTTAACGGAATCTCTTAGCGACGACCCGCGTGCGCTGGATGCGATCGTGGCCGCCCAGGCGATTTGGGTTGATCGCTCGGGCAACCCGTTGATGCAAAACCAAATTCCGGTCGATGGTAAATTGGCGACGGAGTTTCTACAAAGTGAGCGGTTGGTGCCCGAAGCGGGGCAATCGATCGCGACGGCCTTGCAAGCGGCGATCGATGACTTGGCCGATCGTATTGTTTCACAGATGGAAACTCGCTGGTGAACTCGCCGCAAGCAACCCGCACGCCGGTCGACTGGATGACGAGCCGGCGCACGCTGGATTGTCGCGCCGGTCGCTTTGGCATTTCACCGCTGGTGATGGGCATCTTGAATGTCACGCCCGACAGCTTTTCCGATGCAGGTTTGTTGTGGAACGTTGATGCGGCGGTCGCCGCCGCGATCGCGATGCAGGCCGCCGGTGCGGATATCATTGACATCGGTGGCGAAAGCACTCGTCCCTATGCCGATCCGGTTGATGCCGCTGAAGAACTTCGCCGCGTCATTCCAGTGATTAAAAAACTGCAGGGCCAAATTACGATTCCCGTCAGTATCGACACCAGCAAGGCAACCGTGGCTCGCGCGGCAATCGCCGCCGGTGCCGAGATCATCAACGATGTGACCGGGCTACAGGGCGATGACGCAATGGCCGGAGTCGCGGCCGACAGCCGTGCCGGTGTTTGTGTGATGCACATGCAAGGCACACCGCAGACGATGCAGGACAACCCTCGCTATGAGAACGTGGTTGAGGAGATCGCGGAGTATCTGCAACAGCGATTGCAGTGGTGCGCCGATCGCGGGATCGATGCGGCGCGAGTTTGCTTGGACCCTGGCATTGGATTTGGCAAGACGCATGAACACAATTTGGTGCTGCTGCGTAACGTCAATCGCTTTGTTTCACTCGGGCGACCGGTCCTGATTGGACATTCACGCAAAGGTTTTATTGGCAAATGCCTCGGCGACAAAACCGCTGATCGCGATGCCGGAACGGTTGGTGTAACGCTGGCCGTAGCGATGCAGGGTGCCCAAATCGTGCGTGTCCACGCGGTCAAACGGACGGTCGACGCGCTGCGGCTGTTTTCCGACTGTCGCCAATAACCACCTGCCTTGGACGCACGTTGCGAATCGATCTAGTTATCACCGAGTTGTACGTGGGCGGTGCCGAACGTTGTCTCACTGAGTTGGCGATCGGTTTGGCCCAGCGCCGCGACGATGTTCGCGTCGCTTCGATTGGTTCGTTACCGACGGGCGAACAATCGAGTTTGGTGGGACGTCTGCGTGATGCAGCCGTTGAAGTATTCTCGTGTGATTGCAACCACCCGTGGCAGTATCCGCTTGCGCGGCGTCGGCTGGTCGATTGGATGCAGTCCAGTCCGCCGGACGTGGTTCAAACGATGCTCATTCATGCCAATATCGTTGGCACGTTAGCGGCAGAGACTGCTCGAGTTCCGCTGCGAGTCGGCGGCGTTCGTGTTGCTGAGCGCTCATGGATGCGAGCACGAATCGAAGCTTATGCGATGCGCAAAATGCACAAAATTGTTTGTGTCAGTGACAGCGTGCAGCGGTTTGTTGAGCATCATCATCGGCCCAAAGCACCGTTGCATGTCATTGGAAACGCGATCGATTGCGCGAAGGTCGACTCGATTGCGCCAAGCCAATGGAACGTCCCGCAATGGAATGAATTGGACCCGGCGGTTCTGTTGTTTATTGGGCGACTGGACCACCAAAAAGGCATCGATCGGTTATTCGAGCTTGTCCCAGGTTGGCTGCGGCGACATCCCGATATGCACTTTGCGATGATCGGTGATGGACCGCTTCGCGATGCCGCCGAGTCCTTCGCGGATGCAACCGGACGCGATCGTGTGGCGATTCTCGGCTGGCTTCCCAATCCAATCGCTTCCATCAAAGCCTCGCGGCTGGTGGTTCTGCCAACTCGATACGAAGGCATGCCCAACGTTATCCTCGAAGCGATGGCGGCCGCGAAACCGGTAGCCGTAACGCGAGTCGAAGGCGTGGCGCAATTGCTTGGCGGAGCCACCGAACCGCAGACTTGTGATCCCGACAACCTCACGCAACTTGACAGATTGATCGATCGATTATGGAACGACGCGACACTGTGCGTGCAGCTCGGAAACGCCAATCGCGGCAGCGCCGAGCAGCGGTTTTCAATCGACACGATGGTTGACGCTTACCGGCGGCTGTACCGCGCCGAGCCAAACTAGTAGCTCGTCGCAGCTCAAACTCCGGTTGACAAAAATTGTAGAACGGTTGGGGACAACCGTTCTACAATTTCCTTAACTCTTAGTCGACATCGCGGGCAAGGCACAGCGTTACGTTTTGGCCACCGAAACCGAAACTATTGTTCAGCGCATAGGGAATCTTCGCTTCGCGCGCGACGTTCGGCACGTAATCCAAGTCGCACAGTGGATCGGGGTTTTCGTAGTTGATTGTCGGTGGCAAAACGCCATCGCGCATCGCCAATAGACACACAATCATTTCGGTCACACCGGCTGCCGCGATCAAATGGCCCATCATGCTCTTGGTGCTGCTGACCGGCACCTTGTGGGCAAAATCGCCAAACACTTCTTTACACGCCAACGTTTCGACCTTGTCATTGACCAGCGTGCTGGTGCCGTGCGCGTTGACGTAGCCAACCTGATTAGGATTCAGTCCAGCGTCGCCGATTGCCATTCGCATCGCGGCGATTCCACCATGGCCATCCGGCGGAATGTCGGTGATGCGGTATGCGTCGGCCGTCGTCCCATAGCCTATCACTTCGCCGTAAATGTTCGCACCGCGTTTTCTAGCTTGGTCATATTCTTCTAAAATGACCATTGCCGAACCTTCGCCCAAGACAAAGCCGTTGCGCTCGCGATCAAACGGTCGGCTGGCCTTGGTCGGTTCCGCGTTGCTGGTACTCAGCGCCGTCAGCAAATTGAATCCGGTGACACCGAACGGGTGAATCATGCTGTGCGTTCCGCCGGCGATCATCACATCGGCATCGCCGCGACGAATAATTTCCGTCGCTTCGCCAACCGCTTGGCTGCTGGCGGCGCAGGCCGTCAAGCAATTGAAATTTGGTCCCTGGGCGTTAAACATTGCGGCCAAGTGGGCCGCTGGCATGTTCGGTTCTTGCTCGAGTTCCTTGGCCGGATTGAGCAATGAAATTCCTTTGGCGATAAACTTGGCGGCGTCGTACTTTCCATCGACCAGCGCCGCAGCCATCATCTTTGTGAACGTCAAGAAATCTTGGTTGCCTTCGCCGCTGCCGAGATAAATTCCGAAACGAACCGGGTCCATCGACAGATCAGCGATGCCGCTATCAGCGACGGCCTGTTTGGCGGCCCCGGCGGCAAATTTGGTATGCCGACCGCGATCACGCCACACCTCGGCCGATTCACCGGTTTGGGTAATGTCCCAATTTTTGACCTCGGCCGAAATCTTGGTGGGAAAGCCGCTAGCATCAAACAGGGTCGTGGGGGCGACACCGCTTTTGCTTTCCTTGAGCCCCGCCCAAACCGTGGCGCAATCATGGCCCATTGGATTGATCATCCCAATCCCGGTGACAACGACTCGGCGGCGCATCGATAGACTCCCCTAAAGCTTGTCTGAAATTTCGATCAGCTTGCCGTCGGCATCAACCGCGACATGGAACATGTTCATCAACCGCAGCATGCCGCCCAGATCACCCGGCTTGAACAGCGGGCCATCGGCGAATTTGCCGTCTTCTAAAAACGCGAACATCAATTCGATGCTTGCGATCAATTTACCATCGCAGTGACAGGTTCCCGTCGCCGTCGCACCGTTTTCCTGGGCACTGTCGAGCTTAACGTGGTAAAGCAATTGGTCACCAGGCGTTGCCGGTGCGAGAAACTCGGCCTTGCCGACTTTTGCCAACACGACGCGTTTGTCCCAATCGAACATTTGCGCCACCAAGATGCCGCCTAGCTGCGCCATACCTTCGATCATCAGCGTTGGCGGCAAATAGGGAAACCCAGGGCAATACCCGTCCAGAACATCCTCATCCAACGCAACGTTCTTGACTCCCGCAGCATGGCTTCCGCTAACGAATTCGGTGAAACGATCGACCCACATCCAACGCATCGAGTTGTCGCTTATTCGCCAATCTTGCTTTGGACGTAATTGCACATGTCCTTGACGGTGAGCAAATTGCCGAAATCCTGGACGCGAGGATTCTTTTCAAACGTCGACAAATCGGCCCAGGGCATGCGGCTTTTCAGCTTCGCCATGCCTTCAGCCGTCACCACGCCGCCTTGGACATATTGACTGTTTGTCAAAATGTCTTCGGGCGAAAGATCTTCACGCGGAATACTGATCCCAAACGCCTTTTCGAGCTTGAACACAATGTCGAGGAAGTCGATTGATTCGGCACCGAGGTCACCGACCAGGGTCGCCGACGGAATCACTTCGTCATCGTCAACGCCCAACGCATCAACAAGGGCCGCCTGGACTTTCTCAAAAATTTCTTCGCTGGTCGCTGTCATTGATGGTTCCTTTTATAAAAATCTTGCAAGCATGCATTTTGCCGATCATTCGCTCCAAGGGAAGCGGGCAAGCGAACGACAAAATCGATTTAAGCTGGTAATTCAAACGTGCCGAACAGTTCGGCGAACTTTTTACGGATATGACCCTGGACGATCGCGTCTGTACCCAGTCGAGCGGGCTGGCCGGTAGAGCATTTTTCCATGACCAACCTAGCGGAGACGGTTGTTTTGCCATTTTTCTCGGCGAATGCCTTCACCGTAACGATGTTTTCTTCCTCTTTGATTGTCTCAGCGGTGATCTGCAGCGTTTCGCCGGGAGCCAAGAAATCACCGAATTTTACTGATTTAGCTTCGCGCAACATCACCAACGGACTTTGGAAATCGTTCCCAGTGTGGATCATCCACATGGCCGCCTGGAGCAGCGCTTCGAGCATCATCACGCCCGGCATCACCGGGAAATTTGGAAAATGGTCTTGCAAGTAGTCTTCGTCAGCCCGCAGCGTTCGCTCGGCAACCAATCGTTTCCCAGGTTCAAGCGAGATCAGTCGATCCAGTTGGGAATAGCGCATAGGGAGCTTTGTCGTGCGGCCAAACGAAGAAAATAAGTTCCGTTCAGGCGGTTAGAATAGTGCGCCGCGAAAACCACCTCAACTACCCAGCAAATTGCGTCCGCTTGCAAGTCCAGCCCTGGTACGGGAAATTTGCGTAAGAGGGAATTCAGGTTTAATTGAACAAAGGTGGCAACGATGCGGTGGGAAGGACGGCGTGAGAGTGAAAACGTCGAAGATCGACGACGAGTCGGCACTCCAGTAATGGTTGGCGGCGGTTTGTTGGTAATGGTATTGGCGCTGGTCGTCGCATTTTTGGGCGGCGACCCCAGACCTCTGCTGCAGCAAGCTGGCCCGCAGCCGGGTGCGCAAGCGGGCGGTGGTGGCGGAGCGGATCAACCGCTTGACCCTGCCGAAGAACAACGTGGCCAATTTGCCAGCGTCATTCTTGCCGATACCGAAGACGTGTGGGAACGGTTGTTGCCCGAAGTTGGCATCGCCTATAAGAAGCCAATCTTGGTGCTGTTCAGTGGCCAAACGGAATCGGCCTGCGGATTTGCTCAATCAGCCAGCGGCCCGTTCTATTGTCCCGCCGACTCCAAGCTTTACCTCGACACCTCTTTCTTTCGCCAACTTGACGAACAACTCGGTGCACCGGGGGATTTTGCTCAAGCCTACGTGATCGCCCATGAAGTGGGCCATCACATCCAAAACCTGATGGGCACGACGGACCAAATGGAACAACTTCGTCGCCGCGTTAACGAGGTTCAATACAACGAATATTCGGTGCGTCTCGAATTACAAGCCGACTTTTTTGCTGGCGTTTGTCTGCACCATACCCAGAAGACCAAAAACATCCTCGAGCCCGGCGATGTCGAAGAAGCGTTACGAGCCGCCTCAGCGATCGGCGACGATACGCTGCAACGTCGCGGCGGTCGCGTCGTACCCGAATCGTTCACGCATGGAACCAGCGAGCAACGATTGAAATGGTTCCGCTTGGGCTTGCAGACCGGCGATCTGTCGCAAGGTGATACGTTCAAGGCGGCGAATTTGTAAGTCGAAGCTACGCCGCACGTTTGCGGACAATGCTCTTGATCCATGCCGACCAACCGTGTCGGCGGTCGGAGCGTTTGACTGCCGCATCGCTGACTACCCAATTGAGTTGTAGAACGCGACGTTGGCCATCAAACGGCAAATGTCCGTGCCAGGCGTTCTCGCGATTGATAAACGCGATCATCGTACCGAGTTCCGGCGGCGCTTCCTCGATCACGTCCTCGATGTCGTTGCTGCGCAGCAGTCGCAAACGACCGCCGCCGGCATCCCAGGTGTCGTTCAAGTAAACGAGCACGGTCACCAGTTTGCTGCGGCTGTCAGTGTGAACTTTTCCGTCTTTGACACGACAACGTCCGCGAACCGTTAACGTTGTTGGCCGATCGGTTAAGTCGATGTCGAATTTTTGCTCGAAGGCGGTGCGCAGTTCATCGCTTTCCAGTTCGCGACAAAACCGTTCGAACGCCGGTCCATAGCTCAGCGAGTGAAGCGGAAAGCTACCGCCGTCTTCGATCGCGGGATAGTCCGGAGCAATCGCGGTCAAACACGATGCCTTCACGAATTCCGGCACGATCACATATTCGTAGGGCTCGGTCACCAATGTAGCGCCCGCCAATGAATCAAAATTCAAAAACTCATTCATGATTCTCTCCGAGAACATTCCATTTTTAATCAGGGATAGCATGTTAGCGAATCGGCGCTAGCCGCCGGTGCCGCAACGCTACCGGCGGCCAGCGCCGATCCGCTCACAAGACCAAATGACTTAACAAATTACTAATAACGTGTCGTACCGTATGGCAGCGGTTGCGCCGTGCGGGTGCCGCCAGCGGAAACCGATGCGTCGTATTGCGAAGTAATCTGACGACTCAGCGCTGCAATCCGCTCGGACACCATCGGCTGCATTCCGTTAATCGCGGCGCTACGTTGGTAGTTCTGTAAAGCTTGAGAAAGATCGCCGCTATTCTCGCGCAAACGGCCCAGGGCCAACCACGCACGCGAGCTGTTAGCGTCCTGCTGGACCGCGTCTTCGAGATACTTCAAGGCTGTTTGCGGTTCGCCCGCTTCTTCATACAGGCGCGCCAATTCGATTCGCGGTTCGGAGAACGCGGGGTTTTGCGCGGCCCAGTTTTTTACCAGGGCAAACGCGCGGTCGGGTCGGCCCGTGTCGATTAGCAAGACCGCCAACCCACGATGGCATTCGACGTGATTGGGGCTGTGGTCCAGACACTGGTTATAGAGTGCCTCGGATTGGCTCAGCAGCGCATTGTCGCGGCGTTGCAACCCCAGTCGATGTGTCGTCGCCGCCAAGTTGTAATATCCGTCGGCGTTCTGCGGATCGCTGGCGACCGCCTTTTGAAACTCTTGCAGCGCCGCGGTGTATTGGCCTTGTTCATAAAGCCGAGTGCCTTGTGCGTTTTGGCCGCTGGATGCCCATTGGCAGCCGCCGATTGCGGCCAGAGCGATCACACTCAACCATCCAGTGCGCAGGGACGGTTTCGCCGACGCAGGCTTTGAGTCGTGAGTCACGATGTTCACATTCGCGGGAATCATCGATGAAGTAATCCCATATCTACGGTCGATTTGTGAGTTTCCGGAGTCGGTCATTTCGCGACCCTAGCAATGATGCTGGCGAAAACACAAGACCGAATCACCGCCGGATTGATATTGCCCGAACGGTTTGGATCGCGGTATAGCGAACGCTTAATTGATTGCGAATTCTTGGGTGGGAGAACCGGGCGTGAATAGGATCGATGGATCGACTGTACGAGACTTAGTTGCGCGGCTGGCCAACGTTGCCGTTATCGGTAACGCCGACGTGTTTTGTCATGACGCGCTGCCGCTTTGTGATGCGACTGCCGGTTGTGTTACGCTGATGGATGACCGAGCGCCTGTCGTCGACGTGATTCGCTGTGGAGCCGCTGCCGTAGTCACCAACCAGGCTCATGCCGATTTTCCCGCGACGCAAATTGTCGCCGCTGACATTCATACCGTGTTCACCGCGATCGTGCGGCGGTTCCGACATTCTCTGCAAGTCGAACAATATGCCGCGATTGACGCCAGCGCGCAAATCGCACCGACGGCCAGCATCGGGATCGGCACTCGCATCGACGCCAACGTTTGCATCGGCGCTCACGTCGTGATCGGTAGCGATTGCCACCTCATGCCAGGAACTGTCGTGATGGATGGAACCGTGATCGGTGATCGCTGCAAGCTTTATCCGCGGGTCGTGATCTATGAATACTCGAAACTCGATGACGAAATTCAAATTCATGCGGGCAGCGTCATCGGAGCGCATGGTTTTGGCTATCGCAACGTCGATGGCAAACACGTCTTGTCGGCGCAGCTTGGTTACGTTCACATCGAATCAAACGTTGACGTTGGCGCAAACGTCACGATCGATCGCGGAACCTATGGCGTAACGCGGATCGGCGAAGGCACCAAAATCGATAACCTGGTGATGATTGCTCATAACTGTCACATCGGTCGCCACAATTTGATCTGTAGCCAAGTTGGTTTAGCCGGTTCATGTCGCACGGGTGACTATGTGGTCATCGCGGGCCAAGTTGGCATGGCCGACCATATTTCGATTGGCGATCGCGCCGTCGTCGGCGCTCAAGCCGGTGTGATGGAAAACGTACCGTCGGGTCAAACCTATCTCGGCAGTCCGGCGACGTTGCAACGCGAGCAGATGCAGATCTTTGCCGTCCAACGCCGACTGCCGGAAATGCGTCGTGAAGTCAAGTCGCTGCGCCGCGAGTTGGACGAACTCAAGTCGCAAGGCGACGTCGAGACCGAGTCCGATCCAAACGGTTCGACGCAGCGAGCGTCGTCGGGTGGCCCCGCCGCCGACGACGAGAACCCTCATTGTCTCAAGTTCAGGCGATCGGCCGCATGAAGCGGACAGGCTATTGGCCCTGGGCCACGCACCGTGAACAATTCGCCGGCCTTGCGGCACCGGTCGGTTTGGTGGCCGGCTGGGGACGATTCCCCGTTTTGGTAGCCGAGGTGCTCGTGCGGTTGCGCGTGCCGGTGTATTGCATTGCGATTCATGGCCACGCCGATCCGCAGCTCGAATACTTGTGTACCGAAGTCTGTTGGTCAGGCGTCGGGAAATTGGGAACTCATGTGCGCTACTTTCGCGGCCACGGTGTGACCTCGGTCACGATGGCCGGCAAGTTGTTTAAGTCCGACATCCTGTATTCGGGGTCGGTATTGCTCAAGCACATGCCCGATTGGGAATGCCTCAAAACGTTCGGTCCTTTGCTCTACTCGCGTCACGGCAATTCGCGTGACGATTCGCTACTTACGGCCGTGACCCAAATGTACCAACGTCATCAAATGAATGTCGTCGCCGCCACGGACCTCGCACCGGAACTGCTCGTCAAAGCAGGTCTGATCGTTGGACAATCTCCCAGCGCGAAGGTCCAGCGAGACATTGATTTCGGCTGGCAAGTCGCCAAACAAATGGGCGCGTTGGATATTGGCCAGAGCATCACGATCAAAGATGGATCGGTGTTGGCCATCGAAGCGATCGAGGGTACCGACGCCTGTATCGAGCGTACGGGAGCACTGTGCAAACATGGCGGTTGGACGTTGGTCAAGGTGGCCAAACCTGGCCAGGACATGCGGTTCGACGTGCCAACCATCGGTCCACAAACGATTGCCAAAGTCAGCGCCGCCGGTGGCGTTGCGATCGCCGTCGAAGCCAACCGGACGATTCTCGTCGACCAAGCCGAAACGCTCGCCGCCGCGAAAAAAGCGGGAATTTCCATTTTGGCACTGTCCGATGTCGCGTTCGCCAGCCAGCGGTATCGCGCCGCATAGTTCGACTTTCGCACTTTTCATGCGGCCAAGCCGCACATCTTAAAACGATTGTCCCAATTGTTTGGCTGGCGAAGCCAGTTTGGGCTGCCAAATATTTGGCCCATTTGTTCTGCAAATCGAAGTCGAACTTAGTGGTTCGTCAACTTCCGCTTCTAGGACGACCACATTGTGTGCCTCAACGATCCGCCATGGTAATTCAGCAACGTCGGAGCGTCGTAACACACTGCCCCACCCCTAAAGCCAGGCTTTAGCTGACTAGTTCTTAGCTGGAACGCAGCCCTACCGCTCCCAACCGACAAAATCGATAAATTCGGACTATTCCGAGTGAATCCCCTGTTCACCCACTTGAAGGCGGATTCGCCGCCAATGAGAATTCGCAAATTGGTGCTAGGTGCTTACCCACCCAGAGCACTGCGCACTTTTTGCAAAGCTCCTAATTTATTCAGTGTGTAGCGTGGGGTCGAAAATGAAGACGGCACGTGTTTTGGCGGCATTTTTTGTGTTGGTGTGGCAGATTTGTCCGGCTGCGCTGGCCGCAGACTTCTATTGGGATCCCGATGGCACTGCTGCGGGAAACGATATTGATGGAACGAGTCTCGGTGGAAATGGCATCTGGGATACGTCAACATCCGCTTGGTGGGATACGACCAACAATGTCGCTTGGCCCGGTGGCGCAGGCGATAACGCGATCTTCACCGGCCCGTTGGTCGCTGGCGAGCCGACGCAGTCAACCGTCACGCTCAGCGGTTTGATCTCGGCGAACCGATTGTCGTTTCGACGCAGTCGATATCATCTCACCGGTGGCCAACTGCTGCTCGCTGGTACGATGCCATCAATCGACGTCTCGTTGGGTGACTATGCGATAATCGATAGCGAGATTCAGGGTTCCGGTGGTCTCACCAAAACCGGTCGTGGCACCGTTCGCCTTGGCAACAACGCCAACACTTACACCGGCACAACGACGATCAGTTCAGGCTCGGTCGTGATCTCCGGTGCAGGGGCTTTGGGCAACGATACGTCTGCGGTCGTCGTTACCGGTTCGCCAACGCGTGGTTTTGAGGGTGGCGCGTTGGTCCTCGATGGTACCGCCGGCGGGTTCACGTTCTCGCGTGATCTGTCGCTTCAAGGTTATGGTCCGATTGGTGATCGCAGTTCGGCGCTATTGAGTCTCGGCGACAACACGCTGTCTGGCTTGGTCACTACTGCTACAGGATCGGTCAACACTCGGATCAACCAGGTCAATGGAACGATGACGTTCGCCGGCGGACTCAATGTCGAAGGTACCGCCGGCACAACAGTCAGCACACTCGGTGGTATCACACAGGCCGGTGTCAGCAATTACGTCTTCAACAGCGCGCTGACGGGAACCGGAACGCTTGAAAAGAGTGGCGGGGGCACCTTGTTCTTGGCACCAACAGATACCTCCGGTTTCTCGGGTTCGGTGCGAGTCAGTTCAAGCTCAACGGGCACACAAAGTTCCGTTCGAATCAATTCGGCCAACGTGCTGGGCACTCGCACTGCGGCAGGTACGGCCGGTGTTATCGATCTTAATGGCGGCATCTTGGAAGTCTTGATGGACGCGCCGTCGGTGCAGGCCGGTGGAGTCAACGCAAATGTTTACCAGCGAACCAGTGGCACGATCTTTGTTGACCATGGGGCAACCGGAACAGCCATGAACGGCACGCTGACGCTGGGGCAACTTGCCTTCGAAGAGAATCAAACGCTCACGGTCGCCGGTCGCAACGGGTTTGGCGTGACGTTTGGTGCCGCGCCGGTCCAGGGCGGCAATAACAATTCCACGATTACCAACAATCTTCAAGGTGGCGGCACGTTGACCTTCACCGGCAATTTCTGGAGCAACACCGAAAACGGGGCCAATCGCACGCTGACGATCGGCGGAGCGGGGCAAACGCTTATCAGCGGCAATATCATCGCGTCCGCAGCAGCCTTCAACCACAACTTGACCAAGGCTGGCACCGGCACACTCACCATCACCAGCGGCGCTGCGGCAACCACGCTCGATGGCAATGTTAATGTTCAAGATGGACGGCTGACGATCGCGAACTTCCAGAGCATTAACAACGCAGCGGCGGTTGTCGGCAGACAATTGAATCTTGGCAACGCCGCCACAAACGGTGTGCTGGAAATCAATGGTGCCAATCCAACTGTTGCTAACCTTGAATTGCAACGAACATTGCGTCTGGCTGGGGCAGCGGGTGGCGGGACCATTCTGGCAAATCAGAGTGGTGCCAACAGTATTCTCATCGCCAATGTCGCGACACCAACGGACACTGCCAAGACACTTGCACTTGGTGGCGTGAATACCTCGGACAATACGATCTCGGGAAATCTAGTTGATGCGGCAGCGGGCGCGTTGTCAGTTACTAAGATCGACGGTGGAACGTGGCTATTGAGCGGTACAAACACCTACACCGGAGCAACCACGATCTCGGCGGGTACGCTCAAGCTGCTGGCCAACGGAGCGGCTTCAACGACATTGTCCGATTCGTCGGCGATCGCGTTCAACGCAGTGAATGTAAACGCCGGGGGCACACTTGAATTTGTCGGCCAAGCCGCGACCAACAATGTCGAGACGCTTGGTGCGCTGACCCCAACACTAGGCTCTGGCACGGTTCGGTTGACGCCCGGCGCAGGCGGCACTGCGTCGGTTGTCTTTTCTTCGCTGGGTGCTGTCGGCGTTGGCGCGACGGTTAATTTTGTCGCACCGACGTCAAGTGACACGGTGTCCTTCTCCACAATCGCCACGACAAATAACATCGCTGATGCGGGACTTTACTACAACGGTGCCGATTTCGCGTTCGTACCCGGTGCGGGCTCCGCCATTCGCGCCGCCAACTACGGCACGGACGCCGATTTCGCAACCAGCGCATCGGCGCTAACCGCCGGACAAAGCAATCAGATTACGGGCAGCTTCAGCACTGCCGCAATTGCGATCGACTCACTGAAAATCAGCGGCAGTCATACGTTAACGCAATCCGGCCTTTTGACGGTGCGCACCGGGGCAGTCGCCAATGCCAGCGGCGGAATCATTCAGACCGGTGGTAACAGCGTGATCACTGGGGCAACCGGTATCACCACGGGCGGCACGGGTTCGCTCGTCATTCGTGTCGACGGGTCAGGCGATACATTAACACTCAATGGCCCCATCACTAGCACGACCACCGGCGGTTTCACGAAGTCGGGAGCCGGCACGTTGATACTGGCGGGAGCCAACAATCAAACAGGAACGATTTCAATCAATGAAGGCACTGTACGGCTTTCGGGTACTGGACGCCTGGGAGCAGGAGCCGCATTGACGATTCGGCAAGGAGCCGTGCTTGATCTCAACGGTGTCACGCCAGGCACCAGTACAAATGCGTTCAATAACAACGGCAGAGTAACCAACGGCAGTGCCACGGCCGTGACCTACACCGTAGGTGGGGCAAACGGTACGGGGACCTCCACCGGGATCATCGAAAATGGTACCGGCGTGGTGAACGTCACCAAAGCGGGCACCGGTGGACAAAATTGGAATGGCCTTAGCACCTACACCGGTACAACCACAATCGGTTCGACAGGAATTGTAAGCGCGGCAACGTTGGCTAACATTGGCAGCGCCAGCGGTATCGGGGCGGGGAATACCGGTAACAATGCGGGCAGCTTGATCTTTACCGGCGCAAGTGCAGTCCAAGCTTTCGGCGGATTGAGTTATACAGGCGCGACTTCCACTTCCACCAATCGATTGTTCACCTTCGGCGGTGCGGCGCTGGATAGCGGAGCAAGAATTCAAGCCAACGGTGCCAATCAAGCGGCGATTGTTTACAGCAATACCGGTGCATTGGCTTTCGGTACAACCAACATCGCTCAAGGTTTGGTTCTGGGTGGTGCTTCAACCGGCGATAATCGATTCAACCCCCAGATTACCAACAACGGCACCGGTATCGTCAGTCTGTTCAAAGCCGATGCGGGCACCTGGCATTTGGGCAATACCAACAACAACTACACCGGATTAACGACAATCACCGCTGGAACTTTAGGCGACGGCGGTGGCACCACAATCCCGAGCAACAGCCCGATCGTGTTTAACGGCGGTCGCTTGCTTTCCAGCGGCAATTTCACCCGTAACTTGGTCGCCACAGCGACCGCTGGCAACGCCAACGAAGTTAGTTTTTTAACCGGTGGTGGTTTTGCGGCGCTGGATTCTCAACTGGTCGTTTCGATCGGTGGATTGGCGACGCCCACCGCATTGACCTGGGGTGCCGGCGGTTTTGCCAGCGGGACGCTTAACTTAAGTTCGGGTATCTCAGTCGCTGATGTGGACTTTCGCAATGCGATCGATCTTGGTGCGGTGAATCGCACGATCGACGTTTTCGATAACGCCAACACGGGAGCCGACTACGTAACACTAAGCGGCATCGTGAGTGGCGCCGGCGGCGGCATCATCAAAACGGGCACCGGTATCCTCAGACTGACCGGCGCAAACACCTACACCGGAGCGACCGCGGTCCAAGCCGGCACGATTGTCGCATCGTCGCTTGGCAATAGCTCGGCACCCGGGGCAACCAGCGTCGGTGACTCGGCGACCGGAAATACCACCGCCGGCCAAATTATCTTGGGTACCGCAGCCACCGGTGGTATCTTGCAATATGTCGGTGCTGGTGAAACGAGCGATCGGCTGATTTTCCTCGGTGGAGCGACCGCCTCGAACCAGATTCATGCCGATGGTGCAGCACCGCTGATCCTAACCAACGTGGTCAACGGTGCCACCGGCGCAGCAACTTTGTTTTTGCGTGGTACCAACACTTCGGCAAACATGATTACCAGTGCACTGGCCAACGGCGGAGCAGCATTTAGCGTCAACGTTGATGGTGGCGCAACCTGGATTTTGTCAAACTCGGCAAACAGCTATTCCGGTAGCACCACGGTCAACGGCGGTGCGCTGGGCCTAGGTGAACAGGGTTCAATCGGCACCAGCACACTCGTGCTCGGTAACGGCAGTACCTTTGCCTATGGGGCCGATCGAAGCTTCAGTAATGCCGTTAGCCAAAGCAATAACACAACGACTGCTTTCGTTGGCGATAACAGCTTGAACCTTACCGGTACCCTTGCGTCGCTAGCTGCCGCAAACAACGTTACGACCACGAATACCATTATCGATGGCAAGACGCTCACTCTTAATGATGCGACGTTCAACTTAATCACTGCGGCCCGAACCTGGAACATCAACGGCGATGGCGACACAATTATCAACGGCAACATCACCACCTCCACGGCGATGAATTTCGCCTTGGGGCTTACGTATGCCGGTGTCGGCAATGGAACGTTGACCCTCAATGGCACCGGTTCCAATCTCAACGGCGGGACGGTAACGATTAATTCGGGGCGTCTGATTATCGGTGCTGATGGCGTAATTCCTGATGGTGCTGGCGCAGGCAACTTGGTAATTGGTCCGGCGGTGGGTGCCACCGCGATGCTCGATCTCAATGGACATAGCGAAACGATCAATGGTCTGACCGCCAACGGTGCCGGCACAACTATCATTGACAACACCTCTTCATCAGCGGCCACCTTGCGTTTCGGTGCCAACGATCAAGCCGTAAGCTTCGGTGGTGGTACCGGCGACTATACGATCACCGACAGCGGCAGTGGGGCGCTATCGATCGTCAAAGCGGGCACGGGTAGCGCTGTAATACCAAGCGGCGTCACCTTGACTTACGAGGGAGCAACAACGGTCGAAGGTGGTTCGCTTACGATCGCTTCGCCCGTGGACGGTACGACCAGTCTAAATGTGCTGAACAGCGGCAGCCAACTGAATCTCAGCGGCGGGATTGCTGCGCCGACTGCGATCAACAGCGTCGTTGTCGAGAACGGTGCTACGCTGCAACTTCTAGACGGCGTCGGCAACAAACTGACAAACCTAACCAACCTGACGCTCGGCTCCACCGGCGGAACCAACACAACACTGAATTTCAATGTCGGCGATCTGAGCGTCGCTGGCGATGGACTCAACACCGATACGTTGACGCTGCTCAGCGGCGGCACGCTGAGTCTATTCACTGGCAACAATGTCACCTTCAATTTGTCTGACAGCGGCTTGAATGCCAATCAAACCTATAACCTGTTGCTCAGCTCCAGCGGGTTCACTAGCGGTGCCCTGTCGAGCGCAAATTACGTTCTCGGAGCAACGCCAGGCGGATTCTCGTCGATCACGTTGGTTGCCAATGATGATCGCGTGTTCCTCAGCACCGGCAATCTGATCACCGGCACATCGTATTGGCGCGGACTCACCGACACGACCTGGAACGGGAATGCAAATAACTGGTCAGACGACAAGGACGGACTGACACCCGCATCGTCGGTTCCCGGCCAAGGAACCGATGTCGTGTTCCAGTGGAATTCTGGCAGTAACGCTGCCGTGACCACGACGCTGGAACAGAATTTTAGGGTCAATTCGCTCACCTTCGAGGCTGCCGACAACCCCGCCGACACACCGGCCTCGGTAACGATCAATCCCGGTACACTGGCGACAAACCGACTGGAAATTGCCCCGCAATCGGCCAGCGATGGAATCAAAATCACTGCCGGTGGCCCAGTCACGGCCACCATTAGCGGGCCCGTTCGCTTGGGTGCAAACCAATCGTGGGAAGTCGTCGACACGGGATCGACACTCTCGCTGGGATCGCTGCAGGGCGAAGCCGACGTGACCAAGATCGGCGCGGGCCGAGTGGTGCTCAGCGCCGCCGCCGACGCAACATTCAATTCGGGTGTCACCGCCGACATCACGGTTAACGCTGGCACACTGGAGTTGACCAATGCTGCGGCCCTGGGCAACACGATTAACAGCAATCTGGCCAACGTCATCGTCAACAGTTCGGGTGTGTTCTATTACAACAACGCGACCGCCGGTAACGTCGCCAATTCATTAAATCTCAACGGTGGTACGCTCTCCGCCGCCGGAGCAGCACAGACCTACAGCGGTCTAGTTAATGTTAGTGCCAATTCAGTTGTAAACTTGCGGAACGCAAACTCGGCAACAACTAACACTACTCAGCGAAACATCACCTTGTCAGGCCCAATCAGCGGAAGCGGACGCTTACTACTCGACAGCATCGACACGCTCTCCGCTGGCAACCAGCTCACTGGCGAGCTGATTCTAAGTGGTAACAACTCAGCCTGGTCCGGCGGGCTAGACATTGTTCGCGGTACAGTTCGTGCAACGAACCTCAATGCCTTTGGCACAAATAGTATTACCGCACAAAGTGGCCGAATCATTTTCAATACCGGAAATGGAACAACCTTCAACTCGATGTCAAATCTGACCATAGATTCCCCTGGTGGCATCCTTGAGTTAAACGTAGACAACTCCGCAGGCACTCCTAGTGCGGATCTGACAGCGAATTTCGGCGGCTCCATCACTCTCGGCGGCACAAATGCAAACAATGCACTCCGATTGTTTCAAGCGAACGACAATTTCAGCAAACTGAACATTCGCGGCGGCATCGTGCTGGGCAGTGATGCGAGCGTCAGCATTTCTGGCAGCACAATCAACCGCGCCGTTACCATTGATACCGTTGGTATCAGTGAAACCGGCGGCCCAAGAGTACTCACCCTCAATGACGATCTCGGCGGCTGGGCCCAGACAAATCGACCACTCGAAATCAACGTCGCCAGCACTTACACCGGCGGCACCCGAATTGCCGAAGGTGTTGTCATTCTTGGCAACGCTGCGGCACTGGGAACGGGCGCAATTACGATCACCGGAGCCAGTACGTTGCAAGCGGGCGTTGATCTTTCCGCTGGCGGCGTCGGTCCCGTCGCGAATGCCTTGACGCTTAATGCAAACTTGATCACCAGCGGCACCAATAACCTGACCATCGCCGGGACATTTACGGGCACTGGGCCTGCCGCCAACCGAACGTTGACCAACAACATCGCCGCGCCGTCGGCATTGGTGTTCTCGGGACAAACAAATCTAGCTGACGCCGCCGATATCGCGCCCCGCACACTGACCATCGCCGGCACCGGAGCCACCCATTTCACAGGTGTTGTCACCGACGGCAACGCCACGGCAAACAACATTACAAAGACCAGCTCCGGCATTTTGTCATTCAGTAATACCAACAGCTACAGCGGCACAACCACCATCAGTGCAGGAGTGACTGCAGGCATTGGCAACAACTACGGAGTGATCGTTGCCGCAGCCAACAACGCCCTCGGTGTAGGTGCCGTCAACGCCCGCTTCAATACCGGTGCGGTGACTTCGCAGGTTGTTCTCACCGGTGGAATCACGCTCGGCAACAGTAGCTTTACCACGACCGGCGCAGGCTCTGATGGTACGACTAACGGCATCATCCGCAGCGTCAGCGGTGCCAACACAATCACGGGCGACCTCAATATGGTTGGTGGCGGTGGCAGCAGCACCTATCGAGCCGACGGCGGCTCGTCGCTGACCTTCAGCGGTACTGTAGGTTCCATTGCGAACGCAACGCGAATCATTAACCTGGTCGGTGCGGGTGACTTTGTCTTTACGGGACTGATTCGCGATAGTAACCAGGCCACTCCCAATGCTGCTGATTTCGTCGGGTTCGATTCCAGTAACAGTGGCACAACGACAGTTAGCGGAACCAACACCTACACCGGAGCAACCAGCGTCGGGGCCAATAACACGTTTATCGCTGGCTCGACGCAAGCGTTTGGTATAAACTCAGCGACTTCAGTTGCCGGCACGTTGCGCCTTGCCGGTAACAGCAATTCAATTGGCTCACTTGCTGGGGCAGGCATCGTTGAGAACATGAATGCCGCCGCCGCGCTGTTGACAACTGGCGGCAATAATACTTCGACGACGTTCACGGGAATCATTCAAGACGGTGCCGGCGGCGGAGCACTGTCGCTGACCAAAACAGGCACCGGAACGTTCGCGGTCAGCGGTGCCAACACGTACTCCGGTGGTACGACCGTCGATGGCGGAGTTTTACTAGTCAACAACCTGGTCGGCAGCGGCACGGGGTCGGGTCCGGTTACCGTCGCCAGCGGTGCCGTCCTTGGCGGCAGCGGTGTTCTTGACGGCGTGGTTACCTTCCAAAGCGGTGCGGTTCACAACCCCGGCAATAGTCCCGGCGTGCAAACCTTCGCCAACGACATCGACTACAGCGCTGGCTCGGTCTTTACCTGGGAATTGATCACCAATACCGAACTGCTGCGTGGTGCCAACTTTGACGGTGTCGACCTGACCGGGGCCGCCAGCACGCTGACGTTTGCTCCTAGCGGCGTCACCTCGAACTTGGTGTTTAACTCAGCCGGTTCGAACGTGTTGTGGGCCGACAGTTTCTGGGACATCGATCGCCAATGGTTGGTGTTTGACAACGCCGGTACGACCAGCAATTTGTTCGACACCATCAACGTCGGCAATGATTCCGGCGGCAACACGCTGCTAGCAACTCGCGGTGGATTCTCATGGTCCAATTCGAGTAACGATGTCTACTTGAACTTCACCGCCGTGGCGGTTCCCGAACCGGCCACGCTCGGGTTAATTGGTATCGCTGGACTTGGTTTGATAGCTCGCCGCCGATCGCGGTCCAAACCATTGGTTTAGTTCGACTTGCGCACTTTTCCCGTGTCGAAGTCGCGTAGGGTAGAACAATTGTTCTTCAATTCGAGTTGCAAAAGACGCAAAACCGAATCATTCGGATAAATCCGCAAAGTCACCGCGAAGATTTCCTCCCCTAGAGCCGATACAACCGTTAGCCCCATCGGACGGGGCAACGGAATGTTTGCGTCTTGGGCGTGAAAACTGACAAAACGATGCGTTTGGCTGGCGGTTGGTCATGAAGAACCCTCGCGATATTTTGCATGGCGGCTGCCTAATGGCACTGCTTCTAGCTATCACTGGGTCAGCGGGCCCTGCGATTGGTGACGAGCCAACCATATCAATCGGCGAGTTGATCGCCGGTGAGGCCGCGATTGACGCCGGAGTGGCGGCCGACGCGGGCGTCAGTTTGGCCACGTTAATCGATGGCGTTCGCCCGGACGAAGACATTCGTCCTCCGGTGCTGCGACGTGCCGACGAAGAGGCCCAATCGCTGCCGGGAATCGCAACCGGCGAAGATCATACCCAGCCGCTTGTTCGCGTACCCGAGCAATATCCCTACGGTTTCACTGGCCCAACCGGTGTACAACCGACTGAGGCGCAAACCAGCAGCCACTTTATCCCCGTCGAAGACCGCTGGCGTTTGGGCTCGCCGGAGTGGGATCGATACGGCAAAGGGCACCCGGTGCTGGACGATTATCCGGGCGTAAAGGGTGCTTGGTGGGATCCGTACAACGAAAACGTCCTCAAGGGCGATTACCCGATCTACGGCCAACATACATTTCTGAAGTTAACAGCGCGCAGTCAGACCTTGTTCGAAGCACGTCAATTGCCGACACCTACGACGCCCTTCGAGGCCACCCAAAACCCGAACCAGGCCGAGTTTTTTGGTGACCCAGACTCGGTGCTGACGGTCCAGAATACTTCGCTGACCACCGAATTGTTTCACGGCAACTCCGCCTTTAAGCCGGTGGATTGGCGAATTCGCTCAACGCTGTTCTACAACATCAACAACCTCACCGCCGACGAGTTGGCGGTCATCAACCCGGACGTCCGCGCCGGCCACAGCCGCTTCCGTCAAGACTTCGTTCCTGAGGAATACTTCCTTGAAGCGAAGTTGGCTGACACCAGTGCCTATTACGACTTTGCCTCGGTGCGAGTCGGCAGCCAGTTTTTCACCAGCGATTTTCGGGGCTTTATTTTCAGCGACACCAACCGTGGCGCCAGGTTGTTCGGCACACGGCTGAGCAACCGCGACCAATACAACCTGATATGGTTCGACCAGACCGAAAAGGACACCAACAGCCTGCTCAACCGCATCGACAAAGACCGCCACCAAAACACCTGGATCGCGAACTATTACCGGAACGATTTTTTGTACCCGGGTAACAACCTAAACTTGTCCTTTCACCACAACCGCGACAAGCCATCGACCGAGTTTGACCGCAACAATTTCCTCGTCCGTCCTGATCCGGTCGGTGTTTTCGCCGAACACGACGTAAGGTCTTATTACTTCGGTGCCGCGTCGAACGGTCACGTCGAACGATACAACCTGAGCACTGCGTTTTACTACGTGTTCGGACGCGACAATTTGAATCCGATCGCCGGTCGCGAAGTTGATATCAGCGCTTACATGGCGGCCATCGAGCTATCATACGACCGCGACTGGGTACGATTTCGCACCTCCTATTTCTACAACAGCGGTGATTCCAACGCGAACGACGACAAAGCGACCGGCTTTGATGCGATCTTCGCCAATCCCAACTTTGCCGGTAATGAGTTTAGCTATTGGGGTCGCCAGGGCATTCGCCTGTTCGGTGTCGAGCTAACCAATCGACTGAGTTTGAATCCAAGTTTGAAACAGGGGAAATTCCAGGGCCAACAAAATTTTGTTAACCCAGGATTGCATCTTTACAATGTTGGTCTCGACGCCGACATCACACCTCGTTTAAGGTCTATCAACAACGCCAACCTGCTCTGGTTTGACGAAACCAGTCCGCTGGAAACTTATTTGTTTGTCGGCAACGTTCGCAATTTCATCGGTACTGACTTGAGTACCGGCCTGGAATATCGACCGCTGCTAAATAACAACATTTTGTTGCTCAGCGGTTTTTCGACACTCCTGGCCGGGGAAGGCTTTGAAGATTTGTTTCAGAGCCTACAAGATAAAACGCGAAATCCAGTTGCAGCGTTTGCCGAGTTGGTGCTTGAGTTTTAAGATTGACCAACGACGGCCCGCGAGCCGTCGGCTGATTTGGAAGAATCATCGCTATGGACGGAATCATTCAACGTTTAGCGCTGCTATGTGTCGTCGTTTGCGCGTGCGCCGTGCCTCCTTTATCGATCGCTCAAGAAACCGAGCGGCAGCCGCAGGCGACCACCAAGACGAAACTTGGCGGAACGCTTCCAGCCCTTCGCGACTGGATCAACTCGACCCGCCTCGGCCAATCCAGTCGGCCCAGTGATGGTGCGGTGAAGCCGGCTTCGGCCCAGAGTTCCAGCGCCGCGAAATCCGACGAAGCGCCAACGATCGATGCGGTCCCGATGGTCGCAACGCCGCCGACGGACGCGCGAACGCCATTGCCCCAATCAATGTTCAACGGCACCTTTCACGGTCAGCCTGTCGCGGTCGATCAAAGCGATTTGCAATTGGCGACTTACGGTTCGCAAGGCTACATCGCACCGGGACCGCCCGGTGGCAAAGAGCCTGATATAGGACCGGCGGGCTCCGACCCTTGGGACTTGGCCCGGCGACTTGGCATCGCCGACAATTCGTCGTATCCGATTCCCGAACTGTTGCGGTTTGATGACCTTTCCAAACAATCAGCCGCCGACGCCTTCGCCAAAAGCGAAGGCTGTACGCATTGTCATACCAACGTCGGCAACATGCACCCGGAAAACACCGTCCAGATCGGTTGCACCGACTGCCACGGCGGCGATGCTCAAACGGTTGACAAGAAGCGCGCCCACGTTCATCCCAAAATCGGTGGTGTGTGGAACAGCAGCGCGAACCCGGTGCGCAGTTACACGTTGCTCAACCACGAATCGCCTGAGTTCATTCGTTTCGTCAATCCCGGCGACTTGCGCGTCGCTCATATTGCTTGCGGCCAATGTCACGCCAACGAAGTGTTGCAACTTCGCAAGAGCATGATGACGCACGGTTGCATGTTGTGGGGCGCAGCTCTTTACAACAACGGCAGCACCGGCAAAAAGCATGCTCAGTACGGCGAGTCGTATTCGATGCAGGGCGCTCCCCAGCGGATGCAGACCGTGCCGCTTCCGACCGAAGAAGAGACTCGCACCAAGGGCGTGCTGGCCAGCCTCGATCCGCTTTATCCGTACCAAATTTCGCCGCCGGGCAACGTGTTGCGAATTTTTGAACGCGGCGGTCGCTTTCGTCCCGAAACGGGAATTCCCGAGCGGCTCGAAGAACCCGGTCGCCCACGCGAACGCTTGAGCAACCGTGGCTTGGGAACCGAAAACCGCACCGACCCGGTGTTTATCGGACTAGCGAAAACGCGTTTGCTCGACCCGACGCTGAACTTCATGGGCACCAACGATCACCCCGGCGATTATCGCAGCAGCGGTTGCAGCGCTTGCCACGTCTTGTATGCCAATGATCGCAGCCGCACACACAGCGGCTTCACCGCTAAATACGGCAACGGCGGGACCGCCGCAGCCCAAACCGATGACTGGGTCAAATACATCGACCCAACGATTCCCAAGGATGAACCTGGCCACCCGATCCAGCACAAGTTCGAGTTGCGGATGCCAACGGCGCAGTGCATGGTATGCCACATTCACCCCGGGACCAACGTGCTTAACACCTACGTCGGTTACATGTGGTGGGACAACGAAACCGATGGCGAGTTAATGTATCCCAAGGAGCAAAAGAAACTCAGCGCCGAAGAATACATTCGCGCCGCAGAGCTCAACCCCGAAGAAGCGTCAGCCCGCGGTAATTGGGGCGAACCCGATTTTCTGGCCAACGTCACCGACCTCAATCCACATTTGCGCCATACACAGTTTGCCGATTTCCACGGCCACGGTTGGGTGTTTCGCGCGGTGTTCAAGAAAGATCGCGCCGGCAAACTGCTCGATTGGAAGAATGATCCCATTGGCGAAGTCACGAACGACAAATTGGTTGCCGCCGTCGAGTCGCCGACGCCCCAAGAACAACAAGACGGAAAATGTCATGACGGTTTGCCGGTTCACATGATGGACATCCACATGGAAAAAGGCATGCACTGCACCGATTGTCACTTCTACAACGATGGCCACGGCAACACGAAGTTGTACAGCGAAGTTCGCGCGGCTATTGAGATCCAGTGCATCGATTGTCACGGTACATCGACGCAAACGTTGACCGAAAAAGTTGAATCACAATTGCGTAGTGGCGACGCGCCCCGCTTACCCACCAGCGGACCTTCGGCACCCGTCGGCGGATCGAATTTGCTCGCCATGCGAACGACCTTTGGCAAGCCGCGATTCGAGATTATCTTTGAACCCGGCGACAAACCGAAGTTGATCCAGCGCAGCACGGTTGAACCGGACCTGTGGTGGGAAGTCAAACAAACCGCTGACACCGTGCGGCCCGATCACCCCGATTACAACCCGCGCAGCCACGCGGCCAAAAGCGTCCGCATGGGCGAAGACGGACGCGTGACCTGGGGTGGAACGACGACAGAGGAATTGATGCAGTGTGCGCACGCCGACAACAACATGTCGTGTATTGCTTGTCATAGCAGTTGGAATCCAAGTTGCTTCGGTTGCCACTTGCCGCAGCGCGCTAACATCAAGGCACCGGAGTTGCACTCCAACGGCGACGTAACGCGAAACCGCACGGCGTACAATTTCCAAACGCTGCGTGATGACGTTTTCATGCTCGCTCGCGATGGCACCGTCACCGGTAATCGCATCGGTCCGGCGCGAAGCAGTTGTGCGATCCACGTCAGCAGCTTCAACGCCAATCGCGAGGCGATCTACACTCAACAGCAAACGATCAGCGGCGACGGCATGAGCGGCATTGCGTTCAGCACGAACGTTCCGCACACTGTTCGCGGTGGGGCCGGCTGGGAGAACGAAGCCGATCCGAACCATTCGGGTATTTACGAAACGAAGTCGTGTACCGATTGCCATTTGGCCGGTGCCGGCGACAACAACGCCACCATGGCTCAATTGCTGATGCAGGGCACGGGCTTCACCAACTTCATTGGCAAGTATTGTTACGTCGCCGCAGGCGAAC
This sequence comes from Pirellulaceae bacterium, assembly GCA_041753075.1. GTDB lineage: Bacteria > Planctomycetota > Planctomycetia > Pirellulales > Pirellulaceae > UBA6163. The sequence continues at coordinate 61,518 of JBGSVE010000044.1, forward strand.
ACGGCTTCGAGGCGGTTATCGTGACCGAAAGCACCGAGCCGCAAGCCGTCTTCGGCAGCTCGCTGCATAAACTCGCCTACCCCGAAAACTACAAAGAGCATCTCGAACACAAGCGCGAGCTCGAACACAGTCACGAACACCCCGGACGCGACATCATCGAAGCGCTGTCGCCACGTTATCGCGAACCGGAGATTCTCGACCTGCAACATCGCGGCGAATACTTGTATGCCGCTTGCGGTGAAGGTGGATTGCGAGTCTTTGACATCGCGTTCATTGACCACAAAGCGTTCGCCGAACGGATCACCACCGCACCGGTCTCTCCGATCGGCCAACGATTCTATGTGCGCAGCAAATACGCCACCGCCGTTGCCGCACCAACGACCATTGCGCCAGATCCAACTCGCGTGCAAGATCCGTCGAACGAAGAGTCTGCGGTTCACCCGTTGTACGCCTACATCTATTTCACCGACCGCGAAGAGGGATTGATCCTCGTTGGCGCGGGCACGCTGTTGGACGGCAATCCGGTGAACAACTATCTTGAACGTGCCTTGACGTTCAATCCGAATCATTTGCTCAAGGGTGCTTCGTCAATTGCCATCGCGGGAACATACGCCTACATCGGTTGTGATGCCGGTTTGGTCGTCGTTGACCTCGCCGACCCAACGTGCCCGAAGGTCACGGCGGTCTTAAGCGACATTCATCATCCGCACAGCATCGCGGTGCAGTTCCGCTATGCGTTTGTAACGGACGAGCATGGCGTCAAGGTGCTTGATGTGACTGATCTCGCCCAACCGCGGATCGTTCACGATGTCGAAGTCGAAGACGCTCACGGCATCTATGTCGCAAGAACTTACGCCTATGTCGCTGCGGGCAAGAACGGCTTGGTAATTCTTGACATTAAGTATCCCGAGCACGCTCACGTCGACCAAGTTTACAACGCCAATGGATGCCTCAATGATGCCCATGACGTTCAACTTGGGATCACCAACGTCAGCCAGTTTGCCTACGTCGCCGACGGCAAGAATGGTTTGCGGGTGATTCAATTGACCAGTCCCGAAGTGCTGGGCAACGATGGCTTCAGTCCACGTCCGGCACCGTTCTTGGTGGCCAGTTACAAGCTTCCCAAGGATGGCCATGCATTGGCCATCAGCCGCGGCATGGATCGCGACCGCGCGGTCGACGAAAGCGGTAACCAGATCGCGGTGTTTGGTCGTGTCGGTGCTCGGCCGCTTAACGCTGCCGAAGCCGCCAAGATGTACCGTCGTGCCGATGGTTCGCCGTGGTTCGTCAGCGACAACGTGTTTGACCCACGGTATTTCAAGGTCACCGTCCCGCCTAAGCAAGTCGCTCCGCTGAAGCTGGAGACGAATTCCACGCCACGCGCAACGGTGAGCGACAATTTCGACCCGTTTGCGCAGTAGTCGCGGCAATGGGGACTCGCAACTCGGCCAGCGAGCGAATAGGCTAATAAAGCTGATTCGAATGTCGAGCGCCCGAAGGACTACTCCATGCTTATTGCCACTGCCGCGCACTCCCTAGACTCTCACCCCGCGGCCCAGTTCGTCGGACTGCCGCTCGCCGCAGCCATTCCGCCACAGGTGATCTGGTTGATTTTAGCTGTCGCGGCGGTGTTGATCGTCGTGTTGGTAATCGGCATTGTGTTCGCCAGCTATTTCGGTTTGTGGGTGCAATCATTGTTGACCGGTGCCGACATTGGAATTTTTGATCTGTTCGGCATGACGCTACGCAAAGTGAACGCTCGCTCGATTGTCCGCAGCAAGATCATGGCAACGCAGGCTGGTCTGGTCGATCCTGAGTTGACCAGCCGCGCGCTGGAGGCGCACGATTTGGCCGGTGGCAATGTCCAACAAGTGATTCGCGCGTTGATTGCTGCGAAGAAGGCGAAAACAATTTCGCTCAGTTTTCGCGAGGCGACGGCGATCGACTTGGCCGGTCGTGACGTGCTCGAATCGGTTCAAACCAGCGTTTACCCCAAGGTGATCGATTGTCCGCCACGCGGTTCGGCGAAACCTTCGCTTGATGCCGTGGCCAAGGATGGAATTCAATTGAGGGTCAAAGCTCGCGTCACGGTGCGAGCCAATTTGCAACAATTGATTGGCGGTGCAACCGAGGAAACGATCATTGCCCGAGTCGGTGAAGGCATTGTTAGCGCGATCGGCAGCTCCGACAGCCACAAGTCAGTTTTGCAGAATCCTGACGTGATTAGCAAGACGGTACTGGCCAAGCGACTCGATTCGCAAACTGCATTCGAGATCGTTTCGATCGACATCGCGGATATCGACGTGGGCGAAAACATTGGCGCACGGTTGCAGGCTGACCAAGCCGAAGCCGACACCCAGGTTGCTCGCGCCGCGGCCGAAAGCAAGCGTGCCGAGGCCGTCGCCGAGGAGCAAGAGATGGTTGCCAAGATCGAACAATCCCGTGCCAAGGTTGTCGAGGCCGAAGCCGCCGTCCCGCGCGCAATGGCCGACGCGTTCCGCAACGGCAAATTGAGCATTACCGATTACTTTAAGCTCCAGAACATCAACGCTGATACCGACATGCGCAAGTCGCTCGCCAAGTCGGCCAAAGATTCTGGGGCCAACACCAGTCAACGTCTAGCGTAAGAGCAAATCGATGGACGATATCGAAGACTTTCTTCGCCGCGCCGCCGAGCGTCGCCAAGCCAAAGCGTCGCAATCGCCGGCTCCTGCATCCAAACCAAAACCTGCACCGGAGTATACCGATGCACGTGCGGAGCGGATGCCGCGAAAGCGTGATGAAGAACCGGCACCGATCCAGGCGATTCTGGTCGAAGAACATAACGAGCCGCTGGCGGACCATCTCGCACAAGTCAAACGACAACGCCAGGTCGTTGCCGCCAAAGCCGATAAGCGACGTGCCGGCGGCAGCGTCAAACCAATGACGCCACCAGTCACCGCCGCGCCAGCATCGAGTCGCGCAGCTAGTCCTCCGCTGCAAAAACCAGCCGGACAAAGACTCGGTTCGTCTCAAACCCAATCGGCATCAAGGTCTCCTGGAACCGCCGCCGACGGTTTAATTGAACTACTGAAGCGGCCCGAGGGGATTGCGCAGGCATTTTTGTTGCAAGAGATTCTGAGACGACCCACTGAGCGCTGGTAATTTTCAAACAGAGCCAAGTATGACGTCGATCGAGCGAGTTGGATGGATTGGCACCGGAGTAATGGGCCACAGCATGGCAGGTCACTTGCTTGATGCTGGGTATGCGCTGACAGTTTTTAACCGATCACCGGAGAAAGCCGGCGCACTGGTGGTTCGCGGCGCGACGCTCGCCGATTCGCCCAAACAGGTTGCCCAGCAAAGCGACATTGTTTTCACGATTGTTGGTTTTCCGGCTGACGTGCGTCAGGTGATCTTGGGCGTCGACGGCGTCATCGAAGGCGTTATGCCGGGCAATCTCGTGATTGACATGACGACCAGCCAACCAACGCTTGCAGCGGAGATTGCCGAGAAACTTGGCGAGCATGACGTCGCCAGCTTGGATGCACCGGTCAGCGGTGGCGATGTTGGTGCCAAAAACGCAGCGCTATCGATCATGGTCGGCGGCACGTCCGCGGCATTTGATCGTGCGCTGCCACTGTTTGAAAAAATGGGCAAGACGATTGTTCACCAGGGTGACGCCGGTGCCGGCCAACATACCAAGATGGTCAACCAGATTTTGGTTGCCGCAAACATGATTGGCGTTTGCGAGGCACTGTTATACGCCCAAGCCGCCGGACTCGACGCTGCATTGATGCTGCGGTCGGTTTCCTCGGGTGCCGCAGCGAACTGGGCACTGCTCAACTTGGCTCCGAAAATCATCGACGGTGACTTCGCGCCCGGATTCTATGTCGAGCATTTCATCAAGGATATGGGGATCGTGCTGGATGAGGCCGCGCGAATGCAAATCGCCTTGCCCGGCTTGGCGCTCGTCCGGCAACTCTACACCGTGGTCGCTGCCCAAGGCCACGTCCGCAGCGGGACTCAGGCACTCGTGCTGGCCCTGCGAGCGATGAGCGGACGGTAGTTCGGACAACTGCTGCAACGTATCGATCAATTTGGAGAGCACTTCCTGGTATCGCCACGACGGGACGCCCACGGACGCTGCAGGTTGCGAAATCGTCTCTAAGCACCGCTGCAAATTGCGTCTCATACCAGGCGTCGCATCACCTTGCTTTGCCGCAACCATGCAGGTATCGGCCAGCACATCTGCCGACGCCAGCGCCATATACGGCTGCCCAGCATGAATCGCAGCGACAGCCCGATACCAAGTCAGACTTAGCGGCTTGACAAAGGCTGCAGCCCGATCGGCGATGTAGACCGCTTCCAAACCCAGCTCCTGACGAGTCAGAATGGTCACACCGGACTTCTCGTTGCGCCACAACAGCCGCGCCATCGTTGCGATTTCAAATTCGTTCGCATCGACGGAGACTTGCGCCAATACGGCATCATTCTGTTCGGCTGGCCCGAGGTCGCCGTCAGCCATCGCTTTCATTATTTCGTAGATCAGACGCTGGCTTGCGTTGAGCCGCGATTCACATTGTTGTTTCAACGGCTTGTCGAGCCGCGTTCGCCGCCGTGGGTCGATCAATGATTGCGTCAACAGTTCGCTGGCAATTTCGGGTGATAGCCAATCTGGGTTTGCTGCTACGGTATCAACCAAGCTGGCGGTGGACTGTTTATTGTCATCAGCCCATGATGACAGCAGCAAACGACGTGATGGATCCGTTTCGCGGGGCAATATGAATTTGGAGACGTACACGTTTCCGCGCCTCCGCAACCACATCGCCGCGAGCGCATGGAGATCAAGACTCGGACAAACCTGCTTCGCTTCTTCAATCGATCGCGCCAGTGGCGAGAACCCCGCGACGAAAAAGCGGGTTTTCTTGGCATCGTGGCCGCGCAGCAGAGCCGGGGCGCGCACGGCCAACCAATTGTTCGCATCGGAGATGACATCGGCGTCGCCACACATTTTTTCCAATCCGCGCTCGTCGGCGGTCAACCAAGAAAACGCGTGCGTCGGTGTAATCAGACCTAAGCGATGAAAGTAGTCGCGATCAACTTCGTTTAAGTGGCATTGAATCGAACCATCGGCGCCGAGTTCGCCGAAGCGTTCCGGTTGCATGATTTGGTCCGAGGCGACAAACAGCAGTGATTCGCCCATCGGACGATACAATCGCACATAAGGAAAGACTTGACGCAGCGTCGCCGCCATCGAGCGGACCAGTTCCGCATCGACAAATTCCATGCCGATCCATTGCAAGAATACGCCGCCGGGATTCAATCTCTGTTTGGCACGCCGAGCGAATTCGACGGTGTAGAGATGCGACGCGCCAGCGGTCCAGGGGTGCGATGGCTGCGAGACGATCGTGTCGTACCGTTTGGAGGTCAATCCTAAGGCGCGCCGACCGTCGTTAACAAAAACCTGCACCCGAGGATCGCGCAGCGGATCGATCTCGCGAAAACCGCTAACCGCACGATTGGCTTCGATCACTGAAGGCGATAATTCGAGCACATCAATCTCTTGAACCGATTGCGGCACAAGGGAAGCAGCCACACCGCCGCCCAAACCGATCATCAACATCGACCTGATTTCGGGTCTGACCAGAGACGGCAGCGCTGCGAGGTAAGTTGCATCGGAATGCAAATCAATGCCGGCACCAGCGGGCGCAATCAATGACTCGGGCAACCCATTGGTTTGGAACCGCGTTGTTCCCCAGTCATAAAAAACGGCCACCGTGGCGGCTGGCCCGGCGCGATCATAGAGGATTTCGCCTTGGGTCAATTTGCCGTTGATGGCCGATACGCGAATCACATTCTCAGGCCATTGTGGGCGGTACGCGATCGGCAGCGCGATCACAACAGCGAAGGCAATCCCATGGACAATTCGCAGCCGAAACGCGAATGCGGCGACTATTGCGATCAGCAGATTAAGCGACAACGCCAACATCGTCGCACCGTGATAGTGCAGTCGCGGCAGGATGAATGATCCGGTCGCAATCGCGCCAAAAATACCACCGAGCGTATTGCAAAAGTAGATCCACGCTGACGCGCCCGTCGCATCGCGCTCGTCGCGGGCATAAATACGAATCGCCAACGGAAAAGTTGCGCCGATGAACGTCGATGTTGGCAACAGGGTGATGATCGACGCAAAGACCTGTTGAGCCGTGATTGACCAAGCACCGGATTGACGCAGCTCCGCTCCGGCAAGTTGATTGATCCAGTAGAACGCAGCCAGGGCGAACATAACGATTCCGAGTTGGCAGTAGACAAACCATGTCGCCGCGCGAACTCGCGTGGTAGCGACTCGTGATGCAGCCAGTCCGCCGATGGCGATGCCCAATAGGAATCCGGCCAGCATCGTCGAGAAGGCGAAGATACTGCCGCCCAAGAAGTGAGACAGCATGCGCGTAAAAATAATCTCGTAGCCGAAAGAGGCGCCACCGCTGAGCGCAATTAACCAAGCGACCCAGCCGAAGCGAACCAGCGATTCATCACCATCAACGTTGGCGGCAATCCGAGGCGCTGTTTGGCGACTCGCTCTGATCGGTTTTATGTCCTTGACCTGGGAGCCGGTCTCGACGACGGGGGCGCTGATCGTCATGGCCGAGACCACCTTCGGCTCCAGGCCGGCAAGTCGCAGAATCAACACAAACACAATTAAGTTGGCGACAACGCCGGCATACACGACGTTTCCAAGTCCAACTTTTGGCAACAACATAAAAGCGGCCACAAGCGTCCCCGCTACGGCACCAAACGTGTTGATCGCATACAGCCAACCGATCCGCGGGCCCACATGCTCATCGCGCGAAACGACAAAGCGAGACAACAGCGGCAACGTGGCACCCATCATCGACGTGGGGATAAGTATCAACGTCCAAACGACCAGCATTCCGAACAGGCTAATTTGCCATTGTCCCGCTTCGGGGATCTCGTCCAATCCACCAAACATCCAATTGCCAAGCGATCGCGCCAAATTGATTCCAAGTGGAATCAGCAATGCCGCGACGGCGATGCCCAATTCCAACACACCGTACAGCAGCAGTGGTCGGCGTACTGAGGAGCCGTAGCGAAGCACCAACAGCGATCCGAGTGATAGGCCGCCCATATAAGATGACAACACGATCGCCAGCGCTTGGCCAGTCGTGCCAAGTAGAATTGCGAATTGTCTCAGCCAGACGGTTTCATAAACCAGTGCCGCGAACCCGGACAAGAAGAAACACAGCGAAACCATTACCAGAACGCTAGCCCGTGATCGCTTCGCCACTGAAGCATCAAAGTCGTCAAGCCGTTTCGAAGCGGTCGAGTTGAAGGACATCGAAATGAGGGAATAGTGAGAAGTAATTTCGACTAGCCATCATTGCCGCTGGCGAGGGGCCGCGCCTAGTACGGCTTCTCAACAATTGCTTTCCGGGAACTATGGTTAGGTTTTTGTTGCCAGGTGGATTTTAAGATCCATCCGGGTTTATCGTGGATAGGCAGGATGTGCTGTTGGATTTTTTGAGGGATGGCTCCCCTGTCCAAAGTGACTGAAGGACGATCCTGTGCCGTACAATTGACGTGCCGGGTGAAGCGGACTGAAGCTCTGCGGGGAC
>JBGSVE010000045.1:0-21359 GCA_041753075.1 Pirellulaceae bacterium
ACGGCGGAGCGTCGTCGAACACTGATCCAATCCTATGCCATGAATCGCTGCTGCGGATCAAACCTGCTATAACGATTTCGGGCGAGCGGCAGATGAAGCTTTACCCGTAGCCGGAGTCGCCAGACTTCGGATAGCACACCCTGCATCCGAGCGAATTTTGACCGAAACGATTGTGCCGCTGATTCGCGTCGCGACGCTGCCCGCAGGAGCGTGTTTACTTGGGGACGAAACGGCTGTTGTGGTCGATGTGTTGCGAGCGACATCGGTGATTGCAACGGCCATCACGCATGGCGCGGAACAAGTGATTGCCTGTCGCGAGATCGCAGATGCCGTGCAGATTGCCAACTCGATTTCGCCGTCGCCGCTGCTTAGTGGCGAGCGACATTGTCGCCCCATCGACGGTTTTGATCTGGGCAATTCGCCGTGCGACTATTCCAGCGATGTGGTTGCTGGCCGCACACTCGTGATGACGACAACCAACGGCACCCGCGCGCTGGCAATCGCCAGTGGGGCGCAAGAAGTCTACACCGGCAGCTTTCTTAATCTTTCGGCATTAGCCTCGCACCTTCAAGGCCGAACCAAAATCGTCATCATTTGTGCCGGAACCGATGGCCAGGAAACCGACGAAGACATCCTTTTCGCCGGAGCCCTAGCGGATCGATTGGTCCAACGAAGCGAATACCAGGTCGATGCGTCTGCATCGCTTGCCCAGGCGCGTTGGCGAGCGGCGGCCACCGACCCAGCCGGACTGGGCGAGATTTTGAAGCGATCCCTTGGCGGCAGGAACCTGCTTGCCGCCGGCTATGAACGAGACGTCCTGGCATGCGCCCTAATCGACGGCGCGCCGTGCGTACCGACCATGATTTGCCGCGATCCGATTAGGCTGTCTGATAATCAGCGACGCGAACGCTAGAATATCTCGTCGTTAACAGTCTCAAAACACTCCTTTTTCTTCTGATCATCATGCTGTTTCATAGTTCGATTCCGCGTGTGGGCGTTTGTTTGCTTGCCGCGATGACCATTCTTTTTCGCGTCGCGACGACGAATGCCGACGAGCCCGCCAAACCAACCGACTCGCCGCAGTATCCCCTGGCCGTCGCAGTCGATGGTGATTCGTTGTTCGTGGTCGATCTTGACCTTCCCGGCGTTTGGAAAGTTGATGGCCAAGAGCGAACGTTGTATGTGCGCGGGACACCGCTGCTGCGAAAGCCAATGAATCGCCCACGGTGCGTTTGTCTGCATCCCGACGGCGGTATTTTGGTGGGCGATTCGGCAACCCGCGAGGTTTATCATATCGCCGCGGCCAATGCCGATCCCAAGCCACTGTGCAACGCGCATTTGGGGATCGCGATGGCCGTGGTGGTCGCGCCGGACGGCCAATCGTTTTACGTTGGCGACGCCGAGAAGCGATCCACTTTTCGCGTGCCGATCGGCGGTGGTGATCCCGAATTGATCGCGCGGGTCAATGCCCGCAGCTTAGCGTTTGATACCGCTGGCAACCTCTGGGCGGTGACTCCCGACGATGCTGCAATACATCGGATCGATGTAAACGCGAAGACAAGCGAACCGATTGTGACGGGTCGACCATTTCAATATCCCAACGGGCTGGTATGGAACGGCGATCATGGCCTGGTCACGGACGGCTATGGCAAAGCGATCTGGAAATTCACCGCGGATGGAAAGACCGAGAAGTGGTTCGCAGGCGCGCCGCTGGTCGGGCCCGTTGGCATCGCGATCAATGGAAAATCCGTTTACGTTGCCGACCCCAAGATTTTGCAGGTGATTGAATTTGACATCGCGTCCAAGCAACCGATCGAGCGATTGTGATGAACAAGTACAAACGATTGTTGTTGGCCGTTTGCGTGATCGGGTTCAGTTTGTTGCTGTTGGTCAGTTGGGCTCAGATGCAGCGACGCGCTAAGCTTGGGCCGGGTGGTACTCGGCAGGGCGACTCGTCAACGGCTTTCGAGTTGGCAAGGTCGGCGATGGCCGCAACGGAGGCGCTCGATACCGAACCGGCCGATCGCGATTGGTCGGCGCTGTTCGAGCAAATGCCAAATGACAAATCGGTTGCCGTCAATCGGGCGCTGAATCGGTTGTTGCGTGTCGATTCGTTAACCGAAGCGACAACGAACGCAACACTTAGCGCTGAAGAAAAGCAGGAGGCACGACGCCAATTGCCTGGCGCGATCCAGCAGGCCCGCGTCGCCGTGGATGATTACGAAAAGATCAGCCAAGACGATTTGACGTGTCTCTGGTTGCGAGGTCGCGTCAACCTTCAGGAAGCATCGTTGTTGCCCGCATCGTTGGGGAAATCGATCCGGATCAAGGAGTTTGGGAGCCTGGCGGCGGCGATCGATGGTCCGCTTGGTGCGTCGCCGGGAGCCAGCATACTAGGCGGATTGTTGGTGCGAGCACTGGATGAATTGGAAACCGCAACCAGCGGATTGCCAGGAGAACTGGTCCAGCCAGCCGCCGCCGCAATCGGGGCGCTGTCGGACAAACAAACCGATAATCTGTTTATCGCGCTGCGGGCCGCGAAGTCGCGTCTTGCCGCCCACCAGCAAAATGCATCGGAAACGATAGAACGAACCAAGCACCTCGCCAGCGCAATCGAACCATCGATTCGCCCCGCGACGGAGTCAATTGGCATGACGCCCGATGAGCTGGTGCAGAAGATTCAATCCGCTGTGGACGAGCAGGATTGGCAATCCGCGGAGAACCTGATGAACCTGTGGTTCAATGTGCTCAACAGTACCGATTTGGTGAAGACCGATCGCCGTCGCTCGTCACCGCATCCACTAGACCGATTGAGCTTTGAGATTTTGCGCACGCTCGCGGGACCACTTGCCCAAGACAATCCGATTGCGGCGGGCGGAGCAGGCATTCATTTTGAAAAAGTGCCGTTTGCGACCACGGCAGATGTTGTGGCTGTGTTGCCGGTTGATTTTGATCTCGACCTCGATCCCGATGTGGCGACGGTGACCGCGTCGGGCGCACTTGCGATCTGGAAAAACGATCAGGCAAGTGGTTGGCCGAACTTTGCCACCACTGAACTGGCGATGGCTTGTCGAGGTTTGCTTGCCGTCGATTTGTTCATGGTCGATGCCAGCGATCCAAGACGGCTGCAAGCAGTTGCGTCTCCGGCCACGACGACCGACGGTGCAATCGCCGGCAGTTCAGCCCGGCACAATACGTTGCCGACGTTGGTGGTGTTCGGCGATGGCGGAGTCAAGTTGTTATCGATCGACAGTCGGCCGAGCGCCACCGAGGATAATCGCTTGGCAATCGTCAGCGGTATCACGGGATTGGAAGATGTGTCCAGCGTCACGGCCGCCGTGACCGGCGACTTGGAAGGCGATGGCGATTTAGACTTAGTTTTTGCAACGTCGGATCGCGGTTTGCGAATCTTCGTCAATCGAGGGAACCGTACTTTTTTCGAGCCACCGCTGACGAATCAATCCAGCGACTTGGCCAAGGGAACGTCGATCGTGGCCATGGCAATCGCCGACTTGGATCGTGATCTCGATCTGGACGTAGTCACGCTCGATGGCAAAACGGGCAGGGTCGGCCTGATCGACAATCAACTGCATCTGCAATTTCGTCTGCGTGAATTAACCGATGTAGGCGCGGTTGCTGGTGCGGCGCAGGTTCGAGTTGAAGACATTGACGGGAATGTTTCGTGGGACGTCGTGGTCGTTGGATATGAGCAAGTTCAGGTTGCCTATTCGCAGACCGCAGACACCGGCGTCTGGACCGTCGAGCAGACCAAAGTGTTTCCTTATCGTGGCGGCGCTGTTTTGCTCGGTGATCTGGATAACGATAGTTGGTTCGAGATCATGTCAGGCGATGCGCTGCAGCGACTGGCGGGCAAGATGGTTGCGACGTTGGCCGCTGATGCGCCCTTGGTCGAAGGTATCCCAACGGCGCTCGCCGACTTCGATTTAGATGGCAAGAACGATGTGCTGACGTTGTCCGAGGGTAACTGTTTAGAATATCGCAACACGACGCCAGCGACGGGACATTATGTCGACGTTCGCTTTCGCGGGATTGACGACAACAACGCCAACAGCGGACGGGTCAATCACTATGCAATCGGTTCCGTGGTTGAACTTCGATTCGGCCCGCACTATCGAGCCCAAATCATCACGACACCGACCACCCATTTTGGACTCGACGGTTTTGACGATGCATCATCGCTGCGAGTGATCTTCCCCAATGGTTTGACGCAAACGATCCGCGAACCGTCGGTTGACTTAATGGTTGAAGAGGAACAAACGCTGAAGGGGTCTTGCCCGTACCTTTACGCTTGGGATGGAACGCGATTTCGTTTTGCGACCGATTGTTTGTGGGCCGCGCCGCTCGGTTTGCAGGTGGCCAGCGGAGTCGTCGCCAAGGATCGTCCCTGGGAATACCTCAAGGTAGATGGCAAGCACGTGCAGCCCAGAGACGGGCACTACGAGTTTCGCATCACCGAGGAATTATGGGAGGCGGCTTACTTTGATCACGTTTCATTGGTCGCCGTCGACCATCCCGCAAACGTCGAAGTCTGGACCAATGAAAAAGTTGGGCCAGCCGAAATTGCCGAGCCAACGATTTATGCTTTCGCTGACGCGGATCGTATCTCGTTAGCACATGGTGTTGATACTAGCGGCAACGATGTCACCAGCGACCTGAGCCAGATCGATAAACAATATGTTCAGGGTTTTGACCGAAGACTGCGCCAAGGTCTTTGTCCACCTCACTGGGTTGATCTTCAGTTTAACGCGACATCGACGAAGGCCAACGCAAAAGCGAAAACTTATCTGGTGATGACGGGTTGGATTTTGCCGACCGACACATCGTTGAATATTCAAATTGACCAAAATCCTGAACTGCCGTCGATTGAATTTCCCTCGATTTGGGTGCCCGATGCCAGCGAGGCCGCAGGGTGGCGAAAAGCGATCCCGTTTATGGGCTTTCCGGGCGGCAAGACAAAGACGATTGTGGTCGATGTCAGCGACGTGCTGGATCGAAACGACCCCAGGCTACGAGTGCGAACGTCAGCGCAAATCTATTGGGATGCGGCGCACTTGGTCGTTCAAAATGAGACGCCGGATTTGATCGTCCATAAGTTGGAACTCGCCGACGCCGAGTTGGCTTATCATGGGTTTTCCCAGCGCGTGGTGTCGTCGCCAAAATCGCCAGAAAATTTTCTTTATGACAAGGCAATGACCACGCCCAAGTGGCCTCCAATGCAGGGCCGTTTCACTCGCTTTGGCGATTGCCTGGCGTTGGTTACAAGCTGGGACGACTCGATGGTGGTGATGGGTGCCGGCGACGAAATGCGTTTGCGGTTTGTTGTCCCGAAGCAATTGCCGCTGCCAGGTTGGACGCGCGACTTTGTGTTGCATTGTGTAGGTTGGGATAAGGACGCCGACTTAAACACATTGGCGGGACAAAGCTCCGAACCTATGCCGTTCAGGTCAATGCGACAATATCCACCGCTTGTCGATCAACGCGACGAGTCCCGGCGCATTGGGGAGATGAACTCGGTGCATCAGACTCGCACCCAGAGCTACCGTGACTTTTGGCAGCGAAATTGAGCCTAGAAAGTGTTCTACGACGCTCCGCGGTCGTAATTTAACGAACACTGCTGCAACGCAGCGGTAGAAAGTAGATAAGGTGCGGCGAAGACTTGCGATACTAAGATCGGCAAGGGCTTCACCGCACCATCAATGCGAAGTGAACTACTTCTTCTTCGCGGTTGTGGCCTTGGTTGCCTTGGCGGCAGCCGGCTTAGTGGCCTTGATGGCCTTGGGAGCCGCAGGCTTGGTGACCTTAGCGGCCGGTGCCTTCTTGGGCGATGCTGCCTTAGCGACTGGCTTGGCAACCTTGGCTGCGGGAGCCTTGGTCGGCTTGGCAGTGCTCATTGCTTTGGTTGCAACTTTCTTGGCGGGCTGTTTCTTCGTAGTCATTTTAGACTCCTTTCAAAGTGACGGAACGTAAGCCAATGCTTACCTGGCGATTCTTATAGCCGAAAATTATTATTTGGCGAAAGCCCAAACCGTCTATTTTGCCCGCGCGGACTGAAATCCCTTCACTCGCTCATTTGGCCTAGAGCAGCGTCTCCAATAATCGCCGTATCTTCCGCATTTCCACGCGATGATCTAAGCCTTCCATAGGCACCATATTGATCGACATCGCGCGATCGTATTTCTCGCGTTCTAACTGCGAAATCAGTTTTGCATAATCGACATCGCCCTGACCAACGCTGACCTGAAACTTGTCTGGCTTTGTGTCGCGCAAGTGAACGTGGTAGACAAATTTGAGGATTCGATCGAGACTTTTGGCCTTGGCCGGGCCGGCAATGTAAACGCTGGGGTCGAGCGTAATTCCAAGCCCGTGGACGTTATTGCACAACACCATCAGCGTATCGGGGTCTTCGCTCAAGCAGCCCAATTCGGTCTTAACTCCGACGCGAGTGCCTTCGGCTTCGGCAATGTCAACCAACTTTTGTAGGTGTTCAACCTCTTCATTGAAAGGCGTCCCAAGTTCCGCCGATGGCACGACCAGGGTGACGACTTTGGTGGCTTTGGCGATTTTACAAATTTCGGCAAAATCGAGATAATGTTGCGGCCCCGTCGAGCTCAATTTCACGCTGTAGGCGACGATGTCCAATCGGTGGCCGTACCGCAACCAAGTTGCGGCGCGATCGACATCAATGATTAATTCACTTGGTTTTGCCTCGGCTGCATCTTCATGCAGAGCAATCTCGACACCGGTAAAGTCGAGGTCATAGAGGATCTCGACAATCTCGGCCAAGCTCTTGCCGGGGAAACATTCGGTTGAAGCAGAAAGAAGCATAAAGAGTACCCTCCTTGAGATTTAATTTGCGTAAGTCCACTAGCTTACCGACTCAGTGCCCCGGCGCGAAACCCCGGTAAGGTCGCTGGCATCGTTTCGGCGGTGACGTTGATTGATTCTCGACCAAAAGTTTTGGTGACAGTACCGGACGATTGATCTAAGCTAAGGGTCCGGATCGCGACAATAGCGTGGCGAGTGCTGAATCAATCTCGAAAAGACTTGTGCCAACAGTGAACTCCGCGGAGAACAAGGATGTCGAAATGCCGCGATTGGCGGCAAAAATCGCGCCGCAGCAATCGGGTTTGATCCCGCCTTGCTGGGAAGTCGTTGATGCTGTCAAAGTCGATTCGCCAATGAGTGTATCCCCGAATTCTCGTTCACCCGCGGATGCGAAGTTACGTATTCTGCTCATCGACCGTGATGTGGCGACGGTGCCGCTGGTTCGCCAAGCGGTCAGCGACGTCGATGTCGAAATCGTTCAAACCGCCAATGATTTCGATCGATTGCTTCAGCGTGGGCATCACGATCTGGTACTGCTGGCGGCTGATTGGTTTCACGATTCACCGGCTAGCGGCGACTTCATGCGGTCACTTCATCAAGCCGATCGCAGTCTGCCGGTGATTGTTTTGCTTGACGCGTCATCGTCTGCATCCGATCGCGCAATGCAATTGGTCAGCTCCGGTGCAATCGATTGCTTAGCAAAACCGCTCAACGTGCCGCGATTGGCTGCGCGAATTGCCGCCGCAAACCAATCGCGACGACTGCTGCGAACACCCGTCATCATGACTGCGGATGATTCGACCATTGATCGCTCGATGGCTGCGATGGTGGGAACATGCGAATCAATGTTGGCTGCCTATCGAGCCATTGGCCAAGCCGCGGCCCACTCGTCGCCAGTGCTCATTCGCGGTGAAAGCGGGACGGGTCGGACAACTGCCGCCGCCAGGGTGCATCGGCTCAGCGCGACGGCGGACCAGCCGTTGCGTTTTTTGGCGTGTGAAGGTTGCTCGCAAACTACGATCGACGAAGCGTGCTCCACTGGCGCGTCAGGGTACTTGGTGCTGGAGAATATCGACAAGGCGTCGACGTTGGTCCAGGCACACGTAATGGAAATGGTTAAGCGTTGCCTTCAAAATCCAACGGAACCGTCACCGCGCCTGATATTGACTGCTTCGATGTCGCAAAGTGAAAGCGGCCAGTTTCGCCTTGGCACGTTACGGCCCGAGTTGTTTTACTGCTTGCGAGGTGGTGCGATCGAGTTGCCACCACTGCGTGAGCGCGGTCGCGATACCGAGTTATTGGTTCAGCAAATGGTCACATCACTGACCGGTGTCATGCCGATCGAGGGTCGCGACCAATCCCGCATTTCGCCCGAAGCGATCCAGATGATTCGGTCATATCCTTGGCCTGGGAATGTTGCGGAATTGAAAAGTGTCGTGCGCGCGGCGCTGCAACAAAGCGGCGGTGCGCTGGCAGCCAATGAGTTTTTGCGCCGCTTGACGAGACCGCCGATGCTTTTGGCACCGGTGACACCATTGATGCCCGCGATACCGGTCCACGCCGAAGCCAGTGCGGTCTCCCATGATGACTTTTTCGACGCGATCCCGTCCCCGAAGACCCAACCGTACGTGCAACTACGCTCCCCTGACTATTGGGCCGCGACAGTCGACCAATTACTTGATCGTGTGGTCGTCGATCCCGCCGCCGGTTCGGGACCGGATCAACGAGGTTCCGAACAATTAAGCGCGGGGGTCGATCCGGTTTTCAATCAAGCGGTCGAGGCAGCTGAGACGGGCTTGATTGCAGCCGTGCTGCGTCGCACCGGTGGTAACCTGGCGCAGTCAGCGCGTCTGTTGGGTTTGTCGCGAGTCAGTTTGCGCAAAAAAATTCATGCACTTGGTCTTGTCATTCCTGGTCGCGGTATTTCGACTTAAACGATGCCCGAACCAAGACAGCTTATCGATTCCTTTGGGCGCGTTCATCGCAGCCTGCGGATCAGCGTTACCGATCGTTGCAACATCCGCTGCTTCTATTGCATGCCCGCAGGTGATGTGAGCTTCGTACCACGCCATGCGCTGCTGACTTTCGAAGAGATCACCCGAGTCGCAACGATCATGTCTCGATCGGGCATTCGTGACATTCGCTTAACCGGCGGCGAACCGCTGGTGCGGCGCGACATCGTTAAGCTCGTCGCGATGCTGGCCAAAATTGATGGTATCGATGATTTGGCGATGACCACCAACGCGATCCTGCTGCCGAAATTCGCCGAAGGCTTGCGCGACGCGGGACTGAAGCGTTTGAACATCAGCCTCGACACGCTCGACGAACAAACCTTTCGCCGCATCAGTCGGCGTGAAGGTGTGGACCGCGTTTTGGCAGGCATTGATGCCGCGATCGCCGCTGGGTTTGTTCGCATTCGGCTCAATGCACTAGCGATTCGCGGCCTCACGGAAACCGAAATCGGATCGCTCGTCCAATTCGCGGTCTCGCGCGAATTGACAATTCGGTTCATCGAATACATGCCGCTTGATGCCGATCGCGCCTGGACCGATCAAGACGTGTTGTCAGGCGATCAAGTCTTGGATCTGATATCCCTGCAATTCGGAAAGCTTCGTCCGCTCGCTTCGCCAACGGCTTCCCAGCCATCACGCGATTACGAATTGGTGGACCAGCCGCTTTTGGCTGGTGGCCATCGTCCGACCATTGGCGTAATTCGCCCGGTCACAGCACCGTTTTGCGATCGCTGTGACCGGATTCGATTGACCGCCGAGGGCATGATTCGCAACTGCCTGTTTTCAACGCAGGAATGGGACTTGCGAGAATTGCTTCGCGGTGGGGCCACGGACGACCAGATCGGTGACCGGATTGCGTCTTCGATCGAGGCCAAGAAGGCCGGTCATCTCATCAGTCTGCCGGGCTTCGATCGGCCCGCGCGGCCGATGTACCAAATCGGCGGCTGAAGTCATTGCCTTGGCCATTTCGCGCGTCGCCGCTGACGACGCTACGGAAATTAGAAAATTTGCCTGACTCGGGATGAAGCAACGTTAGCTTAACTTTACCGGTGTTTTGTGGCACGTTATCTCATTTCGTCGGATAATTCTAATCATGTTTCATCGAACGCTTTTCGTTTTGGCTTGTGGCTTGGTCCCGATTTTAGGTTGCGGCCAATCTGCCAGCGAGCCTCATGCACCGTCGGGTAATGAGTTGCAGCAGTATCTTTCAGAGCATCCCGAACTGAACCATGCCGTCGAACCAGAATCCACTGATTGAATTTGGGGGCAGGCGTTACTGTTTATGAACCTGCGTTTCAATGTGTGCCTTTCAGGGACGCACTTTCTTCTATCTCTTATCTCTTTAGTCTTTGAGGTTTTTCAATGGTCTAAAAGTTTCGAACTCCGGGGTTTACCCTCGTTGCGTTGCTTGTGGTGATCGCCATTATCGGTGTGATGGTCGGCCTGCTATTGCCAGCGGTTCAGGCCGCTCGCGAAGCGGCTCGAAGGATGAGTTGTGGGAACAATGTCAAGCAAATTGGCTTGGGGCTGCACAACTACCATGCCGCGTATAACCAAATACCGACTCAGTTTTCGGGAACTTACGACGTGGGTAACATCGGTGACCTGGCTTCAAGAACGCCCGCTGCGGTGGCGGCGATATCAGTGGCGAACAACCGCGGACGATTGAGTTTTTTAGTTGGCCTGATGCCCTTCATTGAACAGCAAGCAATCGGGGAACAAATCAGCGCACCCTATCAAATCCAAATCCCGACCGGTGACCCCGGTGCTGGGCTGGTCTTCCCAGCAATGAGCCCCGCACCGATGAATATGGGCTTGGGTGCCGCGAACAGCAACCATGGTCAAAATCAGTACAGTCCTTGGCTGACCAACATCCCAACGCTGCGATGTCCATGTGACCCAGGCATTGGATTCCCGGCCCAAGGTCGCACGAATTATGCCGCTTGCATGGGTGTTGCTCTCCAGTTCACGACAACCGGGCCAGATAACGGCGTAGGCGGCGGCATCACCAGTGGTCGTGCCCAGCGAACGAGAGAGGATTGTCGTGGCTTTTTCGTGCCCAGGTCCAAGCAAGGTTTTCGAGATGTGTTGGATGGAACGGCCAATCCAATCGCTTTTGGAGAAGTCAATACTGATCTCGGTGATCGAGATATCACGACTCACAGCATTCGGCTTCCCGCGGACAGCATCACGTGGATGAACCCCAGTTCCTGCAAACCGATCATTGATCCCTTGCGCCCACGGTTTTGGGCAAATCCGCTGACCGGCGGGGCGGTGGACAATGGTGGCATTGAGCTAAAACGCGGTTACAAGTGGGCAAGCGCTACGACGATTCACACTGGTTTCGTAACCATTCTGCCTCCCAACCGTGAACTCTGCGCTGACCAGAATGCCGCCGGGACTGGAGGCTTTAACAACGAATCGTTTTGCACGGCTAGTAGTAGTCACCAAGGCGGTGCGCACGTTCTGATGGCAGACGGTGCCGTTAAGTCTATCACCGACTCGATTGAGGCAGGTGATTCAAACAACGGTACTGTCCGTCAAAATGGAGTCGCAACTCCGGAACCGACCTTCGCCACGATTCCGGGCAGCAAAAGTCCATACGGGCTGTGGGGATCGCTGGGATCGCGAGCTAATAAGGAAACCATCAGCGGCGATTTCTGAGTCACTGTTAAACGCTCGATGCGATCGTTCATACGGTTTCGGTGCAGCCGCAGCCGTGATCGCTGGAGCATTATTTTCCTACGGTTTCTTGTCGACTCAGCATCTTCAACACTGACCGGTTCGTGGTTAAAGTACGCTCCCACGATTTTTTGAATACCGCTTCAACTCGAAAAAGTTGAAGCGTAGCACTAGGTAAACTCCATCCGGTTTCGACTTTTCCACTTTACTCTATGAACGATCTTTTTCGGCTCGATGGCGAGGTTGCGGTAGTTACCGGCGGCACCGGCGAACTCGGCGGCCTGATGGCCGAAGCCCTTGCCGGTTTTGGTGCCAAGGTTGCCGTACTGGGGCGCAGCGAGGAACGCGGTCGGGCGAGGTCACTGCGCATCGCTGACGCCGGCGGGACCGCCAATTTTTATGCTGTGGACGTCCTCAGCCGCCAGTCACTCGACGATGTTGCCACGGCAATCGCCACTGACTTTGGGCCACCATCGATTCTCGTCAATGCTGCCGGTGGCAATCGCCCCGATGCGACGTTGCCGCCGGGCAGTAATTTTTGTGATTTGCCGCTGGAGGCTTGGCAGGGTGTTTTTGATCTTAACTTGGTCGGCGGCGTGCTGCTTCCCAGCCAAGTTTTCGGTCGCGCGATGCTCGCCGCCGGACGCGGATCGATCATCAACATCGCCTCGATGTCAGGCATCATTCCGTTGTCACGCGTGGTCGCATATTCAGCGGCCAAAGCGGCGGTGATCAACTTGACGCTGTTCCTGGCCCGCGAATGGGCTACCAAAGGAATTCGCGTCAACGCGATCAGTCCCGGTTTCTTTCCCGCCGACCAAAATCGCAAGCTGTTGTTCAAGGACGATGGCACCTACACCGAACGTGGCGGCCAAATCATTGGACATACGCCGATGGGCCGTTTCGGTGAAGCATCCGAATTGGCCGGCGCGACGCTCTGGCTGGCCAGTCATCGTGCCGCATCGTTTGTCACGGGCCAAAACATCGCCGTCGATGGCGGCTTTGCGTCAGTTACCATTTGAGCTAACCCTCCACTTTTTTTACCAGCAGGAAAAATCTCCATGACCGGCTTATCGATTCGCCAGGATAAATGCGACCTTGACTTCCTTTCACTCGGTGCTCTGGTGCATCGTCTTGACCCCGGAGTCATTCCGTTTCGCCAAGCCAAGACATTTGATGTCCATGTCTCGGGCGGCGAATACAACGTCGCAGCCAACCTCGCCTCGTGCTTTGGCCTGAGTACCGGTATCGCATCGGCAATGGTCAACAACGGGATCGGCGAATTGGTCCAGGCGCGGGTACGCGAAATGGGCGTGCGACCGTTCTACAAGCACTTCGTTCACGACGGTGTTCGCGGTCCGAATATCGCCACGGTCTACAGCGACCGCGGCCAAGGCGTTCGTCCGCCAGTCGTGTTCTACAATCGCGCCAACGAAGCAGGTGCGATGCTCAAGCGCGGCGACATTCCGTTTGCCGAAATCATGTCCGGCGGTTGCCGCTGGTTCCACAGTGGAGGCATCTTCGCGGCGCTCTCGGCAACGACGGCGGATTTGGTCGTCGAAGGCATGCAGGCGGCCGGCAAGGTGGGTGCCATCCGTTCGTTCGATCTCAACTATCGAGCCAAACTTTGGGACGCCATCGGCGGATTGGCGCATGGCCAAAAAATGATCGCCGAGATCGTCAAGAACGTCGATTGCTTGATCGGTAACGAAGAGGATCTGCAGAAAGGCCTTGGAATCGCCGGTCCCGAAGTCACCAGCAAGACCGAGAGCAAGCTCGATCCCGAGTCGTTTTTCGGCATGATCGATCGCGCCGTCGAGAAGTTCCCCAACGTCAAGCTGGTCGCAACCACGCTGCGCGAAGTCCACTCGACCAATCGTCATAGCTGGGCGGCGGTGTTGTGGATCGATGGCAAGCGATATGTCAGCCCGACTTGCGAGCTCGATGTGATCGACCGGATCGGCGGCGGTGATGGTTTTGCCGCCGGTTTGATCTATGGGTTGATCAATGGTCGAACCCACGATGAGGCGCTCAAGCTCGGTTGGGCACACGGGGCGCTGTTGACCACGTTCCCCGGCGACGTGTCATTGGCAAAATTACCCGAAGTCGAATCGCTTGCCAGAGGCGGCTCGGCGCGGGTCCAACGCTAACGCTTACCGGCTGCCGATAATGATCTGCCCAACCAGCAGCCAAACAAGAGTAAACGTAATGCCAAGCGCGGCTTGAACTGCATCGGGATGCATTGAACTGGCCTTTTAACAGAGTGGACGGGTACTGGGAATTACTAACCCATTGGCCCGTTCCCTGGCCAGTACTGTCTCGCGACACAAGCCGCAGTAGCGCGGAAGTGCCTTAATCATTGCGAGGTAAACAGCGTTATCGGCAGCTACTGTCAAAAACCTTTAAAAAAATACTTTGGCCGCTCAATGGTCAAGGCCGGAAAGGTCGCAAGGATCAAGCATGCAGTTCTGGTTAATGAAAAGCGAGCCGCATGTCTTTTCGATTGACGACTTGGTCGCCAAACCCAACCGAGTCGCCGACTGGCACGGCGTGAGAAATTACCAGGCCCGAAATCTGCTTCGCGACACGATTGGGGTTGGCGACCAATCGCTCTTTTACCATTCTTCGTGTCCCCAACCAGCAGTCGTCGGTCTGATCAAAATCATTCGCGGCGGCTACCCCGACGCTACCGCTTGGGATCCAGCAAGCGACTACTTCGATCCCAAAAGCTCGCCCGAAAATCCACGTTGGTATCGTGTCGATGTCAAGCTGGTCAAAAAACTAAAACGACCCGTGCTGCTATCGGAACTGCGAACCCACAGCGAACTGGAATCATTGGCGCTGCTGAAACGTGGCAATCGGCTGAGCATTCAACCCGTCACGCCAACCGAATTTGCCTTCATCACAACGTTGGCGTAACCGTGTTATTTTTGGTCCGGCTTCGTGGTCCAGGCGTTGTTGGCGGCGTGGCGGACGTCGGCCAAGGTTACGCCTCGTTTCGTAGCGATCTCGCAGGCGTCGTCGTTCTCCACCGTCATCCTTTTCTTGCCATCGCCAAGCTGTACCACCTTGGCCGATACGGGGCCAAGCGACGTCTCCAGCGTGATTCCTTGGCGAACCAGTTTCACGCGATCCGCAGCGTAGTGACGTATTCCGATTGTTGAAGTGTGGGCAAACATCAATTGCTGCATGCATGCGACACGCGATGCGCTGCAGATCACCGTCAGCAAGACTCCGCTGCGTCCCTTTTTCATAACGCAGGCGGTTTGGAATACGTCGAGCGCACCGGCGGCTATCAATCGCGCCGCACAATCAGCCAACTCCTGGGCCGTTGAATCGTCGATGTTGGTTTCCAAAACGATCACGCGATCGTGGTCCAAAGGAATCCCGTGCGCCGCTTCGGCATCGGTTTCGCCCAGCACAATCCGCAGCACATTGGCTTGGCCGGGCAGATCAATTGTTCCCGCACCGTAGCCAACGGCGCTCAATCGCATCGACGGCAGCGGACCAAACTGCTTCGCCGTCGCCTTCAAAATCGCCGCGCCAGTGGGCGTGGTCAGCTCGCGTTCGATGCTGGTGGATACGATCGGAAAACCGCGTAACAGTTCGGCCGTCGCCGGAGCGGGAATCGAAACCAAACCATGAGCAATTTGGACCGAGCCACAGCCCGTCGGCACCGCCGAACATTCGACCCGCTCGATTCCCAAGAAGTGGAATCCAATGGCAGTGCCAACGATGTCGGCGATCGAATCAATTGCCCCGACTTCGTGAAAGTGAACTTTGCGGATCGTGGTATTGTGCATCTTGGCCTCGGCTTGACCAATCAACGCAAAAATCTGTTTCGCCAAGACTTTCGCCGCCGGGTCAACGCTATCGGCGCGGTCAATCATCTCTTCGATGTGGTGCAAGTGCCGATGCGCGTGTTCGGGCGGGTGCTCAATGTGGACTTTGACAGCGCGAAACCCCGCTTTCTTGACGATTTCGGCGGTGACCCGAATATCGCCCAGCCCGAGCGAGCGGACGCCGGATTCGATGGTTTCAACGGGCACGCCGAGGTCAACCAAGGCCCCCAGCGTCATGTCGCCGCTGATACCGCTGAAACAATCAAAATAAGCCAATTTCACGTGATTTCGCTCCTCAATCTGACATTGCGAAAAGTTCGGTTGTCGCTAAAATCTGTGGTTCGCTTGCGGAGACGATTCAAATTCCTGCCCGATCCGCTTACCGACCGATTCCCACAGATTAACCCGCAAACGTGAGATTTTAGCGATGAAAGTTGTCAGCAGCATTGGGGCATTGAAATACCGTCACCCGGATTGCCAAGTCGTACGTCGCCGGGGGCGAATTTACGTGATTTGCAAGAGTAACCCTAAGTTCAAGGTTCGCCAGGGTAACGCCAAGACGAAAAAGCG
The DNA here is from genome assembly GCA_041753075.1 of Pirellulaceae bacterium. Taxonomy (GTDB): domain Bacteria; phylum Planctomycetota; class Planctomycetia; order Pirellulales; family Pirellulaceae; genus UBA6163. The sequence continues at coordinate 15,953 of JBGSVE010000045.1, forward strand.
TCGTCGTTAGGCGTTGATTGCACGTCTATTTGCGCCTGCCGAAATTGCGATGGCGGCAAAGTCAACGCAATCTCTAACTTCTTCTCAAGTGACAGGACTGTCACTGCCGATCGCTGGTATTAGCGACCGATAGGCGTCGCCACTCGGGACTGTGCGCTGGTCAACGGAGAAATCGACCGGCCGCTGGACCTTGGCTATCGTTTCCCCCCGACAATGGACTGCCGCTGTGACACGTACCCTCCTCTTGACCGCACAACTTGCGATCGCGGTTGCCGCCGTAACTCTGTCGTTGACACCCGCCCAGGCCGAAATTCCTTGGCAAACACAATTGAAGACGGCGCACGCCCAGGCACAAGAAGACGGCAAACTGATTTTGCTGCACTTTTACGACGACAACTGCGTCTGGTGCGATCGATTGGAAAAAGGTGCCTTCCAAACGCCTGCCGTCCAAGCCGCAATCCAGAAAGGCTATGTACCAGTAAAAATTCACGCCGGCCAGAATCCGTCGATTGCCAAGACGTTCCAAGTGACTCGGTTTCCGACCGACGTGATCGTCACGACCCAAGGCCAAGCGTTGTCGCACACCGTCAGTCCGCAGGACGCCGGTCGCTATGTGGCGATGCTGGCCCAGTACGTGACACCTCCGGTTGCCGACCAAGCCGTTGACACGATGATTGCTGCCGCCGTGCCCGCGGAGGCGATCGCTCAGGCGACGCCAACCGCGCCGTTCAAGAATGCCTCGTTCGCAGTTCCTGCGGACCTTTCCGGAACTCCAGCAACACAAGTTTCCTCACGCACCGAATCATCAATGTCGATGCCCGCCGGAATGTCGGCTCCAGCGAAGAGCGAGTTGGATTTGGCAATGGACGGTTACTGTGCGGTCACCGTGTGTGAGGAAGACCGCTGGGTCGAAGGCAACCCGGAACTCGGTGTTGTCCACCTTGGCCAGCTTTATCTGTTCAGCTCGCAGGCCGCGATGGAAAAGTTTGTGGCCAATCCCGAACCGTTCACTCCCGTACTCAACGGAATCGATGTTGTGCGGTTCTTTGAGGAGCGAAAAATCATCCAAGGCAATCGTGAATGGGGTCTAAAAGATCCTGATCACAACCGGATGTATTTCTTTGCTGATGAAGCGGCACTCAATCACTTCTACAACCAACACGCTCGCTACACCGATGCCTCGCTGGCCGTGATGAAGAAAGCCGTTAAGGACGCGAACCCGTAGTTCTAAAGTCAGCGTCAGCGATTTTGATCCGCGCGACCAACCGTTGAGTTGCTAATTCCCGGTGCCGCGAAACCAGGGCGAATGTCACGCAGGATCATCAATCCAGCGATGAATATCAACGATGCGACACCGACCAGAAAAAGTCTCGCCGCACCGCCGCCAAAACGATGCTCGATCGATTGGCTAATTCGCAACTGACTGACGACAATCGATGGCTTGATCGCATGGCCAAACACCAGGATTGCCAAGCCAACGGCCAGCGTTCCCACAAATGTGTCGGTTTGTATCATCATCGCTTCCTTCATCACAAACAAGAGTCAGCTTTCACTGCGGCGCATTCGCCTTCGGATCGCGCGAATTTGCACGCGGGCCGATTCGAGGTCGGGACAGATTTCGAGTGCTCGTTGAAGTGCATGCAACGCCGCGTTGTAATCGCCCTCGGCCAATTTGCATCGCGCCAAACCTTGCCACGCTGGGTAGTGATAACGGCAATGCCAAAGACAACTGCAAAAGGCTGCCTCAGCGGCATCGTTGTCGTCGAGCCCTTGCCAACAAACCGCTAACTGGTGATATGCCTCAGCGTACATCGGCGCTTGATCGGCAAGAATCATTGTCGGTGCCAGCGCGGCGGCGTGCTCGCCACCATCGTTCAAATGCATTACTTGCAACAGTTGTTGATGATGCGATGGAGCAGCATCGCGAACCAACAACGCGCGGAACGAATCGTCGGCGGCCAATCGCACGCCGCGATCGGGATCAGCCAAAGCCCGACCAAGCGACTCGATTGCCGAGTGATCGCCCAGCATGCCGAGCGCCATCGACGCCGCACGTCGCATTTCGATCTCGCCGCGCGAAAGGATCGTCAACAGCGTCGATGTCGAGTAGTATCGATTGACTTCACTCGCGTACTGAGGCGAGTCGGTGCTCGAAAGATAGCGGCGATAAGCCGATACCAGCCGTGTGGTTCTAACAAGGGGAGCCGTCACAATGTCGTCGTCCGTTGTTGTCAATTATCAAGGAGCTGACCACCGTGCCAACTCGGACGCATCCTACGCGCCCGCTCGTCCGCGGCAAGCACCGCTGGAGCTGAAAATTAGAATCTGCACTTTCCATTTCAGCAACACTGGGACTTCGTCGAAACCGAGTCTAGTCACGCTTCGAAGCAGCCGCAAACAAAGATTTCGCTGTTTTTTCGCAATCATTCTCAGTCTTAGTGTCTGGTGCAGCGCCACCACCGCATCGGCACAAGCGGGTCGCCCAGCAAAATCCAGCACCCTGCCTCGACCCGCCGTCGCAGCGTCTTTGGCAGCGACATTGACGGCTGATTTTCGCGCCGCGATCGTCAACAAACCACTGCGCGACGCACTCCAGTCCATTGCTGGTCCGGCAAAAGTCAATGTTTGGCTTGATCGCCAAATTGACCCGGCGTCGCCTGCTAGCTGCGACCCCAATTCTTCTACCGTGTTTCAAGCAATTCAATCGCTCGCCAGTTCGTGTGCATTGCAGATTGCGGTCGCCGATAACGTTGTGCTTGTCGGTCGTGAATCGTGGGTCGTACAAAGTGCTGCTGCGGTCATGAATGATACCCAAACGCAGGTGGAGGCCAACATCACCTGGCCCGAGCTTACCACGCCAACCCAAGCCGCCACGGCGGCCGGAGCGAGTGACCAATCTGCCCCGCTGCCGCATGATCTCTGGCCCGCAGTATGCTGGTATTCGCTGCGACCTTCTGTCGCACAAATTCTCGTGGCTGCTCAGTTCGACAAATGGCCAACCAACGTTCCAGCGGCCGGTTACGAGCCGCTGGTCGTACCTTTGGCGATTGCTGCGACTTATCCAACCGGTACTCATGCGGTCGACATGCAGGCCGCTGTGAAGGCAATCGACACCAACGCCAAATTCAAATCGGCGGACAAAAAGTTGCTTGTAACCTGCTCGCCGACGGCCCATCAGGCAGCCATCAATCATTGGTTGACCAACAGTCAACGACCTGTCCTTCGTCCGTTCGACTTGGACAAACCAAACCTTACTTTGACGATCGAACATGCCAGGGCAGAAGCCGTTTTCACTCAGCTCGCCGCCGCAGCGGGACGCAAGTTACTCATCGACCCCGGTGCCCAGCAAGCTTGTCAAACCATGATCGCACTCTCCGCAAAGAATTCGTCGATGCGTCAATTGATTGAACAAATCGCGACTCAAGCGGACGTACGAATTGAGTGGACCGACACTCAGCTCGACGTAAAGCCGAGTCCAAAGTAGCACATCGATTCAACAGCAAAATGTAGAACGGTTGTCCCCAACCGTTTGGGAACTACTACTGCGAAAGCAGCTCTCGCAAAAAATTGAACGAGGTGCGACCGCTGTTCAGTACCGGAACTTTGGTATTAGAAAGTCGCGATTCGAGAACCGACATCGAGACTTGCGCCATCACAATCACATCAACCTCGTCGGAGAGTCGATCGATCTCGGCCAGCAACAGTTTGTTGTGCTTTTCCAAGTCGCCGGCCTTCAATGCTTGGAACGCTTGGCTGCATAGCCGAGTGTTAACTTGAATCGATTTGCCTGCGTCAGTAGCCGCCAAATGCAAAAGGCGTTCGGATGTAGGTACTGTGGTCGATACAGTCGCCAATAGACCAATCCGCTGGCCTTGCCCTACGGCGAGATCCATCATCGGGCGATCGATCTGAACCAGTCGAGTCGAGAGCATGGGTTGAGCGTACTCGACCGCTCGATTGAACGTGGAGCAGGCAAGCAGGATGGCGTCGACGCCATAGTCTTGTTGCGATTGTGCTGCTTGAACGAACTTTGCAAAGTTCTTTGGAGGAATGCAACCCGGACCCGCCGCGAAGTTTGTGTTATGGATCGTCTCGTCAACATAATGGACAACTTCGACTTCGGACAGCAATTCGTCGATGTAACGTTTTACCGCTTGCGTTGAAACGAGTGTCGCGTGAATGATTCCAAGCTTTTTTCCGGCCAGGCTTTTCATAGGCACTCTACGCGCAGTCGTATCAGCATTGATGCAATGGCATGGTCAAGAAAATCGCCCTGGTAGAAATAGTCGTCTATCACAACAAAACAAAATTCAGAATTCCAGTCATTTGTAAACGTAAACCCCTTAAGAGACCTCGCCGTGTCAGATCAGTTTAACGACTGCGTTGCCGAAGTTCAAAGCAAGCTGCGATGCGCCTCATCGTTGGTCTTTGATCTGCTACTACCTAAGGTGGAAGTGACTCGGATCTGCAACGAACTGGAGTATGATTTCCGAGATCGCGTTTACAACCCGATGGTCACCGTTTGAATGTTCATCTCCCAAGTCCTCGCCGCTGACCATAGTTGCCAACAATCCGTCACACGGCTCAATGCATGGCGTATCGCGCGAGGTTTGATCCGGGTTGGCTGCGAGACGCAATCCTACTGCAAGGCCCGTTGCCGACTTACCGAAATTCTTTTTGAGCGACTCTTAGCGTGGACATCGAGGCGATGTGAACAAGCCGCCTACGAAGCTTGGTTATTTCACGGTCGTGTTGTCGAGATGGTCGACGGTTGGACTGTCACGATGGCTGACACGCCAGAGAGCCCGTGCCATCCGTGCCAGCCCGCGCCATCCGTGCCAGCCATGTTCTAGCCCGTCCCATCCGTGCCAGCCATGTTCTTGAGCCCGTGCCATCCGTGCCAGCCATGTTCTTGGTAACGTAAATTCCGACAACTTCGTTGCTCGAAATACCCCAACTTGGCAGTCTCGCCCAAACCGATCCGGCAGGCGGTGCGATTCCGCGATGCACTTGGGCTCGGCAAAAGCTTTACTGAATTGCTTTATCACCGGTGCCGCCGGACACGGGGTGGACGCTTGTTCAAATACACTGCGCCGCAAGGAAAAACGACTTGGCCGTCTTCTGTCCGCGATGCCAATGCTTGCCCGTCCGCTGCGCGTCCGCTACCATCGCACTGGGCGAACCCACGCAACTGACCCGGCCAAAAAACTTCTTGAAGTGCCACACCAAATCACGCCACATTCTTGCATCAATCCCCAAAGCCGATAGTAGCATCGCCAGCTTCGACGGAATCTTTGCCTGCATCCCGTCGATTCCTTGACGGGCCGTCCAACGCAACAGCAACAGATAATCATCCCAGCTCAACTGCAAAAATCCTTTGTCACTGGCGCGCAGGCCGTCGCCATGT
>JBGSVE010000046.1:0-18712 GCA_041753075.1 Pirellulaceae bacterium
TAGGCAGGATGTGCTGTTGGATTTTTTGAGGGATGGCTTCCGTGTCCAAAGTGACTGAAGGACGATCCTGTGCCGTACAATTGACGTGCCGGGTGAAGCGGACTGAAGCTCTGCGGGGACGCAACTTTGGAAGGAATAGCCAGGTCGACCGTGCGCCAGGTGCTCGTCGGTCGCCGGCGGGATACCCGCCGGCGACTTTCTCGAATCTTCCATCGCGACGACTTTTGGACACGGGAGCCATGCCTCCATAATCCCGGATCCTAGGCAAATCCACGACAAAGTCTGATGGACCTTTATATCGGTGCTTTGTGGAAACTACAATTTCAGATTCCGCTCACAAACTCAATACCGCCCTACTACCGGTGGCTAGCGCCATTCCGCTCACAATCTTACACAACCGCTAGAGCCCTACTACCGGTGGCTAGCGCCATTCCGCTCACAATCTTACACAACCGCTAGAGCCGTTCCCATCGTTACTCCGGGTGCGGGCAGATTGCTAGAACCCATTAAGTACGCATCGACAGCTCGCGCCACACCGCGTCCTTCATTGATCGCCCAAACAACCAGACTTTGTCCACGACGACAATCGCCGGCCGCAAAGACGCCGGGAATGCTTGTCGTAAATTCGCCATGCTTGGCCTCGAAGTTACTGCGTTGGTCAAGCTTCATGCCGAGGCTTTCGGCCAAGTACGCCTCGGGTCCGAGGAATCCCATTGCCAACAAAATCAATTGCGCCGGCCACTCTTTTTCGGATCCCGGTACTTCCGACATTGACCAGCCGCCTTGGTCGTTCTTGGACCACTGGACTTGCACCGAGCGCACGCCACGAAGGCGTCCCTGGTCGTCAGTCAAGAACTCTTTGGACAACAATTGGTACTCGCGCGGATCACGCCCGAACTTGGCCTCGGCTTCCTCGTGGCCATAATCCACGCGAAACACACGCGGCCATTCTGGCCAGGGGTTATCCGGCGCGCGATCTTCGGGCGGCTTGGGCAGCAGTTCAAAATTCACCAAGCTGCGACAGCCATGACGCAGGCTAGTACCGATGCAGTCGGTGCCCGTATCACCTCCACCGATCACAATCACATCCTTGCCCTCGGCGCTGATGAACGAACCGTTCAGCGAATCGCCGTGAACGCTTTGCTTGGTGTTGGACGTCAAAAACTCCATCGCAAAGTAAACGCCTTTGGCATCACGTCCGGGTAATGGCAGATCGCGCGGCTTCGTTGCGCCACAGGCCAGCACCACCGCATCACTGTCATCCATCAATTTCTTGGGATCGATGTCCTTACCGACATTGACTCCGGTGATGAATTTTACGCCTTCGGCCTTCATCTTATCGACGCGTCGCAGGACCGCCGACTTGGCTAACTTCATGTTCGGAATACCGTACTGCAGCAATCCGCCGATGCGATCCGCGCGTTCGTAGACCGTGACTTCGTGGCCCGCTTGGTTCAATTGATCGGCTGCCGAAAGACCGGCCGGTCCGCTGCCGACGATCGCGACTTTCTTGCCGGTTCGTTCCTGCGGCGGACTCGGTACGATCCAGCCTTCTTCCCAAGCGCGATCGACGATCGCGTTCTCGATATTCTTGATCGTTACCGGCGGATGATTGATGCCCAAAACGCATGAACCTTCGCACGGTGCCGGGCAAGTTCGTCCAGTGAACTCAGGGAAGTTGTTGGTCTTGTGCAATCGCTCAATCGCTTCTTTCCAGCGATTGTTGTAAACCAGATCATTCCATTCAGGGATCAAATTATCGATCGGACAACCGGTCGATGATTGACAAAACGGAACGCCGCAATCCATACACCGTGCGCCCTGGTCGCGCAATTGCTCGACCTTGGGTTGGGTGTAGATTTCGTCATAGTCGTTGACCCGAACCACTGGCAAACGCCACGGCACTTTTTTGCGGTCAAATTCTTTGAACCCGGTTGGCTTTCCCATGATTGAATGCTCTTAGTGCGAAGGTTTTCGGTGGTGTCAAAAAAATTTTATTATTGTGAGCGGAATGGCGCTAGCCACCCGTGTTTTAGGAGGCCGGTGGCTAGCGCCATTCCGCTCACCTATCAGTACTAAACGGCTGCTGGTGCGGGCTTGGTCTTACTCCTCTTCATTTCTTCGAGGACAGCCTTATAGTCCGTCGGCATGACCTTGATGCACTTTTTTAGGAACGCAGACCAATCGGCCAATGCTCGCGCGGCTTGCTCGCTGGCGGTGAAATCATGATGTCGCTGGATCATTGATTTGATCATCTGCTCCTCGTCGCCCGCCATAACTTTCTCCAACTCGACGGTCGCTAAGTTGCAATTCAAATTGAACTTGCCGTCCAAATCCCAAACGTAGGCGATTCCGCCGGACATGCCGGCGGCAAAGTTGCGGCCAGTTTTGCCGAGGATGACGACATGGCCGCCGGTCATGTATTCACAACCGTGATCGCCGACGCCTTCGACGACCGCATTGGCTCCACTATTGCGAACACAGAATCGTTCGGCCGCACGACCTTGGAAATATGCCTCGCCGCTGGTCGCTCCGTACAAACAAACATTGCCGACGATGATGTTGTCTTCGGCAACAAAGCTGCGATCGCGCGGCGGGAAAACAATCACACGCCCGCCGGATAATCCCTTGCCAACATAATCGTTGGAGTCGCCTTCGAGCTCGATCGTGATGCCGTGAGCCAAGAACGCGCCAAGGCTTTGGCCCGCCGAGCCGGACAGCCGAATGCGAATCGTGTCATCCGGCAGGCCCGCTTGGCCGTAACGCTTGGCGACTTCGTGTGACAAAATTGTGCCCACGGTTCGATTGATGTTCACGATCGGCGACTCGATCACGACCGCTTCGCCACGCTCCAACGCCGGTTTGGCGGCGGCGACGATCTTGGTCATGTCGAGCGACTTTTCCAAACCGTGATCTTGCGGCATCGACCAACGAGTACCAACGTCTTTGTGCATTTTCTGCGCTGGCATTAACACCTTGGTCAAATCCAAACCATCGCTCTTCCAATGCTTGATCGCGTCATCAGTGTGCAACACCTCGCTGCGCCCGACCATTTCGTCAATCGATCGGAAGCCAAGCTTCGCCATGATCCGACGTGCTTCTTCGGCGACCATGAACAAGTAGTTGACGACGTGTTCAGGCTTGCCCTCAAATTTCTTCCGCAGTTCAGGGTCCTGGGTCGCGATTCCGACGGGACACGTGTTCAAATGGCACTTGCGCATCATGATGCAGCCCAGTGCAATCAGCGGTGCGGTCGCAAATCCAAACTCCTCGGCTCCCAGCAACGCGGCGATCACAACATCGCGACCGGTCTTTAGTCCACCGTCAGTTTGCAACACCACACGGCTGCGCAGGTTATTCAAAACCAGCACCTGGTGTGCCTCTGCGATGCCCATTTCCCAGGGCAAGCCGGCGTGCTTGATGCTGGTCAACGGCGACGCTCCGGTGCCGCCGGTATCGCCAGCAATCAAGATGTGATCGGCGTGCGCCTTGGCCACACCGGACGCAACCACACCAACGCCGACTTCGCTGACCAACTTCACGCTGATTCGCGCCGACGGGTTGCTGTTCTTCAAATCGTGGATCAATTGCGCCAAGTCTTCGATCGAATAAATATCGTGGTGCGGCGGTGGACTGATCAATCCCACACCGGGCGTGCTGTAGCGAATCCGCGCGATCGTTTGATCGACCTTCTTGCCGGGCAACTCGCCACCTTCGCCAGGCTTGGCACCCTGCGAAATCTTGATCTGCAACTCGTCTGCATTGGTCAAGTATTCGATCGTCACACCGAACCGACCCGAGGCAACTTGCTTGATCGCCGATCGCTTGCTGTCACCGTTGGGCAGCGGCGTGAATCGCACTGGATCTTCCCCACCTTCGCCGGTGTTGCTTTTGCCGCCCATACGATTCATCGCGATCGCCAGAGTCTCGTGAGACTCGGCGCTGATACTACCGAAGCTCATCGCACCGGTGCAAAATCGCTTGACGATATCTTTGGCTGATTGGACTTCGTCAAGCGGCACCGCAGGACCGGCGACACCTTCTTTGAAATCCAGTAACCCGCGCAGGCTGCAGCGGTTTTTGTTGTCTTGGTTAATCGTGCGAGCAAAACGCCAATACGCATCCTCGTTATTGTTCCTCGCTGCGACTTGCAGGTCGGAAATCGCCGCCGGTGACCAAGCGTGCTTTTCACCTTCGGCGCGCCAATGAAATTCTCCCAAGTTAGGAAGCTGCGTCAAACGATCATCCGCACGCTCGGGATAACCCAGCGCATGCCGCCGTAAAGTTTCATCGGCAAGAATATCAAAGGTCACACCTTGGATACGGCTGGATGATCCGGTGAAGCAAACATCAATCACTTCATCCTTGAGCCCCAATGCCTCGAAGATCTGCGCACCCTTATAGCTTTGCAGCGTGCTGATACCCATCTTGGCCATTACCTTGAGCATGCCCTTGGCAACACTTTTGCGATAAGTCGCCACGATCTTGTTGTCATCTTGATAGGTCGGCAACAATCCATCGCGGCGCGACTGCCACAATGCCTCGAATGCCAAATAAGGATTGATTGCATCGGCTCCATAACCGACCAGCAAGCAATGATGATGCACCTCGCGGGCTTCGCCACTTTCCAATATCAAACCAACTTGGGTCCGCTTGGTTTGCTTGACCAAATGTTGGTGAACCGCACCGATCGCCAACAGTGAGCTGACCGGAACTCGATCGGCTGAGACGCCGCGATCGGTCAACACAACCAATTGAATCCCTTCGTCCGCAGCCGCTTCGGCCTCGGCGGCGATGCGGTCGAGCGTTTGCCGCAGACCCGGTTTACCTAGTTTGCGATCAAACGTGATGTCAATCACGCGACTGCGCCAACCGGCGTGATTGATATGCTTGATCGCCGCGATTTCCTCATTGGTGATGATTGGATGATCGACCAACAAGCGGTGGCAATGTTCCGGTGTGGCGGCGAGCAGATTCTTCTCGGGGCCGATGTAACATTCCAACGACATGATGACTTCTTCGCGAATCGAATCGATCGCCGGATTGGTCACCTGGGCGAACAATTGCTTGAAGTAGTCATAGATCATTCGCGGCTTGTCCGACAAACACGCCAGCGCGCTATCGTTGCCCATCGAACCAACGGGATCGCGAACTTCTTGAATCATCGGACGCAGCATAAAATTCAGCGTCTCGGCGGTATAGCCAAACGCCTGCATTCGCGCGAGCAGCGTGTCCGCATCAAAACCATGCGGTTCGGATTCGGGGTTCAAGTCGGTCAAACGAATTCGTTGGTCGCGCAACCATTGGCCATACGGCTTGCGCTTGGCAAAGCCCGACTTTAATTCTTCGTCAGGGATCAAACGACCTTCGGCAAAGTCGATCAGGAACATCCGCCCAGGCTGCAAGCGACCCTTCTCTTTGACAATCGCCGGGTCGACCGGCAAGACGCCAACTTCGCTGGCCATGATCACGCGATCGTCGTGCGTGATGTAATAGCGACTGGGGCGCAATCCGTTTCGGTCGAGCGTGGCACCAATGTATTTGCCGTCGGTGAAAACGATCGAAGCCGGACCGTCCCACGGTTCCATCATACAAGAAAAATACTCATAGAAGGCCCGCTTTTCCTCAGGCATTGTTTCGTGCATCTGCCACGCTTCGGGCACCATCATCATCATCGCTTCTTGCAACGTGCGACCATTCATTAACAAAAACTCAAGCACGTTATCAAACGTTCCGGAGTCGGACAGGTTCGGTTCGATGACAGGAAACAACTTCTTGAGTTCTTCGCCAAACAATTCGCTTTGCGCTGAACCTTCGCGCGCCCGCATCCAATTCTTATTACCGCGCAAAGTATTGATTTCGCCGTTGTGGCTCATAAACCGCAGCGGTTGGGCGCGGTCCCAGGAGGGAAACGTGTTAGTTGAGAAGCGACTGTGAACCATCGCCAGGTGAGTTTTGAAGTCGTCGTCGCGCAGGTCAGGAAAATAAGGCATAACCTGGGCCGGAGTTAACATGCCCTTATAGATGATGACCTTGGTGCTGAGCGAACAAACATAGAACATCAGCGCCTGCGACAAATTGCTGTCGCCACGAAGAGTATGGCTGGCCTGTTTGCGGATCAAATACAATTGCCGCTCGAACGCTTCGCCCTGCAACCCATCTGCGGCACCCACAAACAACATTTCGATAAACGGTTCGCTGCGTCGCGCCGACGGACCCACATCGGCTGCGTCGGTTTCTTGAGGCACTTCGCGCCAACCGATCAATTGTTGGCCCGCTTCGGCGATCAAACGATTGACCGTGTCTTTGCAATGTTTTCGTTGGGCTTCGTCGATGGGCAAAAACACCAAGCCCGCCGAAAATCGACCTGGCTCGGGCAAGTCAACATTCAAATCACGCTTGGCGACTTTGGTCAAAAACTCATGCGGCAAACCACACAGAATGCCCGATCCATCGCCCGTATTGGTTTCGCATCCGCAGGCACCACGGTGATCCATGTTCTGCAGAATTGTGTCGGCGTCGAGCACAATTTGGTGACTGGGAATGCCCTTAATCTGGGCGATAAAGCCAACACCGCACGAATCTTTTTCGAGCGCGGGATCATAGAGACCTTGTGCGGGCGGCAGGTGAAAGAGTTCGCTCATGGCGCGGTCCTCTGCGAAAGCGTTCGAGAAATGTGACTGATTTGAAAACGAGTGAAAGTGGCATTCATCCGCTGACTCCCCCGGCGGTTGCGACGGCGGCAGGCGGCTTGGGCTTTTTCGCTGCGGCCAAGGGACGGCCCAGCAGCATCGTGGCAAACTCTTCGGCCGCCAATGTTGGCTTGCCGGCTCGCTTGACAATAATGCCTAGCGGACGCGCCAGTTTTAGCTTTTTGCAGGCAACGACGCGTAGTGATCCATCAGCGGTTTCTTTCCGCACGGCGGCTTCGGGCAGGATGCTAATGCCCTGGTTCGCCTCGACCGCACGAATCATCGAGTCGATGTTGTCGAACTCCATCGTCACATCGACTGCGACACCATGTCGCGACAAAAAAGCATCAACCGAACGCCGAACCTTCAACGACGACTCGAACCCAACGAACTCGCAAGCTTCGAGTTGAGCGATTTCAATCTCGTTCAGTTTGGCAAAAGGATGCTCGGCGGCACAAATCAACCGCATCGGCTCTTGTTGCCACGGCACGGCGAGTATGCGGCTCGTCGATTTCGCGTAGCTGACCAAGCCCAAATCGACCGAACCGTCCTGGACCATCGCGGCGATGCCTTCGCTCGACGAATATTCCGTCTTTACATTGACCTCGGGATGTCGCAAGCGAAATTCTTGCTTCGCCGAGGGCATGTAGGTCGAGCCGATCGAGTAGATCGCACCGACCGTCAGTTGGCCCGCTAACTTGTCGCCGAGGGAACGGACTTCTTGCTCGATTCGGTGATACTTACGCACCAAAGTTTGCACACGGCCAAAATACAACTCGCCCGCCGGAGTCAATACGAGCGGTCGCCGGGTGCGATTGAGCAATTGCACACCAAGGCCATCTTCGAGCTGCTGAATCGACTGGCTGACCGCACTTTGCGTCAACGAAAATTCCGCCGCAGCACGGGAAAAGCTGCGAAATTCAGCGACTGAACAGAAAAGTTCGAGTGTGCGGAGCTGCATTAAGCCAGATTCATTGAATTAGTTTTTCTAATAGTATGGATCACCCAGACCCAGTTCGGTTAATGCAGAGAATAGTGCTGCGGCGAATCGGAGTCAAGTGTTTATGCGTTTCTGTGTGCTCGTTCCCAAACGGTTGGGGACAACCGTTCTACAGATTCACTTGACAGCCAGGACGACATGTGTATTATGTACCCGGTACACCAGCCCACCGAGCGAGGTGCAGATGTTTTTTTCCATCGATCCGTCCGACGCCGTGGCGATCTACGAACAGATCGTTCGTCAGGTTAAATTCGCCATCGCCGAGGGCAGCTTGCAGCCCAGCCAACTTCTGCCCAGCGCACGGCAGCTCAGTGGCGAACTTGCGGTCAACCCCAACACGGTCGCCCGCGCTTACCAACAACTTCAAACCGAGGGCGTGCTCGAACTGCTGCGTGGCCGCGGCGTGGTCGTTGCGATGGGCGCGCCGGAAAAATGTCTTGCGGCGCGGCGGTCGTTGATCGAATCACGGCTGCGCGGTGCGCTCGTCGAGGCGCTGCATGGTGGATTGAGCGCTGACGAGTTGCGTCAAATGTTGCTGGCCCAGATCGACAGCTTGGACGGCACGATCCCAACGATTGCTTCCACTCCTCATCAAAACGGTGGCCCCTCATGAGTCAGTCGCCAGTGATTATCACCAAAGACCTGCAGATGCGTTATCGCGATTGCGATGCGCTGCGCGGTGTCGATTTGGTCGTCGAGCCGGGGACGGTGTTCGCGCTGTTGGGCGAGAACGGTGCTGGCAAGACGACGTTGATTCGCATCTTGACCGGTTTCGCAAAACCAACCGGCGGCACTTGCCAAGTGCTCGGCCTGGACCCGATGCGCGACCCAACGGAGATCCGTCGTCGGATCGGTTACGTTGCCGACGCACCGACGATGTACGATTGGATGGAAGTCGACGAGATTGGTTGGTTCACCGCTGGGTTTTATCCCGACGGTTATTTGGCGGCGTACCGCGAGCTGGTTGCGCGCTACGAGCTGCCGCCGCGTCGCAAGCTGCGATCGCTCAGCAAGGGCCAGCGCGCCAAGGTGGCGTTGTCGTTGGCCGTCGCGCACGATCCCGAGTTGTTGATTCTTGACGAACCAACGTCGGGATTGGATCCGTTGGTCCGTCGCGAGTTTTTGGAAAGCATGATCGATCGCGCCGCGACGGGTCGCACGGTCTTGTTGTCCAGTCACCAGATCAGCGAAGTTGAACGCGTGGCCGATCGCGTGGCGATTTTGCATCAAGGCGAAGTGAAGTTGGCCGGTTCGGTCGCCGAGCTGCGTGATTCGATTAGCGAAGTGATCGTCAAGCTGCGTGATCCATTGGCGTCGTTGCCGGTGTTTGAGTCACCCGCCGAAATCTTGACGGAACAAACCAGCGGTCGACAGCGCCGGATGCTGGTTCGCAACTTTGATTCGGCGAGTGAGTCGTTGCTGAGTGGTTCGCACAGTGTGTTTGAAGTCACTCATCGTCCCGTTGGCATCGAGGATTTGTTCGTCGCCTGCACGCGCGACAATGTCGGTACGGCGAACGGCTACAGGAGCACACCATGAGCACGTCGCCCGCAACGATGCGATTCTGGTGGAAAGAGTTTCACCAACTGTTGCCGTTGATGATCGTGCTGCCGACGTTGGCACTGATCATGTTAGCCATGTTGTCGAATTACACGGGACCTGGTGGACCCATGCCGCTGAACCTCATTGCAATGATGCCGCCGGTATTGTTTGCCTGCGGCGTCGGCGCGATTTTGGTCTGCCAGGAAAAGGAAACGCAATCGCTGACATGGTTGCGATCCCTGCCGTTCTCACCAGGGCACTGGGTCACGCATTTGTACGTCGTCGCGCTAACGGGATTGGCGGTGCTTTGGTTGGCTGCGTTTCTGATCTTAGCGTTTATTGCGAATAGCCCGGTCGGGATCGCGACGCCGTTCGCTCCGCTGGCCGATTCGTCCTTGATGCTGACGATCGTCAATTCGATCTATCTGTTGTGTTGCGGAATTTTGACCGGCTGGATTGGGCGATCGGCGTTGGTCAGTTTGTTGGCAATCGTCCCGTTGGCTGTCTTACCGGCGATCGCGGACTTGGCATACGTTCGCATCACCACGATCGGCCAAGGCTCGACCGCGTACATGCTCGCCGAAACACCGACGATTGTATCGTACGTCAATCTGTTGATTGGCATCGTTGCGACCGCAATCGCTGGCTACTACGCGGCAATGCGTGAACTATCGGGCGTGAATGCGCCTGAATCGCTGTTGTCATGGCCGTCGAAAATCTTGGGCTCAGTCGCTACGTGGCCGCGGCGGTTGCGCGGTGAATCGGTACTGCGTAACGCGCCGCTGGCGTCATCAAGCACATTGATTTGGCAATTCTTTCACCAACACTTTGTCGCGATTGTTGGGCTGGTCGCGTTGGTGGTACTCAGCGTGCCGTTGGCCTCCCATACGATCCGGCACGATTTGTTGAATCTACGCCCACCTGCGGGACCTACAAAATTGTTGGGCGGTCCCTCGTTCATCGTTTGGGCGTGTTCACTTTGTTGGGCGGCGCTACTTACCTTTCATGGCGAACATGCTCGATCGGGCGTGCGATTTTTGGCCGAGCGCGGACTGAAGCCGAAGCAAATTTGGATTTCGCGACAAATCATCCCGCTGGGTTTTTTGGCGTCGTACATTGTGATGTTCAGCGTGATGACCCGCATTGGCATTTATAGGTCTTGGGGCGATTCGCCGAGCGACCATGTCGAGGCCTATTCTATTGTGCTGGGCATTGTCATTGCGTATTGCGTTTCGCAGTGGATCAGCCAATTGATTCGGCCCGTGTTGATCGCCGCCATCGTGGCACCGGTCGCCTCGGCGCTGGCGATTGGCGCGGCCTGGTACGAACGCGTGCATTTTGACGCTTCGTTGCCGTGGTTGTTCTTGCAATTCGCAGTGATTCCGATTGTCGCGACTTACACGATGACGACGCGCTGGATGAACGGCGATCGCACGTCGGGCATGTGGCTGCGGCAAGTTGGCTGGATGGCGGCGTGTATTTATTGTGGCGTTGCGAGCGCGTCGCTCACCTACAAACTGAACTCGCGACTTCCCGGTTTCATTCCCAGTAAGTTGAGCAGCATCGACGTGCCAGCTCGCCAGCGACTGCTGGACGCGGCCAGCCAATACCCAATCGAAACGAGCGAGCCAACGCATCGTTCTTTTCAACACGATTACGAGTCAGGCGACGAGAACGTGGCCGCCAAAACGGTGCAAGAGAAGCACCAGGCATTGCTTGATGCAATGGGTAAGCCGCAACGAGACAAACAATTTGAATTGTTAAACGCTTGGCTCCAAGACGGCGAACAAGCGTTGTCCGCCAGCCCTTGGTTTTACGGAGTTTTGATGTTCGTGATTGAAAACCTGCGCGGGGATCTCGAGCCAACTCTTAAGACAAGCGAGCCGCCGGCCGATTCACTCGTCCAAGAGTATCGCCATTGGATGCAGCTTGGCACGCGGATCGTTGCCGGGCTGCGGCGCAGTCCCCGCCTTGCCGATCACGACGTTGCCGACACCATCGAGATCCTATGGCTGCGCGAACTGGTTCGCCCCGGGGCGCTCGATTGGCTTGACCAAGCGACCTTCGACGCGGTCGCGGCTCCGCTGCGTGATGACCAAGCTCGCTGGTCGGCGCGACGTCGTGCGCTGCTGATGACTTATCGGACGCGCAACCAAACGCGTGGAAGTGTGCAACCGGCTTTCGCAGGCAGCTATCCGACTGAGCGAATTGATTGGACCAATCATCTCGAAGAGTTCACGACAACATTGCTTCAATATATCGACTCGATTTCCTCCCCAGGCCGCGATGAAGGTCAATTCCCGGCGGCGAAGATGGTCGAGCTAACCGGTTCGGTGCCGGAGCGCTACGGCATTGGCCCCAGCGGTATGTTTTATCGCATCGATGACGCCGGCAAGTTTTCTGCCACGATCGGTCCGAACCTTGTCTATCCGGCAACGCAGTGGGGAGCCGGCTGGGAAGCCCAAGCCAAAAACCTGAAAGCCTACGGAGTGAAGCCATGAATGTCTCCGAGCCAAGAACTGAAAACAAACCCGTACACCGGAGTGAGCGAATTTGGTGGTTGGCGATGTTGCCGATCATTTTCGTTGCATTGATTGCGGTTGCCACGATTGCCAATGAAGTGATTGCGAGTGTTCGCATCAGCCGCCACGTCGCCGCCGTCAAAATCGCCGGACGCCCCGTGACCGAACGAATGCTTATTGACAGGTTTTATCGCGACACCGATCACGCCGATACGATTCACTGGAGCGATGTCAGCGCCGAAGTGTCCGACCTGGTAAATCGATCTTGGAATGCAGCGATTTGGCCTGTCGGCGATTGGAATGAGTTCACCGCCAAACCGCTGGACAAAAACGATCCCAACCTGGCGAGTTACGAAGCGTTTCTTGAAAAGGCAAAGCCGCTGCTGGATCGTATTGCAGTCCTGGCCACCGATGCGAAACCGACGTGGTCGCCGATTCTTTCTGATCAATCGAAGAGTTGGCACAACGCCGCTTATGGCCAGGTCTACATCGGCGGAATCTTGGGGCTCGAATTCAACGATGCGGTTTTGCGACGCGAACCCGAGCGAGCGATCCAGGCATTGCGCTCCCAGAGCGCAACCAGCACGGCCTACGATTGGAGAACTTCAATCGACAGCGACATGTTGCGAATCATTGGCTTGTTGGCGATGTACCAGTGGATTGATCAATCGCTCGCTGATCCCATTTGGTCCGACCAAGAGCTGCAAACTATAAGCAAGCTGATTGACGAAGACCAGCATCTTGGCGAGCGCTGGCGCAAGATCATTGCGGCTGAACAAATCGCTGCACTGGAGGCATGCAACAATGGCGGATCGATCTCCAGCGTGATCAACATCGCCGCCAATCCGAACCAACCGTGGGACATTAAATCCGTTGTCGTACCGAAGACCGTCCAGTGGTCGATGTTGCAGGACCACGCCCGCCAATTGGCGGTTGGTGACGCTGGTTATCGGGGACTTATCCAACGATCAAGGGTATCTCAAGGAATGAGCACGAGTGCCGGTGCGACATTGCCGCTGGGGTTCGATTTGAACACCGGCACCGATTGGTCGCAGAAGCTTTCTGAGATTGCTCAGTATTCGGGTTCGTATGCCGAGTGGTTGACGCGGCTGGAAACGACGCGGCGGATCACCCTCACAGGACTAGCGATCAAACGATATGAATTGCGCAATCATCGCTGGCCCGCTGGACTGGGCGACCTGAGCGAAGAAGGTTTGACGCCCACCAATCGCACCAATGCCGCCGGCGATGCGTTTGTGATGCAACAGCGCGACGACGGCAAAACGCTCGTCGTGTCCGAAGCTGGCGTTGTGAATCCGCGAATCTCGCTAGCGATCGGTTCGCAGCCGGCGGCTAGCGTCATTCCGCTGACAGCCCTGAATTTTACTATTGCCAGACCCCAAGCCCGGCGATTCGCGGCGGATGAACTGATCTACTCGATACAGAAAGTTTTTAGGCGTTGACTCGGGTATTTAAAACGTCGTAATGTCCGACGATGAAGCGATTTCTCGCGGCCCCCTCGATTGCCACTTGCACGGCCCTGGCCGTGTTTGCCGGCGGTTGCGCGATGTTGAAATCCGACTGGAAAACGGACTCCTCGCCGCTGAAACCCGCCGCCGGATTGCAAGCTCCACGCACCGACCCGGAATCGGTCGTTTTTGGGCTGGCATTTGTATCGATTGTGGCACCGCTTGACGAAAAAACGCCAGCCGACGGTGTGTCCAATTCCGACGATCCGTTTGCCGATGTTTGGCGCTGGATCGATGAGACGGCAATCCCCGCCGATGTACGCGACCAATGGCGACGCAACGGACTTCGTGTCGGACGCGTGCATACTAAAAGCGAATTCCTGCGGGCGCTAGACCTGGTGCGGCGCACCCCACGTGACAAAGCTGATAAATTGCTTGACACGGCGGACGTTGGCTCGGACCTGAACCACCTGGCCAAACAAGT
Organism: Pirellulaceae bacterium; assembly: GCA_041753075.1. Lineage (GTDB taxonomy): Bacteria > Planctomycetota > Planctomycetia > Pirellulales > Pirellulaceae > UBA6163. The sequence continues at coordinate 13,710 of JBGSVE010000046.1, forward strand.
GCCGTGTCGATTTAATCGCCGTGTTGAATTGCCGGTTCGCAAACCAGCGGCCGGAGAAGTCGCGACCCTCGTTTCACTCGACGGGCATCCAATGGGACGCACGCTCGCCAATGCCCAACCGCTATTTTCGCTTGTCGCCAATCCGCTCAACGCTTCGGGAATTCGCTTGAAGCTCAAACCCGAGATTCAACACGGCACGGCCAAGCAAACCTGGGTCGGCAGCGATTCGGCATTGCGAATCGGCAGCAAACGCGAAAGCTGGGAGCTCGACGAGTTGGCGTTTGAGTTGTCACTCGCGACTGGTGATTTGTTGGTCGCCGGCGCGACCCGGCCGACACATGGGCTGGGCCAGCAAATGTTCACCGGAACGACGACCGACGGCGATACCGATCAGGTCATGATGGTGCTACATGTTGCCGAACTTCCTAAGCCGGGAGCACACTCGAACGCTGAGTGATTAGACTAGCGTCCATGCTTAATCACGACTCGTTCCGCTGGCCGCTCTTGCTTTGCGGGTTGATATTTGCCCAGCCGGCTTTCGCCCAAGTTCCTGGTTCGACACAGCCTACCGTCGGCATTCGCCGCAGTTCGCCGAGCGTGATTGCCCTTGCGGGTGCGCGAATCATTGTGCGACCGGGCGAAGTGATCGAAAACGGCGTCGTCATCATTGATGGATCAGTGATTGTTGCCGTTGGCAAGTTCGACCAGACGCCGATTCCCGTTGGTGCGGAAACGATCCAGTGCGACGGCCAAACCATATACGCCGGATTGATCGACGCTTGGAGCGAAATCGATTTGCCCGATCCACCGGACAATCGCGCCGCACCACACTGGAACGGCAACATCCTGGCCCAGCGAAACGCCAGCATCGCGGTCGGCGGGTCGGCTGCGGTGAACGAAAAATTGAGATCGCAGGGCATCACCGCAAAATTGGTCGCGCCACGCGGTGGCATCGTGCAAGGAACCAGTTGTGCGGTGCTGGCCAACGACGCCCCGGGAGAGGATTCAATCATCGCCGATCGCGTTTGGCAACATATTCAATTGACCGTGCCGCGCGGCCAATCGCGAGATCAATATCCAACGTCGCCGATGGGCGCAACCGCGCTGGCGCGACAAACGTTTTACGATGCGCGCTGGTATACCGAGGCCCAGCGAACCTATGCCGCGGTCGCTGGTGCGGCGAGACCGCAGCGTAACGATGCGCTCGAGGCGCTGGGCCGCGACCAAGCCACGATGACCTTTGTCGCCGACGCCGCGAACGAGCGGATGGCGATCCGGACGAGCGATTTTGCCCGCGAGTTTTCGCTCAAGCTGATTCTCAAAGGTTCCGGCAACGAGTATCGCGAGCGGGCCGACATCGTTGCCCGTGGCCACGCAATTCTGCTACCCGTCGATTTTCCCAAGGCGGCGAATGTCAGTGTCGAATCAACGGCGCGAGCGTTGTCCCAAGCCGAACTGATGCACTGGAAGCTCGCTCCTGAAAATCCCGCTCGGCTTGCCGACTCCGGTGCAACGTTTTGTTTAACAACCGCCGGGCTTGAAAACGCCAACGTCTTTTTGGATCAGGTTCGCGTCGCGGTCAAGCGTGGCCTGACGGTTGACAAGGCGCTAGCTGCCGTGACAACTACGCCCGCCGACTTGATGGGCATCGCAAACCAGTGTGGCAGCGTCACCGCCGGAAAACTTGCCAACTTAGTCATTGCTGACGGTGACTTGTTCGCCGAAAAAACAAAGATTATTGACACCTGGATCGCCGGCAAGCGGTTTGTGATAGGTAAATCGGCGGACAACAATGCTGCGTCGGATCTTCAAGCGGGCGCATGGACGGCGGCAATCGGTAACGTTCCGGTTCAGATCGAAATCACGAAGACGGCGAAGATTCTGGTTAGCGTCGGATCGCACGGGGACGGATCGGCAAGCGAGTTGAAAAGTCAATTGCACGAGCGACATCGCGGTTCCGGCACGATCGATTTCAGCAAACTCGACGAGCAATTGCCGATTGGTATCACGCGAGTCTCGCTGTTACAAACAACGCCACGCGACGATTATCCATCGCTACAGCTTACCGTCACCTGGCCCAACGGAACCGCTGAACAAGTCGCTGCATCACGAGTCGATTCGGACGCCGACGTAGTGGACGTTGTTAAACCTCCGGCCACTACGAAGCAAATCGAGAATAAGGGGCTGGGGGTTCCAGCCGCGGCGCTGCGGCTGGAACCCCCAGCCACATCCAAATCAACGATCAATGTGCTGTATCCGTTCGGAGCTTATGGCGTTGCCAATCGCGCGACGAAATCGACGACCACACTATTTCGCGGCGCTACCGTATGGACCTGTGACGAACCGGGAAGGGTCTTGGTCGCCGACTTGCTTGTTCGCGATGGCAAAATTGCGGCGATCGGTGAACATCTCGAATTGCCCGAGGGCGGCGAAGAGATCGTCGTTACTGGTTTGCATCTAACACCTGGCCTGATCGATTGCCATTCGCATATTGCGACCGACGGTGGCATTAACGAAGTCGGCCAAGCGATCACCTCCGAGGTGCGGATCAGCGACTTCATCGATTCCAGCGACATCACAATTTATCGCCAATTGGCAGGCGGCGTAACGACGGCGAATATCTTGCACGGTTCGGCCAATCCGATCGGTGGCCAGAACTGCGTGATCAAGCTTCGCTGGGGCGAATCAATGGATCGTGTGAAAATGTCGGACGCACCGCCGGGCGTTAAATTCGCCCTGGGAGAAAACGTCAAGCAGAGCGGACGCAGCAGCCCAACTCGCTACCCCGCGTCGCGAATGGGTGTCGAACAAATCATTCGCGACCAATTGCTGGCCGCGCGGTTGTATGACGCCGAACATCGGCGCTACCGCAGCGGTGATCACCAGGGTTTGCCGCCGCGAATCGATTTGCAATTGGAAACGCTTGCCGAAGTGCTTCGCGGCGAGCGCTGGATTCATTGTCATTGTTATCGTCAAGATGAAATTGTCACTTTCTTAAACGTGCTCGATGAGTTCAATGTTCAAGTCGGCACGCTGCAACATGTGCTCGAGGGCTACAAGGTTGCCGAGCGGCTGAAGCAGCATGGTGCGATGGCGTCGTCGTTTGCCGATTGGTGGGGATACAAGATCGAAGCCTTCGATGCGATTCCTCACAACGGTGCGATGATGGACGACCAAGGAATTATCGTCTCGTTCAACAGCGACGACGCGGAATTGGGAACGCGGTTGAACACCGAGGCCGCCAAGGCCATCCGCTACGGCGGCGTTGATGAAGTCGCAGCGCTAAAGTTTGTCACACGGAACCCCGCGCTGCAATTGCGAATCGCTGATTTCGTCGGTTCGATCGAGGTTGGCAAGGACGCTGATTTGGTGATCTGGAGCGGGCCGCCGTTGTCGTCGACGACCCGCTGTGAACAAACTTGGATCGATGGCAAATGCTATTTCTCGCGCGATTCCGATGCCGAGCTGCGCACGCGCGATGCAGCGATTCGTGCCGAGTTGATCGCCGAAATGTTAGCGGAGAAAGAGGGTTCAAACAAAAGTGAAACGGAAACAACGGACGCGCAAGAGGAGGCCGATCGCTGGGACCGTGTCGATATTTATTGCCGCTGCCGTGCCGCCGATTCGCAAGACGCTGCCGTCGAGAGTAACCGCAAATGATCGCGAGAATAATTTTTGGCCTGGCCCTATTGAATGTTCTGTTTTCAATCGATGCGGCACGATCAATTGCGCACGATCAAGTCCCCGGCGCGCCCCAGACAAAACCGATTCTCATTCGCGGGGCGACAATCTGTCCGGTCGATCGCGAGCCAATTTTCGGCGGCAGCTTGTTGTTTGCCGAAGGCAAAATCATCGCCATCGGCGACATCACCAGCGAGCAAATTGACGGTGACTACGAAACGATCGATGCGAACGGCAAGTACGTGTACCCTGGTTTAATCGCTGGTATGTCGGAGATCGGCTTGCGCGAAGCGGCCGCGATTTCGGCGACCAACGACGGCAACGAAATTGGCGATACGAATCCCAACGTGCGGTCTTGGGTGGCGGTCAATCCAGACAGTGAACTGATTCCGGTAGCGCGGTCCAGCGGTGTGTTGATCGCGCACGTCGCACCCACGGGACGACGACTGCGCGGCCAAAGCGCCGTTATGCAGCTTGACGGCTGGACGGCGGCGGAGATGAAAATTAACGGCAACCTTGGATTTTTTATCGATTGGCAGTCGTTTGAACCAAGTCAAAGCGATGACAAGTCACGTCGCGAACAACGCAAAACCGCATTGAAGGACTTCGATGAGCTGTTAGATGCGGTCAAACGCTACGCCGCCCGGGCCGCTGAGCCCGCCGCAAACTCGCCCACATTTCAAACGGACGTTTTGCTCGAAAGTCTGATTCCGTTAATTAACGGAAAGGCAACTTGTTATATCGAGGCGAACGACAAAGCGGCGATTGAATCTGCGGTCGCGTTTGCGATTGGCCGGGAAATGCGCCCCGCGATTTACGGCGGTGCCGACGCCGTGCAGTGCGCCGCATTGTTGATTCAATATGATATACCCGTCATCATCCCAGGAACGTTTCGCACACCGCAACATCGCTACGATGCTTATGATGATCCCTATACATTGCCGGCGCGGCTGCACGCTGCGGGAGTTCGATTTTGTATCAGTGGCGAAATGGCCGGGTATCCTGGCGGGGCAACGAATCTGCGTAATTTGCCCTACCAAGCGGCCCACGCAGTGGCGTTTGGATTGGCCGCCGATGTGGCGCTAAGATCGATCACGCTGTCGGCGGCGGAGATTCTTGGCGTCGACAAACTGGTCGGTTCGTTAACCATTGGCAAGCAGGCCACGCTGGTGATTTGCGACGGCGACATTTTGCAAGTGCCGACTCAGGTGACACATGCCTGGATCCAAGGCCGCAGGGTTGACCTTCGTAATCACCAGCAAACGTTATACGAAAAGTATCAGCAGAAGTATAAGGGTTTGTAGAGTAGACCCATTGTCCCC
>JBGSVE010000047.1:0-22486 GCA_041753075.1 Pirellulaceae bacterium
AATCGCCCGACGCGGCACCGACGGAATCGGCGTCGGCTCGCTCATCGACACCACTCGCGGCTCAGGCTGGACGATGTCGGTAGGCGAAACAATGAACTCTTCAACATCGAGCGCTTCGATTGGGCGACGACCGTTGCGGCGTGTGCTGTTGGTGTCCGACAAATCGGGCACACTGCGGCTGGGCGACGGGGCGACCGATCGCGTTTGCAGTGGGGCCAGCGACGTCACGTTGGGACGCACACTTGAAGACACCGGGCGGCTTGGTACGCCGCTGCCGACGACCGCGCGGCGCAGCGGTACAGGTATCGCCGGCACTTGTGGACTGTTCGGTGCCGCAACCGAGCCGCGCTGGAAATCGCGCATCGGTTCGGGTTGGGCCGGAGCGACGGCGGCGGTACTGCGATGCGGTTGGTGAACGGGCAAACCTTGCCAATCGACCGAGTTGGGGTCCGGTGGTGGCAATGCCGTTGCTGTGCGCCCGTCTTCGTGCTCTTTCTTGGCCTTAGGCGTCGAGGTTTGATTGCCGAACCAGTTCTCCAGCAGTCCGCCGCCCGCCGGGGCAACGTATGAATGCGGCGATTGGGGCTCGGGGCGAGATTCTTGTTTGGCCGCCGGTCGCGACGATGTGCCGTTTTGCAAAAGTGATCGCGATGGGCTCGCCTTGCGCGGCTCAGGCTGCTTGCCAACGACCTGGACAATTGTACTTTGGGGATTGTCACTCTCGCCGCCGACGGCATGAACCACAGCCGAAGGACCAATGATAGCGACGGCGTCGTCGGCCCAGCCGTAACCAATTGGCGAAAGGGAAGTGGCCAGCCACGTCAGAATGGAGATTCGTCGTGCGAAGCGGGATTGGCCCAGGGTACATAGGCGCAGGTTACGCAGTGCTTTTGCCATCGTTTTGCATGCTCGCGAGGTCGGGAAGGACGCTGGGACCGCGGCCACGAAGTCACACTTCGCACCTGAGGCGCAGCGCCGATATCTCTGGCTACGCTCTGGGTATCGGATTTCACGATGGGATGTATTGAATCAATTCAACCGTTTATGCGGGTTGTAGGGCAATAAAAAACCGCCAGTAAATCAACGATTCACTGGCGGCCTGGATCTCGGTTACGACTGTCTCAAACTTACTCGCGGGGCCGGATCGCGCCGGTCAAGCCGCTGTAATCAACACGATCGGTCGTGTGCCAAAGCGGTTGGCCAAGCTCGACGCGGCGACGCAACACCTCAATCTTTTCCGGGCTGCCCGCAGGCGCGTCGGTAGGAATGAAATGATTGTCTTCATTCGGGATGAAATCTTCATCATGCCCGTAACGCAAAATCGCTTCGAACACATTCTTACAAGTGCTATTGCTCATCTTCCGTACATTCCCCTCAGCGACAATCGGTGTGTCGCAACGGCCTGCCCCGCGCACTAATCCACTCCAATCGGATTCGCCCCGCGACAGCAAGTTCGCCATGAATTGTTAAGGGCGTCTGACCTGCTCACACGCCCGAAATTGATTTTGCCACCAGTCTCCATTTCCTAGCGACTTGGTGATTATTGACGATTCGTTAACAGTGTCAACAAAATTCCTACGCAATTGGCTTCGCTGACCCGCAAATCGCGGGTCGCGACCCGACCGGGCAAGCTTTGCCTCGTCGGCAGTTTAAGCCGTCCAGCGGGCGATCAGGCTCATCGAAATCGTCAATCTATCGACGTGTTTTCCACTAACGGCGTCGCACATTCCGTTAACGCGATCATCTTGCCATTTCAAGGCACATTCGCCCGCATTCCGAACGCAGCGTGCTCAGGCCAAGATCAGCGACTGACATTGCCCGCTGGCCGGCTCGCCAGCGTTCGGCAAGCCGACGGCCAACGAAAAAAAACTTGAAAACTTTTTCTCGATTGCCTGTTTTCAAACTGTCCAACAGCTACCAAACGAAGGAAACGATAGTCGAGTGAGCGGATTGGCGTTAGCCGCCGGCACCACGCGTCACCGGTGGCTAGCGCCATTCCGCTCACGACCCTAAATTTGAGATGGAACAAAGCACTAAGGCGTGGTCTTGTCGTTGACTGAAGTGACCACTTTGTCGATCAACGCATATTCGCACGCTTCATTGGCACTCATGAACCGGTCGCGGTCCGTATCCTGCTCGATCTTTTCGAGCGAGTGGCCGGTGTGCTTGATCATGATATCATTCATTTTGCGTTTAACGCGGCGCAATTCTTCGACGTGAATCTCGATCTCGTGCGCCGTGCCTTGCATACCGGCGAGCGGTTGGTGGATCATGATTCGCGCGTTGGGAAGCGCATACCGCTTGCCCTTGGCTCCGGCGGTTAATAAAACCGCGCCCATCGAAGCGGCTTGGCCAATGCAATAAGTTGCCACGTCACAGGCCACAAACTGCATCGTGTCGTAGATCGCCAAACCCGCCGAAATGCTGCCGCCGGGACTGTTGATATACAAGTGAATGTCCGATTTGGGGTCATCGGATTGCAGAAACAACATTTGGGCGACAAGCGAATTGGCGATTTGGTCGTCAACTTGCTGGCCGAGGAAAATGATGCGATCTTTGAGCAGCCGGCTATAAATATCGTAGACACGTTCTTCGCGGCCGCTCTTTTCGACAACGTAAGGAATGATTGGCATTTAGCTTTGCTTTTTCGCGGGTGGTATTTGGGACAATTGTTATACAAAGGGGATGCGATTACTTGTCGTCTTCGCTGCCGGGTTCGATCGGTGGCTTGGTCAAGATTTCGTCAACAATGCCGTAGGCTTTCGCTTCTTCGGCACCAAGGAAAAAGTCGCGGTCGGTGTCTTTGGCGATCTTCTCGACGCTTTGGCCCGAGTGGTTGCTGATGATGCTGTTGAGCACATCGCGATAACGCATAATTTCTTTCGCTTGGATTTCGATGTCGCTGACCTGGCCGCCGACGCCGCCCATCGGTTGGTGCAACATCACGCGGCTATTGGGCAAACAAAATCGCTTGCCCTTGGCCCCGCCGCACAATAACACCGCCGCACCGCTTGCCGCCTCGCCGACACAATACGTCGCGACATTGCATGACAACATCTGCATCGTGTCGTAAATCGCCAACGTCGCCGTCACGCTACCGCCAGGACTGTTCAGATAAAAATGGATATCTTTGCGACGATTTTCGCTTTGCAAATAAAGCAACTTCATCACCAATTCGTTCGCATTGCCAACGTGAATTTCACCTTGCAAAAAAACGATTCGGTTTTCCAAGAGCAGATCGCCAAGCGTCAATTGCCGCTGGCGCTGGTAGCTCTGGGTCGCGTAACTGTTGGACACTCCGTGGTTCATCCGATTTCTCTTTGAGGTTGGTTTTGGTGAGAGCGTTAGTGTTCGCAATCCAGCCGTTTATGGCAAGCGGAGGGACAACGATCTGCCACGATTGTGAACTTCACTACAAATTGCGCAAATACTCAATCGTTTCCGCGGCGGCTGCCAAGGATCTTGTCGTCGGCTCGTCGTCGCCCACCACAAAATCACCGGCGTATTGAAAATCTTCCAGCGCCGCCAGGATCGCCGGGAAGTCTGCGGTGCCTTGGCCAACCGGAACCGTGATGCCGCGACCGGCAGCCAAATCAATTACACCATCAACGGCAATCACCGTGCGACTTCGCGCGCCAAGAATTTTGATTGCTTCCTGGACATTGAATCGATTGACGACCAGCTTGCCGGGATTGAGCGCAACGGCAACGTAAGCTCCGTCGTCGTTGCCAAGCAGAGTTTCCAGTTTTTGGCCGTCTTCGGTGCCGGTTTCCGCAGCCAAAAACGCTCCCACGTGGGCACCAAACCGGCCCAAGTCCGACATCACAGCAGCTAGCGTTTGGTAGCGTAGGTCATCGGCGGAGTCTGGAATGTTGCCAATTTGGTTGACCACCAAGTTCGCGCCCAGTCGGTAGGCCATCGACATTGCTTCTTTGGTGGCGTCGATGCGGCGGCTAAGGTCATCGGCAATGTCATACCCGCGGCGGGTTTGGAATCGGATTGACGACACCCGCAAATTGCAATCATCCAGCATTTTCCGCAGTTGTCGGACTCCAGTTGCCGACAATTCCGATGGGCGGATGTCGCGTCGAGCATCGATTTGGACCGCTCGACCGCCGATTTGCGCCGCGCTGGCGATCGATTTTCGCAGCCCTGCGGCCAGCATTTTTCCGCTCGCGTCGCTGTTGCCAAGCGCGGGCATGATCGAACTCAAACGCACCGCGATATTCAATTGGGCCAATTGTCCGATTCCTTCACGAGCCGTTTTCCAGTCGCCACCGCGATGCGCCGCGCAACCATTGCGCTGCGCTGTGCAACCATTGCGGGCGCGATGCAGTGGCCCGGCGTTATGTTGGTCGTCGCAGCACTTTGGTTCAATGCCACGTCTGGCCAAGCGGTCACTGCCGAAAACGTGGTCTCGCCTTGGGCGGGCGGCGGCGTCGTCGTGGCGCAGTGGACGTTTTCGCGCCCCGAGGATGTTGATTTTGATGGCCAGCCTGAAGGTTGGAAACGTAAAAGCGATCGCGATCATCCGGCTTATTTGAAAATCGGTATCGTTGCCCACGACGAAGGCTTGCTGGGTCTGGCTCAAGCGGCCGATCGCGAAATGCTCGCCTCGTGGGACCAAGTCAATCAATGGTCAAAGTCGGTGCCCGCACTTCCGCCGCTGCCCGCGCTGCCGCCGTCGATCGCGGATCTGGTGGTCGATCGACACTTGCGAATCGAGTTGAACGGTGGCTGGGCGATGATGCAATCGCCACCGGTCAATGTGAACTCGCTGTACCGCTATCGATTGGAATTGTCGGCGATGACCGAGTCGTTGAAGTTCGATCACGCCGCAGCGGAGTTGGTGTTTTTGGACGCCGCTTCAAAAGTCGTCGGCGAACACATGACGCGATCCCTGACCGGGACACGCCGTTGGTCGCGAATCGCGTCGAACATCGTCGCGGCTCCGGCCAGTGCCACCACGGCGGTCGTCCGGTTGTATTTGCGACCGACCAAGGTGCCGGGCGAAACGGACATCTACGGTGCCGTCGGCTTCGACAACATCATGCTCCGCCGGTTGCCGCAAATGCAAGTAGAAACGGACCAACGATTGGCCGTTTACGACGTTGGCCAACGTCCGTCCATCAACGTCCGCGTGCTGGGATTAGACAGCAGTTCGGCGGCCGTTCGCTTGGTCGTTCGCGATGCCTGGGACAAAGAACTGGCGTCCCAATCGGTGACTTTCCAGACCGGCGAAAGCCTCGCACCGACCAGCGTCACCACCGACGACATCGCCAACGCCAATACCACTACGAACGCCAGCGAGTCGCTGCCTGCGCCCGCCGCGACCGACGCAAAACCGTTGCCCACGATTGCCGGCACGGCGACTTGGCAACTGCCTGAGTTCGGTCCTGGGTTCTACAAAATTACCGCGTCCCTTGGCGACGCCAAGCGACCGACCCTGTCGAGCGAAACGACGTTCGCAATCGTCGCGAACCTGAGCGCCACCGCCGCCGGCGCTAACTTACCGGCGATCCCGTTTGGTTGGACGCTTCCGGCAACGCTCGCCGAAGACGTTGACCTTAAACGCGTGCCTGATTGGTTACAACGATTGGGTGTTGGCGTTGTCAAGTATCCATGTTGGTTCGCGCCCGAGGATCGTGCCGAACTCGACGATGCGGCGTGGTTTGTCGGTCGCTTGCAAGAAAAAAACATTCGCACAATCGGGCTGCTGGACGAGCCGCCCGATGCGATTTTGGCCAAGATCGATGAACGTGAACGCCGCGAACCCGTGGCCGCAAACTTCTTTCGCGATGCCCTGGTTTGGCAACCGCTGCTCGAACCGATCATGACCCGATTGACGCTCAAGGTGCGAACCTGGCAACTGGGACGTGATGGCGACGTCAGCTTTCTGGGCCGACCCCAATTGCGTCAAACGGTCAAAGACATCACCCGCGAGCTTCAGGGCTTCGGCCAACCGATCGGCGTCGCAATCTCCTGGCCTTGGCTCGAAGCCCAACCGCCCGTCGCCGAACAATCCTGGGCCGCCAACAACCTTTCGACAGCCACACCGCTGGCCCCCGAAGAATTGGACGCGTATCTGCAGGCGACCGAAACATCCGAAGCGGGCGAGCGTGGCCGCGCCGAAACCTGGGTCGCACTCAATCCGCTGAGCGAATCGCAATACGATCTCTCGACGCGTGTGTCGGACTTGATTTTGCGCATGGTCACGGTCCGCGGCCACCGTGTCACGGCGGCGTTTGCGACAATGCCCGTTGACCCCGCCGAAGGTCTGCTGCGTCCCGATTGGCGGCCCGACGAACTGCTTCTGCCCTGGCGAACCAGCTCGCTGTTGATCGGCGATCTAAGCCGCGTCGGTGCCCTGCCACTGGGCGGTGGCAGCTCATCGACCGTCATGGCCAACCCGACGCGAACGACCATCGTGGTTTGGAATCCAACGCCCACGACTGAACGCGTTTACCTTGGCGATTCGATTCGCCAAGTCGACGCTTGGGGAAACGCAATCGTGCCCAAGCGGACGCTCGTCGATGGCAAGCCCATTCACCAAATCGAAGTCGGTCCGGTGCCGACGTTCTTGGTTGACGTCGATCCCGTGTTGGTCGCGTTTCGGATGTCCACTCAGCTCGTCGAAACCAATCTTGACAGCCTGCTGGGTCGTCGCCAAACCGTCTCGATTCGATTCAACAATCCGACTCGCGAAGTCATGTCCGGCGAAGTGCGGCTGAAGCCATTGGCCGATTGGGAAGTTGACCCCCGACCGCAACCGTTCGATTTGCCGCCGGGACGCACGACTACACAAACGTTCGACGTGCTGCTGCGCAACAGTGCCAAGATCGGCGAGTCGAACCTCGAGTTCGACTTCATGTTGCGTACCCAACCGCAGCGGCGGTTTTCGGTCGTGCGCAGTATTCACGTTGGTCCCGAAGGACTCGATATCGAAGTTACAACGCGCATTTCCGGCGACGAGTTGTTGGTGTTATTGACAATGACCAATCGCACCGACCAACCACAACAATATGATTGTCTGTTGTTTCCGCCCGGAGTACGACAATACCAACGTCGCCAGATCGCCATTCCCGGCGGCGCAACGGTGAAGCGGTTGTTTCCTTGGTCCGACGGCCAATCGCTCGTCGGCCAAAAGATGCTGCTGCGCGCCGTCGAGCAAAACGGCGACCGAGTACTAAATTACTCAGTCGAAGCGACGCCATAAAACTCAGCACAGACTGCAACGATAATCAACTTTTTGGCGAGCGCCAATCGTTGGTGCGAACCCCGTCACGCACCCCGAGATTGGTCTGTGGCAAACAAGCCTTGTCAATCTGGTGGTACTCAGGGCATAATCCAGCAGCGGAAAAATTATCCGAACCGTATTCCCTGTTTCACCGTTTTGTTGCGATAGTAGAGCCATGGCCAAGAGTAAAAAGAAAGCCGAAACCGTGTTTTTAGTCTGCCAAGAGACCGGCGATTACAACTACACGATTGTCCGCAAACCCGGCGGCGAGAAGCTGCAGTTGCTGAAATACAGCCCCCGATTGCGCCGCCGCACGCTGCATTTGGAAAAGAAAAAGTAGTTTTACGTATAGGATTCAGCCGCAGTTCGATAGCACGCGGTTAACACCGAGGGCACCGCACGCTATCGCGTGGCGGCTGGTTGATACAGTGCCAATATCGAGAGCACTTTTATTTACTACGCAAGGAACAGCAACGGATGCAAAAGCGATGGCGGGTCTTGCTGCACGATTCCCAGCGGGTTGAATCGCTGGCGCGGGCAGCGAACATTGCGCCGGTGGTGGCACAATTGTTGGTCGGCCGCGGCGTCTACCAATCGGCTGACGCCAAATGCTTTCTCGACTCCAAACTCGCTGGCCTGCGTGATCCGGTGGAATTGCCGGGCGTGCCCAAAGCAGCGGAAATCATCACGGCGGCGATCGCCGCGAAAACACCAATCACCGTCTATGGCGACTTCGACGCTGACGGCATGACCGGAACCGCCATCTTGGTCAACGGACTGAGGTTGCTCGGTGCCGATGTCAATTACTTCATTCCCAATCGCCTCGAAGACGGCTATGGGTTGAACCTCGATTCGATCGAGACTTTGTATCGTCGGGGACGCAGATTGTTGATCTCTGTCGATTGCGGAATCACAGCGGTTGAACATGCCAAGCGTTGCCGCGAACTCGGCATGACGCTGATTATCACCGACCACCACCGCGGCGGCGACGAGTTGCCCGACGCCGATGCGATTGTGCATCCGAAGTTGCCAGGGACCAGTTATCCGTTTGGCGAATTGTGTGGTGCGGGTGTTGCGTTCAAGCTGGCTTGGGCGCTCTGCCAACAAGCTTGCGGTGCCAAGAAAGTCACCGATGCGATGCGTGACTACTTGATGCAATCGCTCGCGCTTGCCGCCATCGGAACAATTGCCGACATGGTGCCGTTGTTGGACGAGAATCGGATCTTGGTGCATCATGGTTTGCGTGCGCTCCGCGGCAACCCGTTGCCGGGCATTAAGGCGCTGTTGAAGTTGACCAAGAACGACAACAAATCAACGTTGACCAGCGAGGACGTGGCGTTCGCGATCGCACCACGACTCAACGCCGCTGGTCGATTGGGCCAAGCCCAGTTGGCCGTTGAGTTGATGACCGCACCGGCCGGCGACCGCGTCACGGCGCTGGCCGAATACATCGAACAATTGAACGTCAGCCGCGATTCGCTGCAGCGCTCCGTTCAGCTCGCCGCCGGGAAACAGGCGAACGCGGATTTTGACCCCGAATCCGACCCGGCGCTGGTGTTGGCGGGAGTCGGTTGGCATCAAGGCGTGATCGGTGTCGTTGCCGGACGCTTGGCCGATAGATACAACAAGCCAGTGATCGTCTTGTCGCTCGATGCAACCGGTTCGCGGGCCGCCGTTGGATCCGGACGCGCCGGCAGCCCGCACGTCGACATTCACAGCGCGCTGGCCGAATGTGCCAATCGATTGGTGCGGTTTGGTGGCCACACTGCCGCAGCCGGATTGACGATCGAAGAATCACAAATCGATTATTTCCGCAGCGACTTTTTCGAGGCCGTGTCCAAGCAGATCGCGGATGTCAACCCGGTCCAGGAATTGTTAATTGACGCGCAGGCACCGTTGACGCAAATGAACCTGCAAACGGTATCGCAAATCGAACAACTGTCACCATTCGGCCAAGGTAATCCACGCCCGATTTTGGTCGCGTCAGAGGTCACGCTCGTCGAACCATCGCGGCGGATGGGCAACGGTGAACGGCATTTGTCGTTGCGGTTGGCGCAATCGAGTGTCGAGTTGCGGGCGGTCGCGTTTGGCCAAGGTGATTGGTGCGATCCGCTCAACGAATGCGCCGGTCCAATCGACGTGGCATTCCGACCGGTGATCAGCGAATACGGTGGCTATCGGCGTGTCGAAATGCAGTTAGTCGATTGGCGACCATCGCACCGTGACGATGATGACGGTTCAATAGCGGTATCCAGCGCAGCGGCTAGTTCAGCGGATAAGTAGAGCCTAGTGTTCGGGTTGAGGCGATTGTCGAACGGCTGTCCCCAGCCGTTTGTGCGTTCCCAAACGATTGGGCACAACCGTTCTACAATTTTTTTTGACCCGACATTGAAGGTTGGACGCTGCACTATCCGCCGGCGATTGCCGCGATGATTAGTAACTCGTCGCCGTCACCGAGCTTGGTTGCGAATTGGTCCAAGTCGCGAATGTGGGCGTCGTTGACGAACCATTGCAGATAACTGAGCGGACGATTTTCCGCATCAACAATTACTGGACGTAGCGCCGGTGACTGCGCGATCAATTTGTCGATCGCTTGGCCGACGTTTTCGGCATCGACCATGACTTCGTCGTGACCGGAATTTAATCGCGCTAGCGCCGCAGGCAAGATTACTTTGATCGGCATTAGCTACTCCGCATCGTGGGTGACGTGCCGCAGACTTGGCAATCATCGCGAGGCCAGACGGTGAGTGTGCGGAACTGCATCGTGCGAAAATCGATCCTTAACAACCGACCGGCCAGCGGTTGGCCGATTCCGGTGATGAGCTTGATCGCTTCGACGGCACCGAGGCTGCCCACCGTGCTCGACACCGCGCCAATGACTGGGAATTGCCGCGTCCAGTTTGGCGGTGCATCGGGAAACAAACAACGCAAACATGGCGAGCGATGCGGCAAGATCGTCGTCACCTGGCCTTCCATTTCAAACATCGCACATTCAACCATCGGCTTGCCTTGAGCAACCGCCTGGGCGTTGAGCGCAAACCGTTCTTCGAACATCGGTGCACAATCAACCACGACATCGCACTGGGCCACCAAGTCCGCAGCGTTGGTGGCGTCGACGTTTTGGTCCACCGTCACAATTTCGAGACGCGGATTCAGCTCACTCAAACGACGCCGCATTGAATCAACGCGCGGCTTGCCAATCCAATCATGCGTCATCAACAATTGGCGATTGAGATCACTCGGCTTGACACACCCACCGTGAGCCAAGACCAGTTTGCCAACACCGGCGGCGGCCAATTGATACGCGACCACACCGCCCACTCCGCCGACGCGGGACACCAAAACGCTCGCGCGTTTCAGCTTCAGTTGACCCGCTTCGCCAAAGTCCGAAACCCACATTTGCCATTGATAGGTTTCGCGTTCTTCGTCCGTGAGTTCGGTGCAAATATCGCCGCCAACATCGTTGGCGGGCGGTGAATTTTTGGCGTCGTTCATCGTGGCTCCAAGAATGCGGCGGCAACCGAATCGGCCATCATAATTCCGTCTGCGGTCAACTGATATTGATTGCCGCGAACGGTCAACCACCCGTAGCGAACGCAGTTCTCGATTTCCTTTTCTCGCAGCACCGCAACATCGACGCCCGTCTCGGCGTGAATCTCGCTCAAGTCGATTCCGTCGATCATGCGTATCCCAAACGCGGCCCGCTCGGTGGCGTATTGCAGCGGCGAAATCGTTTCCGACTCGGCGACGGGCGATTGACGCTCGCGGATGCGGCGCAGGTAGGTCGTCGTGCTGCGATGGTTGACCTCGCGGCGGCCTTGCTCGAACCGTGCCGCTCCCGGCCCGAACGCAAACCAACCGCGACCTTCCCAGTAGGCCAAATTGTGGCGACAACGATAGCCGTCTCGTGCAAAACTGCTGATCTCGTATTGTCGCAGTCCCGCATATGACGCCGACGTGATCGCTTCGCGGTACATCGCCAACTCGGCATCTTCACCCGCGGGACGCAGCGCACCGCGAGCGCGTCCGGTCCAAAACGCGGTGCCTTTTTCATAGGTCAACGCATAGGTCGACAAATGCTGAATCGGCAATCGGCAGACGGTCTGCATTTCTTCGCGCCAATGATCTGCCATTTCACCTGGAGCGCCAAAAATCAGATCGACCGAGACGTTGCCAATTGTTTCGACGCAGTGCGTGACTGCGGCCAGCGCCGAGTCGCGCGTGTGTGAGCGCTCGAGCGACTTCAGTTTGGCATCATCAAACGATTGAATCCCCAGACTGACGCGATTGACTCCTCGACTGGCCAAACGATCGCCTACTTCGCCATTGATGTCTTCGGGGTTCGCTTCGACCGTCGTCTCGGCACCGTGGACGCGCGGCAAGTAACGATCAATTGAATCCAGCAGCCGATTAAATTGCGCGGCGTTCAAATGCGTCGGTGTGCCACCGCCGATAAACAGTGTGTCGATCGACTCGACCAGCGAATGGTTGGCCATTTCGCAGTCGATCGCCGTCAAGAATTGATCGACGAGGTCATCGCGACCAGCGATGACGCTGAAGTTGCAATAGCCGCAGCGGTGGCGACAAAACGGCACGTGAACATAAGCGCTGCGCGGTGTCGGCCAAACGCAACTCAGCGTAGGTGCGTCGATCACAGCCAAAGGTGCAAGCGTCCATCGAGCGCACCGGGCAACCGTCGCTCAACCCAGCGGCGAACTTGTGAATCACCATATCGAGTGCTGAAGTGGCCCGCGATGATCGTCTCGTTTTGGAATCGATCGGCACGTTGGCGATAATCATCGACGTGCATGTGGCCGTGCTTGTGAATTTTTTCGCGGCGATGTCCCGGTGCAACAAACGTCATCTCGGTGATCAAAATCTTCGCTTCGTACATTTCGGGATTATCGTCGAGACCCGCTGGCGATGTGTCGCCGGTGTACGCCAAGATCGGCACGCGCGTTTCGGCGGTAACTTCGGTACCGGAGAATTTCAAATCGCGAATTTGGCTGCCGGACAAGTCGAGAAACTCGGGTTTGAGTTTGTGGCGACGTTGTTCGACCAAAAAGCCCACCGACGGAATCGTATGGTGCGTTCGCAGCGCCGTGACCAACCACTCGCGACCTATTTCGATCTCGTCGCCGTCTTGCAAAGGTTCCAATTCGCACGGCATCGAACCGCGATCCAGTTGCACGAACGCCTTGAGCACTTTCCAACAAGCATCGATTGCGGACTCGGGTACATAGATGATCGGCGGTTCCATTTTCATCATACGCCGCCGCGACACGTACAACGGCAACGCCGCGATGTGATCCAAGTGCGTGTGCGTGACGAAGCAATACGGCGTGCCCATGAAATCCCAGGGCTGGCCGCCGAGATCAAAGTTCAACTTCAATTCGTTGATTCGCCAATACGATTGCACCGCCGCGCGCGACCAACCCTCGATCGTATAGGGGCCGAAGCACTCCGAAATGACGGGTACGTTTTGCACCATCGCATCAATCGGCGTCGGTCCAGCGGATTTTGCGGTGTTCGCGGTTTGCGTTCTCATGCCGGAAGATTGACAGCCAAGTCGAAAAGTCGGTTCGTCACTAATCGCCTGATTCTGCGTTATTTGTCCGCACAGCACAACTGACAAGATTGTGGAACGGTTGGGGTTAACCGTTCTACAATATTTGGCTCGCTAGAAAGACAGGCCGGCACCGATTGCGAACCCGTGAAAACCAACGTCGGCAGGTCCACCGAACGACGGTGCGGTCTGGATGAAGTTGGGTGCGCTGGTAATCGTCGAAAACGCGGAACTATAGTTGCGCCAAAACTGCGCCTCGTAACCACCGCGCAAGCTCGCCACCGCGCGGCCACCGAATACACTCCGCGTGTATTGCAACCCAGCGCCAAACTCCGTGATTCCGGTGATCGTATCGGTCAAGATTACCGCTTCGGTCGGTTGGCCACCCAAACCATTGTTGACGATCTTGTCACCGGTCAAGATTGCCCCGCGACCGCGCATATAAAGACCACCATACGCGCCAAACGAACGGACGGCTTCGGCGCCAAGCACTCCGCCGAATCCACGAAAGATGTTTTCGCGAATCGGTGCGACGGGCAAGAAGTTTTCCATCGTCTCTTTGAACTCGTTGTAACGAAGCCCGCCGCTGAGTTCGAACGCCCAGTTCTGGCCGATCTTGAACGAGTCGAACAACTCCATGTCGATCGTGTAGGTCTGGATGTCCATCGAGGCTTGAACGGTATCAAAGAAGACAGCCGGTGCGTCGGCGTCGTAGTCGAAGTAGCGAGCGCGAAATCCTAAGCCCGATGCAAACCGGTATCCCAGCGTCAATCGCGGTGCTGCTTGGTAATCAAAGTCGACGTCATCGGTGTCAATCACCGGCACCAAGCTGTAGTTGCCCGAACGGTTGCCGTCGGCGCGGTTGTATTGCAGCACCAATAGTTCGGCGTCGGCGAACCAGCCGCAGCTTGGAAAAGTTGGCGGACAATATTTTGATTTTGGTTTTGCCGGGCAGCAGTCGTCGTTTGCAAAAAAAGTTTCCTGTTGCTCAAGAATCATGCCCAACGGCAAAGTCGATTCAGCGGTTGATTCAACCACAGGAATGATTACCAGGCACGCAAACGCGACGCTAAGTAAGCAGCTTCGCATCACCCGCCCTCCCTGGCGAAATGTACGCATTGATTCCAACTCGATCTACATCACGGATGCACAGCCCAGACACTCAATGCTCATCGGCCAGCTCGGTGGGTGCGAACTACGCGATAGAGTGACGGTTCCAAAGACTCGGAGAATAGGAGCGGGCGTTTCGATACATTCGCTACATTTTGACAAAAACAATCGTGGTATTTCCCAGTTCTCGACCGCTAAACCAGGGATTGAACGAAAATCGGAATCGGTGGTTACTACGGTGCAGTTGCCAAGTGATATCGCGATTGCCGCCAGCATCATGTCGATGGTTTGCATCGGTCGCCCGGCTCGGCGAAGGTCGGTGGCAAGCCGCCCGTAAACTTCTGACGCCGCCCGATCCAGTGGCCAACAAGCCAGATGCCTAAGTCCAACCACCAGTTTTGCTCTGTTTTTTTTTCTGTGAACTCAAGTTCAACCCAAAATACATTTCAGCAAAGACTGGCTCGCAGGTGCCCACCCGGCAACCGCGGCGTACCGCAGCGCGAATATGTTGGGCCACGAGGTCTTGACGATCGAGAAAAGGTGACAGTGTGTTGCTGTCAAGCAGATATCGTTCTATTCCCACTGGTTCCGCTGCTTGTCGGCGTGCTCAAAAAAACCTTCCTGCTCCCACTGCTCCTGACCACGCAACGCTTGGGCAATGTCTGCACGATCGCTGTCGGTCAGTTCAAGTGGTTCGAGTTTCTCGTATTGACTAAGCCAAGCCTCGATGCCGCCTACGCTGCAATCCCATTGGCCATCACCCGGCTTTGCACCCGATGCCAGCGGTAAGATAACCACTTCCTCTTCCGTACCATCGGAAACTTGATCGGAAACCAGGACATGCACGTGGCCGTCAACAATTGTCGTTCGTATCGAGTAATTCAATAAATTGTACCTGAAAAATCAGACGTTGCCTATTTTTCGCAACTCAGACCAATGTATCAAAGTAGTCCCAGTCACCTAGCAATTGATCGCGGACTTGATCCTCGTCGCGGTTGACGCTGATGCTTGGCACGGCGACTGGCAATGGACCTTGCACGTCACTTGCCAAATGATTGTTAGCTAACAAGTTATTGTCATCGTGGGCCGCTTCGATAAAAACTTGGTCGGCATTATTGACCGCAACCGCTTCGCACCAACGATGCTCGGTGTCGTCATTCCAACCAGGCAACCGCCGCACGTCCGTTGGCAATCGATCGGACATGATCGAGCTGGCTTCGGGGTGCGGATCGTTGTCATGGTAGCCGAGCAAGTGTCCCAGCTCATGCAGCACCACGCTGAGCAAGTCAAACTGTCCCGCCTGCGATCCCGTCCACGCATACACGTCCGGCGATTCCATTCCTGTGAGGATTGATTGCGCAAGCTGCGTATCAGCAATCCAACCATGGCCGGCCGCGTCCGAATCAACCCAAATCGTCCGCGTTTCGGCGGATGCCAACCCCAGCACGTCGCCGGGCAAATCTTCGACGACGACGCGAATCGACGGATCGATTTGACCGATGATCGAATCGAGGTTTGACCACAATTGAATCCCTGCGGAAACAAACAGCTCGGCTATCGGCAATGACAACGTCGCTGCACCGCTGGCGATGATCGGTGCGACAGCGGCGCGAACCGGATCGATCCGCTCGATGCGAATGGCGTCAGCTTGGACACGACCGTTTGCACCGGCGTTGGTCAAGCGGACCGTCAACGTGCCGCCAGTGACTTCGATCGCACTGGCCAAATCGACCCACACCGAATTGCGATCGGTGAAAGAACCGATGTTGCTTGACGGCGTGGACCGTTGATTCAACCGAGTGGTTTGGGTTGTATCGCCGATGATCGTGAACGGTGCGTTGCTCGCACCGGTGCGGTCGGCTAACCACGTTGTCGAGACGCGATAGATTCCAGGCTCCAGCCCCGTGATTGTCCACTGGGCGTTATTGGTTCCGCGTGTCGATGAGTATTGTGTCGTGTCATTGACCAAGCCAACGTTCGTGCGATTGAGTTTCGAGAAACTGCCCTTCGTCACACGGAACGTGGAATTGCGATCATCGATCACTTGGGCGTGGCTGTCGGCAACACCTTGCAGGTTCAGTACGAAGGTCGCCAAGTCGGCATCGGTCGAGGCGAGTGTCAATGGACCGCCAAACTCGCCGACTGAATGCGCGGTGAAGGTCAACGTTACAAACAAACTCTCACCCGGTGGCAAGAATCGCGATTCAAATCCACTTTGCGTAAATCCGGGCGGCAGTTGGCCGATTGATTGCAAGAACACCGGGTTTTCCGATGGGTTATGAATTCGCAATTGGCGAGTGACGGGAGTGCCAAACGGTGTGTGTCCAAAATCAACCGGATTGTTTTGCACTTTACGCAGGCCGTCGATGTACGTTTCGACTTTCGGTTCATACAAGTGAATGATTCGAATCGAATCGGCTTGAACGGCTTGCGAGCGATCGTTGTCGTTGAGCCGGACGGTCAACGTGTTGCCAACGATGGCGTAGTTGGTGAGCCATTTCCATGACGCGGTGTCGGTCACGTCATCGACGGGCGCGATGCGTTGGTTGACAACAATGGTTTGCGCCGCCGTACCGCCGCTGACGGTGAACGGTGCGCTATTGGACAGCGAGGTGCGTTGGTTCCACGATGGTGACCAGGTTGCATAGACGGCGTAGTTGCCCGGCGTCAGGTTGTCGAACGTGTAAGTTGCGACTCCGCCGACGCTGCGATTGGAACTGATCGCGCGAGTGCCACCAACAGCGTAGCGATGGCTTTCGGTGGCATAGTTGGTCGTAAAGCCCGTGCGCGAAGCGTTATCGATTTCGTATTCGACTTGAACGTTGCCCTTCAATTCAATCTCGAAGGTCAGGTTGGCGTCCTGGTTGGTGAACAACCGCAATACGGCGATGGCGTCTCGCGGACTGGTCGCGTCATATCGCAGATAGACGAATGTTGATTCGCCCGGCGCGAGCGTTGAAGCGGTCAGCGGCGCGGCCAACGAGAAGCCGACGGGCAATACCGGAGCGGAGGTGAACTGTAGATCGGCGCGGCCACGATTTTCGACCTTGATCGAGCGATCGACTGCACCGAACAAACGTGTCGTTCCGAAATCAAGAACGCCCTCGCGATCGACTAACTTGAGACCCGTCAATTCATCGGTCACCACCAACTTTGGTGCCGCAACGGGCGGAATCACCCAGCGTTCGATCCGCACCGCATCGGCGAAGATGTAGCCGGTTGGCGTGCTTTGCAGCGAGACCGTGAGATTGTTGCCGGTGACGACAAAGTCGTACTCCAAATCCATCCAGGTGACGCCATTAGCCGCGAACGCATCGTCGTAGGTCGCAGGGCGCACTCGTTGACTGACGGTCACGTTCTGCGTTACGCCATCGCTGGTGATCGTAAACGGTGCAGCGGTCGCGGCGTTGGTGCTGTTACCAGCCCACGTCGTCGAAATGCGATAATGACCGGGTTCAAGATTGTTGAACGTCCAGTTCGCTGACGACAAACCGGTCGGTTTTGCGTAAAGTTCTTTGCGATCGTAGGCGGCGTTGTTGCTCGTCGATGTGAAGCTGCCACTTTGCACGCGGAAGCCGCTTTGTTGGTTGTCCACGATGGCGACTTGGCCGACCGGTGACAACGACGTGCCGCTGACACCGAACGAAAACAATGCTTCGTCGACGTCATTGGTCTCGATGACGAGATCGCCGCTAAACGTCCCGACCGCACCCGTGCCGAACGTGACTGTCAGCGTCGTCGATTGGCCCGGTGCTACGACGGTTTGGCCGAAGTCGGCACCGCTGAATCCGTTGGGTAACGACACTTTCTGCAACGCGTCATAAACAAGACCGTCTATCTCGCGATACGGCGAAACGCTGGCCGCGTCCCGTTTGTTCAGAATCAGCGGCGCGTCGCCATGGTTCTCAATTTGGAACGTGCGACTCTTCGAAGTGCCTGCGAGGGCCGAGCCGAAGTCAGCAATCGAGTAACCCGAGCGGACTTCGCGATTGGTCGTCAAGTCGATGACGCGAATCTCGGAACTTTGCAAGCGGTTGCGTTCGATGCGAATCGCGTCGGTGAAATACGCAACGTTGTTTTGCACGCCGGTCAGGTTGAGTTGGATGTGGAAATCGTCAACCAGAATTGGCAAGCTCAAGTCTTGCCACAGCGTGCCGTCGCCAAGGAATGTCGCGGGCACGTCACGTTGGTCAAACACGTTGTGTAGTCGCAGGTTGCCGTCGACATCGTAGACATCAAAATTCGCTGCACCAACGGGCACCGAACCGTTGTCCGGCCACGTTACCGAGACCGTGAATTTGCCGTTGGTCAATCCGTTTACCAACCAACCGGCGACCGATGTGGCGCTGCTGGTTCCACGGAATAGGTCACCTTGGTAAGCACCGACAAACGTCTCGTTCGCTCCGCCCGACGCCGTGAAATTGCCTTCGCCGTCATCGAATATCAACGGTGCGGCACCAAGCCACTCGATCGTCTCAACATCGTAATGATGGATCTCGCCCAAGCCGGTGACGCTAAGGATCAAGCCGTTATCGACGACGCGGTTGCCGTAGGTGCGAACTCGCAATTCATCGCCGGGGAACGCATCAACGTCATCAACGTGCTGGTTCAAATCCGCCGTGCGCGGGATCGGCAACGGATCAAGGTAGATCAAGTCGGCGTAGGGCGAACCAGTGACGCCTTCGTAGGGGCTGACCGCCGGCGCCGGGGCACTTCGGTTCAAACGAATCGTCGCGCCAGTTTGATTGACCGGATCGTAGACATATTGAGCCACGTCAAGTCGATCTAGATCAAGCAGCACGCCTTGATTGGCAAGCTGCACGCTGATCGAATCGTAACCCGAGGTGTCGTTGACCACATCGGCACCACCGGGCGTGACTAGAATCACATCATCACCGCTGCCGCCATGGAGCGTGTTATCACCAGTTGAGAAATCGCCCGCCGCGTTAAGCGGAACGATTTGTCGTCGCAGGTCAAACACGGACAGCGGCAAACCGAGCAGCGAGCGATATCGCAAATCGCCCCAACCGGAGATCGGCTCGGCGGTGGGCAGCGGCAGGTTCACCGTGGCTTGGTAGTTCAGGATCACGTCGCTGCCGGCATCCCCGAACAATGTATCGCTGCCGGTACCGCCGTAGATCAAGTCGTCGCCTTCGTTGCCGTGGATGTTGTCATTGCCACCGTGGGCAACGTCTTCGCTGGTCACGGTCACGAGCACGAGCGTCCACACACCATCGCGAACTTCCCAAACGGCGCGGCCTGTGTCACCGATCAAAACATCGTTGCCGACCAATCCGCTGATCGTGTCGTCGCCTTTGCCACCAAACACGAAGTCGGCACCAGCGCCCGTGGTGATGGTGTCGTTGCCACCGAACGCTGCTTCGATCGTGATGAGTTCCAGCAAGCGATCTGCCGCGTCGAAGGTCGCGCGTCCGCCGTCACCGATGGCAAAGAATTTCGTATCCGCCGGTGCAAGAATGTTCGGGCCATTGGCGGCAGTCGATTCGATCACGTCATTGGCACCACCGCCCATGACGACGTTGTGACCGGCAGCCGCACGGATCAAGTCCGCACCACCGATGTCCGTGCTGAGCGTTTGAATCTGGCGACCGCTGCGAATGCCAGTGATCGGATCGTAGGTGATAACAATTTCGCCCTCATCGCCCACGATGGTATTGAATCCCGTGCCCGCGGTGACCGTATCGTTAAACGCTCCGGCGATGACGACGTTGACGCCGTTGGCAACATTGATCGTGTCGTTGCCACCGAAGCCGGGATGGATACTGCGAGCGATCAGCAGCGTGCCGTTGTCATTAAAAAACGCTTCGCCGTCGTCGCCAAGGATGACATTCTGGCCGCTACCGGCTGTGATTTGATCGTCGGCGTTGCCACCAAACGCGGTATTGATGCCGCTGGACAACGTAATGATGTCATCGGCACCGTAGATGTCGCTGGGCGGACTTTGGATGCTGCGCACGACACCAGCGGGTGTGAACGTGAACGTGCCGTTGTCACCCAAGATGATGCTGATCGGTTCGTCACTGCTGGTTGGATCGGCTGCGACAGTGATCACGTCCATGCCGCTGCCGCCGATCGCGGTGTTGAAACCTGCGGTCAACAGAATCGTGTCGTCGCCAGCGATCTCAAACGCGATCGATTCCATCGTGGTCGTCAGGTCGTTGTTCAAACGGATGCGACCGTTGTCACCGATGATGAAATTGTTACCGGCGTCGAGCGCGATCGTTTCGTCGCCAGCGCCAGCGATGACGCGGTAGGTGCCATGGGCAAAGTAGAACACGTCGGTCGCACCAACTGCGGGGTTAATGCTCTCGGCAAGCAGCATTGTTCCGGCGGTGTTGAAGACGACGCGGCCTTCATCGCCGAGGATCGTGTTGGTGCCGATTCCGGTGGTGATGTCGTCGCTGCCGCGTCCGCCCAGGATCACGTTGTGTCCATCGCCACCGATGATCGTGTCGTTGCCACCGAGATCGGAATCGATCGAGAACAGTTCGAGCAAGCGATCTTCACCATCGAAAATCGCCGTTCCACCATCGCCCGCGGCAATGAACTTCGGCGTTGGCGTGTCGGTGATGGTAACGCCAGGCGGTGCATACGATTCGATGAAGTCGTTGGCACCACCGCCCATGATGACGTTGAAACCGGCAGCGGCGAGAATCGTATCGTTGCCACCCACGTTACCGCTGAGCGTGCTGACGGTGCGACCTGTTCGATCTCCTGTGATGGCGTCATAGGTCAGCACGATTTCGCCTTCGTCGCCCAGGATCGTGTTGTTCCCGCCGCTGACGTTCACCGTGTCGGCCAACGCCCCGGCGATGATCACGTTGACGCCGTCGGCAAGCGTGATGTTGTCGTTGCCGCCGATGCCGTAGTGAATGCTGCGAGCAATGTTGAGCGTGCCGTTGGGATTGAAGAACGCTTCGCCGTCATCACCAATGATGACATTGCGTCCGCCACCGGCGCTGATAATGTCGGCATCGGCACCACCGACGACGGTGTTTATGCCGCTGGTCAGCGAGATCGTGTCCGCTGCACCAAACGGATCTGCCGCTGCGCTTTGAATGCTGAGCAATGTGCCCGTCGCGGAACCAAACGTCAACGAGCCGTTATCGCCCAGGACAATTGCGATTTGATCGGTGGCACCGCTGTTCCCCGGCGCGACGTTGACCGTATCGGCACCGCTACCGCCGATGATGACGTTGAATCCTTCATTGGCGATGACGGTATCGTTGCCCGAAACTTCGGGAGCGATCGATTGCATCGTGGTCGTGCCGTCGCCGTTGACTTGGATGCGGCCGGCGTCAGCAACGATGAAGTTCGTGCCGGTGCCAACTTGAATCGTTTCGCTACCGACACCCGCGATGACGCGGTACGTGCCGTTGGCAAAATGGAACACGTCCACATCA
The DNA here is from genome assembly GCA_041753075.1 of Pirellulaceae bacterium. Lineage (GTDB taxonomy): Bacteria > Planctomycetota > Planctomycetia > Pirellulales > Pirellulaceae > UBA6163. The sequence goes on from JBGSVE010000047.1 coordinate 21,338, forward strand.
CCCACGGTTGGATTGATGGATTCGGCCAGAATCAAATCTCCAAGCGGGCTGAATTGAACTCGGCCTTCGTCGCCAATGATGGTGTTGATGCCAATGCCCGCAGTGATTTCATCGGCACCGGTGCCGCCGATGATGACGTTGTTACCATCGCCCGCGTCGATCGTATCGTCACCGCCGATGTCGGAATCAAGCGTCATCAGTTCGAGCAATTGATCGTTGCCATCGAACGTTGCAATGCCACCGTCGCCCGCAGCGATGAACGTCGCGGTTTGGCCAACGCCAGCGCGAATTGCGGTGATCGAGTCGCTGCCCGCGCCGCCCATGACGATGTTGAAACCGGCACCGGCTTGAATTGTATCGTTGCCGCCGACGTTGCCGCTGAGCGTCTTGACCGTGCGTCCGGTGCGGTCTCCGGTGATGGCGTCGTAGGTTAGGACAATTTCGCCTTCGTCGCCGAGGATTGTGTTGAATCCGCCGCTGACCGTAACGGTATCGGCGAGCGACCCGGCGATGACGACGTTGAGTCCATCGGCGAGAGTAATTTCATCACTGTCGCCGGAGCCGTGATGGATACTGCGTGCTTCGCGAAGTGTACCGTCGGTGTTGAAGAACGCTTCGCCATCATCGCCGATGACAACATTGCGACCGCCGCCGGCGCTGATGATGTCCGCACCGACGCCGCCGATTGCCGTGTTCGTGCCGCTGGTTAGCGCGATCGTGTCCGCTGCACCAAACGGATCGGTTGCCGCGCTTTCGATGCTGAGCAACGTTCCGGTCGCGGACGTGTACGTTAGCGAACCGTTGTCACCGAGGACGATGCCGATCTGGTCGGTCGTTCCGCCGGTTCCCGTTTGTACGTTGATGGTGTCGGTGCCGCTGCCGCCGATGACCACGTTGAAACCTTCGGTGACCAGAATCGTATCGTCACCGACAACTTCAGGAGCGATCGATTCCATCGTCGTTGTGCCGTCGCCGTTGTCGCGGATGCGTCCGGCGTCAGCGATGACAAAGTTGGTGCCGGGGCCGAGTGCGATCGATTCGCTGCCAACACCCGCGATGACGCGATAAATGCCGCTACCGAGATCGAATGTATCCACCGCGCCGACGGTTGGATTGATGCTTTCGGCGAGAATCAAATCGCCGAGCGTA
>JBGSVE010000048.1:0-5813 GCA_041753075.1 Pirellulaceae bacterium
TTGTTTTGGATTTGGCTTGGGCACCATCGGACTCGCATTGTGTCAATCTGGCGGAACCCCCGCCGGATTGTCACTGGTGCGCAAACGCCGTGCCAAAATTAAGAAAAACTGCATGCGCAAATCCCGTGCCGAACAGTATTGAGACAGGTTCGGTTGATTCATAAGCACGCCCAGCAGGGCTCGAACCTGCGACCGTCGGATTAGAAATCCGATGCTCTATCCAACTGAGCTATGGGCGCTTAGGCCAATGCGGCTTTGGCGGCTTTCTCGACCGCCTCAGGCGTGATGTTGAACTTCGCATAGACTTGGTCGTAAGGACCGCTGGCTCCAAAACCGTCCATACCGACGAAGCGACCGGAAAGTCCCAGATAGCGATCCCAGCTCATTCTAATTCCCGCTTCGCAGGCAACGCGAGCGGCGACCGACGGCGGCAGCACTTCGTCTTGGTACGATTTGGATTGGTCCGCGAACAAGTCGAGGCACGGCATACTGACGACTCGTGCCTTGACGCCGGCGGCTACGAGTTTCTCATAAGCCGCCACACACATGCACAATTCACTGCCGCTGCCCATTAAAATCACATCGGGCTTCGCCGTGCCACCGGCCAAAATGTAACCGCCCTTGGCACAACCTTCGGCGGGAGCAAATTTTCCGCGATCCATCGTGGGCATGTTTTGACGCGACAAAATGAACGCCGACGGATGCGTATTCATTTTCATTGCCGTGCGATAACACTCAGCAACTTCGTTCGCATCACCAGGACGGAATACATACAAACCGGGGATCGCGCGACAAGCCGACAGATGCTCGACCGGTTGGTGAGTCGGACCGTCTTCGCCGACACCAATACTGTCATGCGTCAACACATAGATCACCGGTTGGTGCATGATACTGCTTAACCGCATCGCCCCGCGCATATAATCCGTAAAGACGAAGAAGGTGGCACCGAAGGGACGCAGACCGGTGACCGACATGCCGTTGCAAATCGCGGCCATACCGTGTTCGCGAATGCCGAAGTGCAGGTTGCGCCCGCCGAATTGGCCAGGCAGAAAATCGCCCGCGCCCTCGAAGTCTAAATTTGTTTTCGTACTCGGTGCCAAGTCGGCCGAGCCGCCGATCATGAACGGCACGTTCTTGGCAATCGCGTTGAGCACTTTGCCGCCGCTGTTACGCGTCGCGTCGCCTTTGTCGCTGGCCGGAAACACGGGAATGTCCTTGTCCCAACCATCGGGCAATTTACCCGCGAACATGGCTTCGAGTTCTGCGGCCTTGTCACCGTAGGCAACCCTGTAAGATTCCCAAACCTTTTGCCATTCGTCGTATGCTTTCTTACCGCGAGCGCCTATGTTTTCGGCAAAGTGTTGCAGCACACCCTCGGGGATGAAGAATTTCTTATCCGTCGGCAAACCGTAATTCTCCTTGGCCAAGGCAATTTCGTCCCAACCCAGCGGTGCCCCGTGAGCGTGGTGGGTGTTTTGCTTGTTGGGTGCACCGTAGCCGATGATGCTCTTGACGATGATCATCGTCGGCTTGTCGGTGCAGGCATGAAACGCTTCGATCGCCGTCGCCAAGGCACCCAGATCGTTGGCGTCATCAACGTGCTGGACGTTCCAACCGAGGCCCTTGAACTTGGTGCCGACATCTTCGCTGAACGCCAGATCGGTATCGCCTTCGATCGTGATTTTGTTGTCGTCGTAAATCCAGCACAGGTTCGACAAGCCGAGGTGACCGGCGACCGAGGCGGCTTCGGTCGAGATGCCTTCCATCATGTCCCCGTCGCTGCACAGGGCGTAGATGTTGTAGTCAAACAGCTTGTGCTTGGTCGTGTTGTAGCGTGCCGCCAGCCAACGCTCCGCCATCGCCATACCAACCGAATTGCCGACGCCAGCGCCCAACGGTCCCGTGGTCGTTTCGATTCCGGCGGCTTCTTTATATTCAGGGTGACCGGCGCAAACGCTGCCGATTTGGCGAAACGTCTTGATCGAATCGAGTGTGATCGACAATTCGTTCTTGGGCTTGCCATTGGCGTCGACCGCTTTGACGCCGCACAGGTGCAAGGTTGAATACAGCAGCATCGAGGCGTGGCCGCAGGACAACACGAAGCGATCGCGACCGGGCCAAAGTGGGTTGGCGGGGTCGTACTTCATCGTCTGGTTGTAGACCTGGTACGCGATCGGAGCGAGCGCCATCGGCGTGCCCGGATGGCCGCTGTTGGCCGTTTGAACGGCATCCATGCTGAGGGTGCGAATGGTGTCAATCGCGGTGGTTTGGATGTCGGTGGACGCAACGCTCATTGTAAAATTCCCGTGTGAGTGGCCCGGCCCTGGGCTGTTTTGGCGGAGACGCAATGACAATGCCAAAAGCGTAATGCCACCGCTAGCGGGTTGGAAGGGGCACGACCCGTCTGACCGCCAAGAAGAACGCGAATCTTCACCCAATCGCTTTTCACACATCCCAAAAAGCTAAGCTTGCCCGCGCTTTCGTCGCGTATAATGCGTCCGTTGCACCTGCGTATTGACTTTTCTTGATCTCCATCCCTACCAACAACTATGTCAAAATCCTTTCACCGTTTGCGGTTTGCAATTCTAATCTTGCTGGCTTTGGTCGCGCCCGTGGCGGTGCGGGCGGAGTTGATAACCGATACGGCAATATTGCCGATGGGACTTCCCAATGCGGCCAATGCTCCGGGCACCAAGGCACTGCAGACGGCCACCGCAGCGATCCAGCGCCGCGATGTCGAGGCGGCGCGAACAGCGCTTTCGGCCTTGGCAACATCGCCGGATTTGGTCCATCCGGAAATCTTGCTCGCTGATTTGCTCATCGCCCAGGGATTTGCCGCCGACGGTCGCGCCACGCTGGAACGGTTGAGCCGCACCGAAGTCAATCGCCAAGATTTGTATTTGATGTTCTGTGGAATCGCCGTTCGCGAAGGCCGCTGGTTCGATGGCTGGAACTTGGCCAACATCGGCGAACGCGCCAATCCACCGGCGAATTGGTCCGACGCGTTCGCAACGCAAGTCAGTCGCCGGATTCGCCAATTGAAGGCGACGTGTTGCGAGGGCCGTGGTGATTTTCAAGGCGCGCTAACGATCTATTCGGCGCTGGAGCGTGATGATCGCACGTCAAGCGAACTGATGGCTGGATTGGCAAGATCGCATTTTCATTTGGGCAACCTCAAAGAATCGGTCAACTACTTCAAGAACCTCCACACGATCCTGCCCACGGCGGCTCCACCGTATTTGATGATCGCTCAGTTGTACGAACAGACGGGCGATATGGTCAAATCCGAAGCCGCCTATCGCCAGGCGCTTAAAGACGCCGATCGCGATGACGCCCCGGCGATTCGCCTGTCGCTGGCCCGGTGGATGTTAGCGAACAATCGTCCGGCCGAGGTCAATACATTGTTGGCAAACGAAATTGCCGATTCACCCGACAACGAACGCGAACGTCAATTTCTGTTGGCGCTGGCCGCACGGATGGAAGGTCGCATCGACGACGCTCGCAAGTCGCTGACGGCGCTGCACCAAAAGAATCCAACCGTGTTTGCGATTGGCAATCATCTGGCGCTCGTGTTGGTCCAATCCGAAGACGAAACGTTGCGGGCCCGCGCGCTGCAGCTCGCCGAGGGCAACGTTCGCAACAACAACCAAGCTGCCGAAGCGTGGGCAACTCTCGGTTGGGTTCAATTTCAATTGGGCGATCGCGCCGCCGCCGAGAACAGTCTTGGCAACGCGACCCAGTCCGGCCAACTCAGCCGCGACATGGTTTATTACTTGGCCAAAATCAAAGAAGTCGCGGGCGATAAAACCACCGCCGCAACGTTGATCGAAGCGTTCGAGAAGGCCAATGGCCCCAACTATTTCACGTTGCCCAAAACGAAATAGCCAACTCGGGCTAGCCTAATGACCGGAAATGAACCGGGGTAGCGAGAATATCTCTTTTATACTGATGCTAAGTCCTGGAAGATGCACCGCGTCGCTGAGCGTGGCGTCGACTTGATAGACCGCAGCGGCTTCGTCGCCATGAAAAACGCTGACCTCGCGGCCTTCAACATCGACTACCCAAACGACCTTGATGCCCAAGGACAGCAGGTGCTCGACGCACCGCAGCGTTGAACCAATTCGGTCGGTCGGCGACAGCACTTCGACCGCCAACACTGGCGGCGGCTGAGCGTACCCACGCGTCATCTCGTCTGCGGTTCCGCCGTCGCGATAAAATGTCACGTCGGGACCACGCACCGTGTCTGGATCTCGTTCAATGATGATCCCCGAATCGTTGCTGCACACGTAACCCGTACCTGCTTGAATTGCGTAGATTCCCAAAATTTTTGAGATGTTGCCGCAAATAAATCCTGTCATCCCATGCAAGGCGAATGAAGATCGTGATGCTCGCGGAGTTGAATTTAATGGCGAAAGCTATCGCCGCCGCAACATCGTTGAGCGAGCAATTGGCTGGCTGAAGGAATGTCGTCGCGTGTTCTCTCGCTTTGATAAGACCGCCATCAACTACTGCGGTATGATTAAAATGGCCATGATCGAGCGATTCCTAAAAAATATGTGCCCGTAAGCGTTTTCAAACAGAGCCTAGCACTTAGCCAGGCGGGATCTCCCCCCGCTCGTCAATCAGATCTTGCCAGTCCGCACGTTCACCGCTTGGTTCTCCCAGTTCTTGAGTTGATCTGAAACGAAGGATTAAGGTTCGCGGCCATCTGCGGGATGCTTATCGGAAACTGTCTTGGGCGGTCGCAAGATTGCAACGCAAATTGCGAATGCTGCGAAACCAACGAGATAAATCGAGATCGCACCAACGATAGTCCAGCACGCGGTCGACGCCCCGCTCGCGTCAGGCGAAAACCACTCAACAAGCTGGTACGCAAGAAAAACGCTGACAAGTGAAGCAAAGATGCCAAACGGTGCGAAATTACGGATGAACGAGTTGACCGTCTGCCCCAGTGATTTGCGAAAGCTCATGATAGTTGTCGAATTAGTTCGTGGTTCGTATCGAAGCAATTGCCGTTTTCATGTAAAGCCATGTTGCGGATCGCTCTCACATGCTACCTGTGATCCTACGTTTGCGTTCTGATAGGCAGAACCCTACCGTTCAGCGGGCGGCGACGAGAGATTATCCACTTCAATTCGCCCGACTTCGCCGCTCGTTTGCATCGAATCGTTCGCCAATATTCGTTTGCAGCGGGCTCGCTTGAGGCTGGTTGTTGTCGAGCGGTCGGACCCTGTCATACATCTCCCTGATCTTGTCACAAACAAGCTTTGGTTTAGCGAGGTGCACCATATGATGACAGGATGCATTGATGAATTCCACGTCCTTGGCAATGCCGCGAAGACGGTCTTGCCCCATTGTCCATTCAAGTGCGTCAGCATTGGGCGGCCCCTTCGCGGTAATAACTGTTGTCGGCAAGCCTCCGAGATAGGGAAGTCGATTTCCCCAAAAACGCCATTCTTCGCCCACGCCCTCCCACTCAGCCATAAAGCCATCATGGTACCCATTAATCCTCACATCATAGATCAAATCCCCTCTAATGCCTGAATGGCTAGTACTACAGCGCTAACTGGTATTGTAACGGACTGCTGTTTTCGGTGAAAATAGCAGTTTTGAATTTTGGTAGCCGCACGGAGGCCTGGGCATGAATGTCGATGATTTAGAACGACTTGAAAATCGTCTGGATACTTATCTGGCTCGCTTTGGCGATTGCTTCGGGCGGAGCGATACGCGAGTTCATTTGACGACTTATGTTCGTGGTCAGCTTTCGGATTTGGATGCCAAGAGTGTCGAGCCGATTGCGTTACAAGCTGGTA
>JBGSVE010000049.1:0-20591 GCA_041753075.1 Pirellulaceae bacterium
ATCTCGTTCAACTTCCGCGTCGCAGACAATTCCGGTTCGGGACTGCAATACCTGTTTCATCAGGGCGCGTTGTCTTCCGGGAACTTTGTCGGTGAAACCATCGCCGTGGCGATCGTTGAATCGAGCCATCCGACCGTCGGACAACGCAATCAAATTGTGACCACCGTGTGGGACAACAACGATCCGCTATCAAGTCAGATCTTCATTGACATTCCAACCTTGATCGGTGATTCGCAGTGGCACACCTACACGATGACCGTCAAGGCAGGCGTTGGGACGGAGGTCTACATCGACGGCGTCTTGCGAGGCACGCTGGCGCGGGGCGGCGACGCGATTAACCCCATCGGGAACGCCTACATCGGAGCGCGAGGGGACCTGGCGGCCAATCGCTTTGCGAACGCTGGAACTGCGATCGACAGCTTCGCGATCTACAACCGGGCATTACAAGCTTCCGAAGCCGCCAACCTCCACGCCTATTCGTCGCAGGGCACTGCTAACCTCACGATCACTCCGGTCAATGACGCGCCGTTGCTCGATAACAGCGGTTTCATGTCGCTCACGACGATCAGCGAAGACGATACGAACAACAGCGGCAACACCATCTCGCAAATCATCGCTAGCGCGGGTGGTGATCGGATCACGGACGTAGATAGCGGAGCCTTGGAAGGAATCGCCATCTCGAACGTTGGCGGTACCAACGGGACTTGGCAATACAACACCGGTTCGGGGTGGACTGACGTCGGTTCCGTGACCTCAACCAGCGCGCTTTTACTCCGCGCCACCGACAGCTTGCGATTCGTTCCCAACGGCCAAAACGGCGACACAGGAACCTTCCTCTTCCAGGCTTGGGATCAAACCTCAGGAACAGCAGGAGCCAAGGTCGACGTTTCAGTCGCGGGTGGATCAACCGCGTTCAGCAGCCAAGTCGAAGCCGGCATCATCAGCGTCACTGCCGTCAACGACGCGCCGACGATCACTAACGGATACACCCACACGCTGACGACGACCAACGAAGACACAACATCGTCCGGTACCCTCGCATCTGCGATACTGACCGGAGCCAGCCGAGCGGATGTCGATACAGGCGCAGTAAGCGGCTTGGCGATCACCACCACGACCGGCACCGGCACGTGGCAATACTCAACCGACGGCACGACTTGGCGCAACTTTGGTGCCGTCAGTAGTACCAACGCACTGTTGATCACTTCATCAACCCAAGTCCGCTACATTCCCAACGCTCAGAACGGTGAAACAGCGACGTTCAGCTACAAAGCCTGGGACCGGACGAGCGGTGCTGCGTCGACTAACGTAACGGCCAGTTACGCCAGCACCGCTAGCAGCGGCGGCACCACGGCCTTCTCCAGCAATAATTCGTCGGCACAAATCGTCGTCAGTAGCGTCAACGACGCGCCGACGATTGACTTGGACGGTCCAAGTTCCTTTTCCCCAGTCGGTTCCGAAACACTGGTCAATTTCACGACCAATAGTAATCAGACGATCGGCAGCAGTGCACGAGCGATTGCGAGCGATGACAGCGGAAATTATGTCGTCTCATGGGCCAGCAAAGATCAGGATTCCGGGTCGACCTGGGGGATTTATGCTCAGCGATACAATTCGGCAGGAGTGGCGCAGGGAACGGAGTTTCTAGTGAACTCGACGATCGCGGGAAACCAGATCGAACCCAGCGTCGCCATGGATGCCAACGGCGACTTTGTCGTTGTTTGGAGCGGTAACGGTGCAGGAGATGCCGACGGAATCTTCGGGCAACGTTACAACGCTGCCGGGGTCGCGCAAGGAAGCGAATTTTTGATCAATACCACCGATAACCCGGATACTGAGTTCATTCCATCGGTCGCGATGGATGATGCCGGCAATTTTGTCGTCGTCTGGCAGGACAGTTTCTGGGACACCATTTTTGGACGGCGTTATAACGCCGCGGGGGTCGCACAAGGCGGCGAGTTTGTTATTGCCAACGGCGGTGGAAATCCTTTTGGTCCGGGCGTCGAAGTCGGCATGTCGGGTTCCGGTGCATACGTTGTGACCTGGTCCGACGACAACCAAACTGTCCAAGCCCGGATCTACGACGCCGCGGGTGTCGCCGCGGGGGGAAGCTTCCGAGTCAATCAGGACAATTCGCAGGATCGAATTGAGCCGACGATTGCCGTTCGCGATGACGGCTCGTTCGTTGTGGCTTGGACCAGCCAATGGCAAGACGCTGGCGGATGGTACGGCGTTTACGCGAGAAGCTTTGACGCGTCGGGTACGGCGCTGACGGGTGATGTTCTCGTTAACACGACGCAGGCCAATGATCAATCGGCACCTTCGATTGCCCTTGGTAATAACGGCGGATTCCTGGTCACGTGGACCGACAGCTCGCTAGACGGCAGCGGCTCCGGTGTCTTCCTGCAGCAATTCGACGGTTCGGGTAACAAAGTCGGCGTCGAAACCCGCGTGAACTCCACCACCGCCGGCAACCAAAACGGCAGTTCGATTACCAGCAGCGCAAACGGTTCGTTCGTCATCGCCTGGGACAGTGCCAACCAGGACGGATCGGGAACCGGTGTTTATGCGCAACGATTTACGCTGGCTAATACTGCCGATTACTCGACCAGCTTCACCGAAAACGGCGTGGCAGTCAGCATCGTGGATACCGACGCCACCATCGCCGACATCGACAGCAGCAATCTTGCTTCGTTGACTGTAACGATTACGAACCTGCAAGACGGAGTCGCCGAAAGTCTTGCATTCAACACGACAGGAACTGCCATCAGCGGCAGCTACGTTTCCGGCACCGGTGTGCTGACCCTTTCTGGATCCGACTCGCTCGCAAACTATCAGCAAGTTCTTCGAACGATCGCCTATTCAAATTCCTCCGACAACCCCTCGACCACCGCACGCGTCATCACGGTCGTGGCCAACGATGGAACCGGCAACAGCAACGTCGCGACTTCGACGATTGCCGTCAATACAGCCAACGACGCGCCGGTGCTGGACAACACCGGCACGATGTCGTTCACGTCGATCACCGAAGATCAAACGACCAACGCTGGCCAAACCGTTGCCTCAATCATCAGTAGCGCTGGCGGCGATCGCATCACCGATGTGGACTCCGGGGCCGTGGAAGGCATCGCCATCACGGCCAGAAATCAGGGTACGGGGACTTGGCAATACTCCATCAATGGCGGTTCGACATGGACGGCGGTCGGCACCGTGTCCAACACCTCGGCGTTGCTGCTGCGTGATACTGACCTCGTTCGCTTCGTCCCCAACGGTCAGAACGCAACCACCGGTGACATCACTTTCCGCGCGTGGGACCAAACCAGTGGAACAGCCGGAAATAAAGTTACAACGGCAACCAATGGCGGTACATCCGCGTTCAGTTCCGCGACTGAGATTGCAACGATCAGCGTCACCGCCGTCAATGACGCGCCGGTACTGGACAACGCTGGCGCGATGACGCTGACAAGTATCACCGAGGATCAAACCGCAAGCGCCGGTCAAACCGTCGCCTCGATCATCAGTAGCGCCGGTGGCGATCGCATTACCGATGTTGACTCGGGCGCTGTCGAAGGCATTGCCATCACGGCCACGACTAACGGCAACGGAAGTTGGGAATACTCGACCAACGGTGGTTCAACGTGGACAAGTGTCGGCACGGTCTCGGGCACGTCGTCACTACTGCTTCGCAGCACCGACATGCTGCGTTTTGTTCCCAACGGACAAAATGCCACGACCGGCGACATCACGTTCCGCGCTTGGGATCAAACGTCGGGCTCATTCGGCACCAAAGTCGACACCTCGACCAACGGGACAACAACGGCTTTCAGCACCGCGACCGAAGTCGCCTCGATCACGGTCACAGCCGTGAACGATGAACAAGTCCTGGCAACCAATCTCGGCCTAACCGTCGCTGAGAATTCAACAGGCAATCAGATCAACAACGCACTGCTGAATACAACCGACGTCGACAACACGGCCAGCCAGTTGGTCTATACGATTACAACTGCAACGACGAACGGAACAATGCGAAAAAGCGGTGCAGCGCTCGGACTCAGCAGTACCTTCACGCAAGCCGACCTGGATTCCGGCGTCATTACCTACGATCACAACGGCAGCGAAACCAGCAGCGATAGTTTTTCGTTTAGCGTTGATGATGGAGTCGGTTCAGCCTCCACCGGAACTTTTAATCTAACCATTACCGCGGTCAACGACAATTCACCCGTCATCACGAGCAATAGTGGAGGCGCAACTGCCAATATCAACGTCGCTGAAAATTCAACGGCCGTAACGACCGTCGTTGCAACGGACGCTGACTTGCCCGCTCAAACAATCACCTATTCCATCTCGGGTGCTGACGCCAGTTTGTTTTCTATCAACAGTTCTAACGGTGTTTTAACGTTCGTCTCCGGTCGAAATCGAGAATCGCACACGGACGCTGATTTGAACGGCATCTACGAAGTGACCGTGCAAGCCTCCGACGGAACGAATATCGATACCCAAGCTCTGAGCGTCACCATCACCGATGTCGATGAGTTCGATACGGGAGCCGTTACCGATTCCAATGCAGCCGCCAACTCAGTAGCTGAAAATGCGACCAACGGAACATTGGTCGGAATTACAGGACTTGCCAGCGATGCCGATGCGACGACCAATACAATCACCTACTCGCTGCAGAATAACGACGGGGGTCGCTTTGCGATCGATTCGAATTCAGGCGTTGTGACCGTAGCTGGAGCGATCAACCGAGAAGCCGACGGAGCTTCGAGAAATATTACAATTCGAGCGACTTCGGCCGATGGCTCGTTCACCGATCAAGTATTTTCGATTGCGATCGTCGATGCTGACGAGTTCGACGTCACGGCACCGACAGACGTCAACGCAACCGCCAATTCTGTCAACGAAAACGTTTCGATAGGCACGCTGGTCGGAATTACCGCGTCGTCGAGTGATACCGATGCGACCACGAATACGGTTACCTATTCGTTGTTTGATAGCGACGGCGGAAACTTCGCAATCGATGCCAATACGGGAGTTGTAACGACTGCTGCCGCATTGAACCGCGAAACGCTCGGTGCCTCGCGAAACATTACCGTGCGAGCGACTTCGGCCGACGGATCGACAGCCGATACTGTTTTTACCATCAATATCAACGATCTCGATGAGTTCGATACCGGAGCCGTTACCGATAGCAACGCGTCTGCCAACTCGGTCGCTGAAAATGCAGCCAACGGAACGGTCGTTGGAGTCCAGGCTTTAGCCGCTGACTCAGATGCAACAACCAATGCGATAACCTACTCGTTAGACAACAATGCCGGCGGGCGCTTCGGGATCGATGCGAACACCGGGGTAGTGACCGTCGCCGATGGTAGCTTACTCAACTACGAAGCAGCGACTAGCCATAACATTACCATCCGAGCGACTTCGGCAGACACGTCGTTTAGCACACAATCCTTCACGATTAACTTGACGGATGTCAACGAAGGCGTCGTCGGCTCAGTCAGCGATAGCAATGCGGCGGCTAATCTTGTCCTGGAAAACGCTTCGAACGGAACGACGGTTGGGATTACGGGATTAGCAACCGATCCGGACGGAACCGACGTTGTCACGTACAGCTTAGATAGCAACGCTGGCGGGCGATTCACGATCGATACCAATACCGGTATCGTGACCGTCAATGGAGCCATCGATCGCGAGGCAGCCGCATCCTACAATATTACCATCCGAGCGACTTCTTCAGATACTTCTTTCTCGACGCAATCGTTTACGATCAACATTGGTGACGTCGATGAATCTGATACGGGAGCCGTTACCGATACGAATGCAGCCGCCAATAGCGTCGTCGAAAACGCCGCCAACGGTACGGTCGTCGGAATTACCGCGTCGTCGAGTGATGCCGATGCGACCACGAATACGGTTACATATTCGCTGTTCGATAGCGATGGAGGCAACTTTGCAATCGATGCCAGTACGGGCGTTGTCACGACCGCTGCCGTACTCGACCGCGAAGCACTGGGAGCTTCCCGAAGCATTACTGTCCGCGCCACTTCAGCCGATGGCTCGACTGCCGATACCGTTTTCTCGATCATTATCAACGATCTCGATGAGTTCGATACCGGAGCAGTCACCGATACGAACGCTTCGGCCAACTCGGTCGCTGAAAACGCGGCCAACGGAACGGTCGTGGGGATCACCGGCTTTGCAACCGATGCTGATGCGACGACGAATGCGATTACTTATAGTCTCGATAACAACGCGGGCGGAAGATTTGCAATCGATGCCAATACGGGCGTCGTAACCGTTCTCGATGGATCGTTGCTCGACTACGAAGCGGCCACCAGTCATGGGATTACCATCCGAGCCACTTCGGCTGACAGTTCGTTCAGCACACAAGCGTTCACGATCAACTTGACCGACGTGAACGAAGGGGCCGTCGGTGCGATCAGCGATACGAATGCGGCGGCGGACTATGTTCTCGAAAACGTATCTGTTGGTACGGTCGTGGGAATCACCGCCAACGCGGTTGATCCAGACGGCACCGATGTGGTTACCTATTCGCTCGATGATAATGCAGGTGGACGATTCGCCATCGACGCGAACACGGGAGTTGTGACCGTAGCCGGTGCCATCGATCGAGAAGCGGCCGCTTCGTATAACATTACCATTCGAGCTACCTCGACTGATGCGAGTACGAGTACGAGTACGAGTACGATTTCGATCGGTGACGTCGATGAGTTTGATGTCGGAACAGTGACCGATACCAACGCCACAGCTAACTCGGTGGTTGAGAATTCAGCTAACGGAACGGTTGTCGGGATTACGGGCTTCGCTACCGATGTTGATGCGACCACCAATACGATCACCTATAGCCTGTTCGATAATGACGGTGGACGCTTTGCTATCGACGCGAACACTGGCGTTGTGAGCGTCGCCGGAGCGATCGATCGTGAAGCCGATGGAGCTTCACGCAACATCACCGTCCGAGCGACTTCGGCTGATGGTTCCTACACCGACCAAGTCTTTTCGATCGCGATCGTTGACGCCGACGAGTTCGATGTCACCAATCCAGTCGACGTCAACGCCACGGCTAACAACGTCGACGAAAACGTAGCGATCGGAACACTGGTTGGTATCACCGCGTCGGCGAGTGATGCCGATGCGACCACAAACACAGTCACTTACTCGCTGTTCGATAGCGACGGCGGCAACTTTGCCATCGATACGAATACTGGAGTAGTCACCACCGCTGCCGCACTCAATCGTGAGACTCTGGGTGCTTCACGCAACATCACCGTTCGCGCCACTTCCGCCGACGGATCGACGGCAGATACTGTCCTTACCATCAATATCAATGACATTGATGAATTCGATACGACTGCGATTACGGATACCAACGCAGCACTCAACTCAGTAGCCGAGAACGCCGCCAATGGAACCCTTGTCGGGATCACAGCTTTCGCCAGCGACGCGGATGCCACGACCAATGCGATCAGCTATTCGCTCGATGATAACGCCGGAGGCCGATTCGCGATCGACAGCTCGACTGGTGTGGTGACAGTCGCGGATGGAAGTCTGCTCGACTATGAAGCGGCGACGTCGCACAACATTACGGTTCGAGCAACATCTGCGGATAGTTCCTTCAGTACCCAGAACTACACCATCAACTTGACCGACGTTAACGAGTCAGCCGTGACGGCGATTTCGGATACCGATGCGACCACTGACTTCGTTTTAGAAAATGCCTCTGTGGGAACGGTCGTCGGCGTGACCGCCTTTGCCAGCGATGCGGACGGGACAGATGTGGTCTCCTACTCGCTCGATGACAACGATGGCGGTCGATTCACCGTCAATAGCTCGACCGGTGTCGTCACCGTCGCCGGGGCGATTGATCGCGAAGCGGACGGAGCATCGAGAAGTATTACGGTTCGAGCGACTTCGACCGACGGATCGTTCACCACGCAATCTTTCACCATCGCGATCGGTGATATCGATGAGTTTGATGTCGGAACAGTGACCGATACCAACGCCACAGCTAACTCGGTGGTTGAAAATGCAGCCAACGGAACGGTGGTGGGGATTACTGGCTTCGCTACCGATGTTGATGCGACTACCAATACGATCACATATAGCCTGTTCGATAATGACGGTGGACGCTTTGCTATCGATAGCAACACGGGAGTGGTTACCGTAGCCGGGGCTATCGATCGGGAAGCTGATGGCGCTTCGCGAAACATTACCATTCGGGCCACTTCGGCTGACGGATCGTTTACCGATCAGGTCTTCTCGATCGCGATTGTCGACGCGGATGAGTTCGATGTGACCAATTCAGTCGACGTGAATGCGACTTCGAACAACGTCGATGAGAATGCTGCCATCGGCACGATCGTCAACATTACGGCCAGTGCCAGCGATGCTGATGCAACGACCAATGCAGTCACCTATTCGCTGTTTGACAACGATGGCGGAAACTTTGCGATCGATACCAACACAGGAGTTGTCACGACCGCTGCAACGCTGAATCGCGAAACGCAGGGTGCGTCACGTAACATTACCGTCCGAGCTACGTCCGCCGATGGTTCGTTCAGCGATCAAGTCTTCGCCATCGCGATCGTCGACGCCGACGAATTCGATGTCAGCAATCCGGTGGATAACGATGCGACGGCCAATAGCGTCGATGAGAACGTCGCAATCGGAACGGTGGTCGGCATCACCGCGTCCGCAAGCGATGCGGATGCAACGACTAACACAACTACTTATTCGCTGTTCGATGACGATGGTGGCAACTTCGCGATCGATGTGAACACAGGTGTCGTGACGACAGCGGCTGCACTGAACCGCGAGACGCTCGGTGCCTCACGCAATATCACGGTCCGCGCCACTTCAGCCGATGGATCGAATGCCGATACCGTGTTCACGATCAACATCAACGACCTCGATGAATTTGACGTCGGCGCGGTCACCGATTCAGACGCCGCTGCGAACACCATCGCCGAAAACTCCACAAACGGCACGGTTGTCAATATCACCGGCTTCGCCACTGACAACGATGCAACCACCAACACGATCAGCTATTCGCTCGATGACAACGCCAGTGGACGGTTTGCGATCGATAGTTCAACCGGTGTAGTGACGGTAGCTGATGGCAGCCTGCTCGATTACGAAACCGGGACCTCGCACAACATCACGATCCGAGCCACCTCAGCGGACACTTCGTTTTCAACACAGGCGTTTACGATCAACTTGACCGATGTCAATGAAGCCGCTGTCGGAGCGATCAGTGATATCGACGCTGCCGCGGATTTTGTCTTGGAATACGCCTCGATCGGAACGGTGGTTGGCGTGACTGCGTTTGCGAATGATCCTGACGGAACGGATTCAGTCACGTATTCACTCGATGACGATGCCGGTGGCCGATTTGCGATTGACATCAACGCCGGAGTGGTGACCGTGGCGGGAGCGATCGATCGCGAAGCGGCCGCCAACTACAACATCACGGTGCGAGCAACGTCGACCGACGCCAGCTCAACCACGCGAGTGTTTACAATCGCGATTGGCGATGTCGATGAGTTTGATGTCGGCGTAGTGACGGATATCGATGGAACCATCAACGCTGTTGACGAGAACGCCTCGATTGGCACTGTCGTTGGAGTGCAGGCTTCAGCCGCTGACGCCGACGCCACAACCAACGCGATCACTTACACCCTGTTCGACAACGATGGCGGACGATTCGCGATCAACGCAACCAGCGGTTTTGTCACGGTCGCCGGTGCGATCAACCGTGAAACCGACGGAGCGACTCGCAACATCACCGTTCGCGCCACATCCGCCGACGGATCGTTCACCGACCAAGTCTTCGCGATCAATATCAACGATGTCGATGAATTCGATGTCGTAGCCGTTTCCGACACCGACGTTTCAATCAACACCATTGCCGAAGACGCCGTCATTGGTACGCTGGTCGGGATCATTGGTTTCGCAACCGATGCAGATGCAACCACTAACGCAGTCACCTACACGCTTGACGATAACGCTGGCGGACGATTCGCAATCAACAGCTCGACCGGTGTAGTCACTGTGGCCGGTGCGTTGGATTACGAAGCCGCAACCAGTCATGGAATCAACATTCGCGCCACCAGCGCCGACGGATCGTTCTCGACCCAAGCTTTCACCATCAACGTTACCGATGTCAATGAATCCGCGATCACCGCGATCGACGACAATGATGCGGCGGTGGACTTTGTGCTGGAAAACAGTTCCCTGGGCAGCGTTGTTGGCGTAACCGCGTTTGCCGACGACGCTGACGGAACTGATACGGTCAACTACACCTTGGACAACAATGCCGGTGGTCGATTCTCGATCAATTCCACAACTGGTGTCGTGACAGTCGCTGGCCCAATCGATCGCGAAGCCGCCGCCAACTACAACATCACCGTCCGCGCAACATCGGCTGACGCCAGCACAACAACTCGCGTGTTTACGATCGCGATTGGTGACATCAACGACACCGATCCAATCATCGATGGTGGCCAAGTGCTCGCGATTGCCGAGAACTCACCGGTCGGGTCGTCCGTCGGAACCGTCACGGTGACTGATCCCGACACAGCCGGGTCTTTGCAGGCGTGGCAGATCATTTCCGATTCGTCCAGCGGCGGGTTCAGTATCGACGCCAATACGGGCGAAATCACAGCGACGCGCACGTTCGACTTTGAGCAAGCGACGACTTATACGTTGGTGATCCGCGTCAGCGATGGGCTCAATGTGTCAGCCGACGAACTGGTCACGATCAATATCCTCGACGTTAGCGAAGCACCGATCGCGTTTGGTGAAAACTACACAATCCGCACCGACCAGATCCTCAGCGTTTCGGCTCCGGGTCTGCTGGCCAACGACAGCGATATTGATGGCGATACGATCTTCCCGATCTTGATCGCTGGTCCAGCCAACGGCGTCTTATCGGTTAACGCCAGTGGCCAGTTCGTCTATGACCCCAATGCGGGCTTCTTTGGCATTGAGACGTTCCAGTACCAGGTCAGCGACGGAGGGCTGTTAAGCAATATCGTTACGGTCACGATTCAAGTTGACGCAGTCGGCGGCGGCGGCGGTGGCCCGGCGATTGATCCACCGCCACCCGATCCGCAACCTGAGGACGATGGATCATCCGGTACGGGCGGCGGCAACATCGATCCGCCCGCAGGCGATAAGGCGGATGTGAATCCAGTCTTAGGAAACTCGTCGACTGGCACAACCGCCACTGATTCAAACCGCTTGGATGTGCAGCCCGATGAAGCCAACGGTTCGTCGCGATCGAATTTGAACCGATCGGTGACGGGTGCTGACAACCTCGATCCAAACGTTAGCGATTCGGCTGAAGGACGATTCGGATTTTTTCAATCGTTCGTCGCCGCCGTGGCACCCGAACGCCAAGGCGAAGCGTTGTTGTTGCAAAGATTGTTGCAATTGGACATTGATCAAGCGATTGTTTGGACGCAGTGGCAACAGCTCCAAGACGGCAGTAACGGCGGCACCATTTTGGGCCAGTTTGCTGTGGGCACAGCCGGGGCGACCGTTGGACTTTTCAGTGTCGGATATGTGCTCTGGGCGCTTCGCGGCGGTGCGTTCGTGGCGACGCTTTACACGTCCTTGCCAGCTTGGCGAATGATCGATCCGGCCACGTTGTTGATCAATTATCGGCAACGCCGCTCGGAAAAAGCATTTGATTCGGTCGAAGAACTACTTGGCGATTAGCGAACTGGGGTCAGACACTTTTTCCGCAGCCATGCTAAACTGTCGGGACTATGAACATACTGCGAACCACCAGCTTTCTGACTGTTCTGCTCTTGTCAAGGCTATGTGTTTTGGCGGACGATTTGGGGAAGATAATAAGTACGACCGAAGTGGCGGTTGACACGATGCGCGAGCTGCAAACGCAAGCGGTCCAAAAGGTTCATGCCGATTGGGGTTATTGGGGCAGCCAACCGGATCGTTACAGCACCTGGGTCAATCACAGCAATCGACTGATCCCGCTGTATACGTTCGGCGTTACGCTTGACAAACTGCGCCAAGCTGGCAGCGTTTACGCCGCTGCGGATCGCTTGGAGAAACTCTACGGTCGCGTACCGGAGGGCACGTTGATTGCCGATTCGCCTGAGTTTGCGAAGTGTCCGTATTTTGATCAAACGGATGTCTATCAACTGCAACGCCAAGCGATCGAAGACGGCAAAACGCGAATCATCTTGATCGTGTTCGATGGCATGGATTGGAATTCGACATACAACGCGGCTCTGTATCAAAATGGCAAGGTCACCTACTCCGGCGGACGTGGCAACGGGCTTGTGTTTCAAGACTATCGCGGCACCCAAACCGACTATGGTTACTTCGTCACCTCGCCGCGATTAGCCAAGTGCAAAACCGATGTCGATGCCCAAACGGTTCTCGGCGGCGACAAACCGGCAACCGGCGGTTACGATCCCAGGCGCGGCGGATTTGCCCCCGAACAGGCCGCACCGCATAAAGAATACTTGATGGGTCTGGATCGCGAACAATCGCACACCGTTACCGACTCCGCCGCTTCGGCAACTTCGATGACTGCAGGGATCAAGACCTACAACGGTTCGATCAATTTTGATGTCGATGGCAATCCCGTCGAAACCATCGCCCATCGATTGCAACGTGATCGTGGCTTTGCGATCGGTGTGGTGACCAGCGTCCCGATCAGCCACGCGACACCGGCATGTGCTTATGCTCATAACGTATCGCGAGATGATTACCAAGACATCACCCGCGACTTAATCGGCTTGCCATCAGCGGCGCACAAGCGTGATCCGTTGCCCGGTGTCGATTGCTTGATCGGTTGTGGTTGGGGCGAGCAGCAAAAAAAGCCCGGTGGCCAGGGAACGAATTTTGTTGCCGGGTCCGAATTTTATGTCGAGGCCGATTTGGATCGAGTCAACGTCGATAGTGGTGGCAAGTATGTCATCGCTCGGCGCACGCCCGGTAGCGCGGGCGCTGATGTCTTGCGCGACGCAGCGAGCGATGCGATCAAGAACCATCATCGACTCGTTGGTGTGTTTGGTGCCGCCGATGGCCACTTGCCGTTTGCCACGGCCGACGGTCGATTTGACCCCGCGCTCGATGTGAAGGGCGAAGCCAAATACTCATCCGACGATGTTCGCGAAAATCCAATCTTGGCCGAAATGGCGACGACGGCGCTGGATTATTTACAACATGATCCTGATGGGTTTTGGTTGATGATCGAAGCCGGTGATGTCGATTGGGCTAACCACGCGAACAACATCGATAGCTCGATTGGCGCGGTATTCAGCGGCGACAAAGCGGTCAAAGCCGTTTTCGATTGGATCGATGCTCGCGGAGATTGGGACAGAACCGCCGTGATTGTTACGGCCGATCATGGCCACTACTTCTGCCTGAAAGACGCCGAGGCAATCGCAGCGGCCAACAGCAAACCGTAAAGCCCCCCTGTTGATCTATCGTCTGGCAACCATTCATTGCGATCGCTAAGATACCGTACACTTTTTTACCGTACGTTTGCCGTCGCTCTGAGAACCGTTTGTGATGTCTGCTGAAACCAACCTGCATTTGCACTCAAGCGGGGAGCAGCTTGACGAGGTTGCGTCACCGGAGCCGATCGAGTCGCCCGAGACGATCGAGTCGAAATTAACGCGCTGCCAACAGATCATCGGTTACCAGTTTGAGAACCAATCGCTGTTGTTGGCCGCCTTGACTCATGCTTCCTGTGCGACGACGAGATTGGAAAGCAACGAGCGGTTGGAATTTCTCGGTGACAGTGTGCTGGGACTTGTCGTTTGCGAATGGTTGTTCCAAGAATATCCCGAATATAGCGAAGGCGACCTGACGAAAATCAAATCGGCGGTGGTCAGCCGCCGCAGTTGTGGCAAGGCGGCGTGCGAGTTGGGTTTGGACAGTTGTTTGATTGTGGGCAAGGGCGTGATCAAAAGTCGCACGTTTCCGCGCTCGTTAGTCAGCGACGTGTTCGAGTCGATCGTCGCGGCAATCTACCTAGACGCTGGCTTCGGTATCGTGCGTCAGCGGTTGCGACTGTGGCTTGCCGCCGAAGTTGCCGAGGCGGTTGAAGACCAAAGCAGTGGCAATTTTAAGTCGACGCTACAGCAATATGCTCAACGGGAATGTGCCAGCACGCCGGTTTACAAATTGGTCAGCGAATCCGGCCCGGACCATCGCAAGCGATTTCAAGTCGCTGCGGTGATCAACACCGAACAATTTCAACCGGCCTGGGGCAACAACAAGAAAGACGCCGAACAAAACGCCGCCGCCAACGCCCTGGCCACATTGCGCCAAGAGCCGCCACCGTTTGAGTAGGCAATCAATCAGCCGCGACGCCTTAGCGTGCGGTTCCCGGGACGTAAACGCGCGCTATCGCACTGCGGCTGAACCTGAAATTGACCTGGAATACTGAACCAACTGGGCCATCTGTTTACCGGCGCGACATTCTTCCAGGTAATACTTTTTCTCGTCGTGTCGAATGCCCAGCGTCGTCGAACAATCGCACGACCTGACGGGAATTGGCGCACCATTGAAACCGGGGGCGATGCCTTTGGGACCGGTATAGCCCAACGCCACGCTGCCGCGAATCGAATCCAAAAGCCAATAGCGTCTCAAAACCGCGTCGCGCTCGTTATACAGAACCGTCATCGTGCGGATATTCTGGCTGGCCAAGCCATGATAGTAGCCCGCTCGCAGCCAACGGTCTTCGAGAGCCGGTGCGATCAACCCCAAACCCACGCCGGCACCGGTCAAGTGTTCGCCGGGAAGCCGTCTCCCGCCCAATGCACCACCGGCCAGTGCGTGCAGCGAACCCGTCGCGACGCGGCCGCCGAAACTGAACCCAATGATCGCCACGGATTGTTCGCGATGGAACAATTCACGTAGCAACCACGCCAAATACAGGCCCTCGACATCGGTCCGCGCCGCCTTCGCGCGGGCGTCATTTGCCAGAATACCGTCGCGGTCACTGGGCCAACTGTAAATCACAAAATCGATCGGCTGTGGGCCGATCTCCGGTGCCGTTTGGTGGTAGACAAACAAACCTCGCTCCAGCGCCGTCTGGGCCGTCATGCGATTGCCATGGACCTGGAACAGCAAGGGCTGGCCCTCGCCTCGACCATCGAGGAATTCGTCCAATGAAACCCGATGCGTTGCCCCGGCGGATTGGCAATGGTCGATTCGGCAGACCTGGAACGCGGGTCGATCGAGATTGGCGCGACACACATCGTCATCCAGCGCGCGACTGCTGACCAGCCAAATCCGGTCTTGACGGGAGTCATGGCAACCATTTTCGGCCAGCGCAGCGGCCAGCGGCAGCGCCAGGAGGTTGATAACGATTGCAAGGGTTATGCGATGCACGTTAGTCAGGATGTCGGTCGAGGAAGGGTGGATGATGCGAAACCGCAACATTTGTTGCTCAAAATACTCAAGTGTTGCTTGCGTGGCGACGATCGCGTCCTAGATTTGTGCGGCTCAACTTCCGAGCCAAACGATCAGGTTCGCTTTGCACGTGAAGGGAAATAATATGAACAAACAAATTACCACGCTCTTGGCGACTTTAACGCTCGTCAGTCTATGCGGGGGTTGCTCCGGCATGAAGAACTTTCTTTTTGGTCGCGGTGCAGCATGCACGTCGTGTGCCTCGGCCGCTCCGGTCTATGGCGTCACCGCCCCGGTTGAGCCAGGCTGCGGATACGAGCCATCATGCGGTCGTGAGCCAAGTTACGGTCTGCTGCATAATCAATCGACCTGCAATGGCAGCGGCACTTGCGGTTGTGGATCAAATCAATCGTATATGAATTCAGGTGTCGATCAATATTACGGCGAAGTTCAAGATCCTTATGCCTATAATGGCGAAGTGATCGGATCGCAGGTGGTCGGTGACAACTATAATGGTTATCCAACGCAAGGCATGATTGTTCCTGGCAACACGATCGTTGGCGATGGCTTCGACGCTCGCGGCGGCCAGATTTACCGCAGCGAACCAATGCCCTCGACCGTGATGCAGCCGTAATTTGGATTGTTCTACAATCGCTGATCTTACACGCTAGGGTTTTGCTCCATGCGATATGCACCGCCGGTTGCTTCGCTCGCCTTGGCCGTCTTCGCTTGCGGTGCCCAAGCGGTCGATGACGACCCCAGCCTAGACGCCACAGTATCGCGAATCGCTTACGGCGATCCGCAAACGACTACCTGGCGGATCGGTCTGAAACTGGACACCCGCGGCGTGACCTGCAACGACATATTGGCGACCTTTCCGCTGCCGACCGATTGGCCCGAGCAATCGGTAAAGTTGATTCGCCAAGACATCGATCCCTTGGTCAACCGCTGGGAGATCCGGGCGCTAGAGGGCGGCGTGCGACAAGCGGCGCTGACGATTCCACGGGCGCTGGCGGGCAGCGACCCCGAGGTGATCTTCGAATTGCAAATCACCAAGTCGCGAGTGCTCGGCCCCGAAGCGACGGCAGACTTATCAATTCCGGCCAAGGCGAGCAACGAGTTGAAGTTGTATCTGGGCAACAGCCCCTCGATCGATACGACCAATTCACACATTCGCAGCGCTGCCCGGGAATTGATGGCCGGTGAATTCGACAACGATTGGGCGCGCGTCGAGGCGATTTATGATTGGGTCCGCAGCAAGGTCGAATATGTCGAAGGCGACATCAAGTCCGCTTCCCAGGCGCTGCGTGACGGTCACGGTGATTGCGAAGAATTAACCAGCCTGTTTGTCGCGATCTGCCGGGCCAGCAAAGTGCCATCGCGAATGGTCTGGATCCCCGATCACTGCTATCCCGAATTCTATCTCGAAGATCCGGCGGGCAACGGCTTTTGGTTTCCCTGCCAAGCCGCCGGAACTCGCCAATTCGGCACCATGGACGAGTATCGACCGGTTCTGCAGAAGGGCGATCGCTTCAAATTGCCGGAAAAACGCGAGATCGTCCGCTATGTTGCGGAGTTTTTTCGCTGTCTGCCTCAGGGGAAACATGACCCCAATCCGATTTTTGTCCGCGAAGTCGTCGGCGAATAGTAATCGGAACCTAAACCCAAATGGTGGGTTTAGTAAAATAGACTCGATGGTTTCGTCATGTTTGAAAAGGCTTGTGAGCGGAACGGCGCTAGCCGCCGGCGATTTACGAGGCCGGTGGCTAGCGCCATCCCGCTCACCACCCTAAAACTGAAGTTCGACGAACCGCTAGTTTCCCAGTTCGATTTGTCTCCACAGGTCAATCCGATGTCGACATTCTCATCTCGCTACCTCATCGCCTTGTTGTCTTGTTTGGCGATGCCGCTAACGGCGCTGGGTCAATATGATCGTGGTGGTGATCGGGAAAGTGATCGCGGCGGAGACCGGGGACGATCCGGCGGTTTCGGTGGATACGGTGGCGGGCCTCCTGGCGGTTTCGGTGGCGGACCTCCTGGCGGTTTCGACCCGTCATCTTTCATTGAACGATTGGACCAAAATCGCAATGGTATGCTCGACCCCGAAGAGATGCAGGGACCTGCTCAGTTCATTGTATCGCGATTGCAACGCGATAACCCTGAAATTCGCACTGACAAACCGATTCCAATCAGCAAGATTGTCAAAGGGTTCGAGAAGATGCGGGAAAGTCGCGACGGTGGCGGCAGTAGCAGTGACCGTGGTCGCGACGATGACGAGGCCAGACGAGCGGCTGAACAAAAAATCAATGATGCAATGACCGTTACGCCTCTGGTGCCCGGATTTGGTAACCCCGAGGAGAACATTCTGATCCCATTGTTGGGTTTTGGGCCGACAGCCGAGCTGATGGCCGTCGAAATCACGCCGCAAGATTTGAAGGATGCCGAAGAGCGAATGCGGCGCTATGATCGCAACGGCGACGGCAGCCTGGAAGGTGATGAAATCAGCAGTCGCTTCAGTGGTAATCCGATGGACTTTGATCGCAATGGCGACAAGAAATTAACTATCAACGAGCTGGCCCTGCGAACTGCCCGCATGCGGGTTGTCCAAGCTGACCCCGCGATCCAGGCGTCGCGTAATAGCGACAAAGATCGTCGCGACAAGGGTCGCGATGTCAAGCCAGTCGAAATGCCGAATGTCTATAACGGTCGCAAATCATATTTGGCCAACGCAGCCAGATTGCCCGACGGATTGCCCGGTTGGTTTGCCACAAAAGACGCCGACGGTGATGGCCAAGTTGCGATGAGCGAATATGCCAGCACATGGAACGGTGCACTCGTCGAGGAATTCAGCAAGTTCGACGTTAATAGTGACGGTGTCGTTACAGCGCAGGAGTGCATTGCCGCAGTTCAAAACGGCGTCAGCGCATCGGCCATGGTGGCCAGCGCGGCGAGTTCCCAATCCAGCAGTTCGCCTTCTACGTCCGTTGCGACTACGTCATCGTCCGCGCCTGCAACTGGTGGCGTTGCCGGTGAAAAGGAGATGAACTATGCGCAGAAGATCATCAGTCGTTATGACAAGAACAGCGATGGGGCGCTGACGGCCAACGAGTGGGCCGGCATGTTGGTTGACCCATCACCGGCCGACGCCGACAAAGACGGCCGCGTCACGATTCCTGAATATGCCAACTACATGGCAGCACGCAGCAAGCGGCAGTAGAGGAAGTGGTTGGGCTTCCGGCCGCCGCGATGTGGCTGTAAGCCCCAGCCACTTTTACGCTCGTTACTTGTCGGTGCTGCGGCGGCTGATGCGTTCGGCGGGTGCCATCATAAACATCGTTGCCTCTTCGGAGACCAGTGATGTTTCGCCGTGACGAACTTCGGTGCGGAAGCGATGATCGCCAGCGTGTTCGGCCTTGGCCGCAACCTTCAACCGGATGGTGGCCCCGGGCTCGATCCGTTTGATCGGGCTGAACAATACTTGGCCCGGAACCATTTCGCCAGCTTGGCCTTCAACCCGCAGCGGTTCGATTCCATGGCTAAACTGTGCCACCACGCGGACCTCTTCGGCGGCCTTGCTGCCACGATTCGTGACCACGATTTCGTACATCACCTCGGTCGCAACCGGTGCCGGAGCAACCGGATCGCTGATCGATAACACCAAGTCGGCGATCGCTTCGACTCGCGTCTCAATCGATACGCTGGCCTGTCCGGCGGCCGAGCCGTTGCAATTGAACGCCAACACCAAATCGCCGGTTCGGTCCAACCTGCACACGATATCGTATTCGCGAGTCGCACCGGGTTGCATCGAGTCGATTTTCCACGCGACGCGATCGGCTTGTGCGCTTGCCTGGTCGATGCCACGAAGATACTTCACGCCCAAGGGCAAGCGCAGTTCCGCGTTCATCGATTCGCAAACCGCCTTGCCATTGTTGGCAACATACAGGTGGTAGACCGCTTCGGCGTTTTGGTATTTCAGCGGTGGGCCGGTCAATTCGGCGACCACGTTGGCGGCGGCAATTCGCACGTCCTTGTTGACGTTGGTGCGAACTTCGCGATCCGCCGTGGCCACGCCGCCGATCTTCAAGCTGCCTTGCTCGCGGGCCGTGATTTCAATCTCGAATTCAGCTTCCTTGCCAGCCGGAATGATGCCGATCTGTTGGGTTTGCGGCGAACTGGATTGCGGCGCTAACGTGAACGCAACGTTCGACGCGTCGCCGTCCCCCGGGTTCATGACGCGAACACGATACTTCTCGCTGCGGCCATAAACAATCTCGTCAGGCCCATCGATCACGATCGCTAATTTCGGCTCGCGAACCTTGACGCTGGCCACGTGCGTTTGCGGCATCAGAGTCCACTCAGTTGCGACATCGAACGTCCCCGAGCGCGTCGCTTTGACGCGGACGAACAAACGTTCGACCACACCCGCAGGCAACTTGTCGATTGTCCACTGCAATTGCTTTGCACCGTTTTGATCCACAGTTTTGATCTCACCCAACGATGCGTTGTGGCCCTGAATTTCGGCCCAGCCGGGCAACGACGAGCGAACGATCACGCCGGTCGCATCAAACGACCCACGATTCTCCACGCGGACTTCGTACTGACTCAACTCGCGAATCATGATTTCGGATGGACCTTCGGTGACGACGCGGACGCCGGGAAGCTCCGATGCACCGAGTTGTTTAGGCGACGATTCGGACTTGCGCGGTATCGTCCCGGCTTCACCCAGCAAACGTTCTCGCAATTGTCGCTCGGCCAACTCGGCGTTGACGACTGGTGCGGCGATTGGCGGAGCAGGTGCGATCGGCGTCGCAGCGACTAAAGCGGGCACGGGAGCAAGCGTGGGCGAGCTTGTGGGTGCTGCAGGCGTCGTTTCGGGACGCGACTCAGCGGCCGGCACACCACTGCCAATGACAACGGAAGGTACGGGCTTGGGAACGGGCTTAGCTACCCAGTTGTCTTCGTTGTTTGACGAATCGGCGACCGGTGCAGGAACGGTCAGCACCGATGGCTCGGCGGCTGGCGTTGGTGCAGGCGATGGCGCCGTCACAGGCTTGACCGCAGCAGACTTTGGCAGCGGAGGCAAGTCGGCAGTCTCGTTCGTCTCGACCGGCGTAGCGCTCGTCGTGGTTGAACTCAAAGCGTCCACCGGCGCAATCGCCCGACGCGGCACC
>JBGSVE010000050.1:0-44372 GCA_041753075.1 Pirellulaceae bacterium
CCCCGCAGAGCTTTAGTCCGCTTCACCCGGCAGGTCAATTGTACGGCACAGGATCGTCCTTCAGTCACTCTGGACACGGGAGCCATCCCTCAAAAAATCCAACAGCACATCCTGCCTATCCACGATAAACCCGGATGGACCCATTTGCAGCAGTAGCCGCTGCAGAAAACGCTGTCGGCTTTCGATGTGACTACGTAGGCGTAACGCCGATGGCCAAGGGATACGGCGAGTTTCCCACTTATCACGTCCGCCGCGCGAGGACTTGACCGCTCGCAGGCCAGTGGTGGCACCACGCGGTGGCGATTGGGTTAAACTAAAAGTCTCATTTTCACCCCCGCTCTCCGCGAGTCATCATGAAACCTTTCGTCTTGCGAAATTTATTCGCCGCAGTTCGCACCGCGTCGCCGCCAATTCTCGCGATCACGCTCGGATGTCTCGGCGCGTGCGCTGGGATGGCAAACGCCCAAGATTCGCCAGACTCGCCGAGGCCGAACATCGTTTGGATTAGCAGCGAGGACCATGGCCAAGAAATGGGTTGCTATGGCGATGTGTATGCCGAAACGCCCAATGTGGACGCGTTGGCGAAACGAGGACTGCTCTACAAGAACGTCTGGTCATGCTTCCCCGTCTGTGCACCGGCGCGGACGACGATCATTTCAGGAATCTTTCCAACTCGCAGCGGTGCCGAGCACATGCGTAGTATGGTTTCGCTGCCTCCGGGTACAAAACTTTTGCCAACCTTGATGCGCGAGGCCGGCTATTACTGCTCGAACCGTTCGAAGGAAGACTACAACGTCGAAGTTTCGCAACCTTCCTGGAACGATTCATCGGGCAAGGCACATTGGCGCGGTCGCAATGAGGATGAGCCATTCTTTTCGGTCTTCAATTCGACGCTCAGCCACGAGAGTGCGATCCGCCGCGTCAAGGACGCTCCGCGACATGATCCGGCGAAGGTGACCGTGCCTGCGTATCATCCGGATGATCCCGTGGTGCGTCGTGATTGGGCGATCTACTACGACAGCGTCACCGCGTCCGACGCCGAAGCGGGGAAAATTCTCAAGCAACTTGAGGATGATGGTTTGGCCGAATCAACGATTGTGTTTTATTGGGGCGATCATGGCTCGGGCATGCCACGCAGCAAACGTTGGCCGTGCGATTCGGGTTTGCGCGTGCCGCTGGTGGTGTATGTTCCCGAGGCGCTTAAAGATTCTCGTCCGAGTGACTATCAAGCCGGTGGTTCGACCGATCGCTTGGTCAGCTTCATCGATTTCGCGCCTACGGTGCTCAGTCTCGCTGGCGTCCAGGCTCCGGCGGCGATGGATGGACGGGCAATCATGGGGAAATATGAAAAGTCTGCACCGGAGTATATGTTTGGCTTTCGCGGACGGATGGACGAGCGGCTGGATTTGGTGCGCAGCGTGACGGACGGTCGCTATGTGTACCTGCGAAACTTCATGCCGCACTTGTCGCAGGCCCAGTATGTCTCCTACCAATTCGAGACGCCCACGACGGCGATTTGGAAATCACTTTACGATCAAGGCAAGCTCAACGCCGCACAATCAATCTTTTGGAATGTGCCCAAAGCGGTTGAAGAGTTTTATGACTTGCAGAGTGATCCTGATGAAGTGGTTAATTTGGCGAGCGACGAATCACAGCAAGATCGCCTGGCGCATTTTCGTGGCGTTTTGATGGATCATTTGTTGGCGACCCGCGATGTTGGCTTCATTCCCGAAGGCCAGCGGCGAACACTTGCTCAAGATCGGTCGATCATGGAAATAGGAAGCGATGACTCTGTGTACCCACTTAATCGAGTGCTGGCGGCGGCATCGTTGTCATCACAATTCGATGACTCGCGCGATGAGACGATGAAACAACTCGCTTCGTTGGCGAAAGACGAGTCCGCGACGATTCGCTATTGGGGTTGTCTTGGGTTATTGATGCGTGGTGCCGCAGCGATTGAAAAAAACGACGAGTTATTGCTCAAGGTGATGGCCAGCGATGCATCGCCGGAGGTGCAAGTTGTTGCCGCCCAATCGCTGGCCACGTTCGGTTCGAATGACCAGCGGCAACAAGCTTGGCAGCGATTGTTTGAGCTTGCCGATTGGTCGCAAGAATCGGTGTTCACGGTTACGGCGGCGACGCGCGCAATCGACGAAGTGCCTGCGGAGGCGGTCGACGAAACTCGTCGCGAAGAAATTCTCAGCCGTCTGGGTGGACTCAAGGCAAAGGGCCAATCGCCTGACGAACGTTACACCAGCTACGTCGGTCGGTTGATCCAGTCCGCCAAGGAGCGCTGGCAATCCGCCGCGGCGGTCAGTCGATAATCGTTACCAGTATTTTTCGTAGCGCACATGCCCCGGGCCGGGTTCTTCGTTGAGGAATCCGGCGGCGGCGAGCAGGTGCAACATGCCAGGTTTCGCGGGAGTTGCTTCGCCCTTTTTCGCCAGTCCGATCATGGCTGGATTTCCGCAAAGGAATACGTGTGTGCGGGCTGGGTCCAGCGGGTCCTCCGCCAACTCGGCCAAGCGTCCCGTGGCGAACATGTCTTGCAGATATTGCTTGCCAACAAAACCGGGATAGTTCGGATCCAAGTTTTCGGGGTCACGCGTTGACATGGCTAAGTAGCGATAGTTGGGGAATCGCTGCATCATTTTTTGATGTTCACTCGTATAACCCAAATCAACGCGACTGCGAACCGTTGTGGCGTTAACGATGCGTCCGCGATGTCCCTGGCGCAGCAAATGCGCGGTCATGGCGTTGTGGGGTGCTTCGCCAGTTCCGGTGCTGAGCATCAACACGGTGTCGTCGGGGCCAACACCGGCCAAAGTGTAGTGGCCGGTGATTTTTGATTCGACGACCAAACGATCATTGGTACGGAGGCCGAATAGTCGGGGCGTCAGCGCCGGTGGTTTGCCGTCGGGATCGCCCGCGTCGCGGACCAACGTGATGTAGAACTCGAGAAAATCGACCTCGTCGCAGGGCATCAATTCGCCGTCATCGGAAATCATCGGGCAGGAAATCGAATAGGCACGCCGCACGATTTTTTCGCGTTTTTTTTCTTCCAGGGCCTCGTCCTGGGCTGGTTGCACGCGTGGTTCCCAGTTGCCCAAACCGACGGCGACGTATTGTCCAGGTTCAAAGCGTTTAATCCCCGCGTCGGGACGAACACGAATGCGAAATAGGTCGCCGTGGACGTCAATTCGCTCGACGAGGGTTGCGTTGTAACTGGCGTCGCGAAGTCGCTGGCAAGCTGCCTTCGAAAGCGTCGGGGAAGGGGGAGATTCAGTCGGTCCGCTCTCTGGAGTCACGACATTTCCTTTCGTCGGCGGTAGGCGTGGTGAAGTCGCACTGAATATACTGCAAGGCAGCCTTGTTCGCCTTCATCCCCAGGGTGTTCTTATGAAAGTCGTTATGGACGTCACCAAAGCTTTACTTTTGGCTGCATTTTTTTGCAACCACCTGCTCGCCGGCGCAGCGCTGGTGGGCGCCGACGAGTGGACGAATTTGCGGGGAACCAGCACTGTTTCCGGATCGCTTGTCGGTATTTGGAACGGTCGGGTGATCTTGAAATTGAGCGATGGACGCCAATTGTCGGTCAAGCTCGATGACTTGGATGCGACCAGCCGCATTCAAGCCGAAGACAAGCATGCGGAGATCGAAAAATTCTTGCAAAGCCGCGTCGGCGAATTGGACATGATTGCCAAGGCCGCCGCCGCACCGGCACCCGGTTCGATTTCCGTACCCACGCCGGCTCCGGCATACGTGCCGCCTGCTGCGGGCACTGACTTGAGCACGGCACTTGCGGACGTCCAGTTCCAGAATAGCCGCGGTCACTTTCGCGCTTCGTTTGATGCATTGCCGCCAAGCCAACAGGCGCAAGCCGATCAATTGTTTAAGCTTGGCCTGCAAAAAATCGATCCATCGCATTGGGAATTGTTTCGCGCCACGATCCAGCGATTGGCCGACGTTGCGGTCACGAAGCAAAGCTGGCTGTTTTCGCATCCGCGTATGTCATCGCTGGGCGATGGCGAACGCGAATCGTTGTTGACCCTAGCGTCGGCGATTCGAGTTGTGGCGAATGCGGATGTCGCATCGCGCGACACATTGCAAGCCGCACCGCTGGCCGATACGATTGCGAAACTCGATGAATTGTTATCGCCGTTTTTGCATGACGCAATCCAGAACAATCCGGCGATGGCGACGTTGATGTTTCCCAACTACGAAGTCGAAACGCTTGCCGATGGCAAGATGGTTGCCAAGGTCGTGATGCCAATCGTTGGCACGATTCAAACCGTTCCGATGGTCCAGCTCGAAGGCCGCTGGGTCGAAGGGACTACACCTGAGGATGCACAAGCCAAATGGGACGGTTACAAGAAGTCGCTCGACGCCGTACCCAATGGATCCTTGAGATTCAGTCCCCAGACCGACGTGGTTTTGAACGGCTTGTCTTCCCTGTTGGCACAACTCGAAACGGCCACATCGCGCAACGAGTTTCATCGGATGGTTGATGCTGCCGCCGCGACGATGACTCCGGCAATCAACACTTGGGCCAACGTCCGACCGCAACCGGGATCGTATGCTGAGTACGACGATTACAACTCCGGCGACTACGATTCGGGCGAGTCGGGGATGGAGGCCGAGATGCGGTCGCGCGAGGCCGCCGCGCGCTCACAAGGTGGTCGGCCGTAGCATTGTTGAGGGGTAAGTTGTGACTGGGGCTTCCAGCCGCAGCGCTGCGGCTGGAAGCCCCAGCCACTTATGGTTCTGCTCGCTCCTTGGCTGGAAATGAAGAAGGAGCAGTGTTACCCCGGCATTTGGCCAACCTTGGCCTTGGCTTGGACCAATTGCAATTGCTCCAGCGGCACATAGAACCGTGAATAACGTCGCCCGTCGTTGAACCGTTCGCCTTGGCTGTCTTCGACCAAGACGGTCGCGCGGCGGGTGATGCGGTTGACCCAACCGACCATTGGATTCCCATCGTAGGAAAATTTGACGATCGAGCCAACACGAATGTCAAAGTTCTTGGCGGCGCGTTCGGTTTGAGTAATCAAGTCATGGCGGTGCTCGGTGTGCGCAAAAAACCGAT
This sequence comes from Pirellulaceae bacterium, assembly GCA_041753075.1. Lineage (GTDB taxonomy): Bacteria > Planctomycetota > Planctomycetia > Pirellulales > Pirellulaceae > UBA6163. The sequence goes on from JBGSVE010000050.1 coordinate 5,087, forward strand.
TGGCGATCGATTGAAATCGTGACGCGATACATGAACTATCATTCCACAAGAACATCTCGAGCAAATGCACCAGTTCGTGTTCGCAAACACGCTGCATCGCTTCGAGTCGATTAGCGCACCGCACGCCGGTGACCTCGATCGGGCGATCGACATCGTGGAACGCTTGAAACAACAAGGTCGAAGAAAGGGTCATCTCGAATCGACGCTCGTCCGTTTTTGATTCGGACCACGGGAACCAACGTCGCCTGCGCACCGGAAAATGTGTGACCAACTTTCCCGCGACGCGAGTCATTCGCGACGAGAAACCAAACCGCAAACGATCGCGCCCAATCATGGCCAAGAGCGACGAATCGAAGAACTCGCGGTCATAAAGCATCGTCATGCGTCGCAAGTCGTCACCATCGACACGTGAGAAGTTGGCACCATCCATTGTGCGGCTTAGTTGCAGCACCTCGTCGTGTATCCGCCGCTGGCGAGTGCGAATTTCGTCGGGCGAATAACGGGCATTGGATAATTGGTCAGCAATCGTTTGCGGCATCGGTTTCGAGTTGCCCGTCGCCGCATCCGAAATCGCGGGATTCTTTGTGGAACCTTTCACGTGCAGGCGATCCATCCGTTAAAGTGTTTGTGTGCTTGGCAAGTTCGATTCATTAACTCGCATTCCAACCTCGGATTCTCACACATGACGCAGCAAGATACCAGTAACGATCGCCGTAAGTTTTTTCAAACCGCTGGTACCGTGGCCGCCGCCGCGTTGGTTGCAAGTCACGCTTGCGGTGACGAAAAGTCGCCGGGCGGATTGCCAAACGTTCACAGCGGTGGCGATGGTGCGATTCGCGTGGGGCTGGTCGGCTGTGGTGGGCGTGGCAATGGTGCTGCAATCAACGCGATGGACGCCGGAAAAGATGTTCGCATCGTGGCCGTCGGTGACCTGTTCGAGGAATCGATTGACGCCAGCCGCAAGAGTTTGACTCAACAGCGTCCCGGCCAATTTCTGGTTGACGACGATCATGCTTTCGTTGGCTTTGATGCTTACAAGAAGGTGATCGATAGCGACGTCGATGTTGTGCTGCTCGCGTCGCCACCATTTTATCGTCCCGACCACATCGAGTACGCCGTCAACGCCGACAAACATATCTTTGCCGAAAAGCCGATCGCAACGGACCCTTACGGTGTTCGCCGAGTCGAAGCCGCGTGTTTGTTGGCTGACGCCAAAGGTTTGAACATCGTCAGCGGTTTGTGTTGGCGCTATGACGAAGGCATTCGTCAAACGATTGCCAAAATTCATGACGGCGCGATCGGCAAATTGATCTCAACCCAGGCCAATTATCTAGCGACGCCGATCTGGGTGCGTCCGCGTCAACCGGACGAAACCGAGATGCACTACCAATGTCGGAATTGGTATTATTTCACTTGGCTCTCAGGCGACCACTGCGTCGAGCAATTCATTCACAGTCTCGATAAAGCGATGTGGCTGAGAAACGATGTACCGCCGGTGAGGGCTTATGGAATGGGCGGTCGAGAACTGCGTAGTGATTTAACACAAGGCAATATCTATGACCATTTCGCGATCATTTACGAATGGGCTGACGGTTCCAAGACCCACGCATACACCCGCCAAATGCCAAATTGCAAAAATGAAACCGAAGACCATATCATGGGTTCGGATGGCACCGCGAAATTGATAGCACATGAAATCAGCGGCAAAAACCTATGGAAATTTGAGGGCGACATCGTTGGCATGTACGAACAAGAGCACATCGAGTTGTTCGATGCGGTGCGTGGCAAGCGCGAGCGGATCAACAACGGCACTTACATGTGCCGCAGCACCATGATGGCGATTTTGGGCCGCGAAGTTTGCTACAGCGGACAAGAGTTGACTTACGAACAAGTCGCCACCAGTCCGCAAAAACTGGGTCCCGACTCGATCGATTTCGATCAACCCGTGACCGCCAAGGTTGCTCAACCTGGCAAATACAAGTTCCCCCTGGCCTAGGCTTATCATGCTGAAAACTCGTCTCACCGTAGCCTCCATGCTGTTGTTCGGAACCACCGGATGCATCCAAAAAACAGAGCGACCCCCCGGCGAACAAACTGCGTCACCGGGCGCGACGGCTGAAGAAGCGACGCCGCGCGAAACGTTAAACAAGACAACGCAGGTTGTGCTTGATTTGAATGCGGCGATCGCCGACGGAGCAGTCTTGGCCGAGACCAACATCGCCGCGACCGACCCGTTAACGCAAAGTGCCGCTGCGTATCGGACAACCGCTGGCAAGCTGTCAGGAATGAAGGTCCACCAAGCGATTCAACTTCGCAACGCACAAAGCATCAAAGACCCCAAACCGTTGTCGCACGCGGATTTGATGAAGGACATCATTCGCCCCGGCGAGCCCGACGGCATTGCATTGCCGATGTTGCCTTATTACCAAGAGTATTCCTGGGATGTGGCACAGCAAGCGTTGATTGTCGTCGATTTCCCGGCGCGTCAGGCGGAACGTCAAAAGCAGATTGACAGCAATTGACGTTAAATTTAACGAGTGCGAGCCTGCGTTACGCGAACGGTTCGTACTTGCCGGGCACAGGGAACGGGTACGCTCCATCGGAACCGGGGAACGTTGGCGGGACCGAATCAAGCGTGTAATCGTCGATCCCGGGTGCCAAGTCACGGCCCTTGGCAAGCAACTCGTCCCACTTGATAACCTTTCCCGAGTAACAGGCTTCACGTCCCAGGATCGCCGTGAACGTCGAATGCGCACCGTACTCGCCTTCGTTATAGATGTCGCCAGCCATCAGCGCTTCGATCAAGTCGTGCTGTTCTTGCTGATGACCGTTGGGGCTTTTGCCGGTGAATTTCCAAGCATTCGGACCCATAATTGTTCCCGAGGGATCAGCCGATCCTTTGGTCCCATGGGCAAATTCGGAAACTTGGTTCCAAGCACCGGACAAGTGACGTCCCTGGCTGAACATTTTTGATCCGTCGGCGAACGTGTATTCGCAGCACGTATGATCAAAAATTTGTGACATTGTGGCATCGCCGCCCATGCGTTGCTCGCGACCGCCCATCCCGTTGCACTCGACGGGATAAGCGTTCTTGACCCAACAACCGACGTCGAGATTGTGGATGTGTTGTTCACAAATCTGGTCGCCGGAGAGCCAATTGAAGTGATACCAATTATTCGTTTGGAACGCCATTTCCGTCTGGTCCGGTGTGCGATTGCGATACCAAATACCGCCACCGTTCCAATAGACTCGCTGGGCAATCACATCGCCGATTGCGCCATCATGGATTCGCTTGATCGTATCCATGTAACAAGGCTCGTGGCGACGCTGCAGACCGATCGCGACCATCAAGCTTTTCTTCTTTGATTCTTCGACCGAAGCGAGCACGCGGCGAACGCCAGGAGCATCCGAAGCGACCGGCTTTTCCATGAAAATGTGGCGGCCCTTGTTGACGGCGTATTCAAACTGCTGGGGCTTGAACCCTGGTGGAGTCGCGATCACGACGAGATCACAATCGGTATCGATTGCTTTCTTGTAGCCATCGAGGTCGGTGAAAATCCGGTCCTCGGGCACATCGATCTTGTCCTTGTATTTGCCGCTCAATGATTTGATCATTGACTTGGCACCCTTCTCGAAGGCGTCGGCGACGGCGACCAATTTTACATTGCCTTTGGTTTCCATGATTTGTTGCGCCGCACCGCTGCCGCGTCCGCCGCAACCGATGACAACGAAACGAATCACATCATCACCAGCGGCGTGAACCGACCGCGCTGAGGCGTTAAGCAGTGCCGCACCGACGGCGACAGTGGATGTTTTTTTCAAGAATTGGCGGCGAGTCGAATCATGGGTCATGCTAATTTTTCCTTGAGAAAGGTTAAGGCGGGTGGTGTCAAATGTGTCAACGGAGACCAAACCTTCATTATCGTACCCAGTTTGCGCCCGTTTCGCACGCCATTTTTTATCTCCTGAGGCAAAACATTGCTTTGCCAGTGGAATGGTGGCAGTTCCTCGCTACGATTGGCGGTCAGTGAATACCGATTGCCGACGAATACGAGCAGCCACAATCGCGGGTGTAACTCAGTTGGTAGAGTGACAGCTTCCCAAGCTGTATGTCGCCGGTTCGACCCCGGTCACCCGCTTTCGCAGTGCTACGGTTAGACAATCGACCAGCGACCGATGAGGCCATCATCGAGATCGACGTAATAGAGTCTACCGTCGGGCCCTTGCACGATTTGAACCACGTAGGCTGCGCCGGTTGCAAAAACTTCGATTTGAGTCACTTGGCCGGCGGCATTGAGTGATGCGTGACGCACGATACCTTGACCCAGATCGTTAAAGAAAACGTCGCCAAAGTATTCGGCGGGATAGGCCGAACCGAGATAAATATCGCCGCCGATGATCGCATTGATGTTGTCGGCGGAATGGTTCAGCGCGATCAGCGGTGCGGTGACGGTCGTTCCGCTGGCGTAAAACGCTTGGGCCTGGGGCGTGGCGTTGTATTGTGTGGTGTGTTGGCTACCGGTGCTGCCGCCTTCGTAGAACGGCCAGCCATAATTCGCTCCGGCACCACCGGCGTTGAGCTCTTCCCAATTGGTCCAGCCGACGTCGCCAACATACAGTTTGCCATTTCGCGGATCGATCGAGAAGCGGAACGGATTGCGCAGTCCTAATTGATAAACTTTGGATTCGTTAGAATTTAGATTGTCGTTGGCGAACGGATTGATCGCATAGCCGGCCCCGGTCAAGGGATTGATCCGCAAGATTTTTCCAGACAAATTGCCGACGTCTTGCACGCGGAAGGCACGCGTATCGACGCGATTAAAACTGGTGCCGTCACCAATCGAAACATACAGCGCACCGTCGGGCCCGAAGTTGATCGAGTTGGCCGCGTGGGAGGTGCTGTCCGCAGCGATGAAGTTTTGCAAGTTAGCACCACCGGCCAAGATACCGGCTGGCGGTTCGTCGAAATCGATCGTGCTGTTGACGAATCCATTGAAGTTCGACCAGGTGCCGTTGGTGCCCAGCAACACGACTTCGCTGCCGCTGACCACGGTCGTATAGTTCGTTGCCGCGTTGGCGGTCAAGCGAATCAGCCGTCCGGTGCGATTGCCTTCGCCATCGGGTCCGGCCAAGGGGTTGCCAACGTTGTTGTTAACCTCCGGCGGATCGTAGGTGAACAGCAAATAGACATACGGATTGTTCGCGAAATCAGGATGCAGAGCAACATCGGTCAGCCCGCGATCGCCGGCGGTGTTGACGATGGCCGAAATGTCGATGAACGGTGCGGCACGCAAGACGCCATCGCGGGCGACGCGAACGACGCCATCTTTTTGCGTGATGTAGAGATTGCGACCATCGGGTGACCATTCGATCGCCGTCGGTTGGAACAAGCCCGCAAGAATCGTTTCGGAAACCAAACCCGGTGCACCGCCACCGATGGCCGAATCGCCGGGACGATCGAGGATAACGGACCAGTTTCGCACTTGCTGCGGTGTTGCCGCGGTTCCTGAGCCAGCGGAAAAACCGAAGTAAGCTTGATTGCCGACGATTGCGGCCAGATCAATGGTTGTTGACAGCAAGGCAACGCCTGGCTTGTTGGCCGAAGCAGAAACATAAACTTGAAGCCGGTCGTTGGCCCCGTTGTAGTCAATCCAGGCATAACCGGTGGAGCCGGGCACGTATTCGATCAAGGGTGTTCGCGCCGTGGCGATCGGTGTCAGGCTGCCTCCGGTTAGCAGTCGCAGGTTGTTGACGCTCGATCCGCCGAACAGCAATTGGGTGTCAAACTGTATGGCGAGACTATTCGTGACGCCTGCGTATCCAAGTGAGGCGATGCCGCTGCCGATTGCTCCCTTGCCGGCGGGCGAGTTTTGCAGCACAAACAGTAGCCCCGAGTTTTGGCCGGCCGCATTCACACCGGTTAGATCAAACTGAAAGCTTGATTGAAACGAAGAGTGCTCGCTGATCGGAATCGACGCGTTGGCATAGACCGAACCGATTCGGTTCGATGAAGCGGGACTGACAATCAACTTACCTCCGGCAACCGTCGCGGAGCCGCGTGTAGTTAGTCCTATCTTATTAGGAAACGATGCATAGCTTGGCAGCTTTACATCATCATCGATAATCGTGACCGTCGCCGTTCGCGGAGCCAGCAAAAGCGCACCGCCGGTGACGTTGTCGATTGCGAAGTTAAACACTTCGGTTGCTTCGCGAGCGATGTTGTTGATTAGCGGCACGGAGATCGTCTTGGACACTTCACCGGGTGCGAACGTGACGGTGCCGGTGGTGGTGCGGAAGTCTTTGCCGGCGAGCGCCGTGGCCGCAAACGTGTTGTAGTCAACCGAGACTGAGCCGTCGCTGCCTTGGGACCGAATGATTCGGATCTGCGCGGTACCGTCGTTTTCTTTGACGTCGATAACGCTCGACTGGATCGAAATCACACCGGGGTTCAAGGCAATCGCTTGGTATTGAACGTATCCATTGTCAAAGAGGTATTCGTTCTCGCGATAACCCGAACCGGCACCGGCCAATTGCGTAAACACCGAGGGTGCTTCGGTCTCGAATACGGCACTGCCAACGACAATCCGATCGATTCGCAGATTGCGATCAACACCGCCCTGCAGGCCATCGTTTAGGAACGCAACCCGGACTTTGTCGGCCGTAACGTTGCCGGGAACACTGACGCTGTAGGCACGATAAGTTTGCGTATCCGCTCCCACCGCGACCGCGTCCCATGTCTTGACGACTTGGTTATTGACCAGCAACTGCATTCGCTCGCTGCCGGTCGATCCGGCGGCCAGAATCGATATTCGTGTTCCGCTGCCGAATGTTTCGGTTGAGTATTGAAAGAAGGCTTCGACGTTCAGGACTTCACTCTGGCGAAACCCGGGCACAATGCCGTCGATCGGCGAGAACGACCCGGTCGAAAATGTCGAATTGGCCTCGGTTTGATACGTCACTCCATCGACGGCGATACGGTCGACATACAGATTGCGGTCGGGCACACCGACGACGAAATCATCGTTGGTAAAGTAAACTTGAATTTCGTCTGCCGTCACCGTTTCTGGCGCGCGAAATTGATACCGCGTGAATTGCCGAAGCGCTTGGTCGCCAGCGATGTTGCCCCAGGTTGCCACCACATGGCCGCGGATCGCAAGCTGCATTTCCTCACCGCCGGTTTCGCCCGCCGCAAAAATTTCGATCAGCGAACCGGTTTGAGTTGGCGTGTTGGCGGCGTATTGAAAGTAGCCATCGGCATGTAAGAACTCACTAAGGCGAAAGCCCGGTACAACGCCATCAGCAGGCAGATAGGTTCCGGTCGAGTAGACGTTCGGAGCTTCGGTCTCAAATACGACACCGTCGATGCTGATGTTGTCAACGCGAAGATTGCGATCGTAACCGTCGGGGCGCGAGAGGTCGTTGGTGAACGCGGCGCTGACGCGATCAGCCGAAATCGGACCCGCATTCTGATACGTATAGGTTTGAAAAACGCCACCGTAAGCATCACCGCCGATATTGACCCACGTTTGCACGGCCACACCATCGATGAGCAATTGCATTGTCTCGTCGCCGGTGGTTCCGGCGGCTCGAATCACGATCGGCAACGTGTGCGCGTAGTCGGCCAGAACGTTGGCTGAGAAAGCGAGTCCCGTTTCGATCAAGCCATGTGAACGTTCGAGCGTCCAATTCGCACCGCCAGATCGGTTGCCGGTTCGATCAACCGAAGCCGCGACATCTCGCTTGGTCAACGCTGCCAATGTATCGACAAACTGCTCGCCCGTTTTGCCCTTACCGGTGTCGCATCCATACAACAAAATATCGGCATCGATCGCCAGTGCGGCTTGCCAGTGCGCGATCTCGCTTGATCGCGCCGACAACATCGCGGCATCGACCACCGTGCCGCCAAGTCGTATCGAACCCGCCGAACCGTGTGTGACGAAGTGTAGTGCCGTGAGATTATCACGCGAGCTGAGCACGCGGCTGACGTATTCAATGCCGTCCTGGCCGAGCGGAACAATGTGGAGCTCGGCGTTGTCAATCAAACCAACGGCAAGTTGGTCAAGGTCTGCGATCTCGGAGTCGATGAAAACAAGCTCGCTGGTGCTTGTTTCGGACGAGTCACTCGCCGCAACTACACCAGCGTCCGCGGGCACATCGGCGGCCAACAGAAGGCGCGATTCCAGCGCAGCGAGTTGCCAAGCGTGGGCGTTCGTTTCGCGAGCCGGTTGGCGACGGGGTGAGGAACTCGGGCGGCTGAAGAGTCGAAGCATGGCGCTCACTTACGGATGTGGCTCAAAGCAATCGATCGCGAGTATAGTTGGGTGGGCGGGAGAATCTAGCAGATAGCGGCAGGTTGCCGCAGGCTGGAATTGGTCGCCAAATGCCGCAGCTCGCCAGCGCGTTTCTTGTCGGAAGGAAGCTACACATGAACACCCGGAAGAGCTATTCTACCAGGGTGAGTTGTCGCGTTCCCTCTTTCGATGGATGGTTAGTGTTGTGCTATTGAACCGCGGACATACGGGATTGCACCTGCTATTTGCCATTCCGTCTTTTGTGTTGATGTTTGCCGGTGTCGGTTGGTGGGCGGTTGAATCGATTTCCAACGGCAGCCCAGCGGGAGGCGGCAGCGCCTCGGGGTTGGCGTGTGGGATTGCGGCGGGGTTGGTGATTGCGTTTGAGATGCTGTTGTGGCCGCGTAAGATTTTGCGGCGATTGCGATTGATCCCGGCAAAGTATTGGATGGCGGCGCATATTTGGTTCGGAATCGTAAGTCTGCCTTTGGCAATCGCACATTGTGGGTTGCATCTTGGCGGTTGGTTGCCAGCGACGTTGATGGTCTTGTTCGTGCTCACGATCCTTAGCGGCTTGTATGGTTTGGCGGTGCAAAACATTTTGCCAAAATGGATGTTGTGGAGTTTGCCCGCCGAGACGATCTACAGCCAGATTGATTATGTCGCTCAGGTATCGGCCGATGACGCCAAGCGGGCATTGGTTGCATCGTGCGGACGCCGCCCCACAGGCGATTCCAAGCGCGAAGCGGACGAGTCGCCTGAGTTGATTCCGGCCTCTGGCGAACCGATCGTCGTCGGCGCGATCCGCGGTGCGGGAAAGACTCGCGGTCGTTCGCTGTTGGCAACTAAGTTTCGCGATGTGACGCCCGATGCCGAGCCGCTGTGGACCGCCTTTGATGAAATGGAGCCCTACTTGTTGCACGGCAAAACGGAAGCCACGCCGGTGACCGATCGAGCGTCGTCGCTGCAATACTTTCAAACGCTTCGCGGTGCGTGTGGCCCCGACAGCGAGCCGGTAGTCGCACTGTTAGAATCTTACTGTGACCAGCGACGCCAATTCGATGTTCAACAAACGGTCTATCGGTGGTTGCACGCTTGGTTGCCGATTCATATCGGGTTGTCAGTGGCGGTCACAATTCTGTTGGGGATGCACATCTATACAGCGCTCAAGTACTGGTAAAGAAACAATCGTTCGCACCTCGGTTTTGAATGAAGTAGAAAACGACGATGGACGTTCGAGAAACGGGTAAGTCGCGCTCGCAGCGAATTAATATCGATTATTACCGCCAAAAGACTTGGCTGACCAAGTCTCGCGGCTTACTCGCACTCGTCGCCACAATCGCGGCGGTTGGTTACTGCGTGTACGTCTATGCCGCCGGTGGAAGTTCGCACGTCAGCACGGGCCCATTAGCCGCGCCCCATGCCTCGTTTGAACAAGACTGCGGCAAGTGCCACCTTGATTTCACGCCGATCTCCGGTGATGCGTTGCGGTTTGCGTCATCTTCGTCGCTGGATCGACTTGAATCCGCCTGCCAATCTTGTCACAAGGTGTCACAACATTTTCGGGGCCGCATGAAACCGGAATTTGCCAAGATCGACCAGCACTGCAGCGCTTGCCACAACGATCACCAAGGCCGCGACAACTCGATGATCGACATCGATAGCGACAAGTGTACGCAGTGTCACGCCAACTTGGCGGCGACCTGTTCGGGCAACTCGCTTGACATCAAACCAACCGTTCGTGAGTTCACGCTTCAGTCGCATGGAGACTTCTCGGCACTTGGGCAAGGTGACCCCGGTCGCGTTAAGTTCGATCACGCCCAGCACATGGCACCGGGCCAAGTCGATGATGGCAATCGCGGCGGCTTCCTGATTTCGATGCTTGAACCAAGCCTGCGAGATAAGTATCGCAAGGCAAGCGAAGGAGTCAGCCAAGGCGACGATGCGTTGGTGACGCTGAGCTGTGCCGATTGCCACCAATTCTCCGGGACGCTCGCGGAAGTCGCTGTTGGCGATGTTGAGATTGGTCGCCACGTGGCACCGATTTCGTTCGATCAACATTGTGCCGCTTGCCATTCGCTCAATGCCGTCGGACGCACTGAAGAAACTCTTCCGCTACCGCATGCGGCGCCTTGGCAAGAAGTTGAGTTGTTGATCGCATCCAAGGTGATCGGAGGACAACAACTTGGCGAAATTCGCATGCCTCGCGACGCCGTTCGCAAAACTCCGCTGGTCGGCGAAGGCAACAGCGCGGCGATCGTCAAGTCCGATTTGGTGCCGTTGCCGGGCTCGACGGCGAAGTCATTGGTGACCGCTGCGGTCGCCGCGGGCCGCGCTGCGTTGCAAACTCGATGTCTGCAGTGCCATGAGCCGCAAGATGTCAGTGACCAGGGAATCGCCTCGTCGCGTGCCAAGCAATCTGAACCGTTGATCCCCGATCGTTGGTTCAAACGCGGTATTTATGATCACGCCGCGCACCGCAAGATCGATTGCAAGTTTTGCCATCGCGGCGCTTACGAACCGGGCAGCGCCGATGGCAAGGCCAACGACCAAGAAGTCGTGATGATCGAAGGAATTGAAAGTTGCACCGGTTGTCATCGACCCGCCGAAACCGGCACACCAAGCTCGCTGACTGACCCAACCACGGTTGCACTTCTGGGTGGCCAAGCCAATTGGGCATCCGATAAGTGTGTGGAGTGCCACCGATATCACTGGGAACGTCCGCAACCGGCGATGAACCCCGTTCGCGAAGTCGCCATGACGGAGATGATCGCGCCATGATGCGATTGGTTCATTCGCGAAATGTCTTCGCAGCGTTCTGCAAACTCGTGGCAATGATACTTGTCGCGCTGCTGAATGTGCCGCCGTCGTGCGCTGCCGATGGCAGCCAAATCCAAAGCGGTTCGTGCGCGTCGGCGACCTGCCACGGTGGCGTCGTCGGACGCGGTCCCGTCTGGAACTACAGCTACAGTGTGTCGCGCAGCGCCGATCCTCATGCGACTTCTGGCAACCTGCTTTACGATGCAGATTCACGGTTGATTATTGCGGCGCTGGACCCTGCGGCGATCGATCCCAATGGGTTGGCGTACGATTTGGTGTTGCGGCGTCGCTGCATCAGTTGCCATTTGTCCGCAACGCCCGCCGACATAACGTCCAACAAGCCGCTGGATCGAACGCTCGTTTCCCAGGGCGTTGATTGCCAATCGTGTCATGGCCAGGCCGATGATTGGCTTGATGCCCATGTGCTGACGACATGGGCCGGGCCGGCGCGCTATGAATCCTCCACCGGAATGCTCGACACGGAGTCGCTCGTTGGTCGCACTGACGGTTGCATACGGTGTCATATCGGATCGCGCACAGCCGATGGAATGGTTCGCGATATGAACCACGATGTGATTGCGGCTGGACATCCGGCGCTGCGGTTTGACTTGCTGATTTACAACGACAATATGCCGCATCACTGGGACGACCAAAGTGCGTCGGAACTTGCCTTTGGTGCCTCGGCCGTGACGGCTCGACGCGTCGGGCGGTCACTTGGATTAGCGGCGGCAGCACGATTGTCCAGCGAACGCGCCGAAGCGGCTCAGACTCAATCGACTATCGCTGAGCCCAATTCAATGCTGCGGGTGCCGTGGCCCGAGCTGAGTGACTTTGACTGTTTCGGCTGTCATCAATCGCTTGTGCCAAGGTTATATCGACCGCCGGTATCGACTGATGGCGAAACGAAACTGCAGGTCTCCGATGGGTTGCCACTGTGGAACGCTTGGTTCACAGCGATGGAAGCTCGCGCGGGTACCGATCTGTATCGCATGTTCAAGCCTAAGCCAGGGATGAACGCCGATTGGATTGTGGCGGCGAACCGAATCGCGGGGCTGCATCGGACTCGCGCCGTCCAGGAAGCTGCCGCAAAACCAGCTGGCGGCTTAGCGCAGATTTCGGCAATCAAACGCAGTTTGCGTGCCAAGACTCCATCGGACTGGAACGATGCGGCGGCGATCTTTCTTGATCTCGACGCGGCATTGCGCGACCTGGCGAATCAGCCCGAGTGGGCCAACTTCGCCAAGCCGGCCGTCGTGTCGCTGAATGAGAATGTCGCTCCGGTGCTTCGGTTTGTAATTGAAACGCCTAGTGACGATAGCAAACGACTTCGCAGTCCCAAAGATTTTGACCCACGCACATTTCGCGAAAAAACGCTGGTCGCATTAGATTCTCTTGAATAACAATCAACCATGATTATTCCTGCATTGCATGATCGACAGCACGCCCGCGGCGGCTATTTAACGGACGCCGACATGCGCACCGTTGCCGAAGAAGTCGGTGTGCCACTAAACCGTGTGTACGCGGTCGTTTCGTTTTTCCCCCACTTTCGCACCGACCCGCCGCCCAAGGTAGAAGTCCATGTTTGTCGCGACATGGCGTGCCACCGCCGGGGCAGTGTCGAGATCCAACGGCGGCTTGCCCAGTGGGCCAAGAAGAACCATGGCAGCGACGTCGAAGTGTGTGGCGTGTCTTGTCTGGGACGCTGTGATCGCGCGCCGGCGGTAATCATCAATGAGCAATTGTTTGTTGACCGACGCGAAGATTCACTACGCGAAGCCGTCAGTAAAATGGTTGCAGGCCGGCAGGCCAGTCCCGATACCGATTGGGAAGTAGCCAAGCCGAAGGTAGGTACTTGGGACATGGACGTTTACGGCGGCGAGGGCCGTTACGACGCCGTCAAGAACTACCTCAGTGGCAAGCGTGACCCTGACTTGGTGCTCAAGGCGCTCGAAGTGGCGGGATTGTTGGGAATGGGCGGAGCCGGTGGACGTGCATATTTGAAATGGGGCGACGTGATGCGCGCCAAGGGCAAAACGAAGTATATCGTTTGCAACGCCGATGAAAGCGAACCGGGAACGTTCAAGGATCGCGACATGTTGCTGGCCGCTCCCCACTTAACCATCGAGGGGATGATTGTCGCCGCGCTGATTACCGGTGCGTCCAAGGGTTGGATCTACATTCGGCATGAGTACCCCGAACAAATCCAGCGGTGTCGCGTCGAGATCGCTCGCGCCGTCAAACTGGGTGCCTGTGGAATCAACATCTTCGGTTCGCAATGCAACTTTGAACTCGATGTTTTCGCCAGTCCCGGAGGCTACATTTGTGGCGAGCAGACGGCGCTCATCGAAGCGATGGAAAACAAGCGTGCCGAACCGCGCAACCGGCCACCCGAGCTGATGACAAACGGGCTGTACGACCAACCGACGCTGCTCAGCAACGTTGAAACGTTCGCGTGGGTACCGGCCATCTTGCTGCGCGATTCGGGGCAATGGTTTCGCGCTCAAGGCATCAAGGACGGACCGCTTGCCGGTGAAGACGAAGCCAAACAGATGACGGGCAAGCGATTCTTTTCGATCAGCGGCGATGTCAAGCGGCCTGGTGCTTACGAAGTTCCAACCGGAATCACGCTCGGCGAGTTGATCGATAAACATTGCTTGGGCATGCGTGATGACCGCGGCATCGGTGCCGTCGCGCTCAGCGGCCCTTCGGGCGGATTGCTGCCGGCGAAAATTCCGATCGAGCATCTCAATAAACGGTTTGTTCAGGGGAGGTTGCCGACCGGTGTAACCCACGTCAACGTTCGCGATTTGCCGTTGGATATCGCAATCTCGCGGGCCGTCGGCTACATGCTTGGCGCGGGCATTGTGATCTATAACGAAGACGCCGACATTCTTGCCGAAGCCGTCGCGAACAGCCGTTTCTACCGCAATGAATCATGTGGCAAATGCGTGCCCTGCCGAATTGGTTCGCAAAAAATCACTGAAATGGGCGAGCGAATGTTGGAGGGCGATGTGTCGCCGCGCGAATTGCCAATCCTCCAGCAAACGGCGCTCGAGTTAAGTGCGGTGATGCAAACGACAAGCATCTGCGGCCTCGGCCAAGTGGCAAGCAACCCGATACAAACTTTCCTTAAGTACTTTCCCGAATTGGCGAAGCAACAGCGCAACGCCATCAACGAATCAGTCATCATCAGGAGCGGGCAATGAGTACCGGAATCGACCCCAGCTTTTTCGAGTCGTTGACTGAGTTTGCCGAAGAGGCCAAGCCATTCGAGGACGAAGGACTGTTCGCGCGAAACGTGGATGGCCAATTGGTCCGCGTCGAAAAAGCAACCGCCACGGAGTTGGACACCAACGTTACGCTGACCATCGACGGTCGCGAAGTCACGGTTAAGAAAGCGGTCCCGACTCGCGATAGCCAAGGCAACGTGATTCGCGACGCAACCGGTGCGCCGATTCCTCGCTTGACGACGATCTATGACGCGACCAGCATTGCGTTTGTCGAAAAGCCCGGTGATCCCCATCCGATTCCGACGCTTTGCCATCGCGAGCATTTGCCACCCGTGGGCGTGTGTCGCGTTTGCGTCGTCGAAGCCGCTGAGCAAACCCGTCGCGGATTGCGCCGCAAGCTAGTGCCTTCGTGCGTGCAAACCGTTACCGACGACATGATTGTCAACACGCTCAATAGCCCCGACACCGAAGCGGCACAGCGAGTTCTTGCCGCCTCGGGCGCAGTCGTCGAATTGCTTGTTGCCGACCATTTGCCAAATTCACAATGGAATGCCCCGGGCAATGAACTTGCCAAGGTCGCCGCTGAGTTGGGTGTCACTCGATCGCGCTTTGCACCTGGCAAAAAGGAACGCGGACACGACGATAGCGGTTACATGATTACGGTTGATCACAACCAATGTATTCTTTGTGGTCGATGCCAGCGCGGTTGCGGTTGGGTCAAAGGTAACAACGTCATCGGTCGCGCCGAGAAAGGTTACGAAGCACGAATTGCTTTCGACCTCGATGATCCGATGGAAGACAGTTCCTGCGTCTCGTGTGGCGAGTGTGCGGTCAGTTGTCCAACCGGGGCGCTCGAGTTTCAGCCCGCGTTTATCGATTCGCAAATCAAGCGAGTTAAGGACGAACTGAGGCAGGAGAAGAAAGACGGCGAAGTCGTTACCGCCGACGAATTGATCAAGCTGCCGTTGTTCTCAGGAATTCCCTACAAGTTCATGCAGTTCAACGGTGCGGCGGTGGTCCGTCGTGTGCTGAAAACCGGCGAGACGTTGTGCCGCGAAGGCGAGTACGGCTCCACGGCGTTTATTATTCTCAGCGGCAAGTTCGAGATCTTTTTGGGCAGCGGACTCGGTAAGGTCGAAACGCAAAAAGCGGGTGGCATTCGCGGCTTAATGGGCGGCCTCAAGACCGTCGTCAACAAGATCGGCGGCTCCGCGAAATTGTCCGACGTGGGTGCGGCTCGAATAAGCGAAAACCAGCGGATTTTTCGAGACGAGAGCGATGTGATTCTCGGCGAAATGACGTGTATGAATCGTTACCCACGCAGCGCCACGGTGAAAGCGGTCCAGCAGTCCGAGGTGCTCGAAATCAAACGCAACGTGCTCTACATGTTGCAACGCAATGCGGTCAGTCGCGAAATTTTGGATCGCGTCTACCGCGAACGTTCACTATCGGGCCAACTTGAATCGTTGCCGATTTTCGACTCACTGGAGCCGAAGGTCCGCGGCGAAGCAGCACGGTACCTCAAGTCACGCGTCGAGCTGGTTACCGTTGAGCCCGGCCAAATGATTTTTCGTCAAGACGATGTCGCGACTGACTACTTTGTCGTCAAGCTTGGCTTCGTGAAAATCACGCAGAATTATGGCCAGGGCGAACGTGTGCTCAATTACATCGGCCCGGGCAATGGATTTGGCGAAATCGGATTGTTGTCCGAATACCAACAAGACGAGACCATTGATGGTCCGCGTCGTCCAGGTCTGCGCACCGCAACTTGCACGGCGCTGGACCACGTTGAATTGATTCGCATTCCGGGCCGCCAGTTTCGCAAGCTGCTCAATACGTTTCCCGAAATGGTTGATAGTTTGTCTGCCAAGGCGAGCGAGTTGTTGGCCCGCGACAAGGAAGCTCGCAATCGTTTGCAGGCGATTCCGGCTGGCGAGTTTCTCGACCAAGGTTTGTATTTGGCCCAAAGCCTGTTGGTACTCGACCTCGAACGTTGCACGCGCTGCGATGAATGCACTAAGGCTTGTGCCGACACCCATGACGGCGTGACACGATTGGTGCGTGAAGGTCTGCGGTTCGATCGCTTCTTGGTGGCCAGCAGTTGTCGTTCGTGCATGGACCCGTACTGTTTGGTTGGATGCCCAGTCGATGCGATCCACCGCGGTGGAAAAACACTCGAAATCGAGATCGAAGACTACTGCATCGGCTGTGGCTTGTGCGCCAGCAATTGTCCCTACGGCAACATCAACATGCACGGATTTCCGCGACAAGAAGTTGATGAAAAGGGCAAGATGCGGAACGTGTTTGAGGAACGTGATGGCAAGCAATTGCCGGTGATTCAACAGCGCGCGACGACTTGCGATTTGTGCCGCAGCATTGATGGCAAGCCAAGCTGTGTTTACGCCTGCCCACATAACGCCGCGTTCCGAATGACCGGCGAGGAGTTGATGCGAATCACATCCAAAGATGGGAAAGCGGTGTTTGCGTCTTAACCATTTCCCTGGCGGCAACTCGCCGACTGGCATAGACTAAGTGAAAGACGCTTTTTTTCCGCTCGTTGCTAAGATGTCAACTAAACCCGCGCCCGAAGCCGCGACGCTTCGATTGTCGCTTGCTGAGCTGACCGAGGCCCAGTTGCGACAGCGTTTTGTCGAAATTGTCGAGGGCAGCCAAGCAACACTCATTGGCAAAGACGGAGTCCTCGGGCCTTTGGTCGAAATCACGGGTGCCAGTGGCCAACACAGTGTGCTGATGGCACTTGACCGCAACGTGAGATTGCATGTGCTTGGTCCACTGGGCCATTATGCGTTTGCCTATAACCTTGCCGCCGATGCCCGTATCGACGGCAACGTCGGCAATGGTGTCGGCGAAGGATTTCGCGGCGGTTCCGTCCGGGTTCGCGGCGATGCGGGAACCGGCTTCGGCGTGGCGATGCGCGGAGGAACGCTGGCCGTTTATGGCCAAGCCGGAGATCGACTTGCCGCCGCCATGACCGGCGGAGAAATCTTTGCCCGTGGTAATGTCGGTGCTGACGCTGGGATCGGTGCCATCGGCGGGACGATTGTGATTGGCGGCGACGCCGGCCCGCGACTTGGCGAACCACAAAGCAACCAGATCATATTTTTGCGTGGCAAGGCCCAGTCACTCGCGTCGGGCATGAGTGAGACTCCACTGCGCAAACGCGACGAATTGCGACTCGGATTACTACTCATCAACGCTTCGATTCGCGGTGTCGCCAAGGAGTTTCGGCGCATCGTGCCGACGGCACAACTCGACGCCGAACGCAGTCGCAAACATGGCGAAGTCGATCCCAATTGGCGATAATCCGATGACCGAGCGATTTGACGATTATCAACTACGCTTGCCGCGTTGCGACCATTTCGTACGTGCGATCGACGATGTCAATCTGCAACATCAGGTCCCGCTCCGCGATGGACGCGAGGTGACATTACCGCTGCCGCTATTTTGGTTCGATCCTCCTTGGCAAGATGCCCCCGTTGAACGTTGCCTAGCATTTGCGCACCAGTTGGCTGCCGCCGGAATTACCGTGTCGGCAATTGGCCGCGAGCTTAGCCAACAAGACGATGACCAGGCTGCAGTTTTTTTTCCACGGATGGCAACCCATCGCTGCGATCGCGCGGGTTGGGTCGCCCAAGATTTTGAGAATGCAGCCATCATCGAATTGCGGTTGGCGCTGATTCGCGATCGAGATGGCCGCGTTGCCTATGACACCCGACAACAACTTCGCTGGGCGAATGCTCCGGACGCCGAGTCGGACCAAGTCATCGCGTCGAGAAATGCGATGTCGTTTCCGCCGGAATGGGACTCGCTGGATGACATGATCCACAAGGTTGCGAACCTGCGTAAACTGTCCCAGGCCGCCGTCTTCGTATCGCTCGACGCTGCCAATGAACAATGGCTGGTGCCGGCGGCAATCCGCGCCGGCGTTGATGGTGTGATCGTTGTTTACCAGGGAGATGACGCTTCACTAATCGCCCGCACGGCGCAGCGAATCCATGCCGAAGCCGGCGATAAGCCGCCGCAGCTCTGGGTCGTCAGCACGCAGGCGACCGACCCACAAACATGGATCAAATGCCTCGCCCTGGGTGCCGATGCGATCGCCGTTGATGCGTTCTGCAATGAGCATTTATTCGGCAGCAAGGCGGCGAACGATTCAATCGAGCAAACCGTTTTGCGCTGGCGAGCTGAGTTAAGCGGTTACACGGCATCGTGTGGCGTCAGTCAACTTAGCGAACTCAATGACCAACACCTACATCTGCCGTCCGCTCTTCAATCGTCAAAATGATACGGCTTCATGACAAACGCGTGCCTGTTGGTGGCGATCTGGTTGCTTTGCGGAGCGGTGCTGCGCAATCGGTTTGGAGTATTTGATCGAATTTATTTGCCACCGTCCGTGATTGCTGGTTTCATTGGTTTGGCGACACTGCAATCTTTGGGCTATGTGAGTCCCGTGGTGGCCAACTTTTTGGAAACCGCAGAGTCGACGCTGCGACAATGGCCGGGGACTTTGATCGCAGTTGTGTTTGCTGGCATGTTGCTGCCGCGCGTCACGGCGTCATGGAAACAAAGCGCCCGCGCCGTCGGCCAGGAAGGGTTGATGGTCTGGATCATTGTGCTTGGCCAGACCGCCGTCGGATTGCTCATCACGTGGCTATTGATCCAACCGTTTTTTGATGTACCCGACGCGTTCGGCATGTTGTTGGAAACAGGTTTCGCCGGCGGCCATGGGACCGCCGCAGCAATGGGCCAAGTCTTTGACTCACCGGCCGTGCAAATGCCCGTCGGCCTCGACCTCGGGCTCCTGATGGCAACCGTTGGCTTGGTCTACGGAACACTTTCAGGAATCGTGTGGATCAATTTGGCGGCGCGACTTGGCTGGGTGAATCATTCCGGCTCAGGTGGTAACGTTGTCGATGCGCCGAATGGTTCGGCCGCGCAGGCGGCTCGCGAAGGTCCGAGCCAGCAAGCAGTCGATTTTTCCAGAGGCTTTGACCCGCTGCTGCTTCAATGCGTTTGGCTGGCGATTGCGCTGGCCATCGGAATCCTGTTGCAGTCGGCCGTCGGTGCGGCTTCGGCAAAGTTCGACGACGCTATTTCCGTCGCCGCGGAGTCGAAGCCCGCAATTGAAGCCGCCGCTCCAACCGCAGCCGCCTCATCCGTTGATAGCAAATTGTCGATCACCGACATCTTTGGCAGCTTCCCACTATTCATCTACACGTTGGCCGGTGGTCTACTGGTGCGCAAATCGTTGAAGGCCGCCAGTCGCGAATCGTTGATTGATGCTAAAACCATTTCCCGGCTGACATCGATCGCCATGGACTTGCTGGTTGTCGCCGCAATCGCAACGCTGAACCTGGCGGCAGTCGCTGAGTTGCTCGTGCCGTTTTCGTTGTTGGTTCTCGGCGGCATGATTTGGACCGCCATCTGTTTGTTGGTAATCTCGCGTCGCGTCTTACCCGGATCGCACTGGTTCGAACTCGGCCTGATCAATTACGGAATGAGTACCGGAACCACCGCGACGGGATTCGTGCTGCTGCGGATCATTGACCCCGAACTCAAGACAGATGCAGCGCGAGATTACGCGCTGGCGGCTCCGTTATCGGCACCGTTTGTCGGCGGCGGAATGCTGACGATTGCGATTCCGCTGGTGCTGTTGCCGCTGATGCCAATTGCCATTAGCGCATCGCTGCTCACGATTATCGTGATCGCTTTAATTGCGGTTGCCGTCCGCACGCGTTGACGACACACGTTGACGACAACATCACGATTACCAAACGATCTGCCCGGCATCGAACACCGGACCTTCGACGCACGTTCGCCGATAATCCCAATCGCTTTCGCCGAGCGTCGTACGAACTTTCGCCACACACGAAAAGCAAATCCCGATGCCGCACGCCATCGGTGTTTCCATTGAGACTTGGCAATCAATGCCACGCGCGACACAACCCTCGGCCACTTTCTGCATCATGATCTCGGGCCCACACGTGGCGACGCGCGTTGTCGCATGTTGTCCATCACCACCGAGCAGTTCAAACAACCGATCGGGGACCCGCGAGTGCGAACCGGCCGTACCATCATCGGTACAAAGATTGACGTCGATGCCGACTCGCTTGAAATCCTCGACGCAAGCTAACAACGATTTTGTTCGCGCTCCATAAACCAAGCGAACGCTTTTGGCCCAACCGGCTGATCTTGCGTTGCCGAATTGGCGAAGTCCCAATGCCTCACGGGCCAACATCAGCATTGGCGTTTGGCCAATTCCGCCCGCCGCCATCACCAGCGTTTCGCAAGGCCGCGGATCGAAGCCATTGCCCAGCGGGCCCCAAACTTGCACACGTGTCCCTGGGGAACAATGCGACAGCGGCGTCGTGAATGATCCCTTGCGAACGAACACTAAATCGATCGCGCGAGCCCGTCCGTCAGCGTCGTCGACGATATCGTAGACCGCCAGCGCGCGGCCGATTAACGGCGCATCCCGCTCGGCAAATCGAACCATGACGAATTGTCCCGGCAATGCATTCGCCGCTATTTGCGGCGCTTCCAAGCGTATCAGAAAAGTATCTTGGGCCAATTCCAATAATTTCTCGACGACCGTTTCCGTGACGGCGATGTGGTCGGCGTAATGAATCGCAGCGTCACAGCCACTCATCGGCTAACGACCCTTTCCCTTTTTTCGCGGCGCAGACTTCTTTTTGCGCGGTGCAATCAATCGATTCTCTTCATCACGAATCGTTTTCGTGACACGTTTTGCTTTGACGGGTAAATCCGCTCCGATGACCGCGCCGGTTCGTTTCGATTCGGTTGGTAAATCAATCGCCGCGCGCGGCTTTGCCGGCGGGCGGCGACTCTTGGTGCCCACGGAGGTGCCGGTTGCCGAACGTTTGCCCGGCGCGGCCGATTTCGTCGTCCGCGGGCCAGCACCAGCCCGTTCGCGCTTCTTGTACGACTTCTTTACGCCGGTCTTGGTCCGCCGTGGTGCGGGATCGTCGCCCGACTCCGCTGCAGCGTCTTGTTTGGCTTTTGGCGATGCCACGGCTTTGAGTTTTTTGATTTCCTCGAAGCCTAACTTGCGGTACGCCCCGCTCGGCATTTCGCCCAACCGCAACGGTCCAATGGCGATGCGTTTGAGCTGCTGGACCTTGTGACCCAAGCGCGCTAGAATCCGCCGGATCTCGCGATTCTTGCCTTCCTTTAGCGTGATTTCGAGTTCGGTGGCGCGACCTCGCGTTTTCAGAATCTTCGCGCCTTCAACGCGCACCATTCCTTCGGCGATGTAAATGCCACGTTCCATTTGTCGCAATGTTTCGGCTTCGATCTTACCCGCCACTGTGACTCGGTAGACTTTGCGAATCTCAAACTTCGGATGTGCCAGCCGCTGTGCCAAGTCACCATCATTGGTCAGCAAAATCAAACCTTCGCTGCTGCGGTCCAGTCGCCCCACCGGAAACACGCGCTCGTCCGGCGGAACCAAATCGATCACCCGCGGTCGTCCCTCGGGATCGACATTGGTGGTGACGACACCGACTGGCTTGTTCAGCGCGTAATAGACAAGCCTCCGTGGCTTCAGAGGTGTGCCGTCGACGAACACTTTTTGCGAACTGAGATCGACTGAAACACCCAGTTCACTGACCGTTTGGCCATCGACAATGATGCGCCCCTCGACGATCAACAACTCACATTGCCGCCGACTCCCGTAGCCCGCCGATGCCAGCGCCCGCTGCAAACGCACCGGCCCATCACCTGACTCAGATTTGATAATGTTTTTTGTCACATGCGAAGGTATACCAGAACCAGCGGACGGCACGAAGGACTGGTCTGGCCGCTACGCCTCGGGTTGGGCGTCACGGGGATCGGCAAGCGTCGATCGCGCCGGCAAACAAACGCCTAAAACAATAAACAACATCTGGGTGCCAATAAAGACGCTCAACCACATCAGCACGCCTTCGGTAAATCCATAACTGTGCAATCCAAGGCCCAGCTCGTTGGTACCGAAGTAGCTCCAGGCGGTAACAATGTTTCCACCGATCGCCAGGATCGAGAAACCTCGTGCTCCCGCCATGCCGTCCCACCGCGCGTGCAGCATCAGTGCATTCCAAATCACGATCAGCAGCGCACCGTTTTCCTTTGGATCCCAGCCCCAGAATCGTCCCCAACTGTCATCGGCCCACAAACCGCCCAGCACCGTACCGACGAAGCTGAACAGGATGCCGAAGCAAGTCGCACCGTAAACCGATCGGTAGATTTGTCGCAGCGAACTTGCGTCTGCCCCGAGCCAACCGGCGACCAAATAGCGAATGCCCAACAGCCCCGCGACCATCGTGGCGGTGTAACCGAGCGTCACACTGATCACATGCGTGCCCAACCAAAACTGGGTGTCGAGCACGGCCTGCAGCACCGGCATCGTGTCCCCTTTGTTCAATCCATAAGCAACCAATAGCGCGAGCACGCCGGCACCCGAAGCCAGCAAGTTGCCTTCGCCGTAGCGGAACACGCGTTCTTGAACGATGCCAAAAATCACTCCGGCCCAACCGATGAACACGGCGGACGAGTAAATGTTGATGACCGGTGCACGGCCTGTGATCACGATTCGGCAGATCAAAACCGCCGTGTGAATCACCAACGCCAAAATCAATACTGCCCAAGTCGCCGAGCGCAACTTCGGCATTTGGCGCATCAATTCGACCAAACTCAAGATCATCGCGATCATGTACATTCCCATCGCCACACCAGTTGGCCAATTCGCTTCGTTCCAACGTTCCAGCGAAACCTTCCACGGTGCGTAGTCGGCACCGGCGGCTGCCCCGACGCTGGCCAAATGCTTATCCACCGCAGCGTTGAACTTGGCGGGGTCTTCCTTAGCGTAGCCGCTGATAATCTCGCCGAACGTTTCGATTCCGTGGCGAGCGCTGATCGATTCAGGTGAACGAGAGGCGGCGTCAAAGAAAGCGGGCGCAAACGCAGTCCATTTCGGACGGTCATCCGTCGCCGTCACGGCACCGACGGGCGGCGGCACAATTCCAGGGGATTGCATTTGTTCGGTCGCCTTCATGCGACGCTCGAGCTGCTCAAGGGCAAACATCTGGCGATCTGTTTCCGATGTGCCCTTGGGGAAAAATTCCTCGGGAATCTCATGTGGGACCGGCAAGCGAAAGGCGACGGCAACCATCGTGAAAGCACGAATGCGGCGATCGAGTTCAAGCAGCTTGCGTTCCTTGAAAGATTGATCGCGCGGATCTTTGCTCGACGCCGTCTCGGTCAATTGATTGAAGCGATCAAGATTGGCGCGGATTTCGTTCAGCGTAAACAATTTGCTGGCCCGTTTCTCCAGCCCAAACTCGTCACGCACTTCGGATGCATCTATCCGAAACATCTGCACGTCTGACAACCGCTCATCATCGATCGCGACTTCCATTAACCATTGCAGCGACGTCAACGATTTCGAATCGACGCGGCTGGTGATCGCGCCGGGGGCATCTTTGAGCGACAACGACGATTTGTTGCTGATTGACTTCAGCGTTTGATTCGCAAAGGCGGCCAGCGGCATGACGCGACCACCGAATTGAACGGGAATTTTGCCAAAGGCGTAATAGTCGAGCGTCAAATCACGGTTTGCCGGTCGCAGCGTATTCATCACCGCCGACCAAGGCACCAACGACATGGCCGCCAACAGCGCCACGCCCGCGACCAACCAGCGCAGCGAAGTCGCGCCTCCTCTGGGTTCCTCGGCTTCGGTCCCGGTCCAAATGCCGGCGCTATCGACCTTCGCGGCGCGGAGATTCTCGCGACTACGCCGCCGCACAAACGTGCTCAGCGTTCCGGCGAAGTGGACGCACATGCCCAGCGCAGTGATGCTGCAGGCGACGTACGGAATCAGCCAACCGGAGTTTTGGACAATCTGCAGCCCCGTCATCTCGCGACCGCCCGGCAGCGCCGTATAGTTTGATTGGTAATAAGTCTCGCCACGAAAACGCAGCGGATTGTTCATCCAAATTTGTTCTTTGCGATCTTCGCCCGTCACCGGATCGACGATGCGAATGAACGAACGATAATCGCGCGGCGTTTCGGTGCCGCTGTAATTAACTCGCCGCACGTCGCGAAGCTGGATCCAAAACGGTTTTGCCTGACGGGCGAACCGCAGACCCATTTTGAACGGCGTCTTGCCCGCTTCGACTGTATCGAATTCGTCACCCGAACTGCCTTCGGGAACCAGCGCTTCGCGATCGGAGAACCACTGCGAAACCAAATACGTGCCCAGCGATTTGTCAGTACCTTTTTCGAACAACTCGACATACGCCGAGGCGAGGTTAACTTGGCCGTCGGTACCACCGCTGCCGCGCGCCTCGATCGCCGCAACCTGTTTGCCAAGCCCGTTGTCGGCCAAGTTCTCGCCTGGCTTGGGGACTTCCAATCGCGAATTGCGATAATACTTTTTGACACGAACATCAAACGGCGTTTGTGAATCGCGAATCACTTTTTCGGACTCGGCCACATCGATCAACAACGGTGCTGGTATCGCCACGACCTGTTGGTCGTCACCCTCGGATTGAATAAATGTCAACTCGACCGCATCGAGATTGACAAATGCGCTTGCCGATTGGCCTTCGATCAAATTCAATCGTTGCTCGGTTTGTCGATCACCAAACATAAACTGGCCAACCATCAGCAGGCCCACACCGAAGTGTAACAACACGTTGCCACCTTGTTTGGCAAACACCAGCCAACAACCAATCATCAAGATCACGCCCGCGCCAAGACCTTTGATCAATTGCCAAACGATACGAAGTCCTGCGTCATCAATGCGGTAGTCGTAGGCAAGGCTGAAGACCAAGTAGGCAGCCAGCGCCGTGGCCGCAATCCCCGCGCTGATTCGCGCGGTGGAACTCTTCGTCGCAATCGCCAGCCCCACCAACCCGAGCCAGCATGCCGCGCCACCGCCAAGCAACCAACCCCAAAGCTGGTCATACGAAATCGGCGGTTCGCCCTGCAGCCCTTCGCTGTTTTGGCCCGAGACGATGATGACTCCCGTGGCGAATAAACCGATGGCGAGCGCGACACAGCCGGCGATCAATCGTGCACCCTTGGCGTGGATGTGAAAGCGAGTGATCTTGGCCGCAAGCAAATTGACCATCAATAGCGCACCGATCAACGCCCCGCCAGGAATCGGAATCGCTCCGCGAAACGGTTTGTCATGCGGTATAAACGAGTAGGGTGCCAAGTCCTCGAACTGCATGATCGCGACCCAGCTCAAGAAGTATCGCTGCTTGACTTCGAGCATGTTGAGATGGTGTTGGGCCAACGTTCCGGCGAATACCAACAACAACGAACACGCAAACAAGCCCACGGTCAACTTCAGCGAGCCGATCCATTTCATCACTTGCCACAGACCACCGCCCAGATCAAACGCGGCGGTATCGGATTGCGACGCAAGTGTCGCCGGTGATGTGATCGAAGCCATGATGGATCGGTCTCTTATGAACTGGGGATCGCTAGTGATTGGATAAACTCGCCGATCTGCTCGCGCTGCTGACGCAATGTCTCGGGATTGCCGGTCGCCTTAATAAACATGCTCATGCCATCGGCCATCGGCACGATCGTCGCGTCAATTGCTTGGGCCGCCGCCGGATCATCGCCACTGAGGTAATACCGCGTCGCCTCACGACCACTAACGGTAATCTTTTCGGCGGCTGCCATCGCCGAATCGACGACATCGCCGGGCGGTGTGTCGCCGCGAACTTGGCCAAGCCACCGCGCCACGTTGCCGCGCAAATCGCCGCCCGCTTGGATCACCGTCAATTCGGAATTGTCGTCGCCGTCGCCGATCGTGAACGCCGCCAAACGCATCATGCTCATTTTACCTGGCCGCCAACCTGCGGGCGTATCGTATTTCAGCCCCGACTCGTTGGGTTCACTGGCCGCGGACGCCACGGTCGGAGCGGGTACCGTTGGTTCGGAGGCAAGTTGCGACATCGGTGGAACGTTGTCGGAAAACGTGGGCATTCGCGCCGGCCCGGTGCCCATGTCGCCAACCAGATCAACCCAAATCGCGGGCAGACCAGGCATTGAATCTCGGCCCAACGGCAGACCACCGGCCCACCTCTCCTCCGACGGCGGCAGTTTTAATTGGTCGCGCCAACGATTGACATTCATCGCGACCTGCTCGTCCCAATCGCCCGCCAGTGGCAATTGGCTGATCGAAACATCAAGCTGGGCCTCGGGCGTGTCGATCAACAGCGTTGCCGTTCGCATTGGTTTCTTGCCGCCGCGATTCCAACCTGCGGGGATCGTCGTCAAATCGGGCTCGCCACCGGTAAACGTCAACTGGTCGACAAACTCGCGGACTTCTTTTTCCGCAAGTTTTACGGCGTCAACGGGGCCGACGGCTTTGACGAACCAGGCGGCCTTGTCATGGGGAATTATCGCACCAAGCATACGGTCCGAAGTCCGCAAAACCTCGGGAACCTCGCCCGAAATCGTGTATGTTCGCACTTCGATGGGGTCGCCGCAGCCGGTGACAAGCGCAGCCAACAACGCCATGGTCACCGCAAGGAATTGCGCTGAACAATAAGAGCGAAGACAAATGGGATCACGATCGATCAACCTTGGCATCCAACTGGCCTGGGCGGGGGTGTCATCCTTGAAGAAGTTGCATCAGTTTAACGTCTACGAGTCTACTTTCGTACCCGTTCAAATGCCTGCGACGTTTCGACGCCGCCAGGGGAACATCATGACGTGCCCCCCCAAAATAGGAAAGGTCAGTCTCAGGACCGGGAATTGGGCGACCAAAATTGTAGAACGGTTGTCCCCAACCGTTCGGGAACGCCCAACCGGTTGGGGACAACCGTTCTACAATCGCCTCAACCCGAAAATCAAACTGCGAAGCCTAGCCATCCAACCAAGAGACCGTTGATGACCAAATTGCGTTTTTCCGCCGAGTCATTCAAGTTGCTCGGCGAGCTCGAATTGAACAACCGCAAAGAGTGGTTTGACGCGCATCGCGACGACATCCGAACCCATTTGCAGGAACCGTTTGTGGAGTTGTTGGAAACGGCGACCGCAAAAATGAAGAAGCACTTTTTTTCGTTATCCGGTGGCAAGCAGACCGTGTTTCGGCTGCACCGCGACGTGCGTTTTTCGAAAGACAAGAATCCGTACAAGACGCACATTGGTGGCTTGCTGACCGAAACGGGAACCAAGGATGTCGACGGGGCGTTGGTGTATGTGCATCTTGCCAAAGACGGAGGTTTCATTGCTTCGGGCTTTTACCAGCTAGGCACGAAAGAGGTGAACAAGATGCGCGATCGAATGCTTGAAGATCCGGCGGGCTTCACCAAGATCGTCAAGAAGTTGCAGAAATCGGGCTATGACATTTCCGCAGATGACAAACTAAAGACGATGCCACTGGGCTATTCTGAACATCGCAACCATGCGTTGGTTGAATACTTGAGGTTGAAGAGTTTGATTATCCAACAGCCGCAAACCAAACAGGCCTGGGTCAACGGCTCGATCGTTGACGAAATCACCAAGCTGGCCAAGGCTGCGACCGATTTAATCGTGTTTGGCACGACGGCCATCGCCAGCGGTGCCAAGTCGTCAGTCAAAAAAGGCGTGTAGCATCACAACATGAAATTTCTACTGGTCGGTGCGTCAGGCTACGTCGGCTGCGAATTTGCGCGTTTAATTCAGGCTCGCGGTGATCAGCTTGTCACCGTCGGTCGATCGGATTGCGATCTTTATTCGTCAGACGAGTTGCTGCGACACGTCGAACAAGCCGGGCCCGATTTTCTGGTCAATTGCGCTGGCTACACGGGCAAGCCGAACGTCGATGCCTGCGAGCTGGATAAAGCCAACTGTTTGGCCGGCAATGCCGTCTTGCCGGGTGTCATTGCGGACGTTTGCCAGCGGTTAAGTTTGCCTTGGGGGCATGTTTCGTCAGGCTGCATCTACACCGGTCGGCGGGCTGATGGCGGCGGTTTTAATGAACTCGATGCGCCGAATTTTTCGTTTCGCCACAACAATTGCAGCTTCTACTCCGGCTCCAAGGCATTGGGTGAGGAAGTGCTCGTCGCAGCGCCCCAGGTTTACATTTGGCGACTACGTATCCCCTTCTCAAACATCGATTCGCCGCGAAACTATCTCAGCAAATTGATGCGCTACGACACCCTGCTCGAAGCCGAAAACAGTCTCTCGAATTTGACCGAAGTTGCCGCCGCCGCGCTCGATTGCTTCGAAAAACGATTGCCGTTCGGTATCTATAATCTTACCAACCCAGGCAGTGTGTTTGCGTCCGACGTTGTCAGGTTGATTCACGAAGCGGGGATTATTGATAAACAGTTCCGCTTCTTTGAGAGTGAACCAGAATTCATGAAACTGGCCGCCAAGACACCCAGGTCGAACTGTGTCATGGACAGCAGCAAGGCGATCACCGCTGGCCTGCACCTGACGCCAATCATTGATTCGCTCCGCACCTCGCTCGAAAATTGGCGTCCAGAGACTCCCTTATGAGAAAAGGCATTGTCCTCGCCGGCGGCTCCGGCTCGCGCTTGCATCCGATCACTCGCGCCGTCAGCAAGCAGTTGTTGCCGATTTACGACAAGCCGATGGTCTACTACCCGCTAACGACGCTGATGCTGGCGGGTATTCAAGACATCCTGCTAATCTCGACACCCACGGATCTGCCTGGATTCGAGCGTCTCTTCGGTGATGGTTCGGATTGGGGCCTGAAAATTCGCTATGCCGCGCAGGCCAAGCCCGAGGGTCTGGCTCAAGCGTTCATCATCGGCCGCGATTTTGTCGGAGATGACTCTGCGGCGTTGGTCTTGGGCGATAACATTTTCTACGGCCAAGGATTCAGTCATCTGCTCCGTCGAGTCGCCAATCAATCCACCGGAGCGACGATTTTCGGTTACGAAGTCAGCGACCCGGAGCGTTACGGGATCGTCGAGTTTGATAGCGCTGGTCGCGTCGTTTCGCTCGAAGAAAAGCCGACTAAACCTAAATCAAACTTTGCCATTCCTGGTTTATACTTTTACGATAATCAAGTCGTTGATATCGCTGCCAAATTGAAGCCGTCACCGCGTGGCGAGCTCGAGATCACGGACGTCAATCAAGCGTATTTTGAAAGGGGCGAGCTCAGCGTCGAAACATTCTCGCGTGGATTCGCCTGGCTCGATACGGGTACGCGAGATTCGTTGCTCGATGCCGGCAACTTTGTCGCCGCAATTGAAAAGCGTCAAGGTTTGAAAATCGGTTGTCCCGAAGAAGTCGCCTATCGAATGGGCTTCATCGACGTCGCCCAATTAACGCTTCTGGCCAACACGATGAAAAACGAATATGGTCAATATCTGAAGAAGGTGGCGAAAATTGAGAGACTAGATACAACCCGATCTTGACGAAGACTAAGTTGACGCCAGTTTCGCGGTGTCGGCTTGGGCAGCATCGGCAGGCGAGACCGCCGGTTTTGTGGCGGGCTTGGGGGCAGTTACGAGGACCGTCACGGCCCCCAGGATTGTCACCAACAACGACGCCACAAACGTCAAATCAATACGTCCCCAACTGTTGTTCTCGGTGAGCGTGGTGATCGTGTTCATCACCGGAGCCAAGCCGAAGATCAGCGGCATCACAAAGATCGGTTTGCCACCAAAGTTAAACGCGTAGATGATCCCCAGCGCACCGATCGCGCCGGCCGCACCCCCAGCCAAGCTCCAGATCACGCCGTTTGTATTCCAGGTGCCGTTGGTCTTCAGCACCGCAAGCAAAATCAGTGGCAACGCCACCGCGATCACAAAGTATGCGATGCCGACGCATAGGAATGGGCGCAAGCGGCTGCCGCCCATTTTCATTTGGCCTTTGTGCAACACGGGACCATAAGAGCCCCACGACAACACGGCACCCACGACTGCCGTGATCACTAGCGGAAAATTCAGCGGCGCTGGCGCTGGCGGAGTTGCCACGACATCGGACGCAGCCGTTGCGGGTTTAGGTGGCGAAGCCGCAGGTCGAAAAAACAAGACGCCCGCTCCACCCAACGCAGCCATCAATATGCCGACAAAAAAGATCGGGCGAATCGGTTCAAAACTCTTGCCCATCGACATCGTGACCAACGTGTTGATCACCGGAGCACCGCCGAAGACCAGCGGCATCACATAGACCGGCTTCGCTCCAGCACTGAACGCCACAATGACGCCCAGAGCGCCAAAGGCACCGACAGCGCCGGCAATGAGACTGAGAATAATGCCCTCGCGCGACCACTGGCCTTTTTCACCGTTGAGCTTCAACAGCAAAATCGGAACAATGACCGCAATGATAAAGTAGGCGAAACCAACACCGATAAACGGCCGCAAGGCATCGCCCATCGCGAGATTGCCATGGTGCATCAGTGGGCCGTAATTGCCCCAAGCTGCAACGGTCAACAAAACAAATGGCAAGAACGCAAAGGCGCGTGACATGGGCGGGCTACTGCGGTAGGAGGACGGCGCGAATGATGATCAACCGCTGTAGTCTACCAAACCGATCAAGCCCTCAGAACACCGCTACTCGGTGATCCCGCGTATCCAGACGTTCCGGTAGCGCACCGGATTGCCATGGTCTTGCAGCGCGATCGGTGCGGCCGGTGTCAACGAATTGTATTTCGGCACGACACCGCCACCGGTCGGTCCGTAATATTCTCGCGCGTGGTGCAGCAACACGCCGTTGTGGATTACGGTCACGAGTGCTGGCTTCTCGAGTTTGCCTTCGAGCGAGAATTTGGGTGCGATAAAGATGATGTCGTACACCTGCCACTGCCCAGGCTTGCGGCTGGCATTGACCAGCGGCGGATACTGGCCATACAGCGCACCGGCTTGACCATCGGCGTAGGTTCGATTGTCATACGAGTCGAGCACTTGAACCTCGAACTCCTCCATGAAAAATACGCCGCTGTTGCCGCGTCCTTGGCTGTCTCCTTTGACTTCAGCAGGCGTTTGCCATTCGATGTGCAATTGGCACGAACCGAAACTATCGATCGTTTGCAGCGGGCCGGTTTTGGGCGATACCTCGAAGTACCCGTCTGCCACTTTCCATTGCGCTGCGAGCAACAGGTTCGGATCTTCTTTGCTGACATGGCACCAATTCGACAAGTCTGTGCCATCGAATAAGACGACGGCGTCACTTGGCGCGGTACCGGGCTTGTCATAGGTGGTCAATTCTCCCGGCACGATCATCCCCGGCCGCGGGCGACGCAGGTCATGAACTCGCCAAGGTTGACCCGGCAACATCGGCCCCGTTGCGGAGCCAAGCTTGGGTAACTTTTTCGGTTCCGGGTCAACCGCTGGCTTCGCTTCGGCTGCCTTCTTTTTGGCTTTCTCTGGTTTGTCGCCAATGGCCGGTGACGGCTCGGTGGGCTCGACCGCTGGCGGTTTCTCGGCGGCGGCTTGATCGCTTGGCGATTCGGTGGATGTCTCCGTCGAGGGTGCGTCGGGAGCGGCTTCTTGTGCGTAAGTTGGTACTGCACAGGAGCCCAGGACCAGGGTCGCCGCGACGGCAAACTTTAGGCACAATGCGAGTCGGATGCGTGTTAGCTCAAGGCGCGAAAATCGTTTGCACATGATTGATTCGGATAAGTGGAGGGTGAGACTTTTGAAGCGGTGCTGCATTGTAATTCAGATCGGCAGCCGGTTTGTATGGATTGCGGCTTTGGCGTACTCAAGTTTTGCATTCGCTGCCGACACCGCACCGACGACAAATGCCACCGATGCCAACGTTGACCCGATCGAATTGCCCGAACCGAACGCCGAAATCGCGAAGTTAATCAACCGGGGAAACGTGAAATTCACATTCTACGATCCGGAAATTCTTCACCGAAAATTCGCTGGCGAAACGCAGTTCGAATTTCGCTATTCCTACAAAACGCATTCTCGCTGGAAGCAAATTCAGCGCGATGGATCGCCGATGCTGGAAATCAAAGTTCAATATGACCAGGTCAGCCTCCAACGCGAACACGTCATTTCATTGCCCCAGGAAATGATCGGCAGCGAACTGTTCGACCAGCGATTGACGTTGCATGAATTCGATCACGTTCGCATTTCCGCCGACGAGCGCTTGCCAAAATTGCTGGAATCGATGTTGGTCGAGCGCAACGGTTTGATCGTTCATTTGCTGAATCCGCCTGACGAGCCCGAGAATGCTGTGGCGAGGGATCGGCGGCTATCGCGATTAAGCAGGAGAATCGTCAAGGACGCATCGGATCGAGTTTTTGATCAATTTGTCGAAATCGTTCATATCCGGTACCGCGAACTCGATCGATTGTCGAATTACGGACTGCAGCCGTTGTCGCGCGAGGATCGCAATCAAGTGATCGATTCACAACCCGCTGCAGCGGAGATTATGACTGACGAACTTCTTGATACAACGACATCACGCGGTCGCGATCCAGCGGAATCGGATTGAACGTGCCGGTCCACTGACGCAGCGCGTCGTCGGCCAATTCCAAAAGCTGTTCCGTGGAAATGCTGAGCTCATCGAGCGACCTCGCCAATCCGGCAATTTCCAGAAATGATTCGATGACTTCGGCCAATCGGTTGGGAGCGTTGGCCACGTCGGTGATCGGCTCAATTTCGCTCAATAGTTCGGCGTACCACGAAGGATGTTGTTGGCCGTTCATGCGAATCACTGCGGGCAGCATCATGCCGACGGCTTGGCCGTGCGTCACGTCGTGGCGTGCCGTCAACGGATTGGCGGTTGCATGTGCCGCGCCCAACATTGAAGCTTCGATCGCAATGCCGGCGAAGCAGGCGCCAAGCTGCATTTTAGCTCGCGCCTCGATGTTTGTCGGATCTTGCAAAACAATCGGAAACCCGGTCGCCAGCCACGCAAATGCTTGCCGGCTGAAGGTTGTGGACAATGGGCTGCGGCGGCGCGTGACATAGGTTTCGATCGCGTGCGAGAGCGCATCGATGCCAGTTAGTGCCGTGACCCGCGGCGGCTGCGTCACGGTCAACTCGGGGTCGAGTAGCGCGATCTTGCACGCGGCTCGCTTGTCGCCACAGGCCATCTTCACATGCGTTTGCGCATCGCTGATGAGCGCGAAAGATTGCGTTTCGCTGCCTGTTCCAGCGGTTGTGGGAACCGCAATCATCGGCAACAGATCACAGGTCGCCTTGCCGACGCCGTGATAGTCGTGCATCGTGCCGCCGCACGAATAAACAAAGTTGATCCCTTTGCAACAATCCAGACTGCTGCCGCCGCCGAGGCCAACCAGCAAATCAGGTTTGAAATCGCGCGCCGCTGCGACACCCAAGTCGACCATCGCCGTCGTCGGGTTCTCGGCGAATTGATGAAACGACGCAACTTCGAGTCCCGCACCGCGAAGACTCTCGACTCCTTTTCCAAAGTGCCCCGCATCAACGACACCCTGGTCCGATACGACTAACACGCGGCGAGCTTGAAACGAGGCGGCGAGATCTCCCAAACGACGAATCGCACCGTGGTCGAAGACAATCCGCGTGGGCAGTTGCAAATCAAATGGCGTCATCGGGTTCTCGGTGGGTGGAGCAGGCGGGGTCAATAGATTACCTGGACCCATTCCATTTCACACGGTGGGCTATTGGTTCCCACCAATGAGAGTCAGCGGCTGGCCCGCTCGTAAGTGTTCATCGCTGTCGTCAATGATCGCTTCCATGCGTAAAGATGGAAACAGCAGCAACGCCGATTTGACCGCGCTCGACGAAAAGTGGATCAACGAAAAGTGGATCGACGAAAAGTGGATCGACGAAAAAGGATGGCACCAACTGAAGTGGTCCATCCGGGTTTATCGTGGATAGGCAGGATGTGCAGTTGGATTTTTTGAGGGATGGCTCCCGTGTCCAAAGTGACTGAAGGACGATCCTGTGCCGGACCATTGACGTGCCGTGTGAAGCGGACTGAAGCTCTGCGGGGACGCAACTTTGGAAGCAATAGCCCGGTCGACCGTGCGCCAAAGGTGCTCGTCGGTCGCAGGCGGGATACCCGCCGGCGACTTTCTCGAATCTTCCATCGCGACGACTTTTGGACACGGGAGCCATGCCTCCAAAATCCGGGTTCCTAGGCAAATCCACTACAAAGTCTGATGGACCACTGAAGTCCCAGCACCAACTGAAGTCCCACTGCGAGCGGAGTATAGCTCTGATCGAACATTTGGAAAAAACTTTGGGAAAAGAATTGACTCCTGCAAATCAGGGCGTTCCGATACGCCATGCGGTCGTTGGCGGACTGCGAGGTTCGGAGTTGCCACTCGGTCGCTTATCTCGTTTCTGGTGGAGCTAATCGAAGGTTACGGTATTTGAGTGCTTGCGCGGCGTGGATAGCCTGTTTTACAGCCACGACATTGGTTTCACGGCCGACTGTGCGTGAAACCGTGCTGGCTCAACGTGGTGCTGAATTGCAGTTCGGAGGCACGCTGGAGACTTGCCAGTTTGAAGACTTATGCAATGGCACGGAACAACATTGTTCGAGTTACTCACCATCGTCTTGCGTTGAGGGAGTAGCAGTGGGTTATTACCTAGTCGCTGTCGACAACCGTGACCGCTGCCAACCGGATCTCAACGGTGTTCCGGACTGCGTCGATGTGGGCGATTCCGTCGCATGTGCATACAACACTGAATGCGTTTATGATTGAGAGCTTAGTCGCTGTATAATTGACGCCAACCATCCCATCGAAGTCCCAGAAGATTGCGACGATTAATTTTGGCATTTGAGACGGGTTAAGTCGGAGGTCACATGTCTTTTATCGTTCGCATTTTGCTCCTGATGTCGATTTCGCTGCTTGGTGCTTCGTCGCGATCCGCATGGGGACAATCGCTTACGACTGACGAAACCAACTGGCTCAAGGCGCTAGTGGCATCACAGCATACGGTAATTGAGTCCCTCTCTTCAGGCAGCTTTCGATTTGCGTCGCGGCGCATCAAAGCCGGCATCGAAGAAACGGCGGACGGCCAAGTTTGTTGGGATGGTGACCGCCTTCGGTACGACGTCAAGATGTGTCGCGCCGGGAATGAGTCCTGTCGCGATGAATCAATTCTAGTCACGAAGAGCTTAACCGTTCGCGTAAACAAGAATCGTTTGAAAGTCGTGCGCAGCTTCGGAACACGGAAGGCACTGGAGGAATGCCTGCAAATCTTGCCAGTCGATTGGTTGCGTTACGACTTTCAATTCTCACTGCGCGACCTGATTACCGCTGATGAATCGTATCAATACAAAAATCGCACTGCAGAGTTGATCAAAACGGCTGACGAGGCGACGCTAAAGCTAAGTACTCCAAGCGGTGGATACGTAGCTTTCGAGTTTGATCTAGCCGCCGACGGCTTGGTCCTATCGGTTGTCAATCGCAAGCCGGATTACACATCCTATCAAGCCGATTATGAGTGGCAACGCGTGGGGGATCACTGGTTTCTCAAAAAGCTAACGCAGCAGCAGGGCAGCAAAGATGCCACCAACATGAACGTGATGTTTCAGCTCGAGATCAGCGACATCGAAATCAACCGTCCGATTGCTGAGCGATTTTTTAGTGAAGCGACGCTGGGTAGCGACAATACTTTTTCCGTCACGACGTATGTAAACGATCGCATCCAGGGAGAACGACCCGGTGACGCTTCGCTGGCGAAGATTGCGAAACTTAAGAATCTCGGTTTAGAGGCCAAAAAGCAGGGTTTTTCTGCTCCAGCACCATGAATTCGCGAATCCAGTCGATCGTTATTCACCATGTTTACCCGGCGGCCACCATCGGTTTCTTGGTGACATTGCTATCCGCCGGACTGGCATTTGCCGAAGACGATTTGAATTGTGGCCTGGATTGCCTTTATGTGGCGTCGGTGGCGTTGGATCAGGAGATACCCTACGACGACTTGCGAGCTGCGCTTGGTAAGCGGGCAAATAACGGTTACTCGATGGCGCAACTGCAAACCGCGACCCAGGCGGTTGGTTTTAAAACCATGCTTGTGCAGACCAATGCCAAGGAATTGGTGGCCCGCAAGAGCTTCAATCGTTTCGCCTGCATTGCCTGGCTGCCGCGAGAACATTTTGTCGTGATTGCCGAGGCCGACCAAGGAACTTACACGGTCATCAATGGGTTGAAGAAATCACGCATGCAACATGGCACCTTTGAGCAACAGTGGGCCG
Organism: Pirellulaceae bacterium; assembly: GCA_041753075.1. GTDB lineage: Bacteria > Planctomycetota > Planctomycetia > Pirellulales > Pirellulaceae > UBA6163. The sequence goes on from JBGSVE010000050.1 coordinate 41,577, forward strand.
GGGACGCGTTATTGGTCTCGACCGAGGAACTGGTGCCATCGGAAAAACTGAACCGCAGTTTGTCGCGTTACCTGATTGCGGGCTTGCTGGCGTTTGGTGTTTGCGGTCTGGGCCTGTTCGGAGTCGCGGTGCTTCGCAAGAAAAAATGAGACCCATGATGAAATCACGAATGAACACGCCTTGGTTCTGCTGCCTGTTGAATCTGCTGCTGCTGCCCCTTACCCAAGCGGCGGCTGCGGACAACAAAGTCCAGTTTGCAAAAGACCATTTGAACGTTGGCACATTCTTGATCGGAACCGATCAGGAGCTTCGTGGTGCATTCGAACTGAAGAATACGACGGACCAGGATTTGAGCGTCACGGCGATGAGAGTCTCCTGCGGCTGCGTAAAAATCAACACTGGATTCAAGGAACTGCGAAAAGGTGAAAGCGGCACGGTTCATTTCACCGTAACGCCAGAAACGACCAATCGGCCTGCTGCGGCGCATCCCATTTCAGCACATTTGACAGTCGCATACCGACTGAATGACGGTGTGGTCAAGGAGTTACGGGGGACGATTCAATACGATATATAGCATCCCGTTGAATGGACGCCAACCAGTCTCCATTTCGCACAGTTAAGCGATGGCGAAACACGAGAGTTGGATGTCAGCTTTCGGCTGCGAGATCCGCAAGCCGGCGAGACGCTGGAGCTTCTTCGAACAGGCGCGACCAACGATTCCATTCGAGTGACGATTGACGGCAGTAAAGCCAAGCTCATCGTTTCAATGCCCGTCGATTGGACTCCGCCTCGCAGTCCGCAGATCGAATTCTTCTTCAAATCTCAGTATCGGGAACTACCACCGCTCGTAGTGCCGATCCTGATGACGCGTAAAGCGCCGCCAGTGGTCGTCAGACCGAGTTCCAAGACTTTTTTTCGCCGCCCGACTTCGGCTGAACGTCACATCCGTTTCACGCTCATATCAACCGAGGATCAGCGCATTGAACTTTCATCCGTTTCGCAGACCAACGATGCTGGCTTGCCGAAAACGAATGTGAAGTTCCACGACATGCGAGAGCAGAGCAACGGACAATCCATTTCCGTCACGATTGACGTTGACGATGGAGAACCGCATTCGACAGTTGTTTATGAGTTTCATTTCGACGATACAAAGCCGCCAGCGAAGGTGAAGGTGTTTTATGCGTATGACTGAGCTTCAACGACGGCGTGCGGTCGCCCCAAGAGTTCGGCAGCGACGAGATGCGTTTACAGTCATCGAAATCGTCACGGTGGTCGGCATCATCGGCGTCCTTGTCTCGGTTCTCACCGTCGGCATTCAGCGCGCTCGAGAATCGTCGCGTCGGCTGTCCTGTACAAACCACCTACGGCAAATGATGTTGGCCGTACAACTCTTTGAAAAGGATCATGGTTATTTGCCATCGGCATTAGGTTTGCTGACCAATGTAACGGGTTCACAAATTGATGCTTCGGGGATGTATCGGATCATGCCATATATCGAGTTGACGGAGTTGTCAAAGCGGGCCAGCGACTTTGAGGGACCGCAGGTTGAAGGGCCGAATCTGCCAAGTGTGGCTCCGGTGCTGATGACCCGTGTGGAGATTTTTTTGTGTCCGTCGGACCCAATTGATTTGGGAATCAACTATCGCTTTAACACCGGCTCCCTGCCGATCGATGACTTCAACGGCAAGATTCACGCAAACGGGCCGTTTCGCGTGTGGCCAATCAAGTTTTCCAGGGTTGACGGTGGGTTGTCAAACACAGCGGCGTTCGCCGAAAGGCGCAAAGCGAGCGGTGGAGGCGATTACGATCGGCAGGCCAATGTGGTCCCCACAGGCGTTGATCAATTGCTCGCCCCAGAAGATATTACCAGCGACGTGTTGCGGTCGATCGCACAATCCATTGGAACGGCCGTACCGCCGGTTTTCTACCTTCGCTCAGGCCACTCCTGGCATTCTTCGGGACTCAATTTTACGACCTACAATCATGTCTTTGGCCCTGGAGAAATGATCCCCAGCGTTGGTGAAACCGATGGCCTCAGTTTTCCGGTTGGGAAGGAGACAATCGGAGCAGTAGCGCCTTCGTCGCACCACTCCGGTGGCTTCAATCTGACGCGTCTGGATGGCTCGACGGACTTCATGTCAACGAGCGTCGACTTCGACATCTGGCAATCGCTAGGAAGTGTCGACGCGGACTGAGAACCATCGACGTTGAACCGTTAGCAATGACTAGGCTCTGTTTGAAAACTGCTATTGGCTCAGATTGCGTTATTTGCGATCATTCCGCTTTCGCCAATCACGGAGGTAACAATGGCACCACACAAGCTAACCGACACGCAGTGGGAATGCATCCAAGATTTGTTTCCTTCGCCCAAGGCAACAGGGAGACCACCTACCGTTTGTCGCTTGGTATTCAATGCAATTCTTTGGATACTTCGCACCGGCTCGCCGTGGCGTGACCTTCCTGAGGAGTATGGTAAATGGAGAACGATTTACGGCCTTTATGACAAGTGGAATGGTGACGGAACGCTTGATGCAATCCTTGGCCGACTTCGCACCGCCCATATCGACGGCGAAGAGATTGATAATGATCTTTGGTGTATTAATGGAACCGTTACTCGCGCCCACCGCTGCGCCGCAGGCGGTGGAAAAAAAGTAACCCCGACGAACCAACTGATCACGCTATAGGCCGCTCCCGCGGTGGCTTTTCCACAAAAATTCACTTATTAGTGGACGGCGTCGGGCATCCACTGGCGTTTGTAATCACTGGCGGTCAAGTTCACGAAACGGTTGCGGTAGA
>JBGSVE010000051.1:0-16285 GCA_041753075.1 Pirellulaceae bacterium
CGGCCCAGCCTGCCAGCGACGCGGCCTGGTTTCGCCGGGTCCAAGCCGAACCTACCGTCGGCGAGGCCAAGCTTTCCCAATATTGGCAACCGCCCATCACTTGGTGGCGGGTCGGGCTCACGGCCTGATTTTGGTAACATCGGCGGCGGCAATCGGCCTGGTCGTCCAGGCGGCCCCAACGCCGGTGATCTCGGTGATTTTCTTGGCCTTGATCAACCGCTAAAGCCATCGACACGTCCCGGCGGTGACATTCGGCCCGGCGTTGACAATCGGCCCGGCGGTAACAATCGGCCAGGTCTGGCGAATCGTCCTGGCAGCGGCGATCGCCCCACGATCGGTAAGCTTCCCAGCACTCCGAACCGACCTGATCTTACCAATCGACCTGATCTTACCAATCGACCTGGTTCCTCGTATCGTCCTGGGGTCTCCAATCGCCCGATCGATATTGGCAACGTCAACATTGGAAATTCGGTAATCAACAAACGTCCCGCCTGGGCCAACATTGATAACAATCAATTGACATCAATCGAGAACCGAATGCAGACCCAGATCGGTGGCGTGCATGGTTGGTTGGACAATAATCCAGGGCGTCGTGATTATTGGAATGGCTGGGGCAACAATGTGCGTCATCATTGGGACTACCACGACAATAATTGGTTTCGACCGAATTGGTGGAATTCGCATCCGCATGGTTGGGGCGCGTGGCATTATGGATATGGATACCACCGCCACCCTTGGAATTATTGGTGGACGGTGCCGACCTTTGTTGGCCTGACGAATTGGTTCACCTGGAATGCACCGGCAACGGTTTGGACTGAGCCGGTCTATTACGACTATGGCCAGGGAGGCAACATCTACTACAACAACGACACGGTTTACATCAACCAACAACCCGTTGCTACGGCCGACGAGTTCGCCGAATCTGCGGCTGTTTTGGCAACGGCTCCGCCACCGCAGGATACGGAAACAAAGGATGAGGACTGGATGGCATTGGGTACGTTCGGTGTTGCGACCGACGAAAAGGATGTTGACCCAACCCGCGTGATGCAGCTTGCCGTCAATAAGCAAGGCATCCTCAGCGGCACGTTGCTCAATACGACGACGAACGAAGCGAAGGCGATCGAGGGTCGCGTTGATCGCAATACCCAGCGAGTTGCGTTTCGCATCGGTGAATCGCAAGATGTAGTTTGTGAAACCGGGCTCTACAACTTGACGAAAGATCAAGCACCGTTGTTGGTCCATTTTGGCGAGGACAAGGTCGAGAATTATCTGCTGGTGCGGCTCGAAGCGCCCGCCGATTAAGTTTTGGCACTGCGGCGAAATTCGCCGGGTGTCATTTTCATCTCGCGGCGAAACACAACATGCAGATATTCGGGATGAACAAACCCACAGACGATCGCGATTCGGTCGGTCGGTAGATCGGTGTTCGTCAACAATTCGCGGACGCGGCGAAGTTGGACGTTGCGAATTTCTTCTTGTGGCGATCGATTGACGAATTTGCGCAGCTTGCGTTCCAGCGTGCTGCGTGACGTGCCGACGTGAGCCGTCACATCGTCAACCGAAATACCCAAACAAGCACGATCGCGGATGAAACTTAGCGCCGCCGCAACATCAGCGTCATCAATCGCGACCGTATCAGTCGATTGACGTGTTGCGACGCCCATCGGATCAATCAAGTGTTGGCGCGGACCGACCACGTCGTTGTCCATTTGCCGCGCGAGTAATTCAGCGGCGCGGTAACCGATCAGCTCGGCATTGGGAATGACGCTGGACAGCGGCGGGTCGCACAATTGGCACAGCAATCGATCATTATCAACTCCGATCACGGCAACTTCTTCGGGCACCATCAATTCGGCGCGCGCGCAAGCTTCGATGATATGTTGGCCACGAACATCGTTGCAGGCCATGATGCCGATCGGCCTGGGCATCTGCCGCAACCACTCAGCTAGTTCGGTTTGTTCCTGCTCCCACGATCGCGCCTCCGACCCGTACCACACTGAATGAAACGCAGGCTGCAGCTTGAATCCGGCGCTGGCGATTGCGTCCCCGAAAGCTTGTTCGCGCCGCTCGGACCAGGCTTCGGATCGAAACCCACAGAAGGCAAATTGTTGGAAGCCGCGTTCCAGCAAATGTTCGGCGGCGAGTTGGCCGATCGCGCCATCGTTTGACCACACATAGGTGAACCCAAGATCAACACTGCGGTCCGTCAACTCGACCAACGGCACGCCAGTCGATGCGACGGCTTGGGCGAGAGTTCGATTTGTGGCGCGCGAGATGATGCCATCGCCGCGCCACGACTCCAACCAACTCGGCGGACCGGCCGTCAAATCGCGTTGCTCGAGAAACACCATCCAGTCAAGATTTGTCGTGCGAAAGCGGACGATCCCGGAAAGCAATTCGCGACCATAAACGGATGACGATTCGATGATCAACGCAACGCGCTTTTTGTCGCGATAGGAGCGCGGTGAATCCGAGCTTGGGCGATCACCTTGCTTTGCGACTTCAGCCAGCTTTCCAACCGTAGACATCACCGAGTCCTTGAATCACTGTGTCGCGCAGCGTGGTCAATCGAAGCGGCTTACTGAGCACCCGATACGCTCGCAATTGTTCGGCTTCGCGTTGGATCTCGTCGTCCAGCGCCGCTGACATCAGGATACACGGCAACGCCGAATCATGGAGCCGGACGTGACGCATCACTTCCAAGCCGCTGACCCTGGGCATGTGGACATCGACGATCACCAAATGGACCGAGCCCGAGTCGATCACCGAAATTGCTTCATCGCCGTCGCCAGCGGTCCAGATGTCGAGACCAAAACAACGAAATGCATCGGCGATCGTGCGGCACAGCGCGTGATCGTCGTCGGTTATCAACAGTCGGGGTATCACCATGGAGGTCACTGCACGCTTGACAGGCATTCGGGCTACAATCACAAGTTCAGCAACTGCGGGGCCAATCGTCTACCTTACCTCGCCTTTTGTCGCCGTGTCGCACAATTTTCAATGTCAAATTCGATTCCGCCAGCCAATCGTACCAAACCTGCCGCGCCGCCGGCTTCTGCGGGCCTGCCAATTCCGCCCCTCGCACCGGCATCGGCGGGCGACGTCGCCGCAGTCAGCGACTTGGCAAAACGGATCATCGGCAATGTCGAACGGGCGATTGTTGGCAAGCGAAAACAGCTCGTCTTGTCGCTGGTTGCTTGGTTGTCAGGCGGACATATTCTTTTGGAAGACGTTCCCGGGGTGGCCAAAACAATGCTCGCGCGGGCACTCGCCAAAAGCGTCGGCTGCCATTTCAAACGCGTCCAATGTACGCCGGACCTGTTGCCCAGCGATGTGACGGGCACTTCGATCTTCAACCAAAAAACCAGTGAGTTCGAGTTTCGCCCCGGGCCGGTGTTTACACAAATCCTGTTGGCCGACGAAATCAATCGCGCCACGCCGCGAACTCAAGCGTCGCTGCTCGAAGCGATGGCCGAAGCTCGCGTTACCGTCGATGGCACGACGCATGTACTGCCACCGCCGTTCTTGGTCATCGCAACGCAAAACCCCGTTGACCACGAAGGCACGTTTCCATTGCCCGAAGCACAGCTTGATCGCTTCTTGATGCGATTCACGCTCGGCTATCCAACGATGGAAGAAGAAATGCGAATGTTGACAATGCTCGAGCGCGTTCATCCGATCGATTCGCTATCGAGCGTCGCCGAGGCGTCGGAGTTGGTCGCGGCACAAGAAGCGATTCGCGGCGTGCGCGTTGACCCACGGATTCGCACTTATCTGTTGCAACTGGTTCACGAAACTCGCAACCACGAGGACTTGGCATTGGGCGGCAGCCCGCGCGCGACGATCGCGCTGTTTCGTTGTGCCCAAGCGTTCGCGGCGATCCAGGGACGAACCTACGTCATGCCCGACGACGTCAAGCGGATTGTTGCACCAGTGATGAACCACCGGATCATCGTGCGCCCCGAAAGCCGACTGCGCAAAATCACTGCCGAGAAAACGGTTGCCGATATCCTTGCCGAGATCGCAGTCCCAACGATTGAACCAACATGATGCGATGGTCCCAAGCGTTTTGTCTGATCGCTATTTGTCTGTTTGGCCGACTCGTTACGGCCGAGGAGAATAGCGGTCAACGGCCAGTGCTGAACGAAAACATTGATGTCCACTGGATCGGCGACAACGATCGTTTCGCTTGGTACGAATCCGAACGTCATCATGCCCCGTCCGAGATTGTCGCGATTGAAATGGCAACCGGCCGGCGATTGGACCCCAGTGAATTTCCCGACGAAGTGCCTCGTCCGACCACGGATGACCCGGACCAGCTCGATGAATTGGAAGCACTGAACTTGGTCGATCGTTCGGACCGTGGAACGCGATCCACGGATTTACATTTCGTCAACGAAACCGAGAAAGACGTCCAACTTTTTTGGGTAGACTCAGCCGCCAAGCATCAGGCGTACGGGGTCATCGCGCCGGGTGAAACTCGCAAGCAACACACCTTCGTCGGCCACGTTTGGGTACTCAAAGATCGCAACGGCAAAACATTAGCCGCAACGTCGAGCACGCGCGAGCGACCGCAACGTTTCACGCTCACATCGCAAACCAAAGTTCCCGAGAAACGATCGCTTGATCGCAGGCAAGCGAAAGCGGATGAACCTGCGGACTCACCCACCGCGCTTATTCGCGATCATAACGTATGGCTGCGTTATCCGGACGTCGAACAACCTGCGGCGTTGACCTTTGACGGCACGGCGGGCAATGGCTACGACGGCCAATTTTGGTGGTCACCGGATCGATCGCACGTGGCCGTGTTTCGCGTTGCCCGCGTGCCGCGTCGCCAAGTCACGCTGGTTGATTCCTCCCCGGACGATTCGCTGCAACCCAAGCTCTTGCAATTCGATTACGTCAAACCGGGCGATGATCTCGATCGTCCGCGACTTTGTGTTTTGAACATTGAAACCAAGTCAATGCTTGTTGTCGACGATTCGTTTGCCCCCAATCCGTTTGCAATCGGTGACGTGTCGTGGCGCGGTGACAGCCGCGCGATTCGGTTTGTCGACAACGAACGCGGGCATCAACGATTGAGCGTCGTCGAGATGAGCGTGCCTGCGGGCGAGACCCGCAGGATCGTCGATGAACGTGCGAAGACATTCATTGACTATGCCGGGAAATACTACGTGCGATTCCTTGACGATACCGGCGAGCTGATTTGGATGAGCGAGCGCGACGGTTGGAACCATCTATACCGCATCGACCAGGCGACTGGCGAAACGATTTCGCAAATCACGCGCGGCCCGTGGGTTGTTCGTGAAGTCGTCGAATTGGATGAAGCCACGCGAACCATGCTCGTCGCCGTCGGTGGCTACGAACCGTCCGAGGACCCGTACCATTTGCACTTGCTGCGTGTCTCGATCGATGACGGATCGACTACGCATTTGACGCCGGGCGATGGCGATCATGCGTGGAAGTTTTCGCCGACGAAACGTTACCTGGTTGATCGCCGCAGCCGAGTCGACATGCCGCCGTCAACGGTCATTCGGTCGCTGCAGAGCGGCGCAGTCATCGCGTCGTTGGAATCAGCCGACGCCAGCGAACTGCTGCACAGCGGTTGGTCGCTGCCACAACGTTTTGTGGCCAAGGGGCGCGATGGTGAAACGGATATCTATGGCATCGTTATTCGACCCAAAGAATTCGACAAAGACAAAACGTATCCCGTGCTTGAATACATTTACGCCGGGCCACACGCGGCACATGTTCCCAAATCGTTCTTGCGACTTCGCGATCTGCATCGCGCCGGCGATGGGATTGGCAGCGATCAATTCATCGTCGTGCAAATGGATGGAATGGGAACGTCGCACCGCAGTAAGGCGTTCCACGACGTGTGCTGGAAGAACCTTGGCGACGCCGGGTTTCCCGACCGAATTGCTTGGATGAAAGCGGCACAGGCGGAGATTCCGCAGATGGATTTATCGCGAGTTGGCATTTGGGGAGGGTCCGCCGGTGGCCAGAATGCGCTGCGTGCCTTAATCGCCCATGGTGATTTTTACAAAGCGGCGTTCGCCGATTGCGGTTGTCACGACAATCGTATGGACAAAATCTGGTGGAACGAATTATGGATGGGTTGGCCGGTGGGGCCGCATTACGCCGAGCAATCCAATGTTATCAATGCCGATCGCATCACCGGCAAGTTGATGTTGGCTGTCGGCGAACTCGACACCAACGTCGATCCCGCATCAACGCTGCAGGTGGTTGATGCACTTATCAAAGCCGACAAGGATTTCGAGTTACTGCTTTTTCCGGGTGCTGGGCATGGAGCGGGCGGCAGCTCGTATGGAACGCGACGACGGATAGACTTTTTTATCCGCGCGCTGCATGAGCGCTGATCCCGTCGGCGATGTAAACGGTCCCTAGTCGGCCAACATGTCGCACCGTCTCCGGCGTTCAACTATAATCAGCTTTTGTGTTTCATTAACTCCTAACCCACCAGGATATCACTCGATGTCTAAGCTACCACAAACCTCACGGCGTCGATTTCTCCAAGGCGTCGCCGCGGTTGGCACCGTGTCCGCTTTCCATTGCTCGGCGGCTCGGGTTTTCGGCCAGGAATCGCCCAACGATCGACCGGTGTTTGCCACGATTGGATTGCGAAACCAAGGCAAGACGATCACGAACAAGTCGTTTAAGTTTGCTGATTTCGCCGCGCTGGCCGATGTCGATGCCAATGTGCTTGCCGAAAACGTGGCCAACGCCGTGGAGCATCAAGGTAAAGCGCCCGACGCCTACAGCGATTATCGCAAGGTTCTTGATCGAAAAGACATCGATGCGGTCATGATCGCAACGCCGGACCATTGGCACACCAAGATCGCTGTCGAAGCGATGTATGCCGGCAAAGACGTCTATTGCGAGAAGCCGCTGACGTTGACCATCGCCGAAGGCAAGTTGATTGAAAAAGTGGTGAAGGAGACCGGCCGCGTGTTCCAGGTCGGCACGATGCAGCGCACCGAATGCGACAGTCGTTTCTTGCAAGCGATCGCGATCGTGAAAAACGGACGCATCGGTAAGGTCAAAAAAGTGACCTGCGGCATTGACGCCATGGAAGCCTCGCCCGTTATCCCGGTGACGACGGTTCCGGCTGGGCTCGACTGGGAATCTTGGTTGGGACCGGCAGCGAAAGTTGATTATCGAGCACTACCGGAACCACGCGAGGGTTACGGCGGTGGTGTGCCGCTGTATAGCAATTGTCATTACTCGTTCCGAAACTGGCACGAGTACTCTGGCGGCAAGCTTACCGATTGGGGTGCGCATCACGTGGACATCGCCTGTTGGGCGCTGGGTGCGACTCAGACCGGACCAAGCAAAGTGACGCCGCTGAAGTTTACGTTGCCAGTCGAGTACGAAGATGGCCAACCGTTGGTTCACGATCAATACAATGTCGCTACCAAGTTCAATATCAAGGTCGATATGCCCGACGGTGTCGAGTTGTTGATCACCAGCGAAGGTGACAACGGCATTTTGTTTGAAGGGACCGAGGGTCGATTCTTTGTCAATCGCGGCAAGATCGTCGGCAAGCCAGTCGAGGACCTCGCAGCCAATCCGTTACCTGAAGGTGCGATCGAAGATGTTTACGGTGGTCCGGTCAGCGAAAACCACACGGCCAATTTCATCGAGGCGATGCGGTCTCGCAAGCAACCGATTTCCGACGTATGGTCGCACAATCGGATGTTGGAGATTTGTCACTTGTCCAACATCGCGATGCGGCTCAATCGTGAATTGAACTGGGACGCCCAACGGCGAGAAATTGTCGGCGACGAACAAGCGGGCACATTCCTGGCCCGTGAAAATCGTTCGGGTTTTGAGATCAATATGTAACGGGCGTCGTTCTACAAAGTTTGCGCGTTCCCAAACGGTTGGGGACAACCGTTCTACAAATTAGCGAAGCGTTCGCTCTTGCCTTGACGGTTTGGATTGAATTATTGCACTGTTATGAGTGCTTCGATCCTACCATTGCGGCCACTTCCCGCGCGTAACATCGGGCCGGACGCGGTTCGCGCATTTGCGGCTTTGTTGGTGGTTTACCTGCATGCTTGTGCTGCGTATTTAACCAACCCAATGCCCGGTTTGGTTTGGGCAACGCAGGACCAGAGGAGCGCCGCGTGTGATTCGCTGTTTTGGGCAATTGAAGTCTTTATCATGCCCCTGTTTTTGCTCTTGGCAGGGTTTTATTCTTGGCGATCACTCGCCAACGGTTCGGGCGGCGAGTTCTTATTATCTCGGTCGCGACGCTTGCTGCGGCCATTGCTGTTTGGTGTGCTGATGATTCTGCCGCTGGACCTTTACATCTGGATGCTCGGCATGGTTGGCGATGGCTTCATGCCGCTGTCGAAACTTCGCAGCCTGAAAGTACCGGCACCGCAGAGCGATTATTTGTGGGGCCTCAGCCACCTTTGGTTTTTGTTGTACGCATTTACTTATTCAGCATTACTTGTTGGGGTCCGCGCGGTATTTGGTTTGAAGTCGTGGAAGCTAATTTGGAATAAGGCGGCGCAGGTATCGATTATCGGTTTCTCAGCCGCTGCGATTTTATCGCTCGCCCTTGCGCCCGAAGTCGTGTTTGGCTTTCAACATTCGTTTCTGCCAAACCCGTCGAAATGGATTTATTGCGGAATGTTCTTTGCCGGCGGAGTCGCTTTGGCCGTTTACGATCCGCATTTTTACAAGATCAATCGCAACGCTGCCCGCAAACTTGCTTTCGGAATGATTGCCACGACGGCTGCGGTGCTACTGGGCCGCTGGACGCTGGCTCCCGATCGTGCCTTGCCAGAGCAATCGATGGCTTCGCAGTGGGTACCCATCTCGTTAGCAATCATCACCGTTGTCGCCGCGTGGTCCGTGTCGCTGGGATTGATTGGCGTGGCGAATCGATGGTCCCCGGCGCTCCAGCGGAGCACAACGATCGCTGCGGCGATACGTTACCTTGCCGAAGCATCGTTGTGGATTTATTTGATCCACCATCCGATCGTCGGCTTGGTGCAAATTGACTTGAAGCACCTTGTTCCCGGTTTATCCCCGTTTGCAAAATCGATTCTCGTCTTGGCAATTTCATCAGCCTTGGCGATCGCAAGCTACGAAACGCTGATTCGTCGAACCCGTTTTGGTCACTGGATCGGTCTGACATCGAAGCCGCCGCAGCAGGAGCCAGCACAGGCGACCGAGCCGTCTGCGGTCGTGTCTCGACCCGCGATTCGAATCGCCGCTTGATCGCCGGGTGATCGTTGGGCCTTTACGGCCGCGTCGTCGGGCTTGTCGAAACCACGGTCGTCGCCTTAGTTTATGCACCAGTTGAAACTCACACCTTTCCCCCAGACGACTGATGCTTGACCGCAAACTAATCCTCGCCGACCCAGCGCTCGTGAAAAAGAATTGCCTGGAGCGCGGCGTCACCTGCGACATCGACCAAATCGTTGCCTTGGAAACGACGCGGACCGAGAAGCTGCAAGCTGTCCAAAATCTTAATCGCCAAGCAAATGAAGTTAGCCAATCGGTCGGCAAAGCCAAAGACAACGAAGAACGCCAGCAGCGCGTCGCGCTAGGTCGATCGCTGCGCGACCAGAAGGACGCGGCTCAAGGCGAACACGATGCGCTCGAAGCCCAATTGGTGGACTTGCTGTTGAGGGTTCCTAATTTGACGCATCCGGCTGCGCCGCGCGGCGGCGAAGAAGACGCGGTCGAAGTCGGTCGTGGCAAGACAGCGATCGCAAAGTTCGATTTTCCGGTTAAGGATCACCTGGCGATCGGCGAACTGCACGACATGTTCGACTTCGAACGTGGTGCGCGAGTTGCCGGTTCGGGTTTTTACTTTCTCAAGAACGCGGCCGTGCGATTAGACCTGGCACTGCAGCACCACGCCGTTACGTTTTTGTCGAGTCGTGGTTACACGCCCGTGACCACACCCGACCTGGCGCTGACCGAAATTTTGCACGGCACCGGTTTCATTCCCCGCGGCCCCGAGACGCAGATTTATAGCATCGAGAATACGGACCTGAATCTGGTCGCCACCGCAGAGATTACACTCGGTGGCATGATGGCGGGCGAGACGCTGGCGACCGAGTCGCTGCCGCTGAAGTTCTGTGGGCTCAGCCATTGTTTTCGAACTGAAGCTGGCGCGGCCGGTCGCGCGTCGAAGGGACTTTATCGAGTCCATCAATTCACCAAAGTCGAAATGTTCGCATTCACATCGCCCGAACAGAGCGAAGCGGTTCACGAAGAGATGCGTGGGCTCGAATGCGAATTGTTTGACGCGCTCGAAGTACCCTATCGAGTGATCGATACGGCATCGGGTGATCTGGGTGGTCCGGCGTATCGAAAGTATGATCTCGAAGCTTGGATGCCGGGGCGCGGCGAGGGCGGCCAATGGGGCGAAGTCACCAGCACCAGCAATTGCATCGATTACCAGGCACGGCGATTGAACGTGCGCAGCAAAGCGACCGGCCAAAAGGGAACGCAGTTTGTCCACACGCTAAACGGCACCGCGATCGCGACGGGTCGGGCCATGATCGCGATTCTTGAAAACCACCAGAACGCCGATGGCAGCGTCAATGTGCCCCAAGTCCTGCGACCGCTGATGGGCACTGACCGGATCGCTTAGCAACGCTGCGGAAAAAAGTGTCTGACCATGACCCGAACCGCATTAGCTTGGAAGAACTTGGTGAACGATTGGCGGCGGCTGGCACTGGGTTCCGCCGGTGTTGCCTTCGCCGCGATCTTGATGTTTATGCAGAATGGGTTTCGCAATGCGCTGCTCGACAGCCCGGTGCGATTGCTCGAAATGGTGGACTGTGATTTGGTCGGCATCAGCGTCGCGCGGTACTCGTTGCCAACCGACCAAACGTTTCCTGCTTCGCTCTATGATCGCGGAATCGCCGACGCCGATGTTAAGTCGGCGCTGCCAATGTATTTGGAACGATCTCGTGCCCAGGTTCGCGTCGCGGGCCAACCCCGGCGACCGATTCGCGTGATCGCAATGCAGCCGCAATCGGGTTGGTTTATTGACAAACAAATGGACGATTTGATGCCGCGCCTGATGCCAACCGGAACAGCGCTCCTGGACCGCCGCTCGCGCTCGACGTACGGATTCGCGATCAACGATCCGGAGACACTAGCTGAACAACCGATCGAGTTGTTGGACAGACGTCTGCGGATAGTTGGCTTGGTCGATATTGGCAACGATTTCGCCAACGATGGAACATTGGTCGTCAGCCGCGATACGTTTGCCCGCTTCTTTCCCTTTCGCGGTGGTGGCAACGCGACCGATGAAGTTGATTTGGCGTTAATTCGGGCCATCCGTGGCGCTGACTTAAATGCTTTGGCGGCGCGTTTGACGGCACTCGATCCGCGCGTATGGCTGGTACTGCCGCGGCAGGCATTGATCGATCGCGAGATCCAATTTTGGAACCGTCAAACACCAATCGGGATGATCTTTTTTGTCGGCGCAATCATGGGGTTCGCGGTCGGTGTGATCATTTGTTACCAAATTTTGTTCAACAGCATTCACGATTCGTTGCCCGAATTCGCAACGCTCAAAGCGATGGGTTACGACAATCGTTATTTCGTCTGGTTGGTCGCGCGCCAAGCGATCTATTTATCGTTGTTGGGATTCATCCCGGCGCTGCTAATCAGCAGCTTGGTGTTCGAGTTGTTGCAATGGAGCATCGGATTGCCAATGCAGTTGACGTTACCGCGAATCGCGTTGGTCCTGGGGCTGACCACGGCCATGTGTTTAGTCAGCGGCTTGTTTGCCCTACGAAGACTATTGAGCGCCGACCCCGCAAGTTTGTTTTAAGTATCATTGACCTACTCTTCTCGTCACGATTAGTAAGAAATTCCGGCTCCCCCCGCCCGGCTTTGCGGGAGAAGGGAGCCGGAGCATAAACTTGCTTTCTGCGATTACTGGCGAATTCAATCGGGATCATAGGCGAGATTGGGGGCCAACCAACGCTCGATAATTCTTAGCGGCATCTGTTTGCGGGCGGCGTAATCAACCACTTGATCTTTGGTAATTCGATCGACCGCGAAGTAGCGGGCCTCGGGATGACCGAAATACATACCGCTGACGCTCGCCGGTGGTGTCATCGCATAGCTTTCGGTCAACTCAATGCCGGTTTGTTGCTCAACATCGAGTAGGTCAAACAGCGTCCGCTTTTCAGTATGGTCGGGACACGCTGGATAGCCCGGCGCGGGCCGAATACCGCGATACTTTTCGTCGATCAGTTCTTCGCTGCTGAGTGATTCGGTTTTGCCAAAACCCCAGTCGCAGCGTGCTTGTTGGTGCAATCGTTCGGCAAACGCTTCGGCCAATCGATCGGCAACTGCCTGGACCATGATCGCGTTGTAATCGTCATGCCCCGCTTTGTATTTTGCCGCCAATTTATCGGCACCGATGCCGGTGGTGACAGCGAACGCTCCGATGTAGTCGGGACGGGTGCCCAGTGGTGCGATGTAGTCGGCAAGCGATCGATAATCACTTTGGCCCTTGCGCTCCCACTGTTGGCGCAAACAATGAAACCGGCATTTTTCGCTGACGCGAGTTTCGTCGCTGTAGACAATCACATCGTCGCCATCACTTGCCGCGGGAAAGAATCCATAGACGGCGTTCGCGGTTAACAAATTACCGGCGATGATTTCGTCGAGCATCTGGTTCGCGTCGTCATACAATTCGCGCGCTTGATTGCCGACGTAACTGTCCAAGAAAATCTTGGGGTACTTGCCCTTCAATTCCCAGGTCATAAAAAACGGTGACCAATCGATGTAGTCGCGTAATGTTGCCAACGAGTAGTTACTCAACACTCGCGTTCCCGTGAACTCCGGTGCATCGATTGGTATGGTCTTCCAGTCGGTGACGAAGCGGTTGGCCAGCGCGTCAGCGTAGGGCGTTAGTTTTTGTTGGCGTTCCTTGTAGCTGGCCACCAATTCGGATTGCAGTTTGCGGTTGTCGGTCACGAATTGGGCGCGGCGCTGGCGATTGATCAATTGCTCGACCACACCGACGCTGCGACTGGCATCGAGCACGTGAACGACCGGGTGCTCGTAGGCCGGTGCGATCTTGACGGCGGTATGTTTGGCGCTGGTTGTCGCTCCGCCGATCAGCAGCGGCAGATTCATCTCGCGGCGTTTCATTTCGCGGGCAACGTGAACCATTTCATCGAGGCTGGGCGTGATCAAGCCCGACAAACCGATGATGTCAGCACCGATCTTCACCGCTTCGTCAAGAATCGTTTCGGCGGAGACCATCACGCCGAGGTCGACGACTTCGTAGTTGTTGCACTGTAAAACCACGCCGACGATATTTTTGCCGATATCGTGAACATCGCCTTTGACGGTGGCGATCAAGAATTTGCCGCGTGACGAAATCGTGGTATCGCCACCGGCTTTCTTTTCGGCGTCCATGAACGGTTCGAGATAAGCGACCGCCTTCTTCATCACCCGCGCCGACTTGACGACTTGAGGCAGGAACATCTTGCCCTCGCCGAACAGATCGCCGACGACTTGCATCCCGTCCATGAGCGGACCTTCGATGACTTCGAGACAGCGGGTGACCTGTTGTCGGGCTTCCTCGGTATCTTCGACGATGTATTTATCGACACCTTTTATCAATGCGTGCTTGAGTCGTTCGCGAACACTAGCCTCGCGCCACGACAAATCTTCCATCGCCTTCTTGGCACCGCTCGGTCCCTTGAACGTTTCGGCGAACTCCAACATGCGGTCGGTCGCATCGGGACGGCGATTGAGCAGCACATCTTCGACGTGGACGAGCAAATCCTTGGGGATCTCTTCGTAGATTTCCAATTGCCC
Organism: Pirellulaceae bacterium; assembly: GCA_041753075.1. Taxonomy (GTDB): domain Bacteria; phylum Planctomycetota; class Planctomycetia; order Pirellulales; family Pirellulaceae; genus UBA6163. The sequence continues at coordinate 13,846 of JBGSVE010000051.1, forward strand.
CGCGTTGACGATGCCCATGTCCAGTCCGGCGCGAACGGCGTGGTACAGGAACGCCGAGTGCATCGCTTCGCGAACGCGATCGTTGCCACGAAAGCTGAAGCTGATGTTGCTGACGCCGCCGCTAGTCTTCGCACCGGGACACTCGACCTTGATACGACGAACCGCTTCGATAAAATCGACGGCATAGTTGTTGTGTTCATCGATGCCCGTACCAACGGTCAAGATATTGGGATCAAAGATAATGTCTTCGGGCGGAAAATCGAGTTCTTCGGTCAACAGTTTGTAAGCTCGCTTGCAGATCGCGACCTTGTCGTCTTCGGTTGCAGCTTGGCCCTTTTCGTCAAACGCCATCACGACCGTCGCCGCGCCATATTGGCGAACCAGTCGGGCGCGCTCGAGAAACTTGGCCTCGCCGTCCTTGAGCGAGATCGAGTTGACGATGGCCTTGCCCTGGCAATTTTGTAGTCCCGCTTCGATCACTTCCCACTTACTGCTATCGACCATGATCGGTGCCGATGCCACGACGCTGTCGCCGGCGATCAAGCGCAAGTACCGCGTCATCGCCTCGGCACCGTCAAGCAACGCGTCATCAAAATTGATGTCGATCACCGACGCGCCGTTAATCACTTGGTCGCGCGCCACCTCGACCGCTTCGTCATATTTCTCGTCACGAATCAAGCCCGCAAACTTGCGGCTGCCCGTCACATTGGTTCGCTCGCCAATCATCGTGAACGGAATCTCAGGCCGCATCACAAACGGCAATTGCCCCGACAAGCGAGTGTAGATCGGATCTTCGCGATCTTGGCGCGGCTTGATCTTGGTCAGCGCACCGCTGATCGCGCGAATATGGTCCGGCGTTGTGCCGCAACAACCGCCGACGATGTTGAGCCAACCGTTGGTCGCGAAATCAGCGATCATCTCGGCCATCTTTTTGGGACCGAGATCATATTGGCCCATCTCGTTGGGCAAGCCCGCGTTGGGATGACAACTGATCGGCATCGGCGCAACATTGGCCATCGCTTCCAAATGGGGTCGCATCACGTCGGGACCGAGCGCGCAATTCATGCCGATCGACAACAGCGGAAAATGCGCCAGCGACGTCACAAACGCTTCGACACTTTGGCCGCTGACAAACGTCCTCCCGCCCTTGTCAAACGTGCCGCTGACCATCACCGGAACCTTGCGACCACCGCTGGCAAAGAACGAATCGATGGCGAACAAACAGGCCTTCAGGTTCAACGTATCGATCGCCGTTTCGGGCAACAGGATATCGACGCCGGCGTTGACCAACGATTGCACCTGCATTCGATAACTGTCCACCATTTGGTGGAACGTCACGTCGCGGTGGGCGGCGTCGTCGACCTTGGTGCTGATCGCCGTCTGACGGCTGGTCGGGCCGATCGAGCCGGCGACAAAGCGTGGCCGATCGGGCGTGCGTTCGCTGAATTCCTCAGTCGCCGCCTTGGCACACTGGACCGCGGCGCGATTGATCTCGTCCACGAATTCCACTGGCAGGTCAAATTCAATCATGCCGATTGGCGACGCACCGAATGAATTGGTTTCGACAATGTCGGCACCGGCTGCCAAATACTCGCGGTGAATGTCGGTAATCTTGGCGGGATGCGTAAGGCAGAGAATATCGGAAAAACGGCTCAGGTCTTTGTGGTGGTCGGCAAATCGATCCCCACGAACGGCAGCTTCGTCGAGGTCCAGCCGCTGGATCATGGTGCCCATCGCCCCGTCCAACACGAGGATTCGCTCGCGAATTAGTTCAGGCAGCAGCGTGATGGCGGGTTCAGAACGGAGCATGAATTTTTTTCAGTGCGGCAGCGAGGGAAGAAAAACGCAAAGTCGGCATTGTCATTGGACAACAGAAAAACGACAAGGTTCTAAGTCGGATGGATTGCCGAAATTGCGGAGTCTGTCAAAAAGCCGTCAAAGGCAGCCTAAGTTAACTATCCGTTAAAAGCATCAAGATCGTCACCATTGGAACCGATATACCACGATACTCGGTAGAGATACCCCGTCACGGATGACTGAAGAATGAAATTAACAGAGCGTAAGCGCCGCGTCGACGAATCGGCTCCGGTGTTGTTTCGATTGCCAAATTTGCGCGCGACGACGGCTTCAGCGACCCAATTGCCAAATTCCGCCGCGACGCCAGTCGAAAACTCGATGCTGCGAGTGGATGTACCGGTATCCGACGCGCCGCTCTCGCGAGTCGGCCAGACACCCAATTTGGAAGAGGCCGTCGAATCGGCTCCAGTGATTGCGCCGCGACCTGCGGGCAGCCAACTTGCCAGCGCCCAGACGGCCAGCGCCCAGACGGCCAGCGCCCAGCCGGCCGACTTCGGTTCGGCCGGGCGAAGCTGGATGGAACGAATCGGATCGCGGCTAATTCTGGCGGTGACGCTGTTAGTGATCGTGACAGCGGCTTGGA
>JBGSVE010000052.1:0-36342 GCA_041753075.1 Pirellulaceae bacterium
GGCCACATCACCGCACCGGACCCCGAAGGTCGTGGCGCGGCGGCGGCGATGCGGGCGGCGATCACCGACGCGCGTCTGGACCCATCGCAAATCGATTACATCAACGCGCACGGAACCAGCACACCGTTGGGCGACAAGGCCGAGACGTTTGCGATCAAGCAAGTTTTCGGCGAACACGCGCGTCGAGTTGCCATCAGCAGTACGAAAAGCTCGCTCGGTCATTCGCTCGGCGCCAGCGGCGCAATTGAAATGGTGATTGCAACCAAGGCGGTGATTGAGGGCGTGATTCCGCCGACGATCAATCTCGAAAACCCCGATCCGGCGTGCGATCTTGACTACACGCCGAACCGCGCGGTCGAGCGCAAGGTTCGCGTCGCGCTGAGCAACAGTTTTGGCTTTGGCGGCCACAATGCGTGCGTCATTGTCGGCGAATTGAATTAGGCTTGGGCACGTGGCGGTATTGCCCGCCGTTGTCTTTGGCGATCGCGATCATCGTCGCCTCAGCATTGCGGCCCGTTTCGCCTTCTTCGCCGTGATACCGGATCGTATGTACGATCGAGATCGGCCCCGATTCGCCAAACAGGTTTTCCTCACGATTCTGCTCGCGCAAAATTTCCTCGATCTTGGTCGGAAATTCGCCATCGGAAAGCAAGAAAATCACGTCGGGCCGGAGCTTGATCGCGAACGGCAAAACGTCGTACGGAGCCTTACCGCGGTCCATCGCAACCGTCATCGCCCAACTCCGCAGCCTGGCCTTGTTTTCCGGCGTCGCCATCACACTGCCTGGCTCATCTTGATTCGGATCCGTGATGCGCATGAACTCGGGTTGTTCGTCAAAGAACACGACGTAAAAACGTTGATCGGGCTTGAGTTGGTCGATCGAGCCGAGCAATTCATTTCGCGCTGACTGAAAGCCATCTTTCATGCTGCCGGAACTATCGACCAAATAGACGAAATGGTTGCCACCACCCTCGACGCCACAAAATTGCATCTTTGAGTCGCTGTCGCCCTTGAGTGCTTTCATCATTGAGCTGCTCATCGAAGAACTCGCGCTCGAAAGAAAGACGGACATGGCTGGTGAGGCCGCGGCAGGCACATCCATCACGACTTCGGCAATCGACATCGTGCCAACGTCGCTGACTTCGTAAGCAACTTCGGAGACGGCGGGTTGAGTATCTTCGACGGGTTCGCTCGATTGGATCTCGAATGTTTCCATCGACTCCTCCGACGACGAAGCCGAAGCGGTGAAGGCCAATTGATCCTTCGGCGGCACGTTGCTCAGCGTGAACACGCCCAACATCATCAGTACCGCGACATGGGCCAGCGTGCTGACCAACCAAGACGCTGGCCGGAAACGGCGTACCAACGACTGCTCTTCTTCGTCGTCGTTCTGCGATTCAACATTCGCCAGCGGTGCCAGTTCAACCAAACTCATCGCCACCGCAGGCTTTGTCGGCACAGGTGTTGCCGCGGCGATCGCAATCCAATCCGACATTGGATCTGCGGCTACCTGTGGCGCCGCTTCGACCTTCACCGGGTCTGCCGCCTTCGGCGGTTCGTCGAGATTATCTGCGACTGGTGGACTGGCTATCGCAATCGACTCAGCGACCGGCATCGGCAAGTGCGGTGCAGGGATCGCGGCTTTCGGCGGATCAACGCGAGCTTCGAATCGCGCCATTCGATCTATCCAACCAATCGCTTCTGGCGGGGGCTCGGCCGTCGGCCAACTCTCGGAGTCAGATCGCCAGATGTTATTTTCAACCGTTTTCACAGGCGTTGAAGCGATTGTCGCCATCGGCGGAAGAACCGCAGCAGCCTCCGGCGACGACCCGTTGGCCACACTCGCCATTGGCACCGACATTGCGTTCGAATCTCGCGGCAACGGGAAGTCTTTGCCAATCGCAGCCGTCGCAACCGCAACGGTTTCACCGCGCATCATCCGCCGCAGAATCAACTCCAGCTCAGCGGCCCGCGCGTCCAACCGAGCGGCCTCGGCGGCGGCACGAACTCGGATCAATTCTAACTCGATTTCCCGAGCGGTCGGTTCCGTTCCTGTTCCATTGACCAAGGTGGGCAAGCCTCTACGCGTTTCGCGTCGGGTTGTGTTGTTTCCGGGGGTTTTCGGCGACGCTTATCATCGGGGGCTGGTTCGCCCAACGCAAACGAATTCCGGGTAGGCATGGCGAAAAAAGCGTTAAACGTTGATTCGTCTTGATTTTGTTTTGGCTGGTGGCCTATGGTCGCGGATGAACCCGACTATTGCCTTGCTGAGGACACCGCAGGATGCGCCACCCGATGATAGATTTCGCCACGTCGCGATTGACGGTGGCGGTGCTGCTAGTTGCTGTGCTCAATTTGGCGGCTGGGGTTACGTCGGGCCAAGGCTTTGCGATGCCGGGTGAAGGCTCACCGACGCCGCCGAGTTTGCAGTCCAATCCAGCGGCTGGCGGCAATCCCAACGCCTTCGCCAATCCCAACAAACCCAGCGGCGGCCCGGCGACCGCCGGACGCCCCAGTGGCGAAGCGTTACCGCAAGGCAACGGCCAAGAAAAGCGAGTCTATGATCTGCGTCCCTACACCGGTTATCTGACCAAACACGACCGGCCTCATCAGGCGGTCATCGATTGGTTGATTCGCGAAACCGGCAGTGACGTTTGGTTTACCGAGCCGTTTGGCTTCCTCAGTGCGGACCGCGATTCATTGACCGTTTATCACACTCGCGAAATGCACGATGTCGTCGGCCAAATGGTCGAGCGATTCACCGCCGGCGACAAAGACCCCCAAGTCATGCACCTGCGGATGATGACGGTCGGCAGCCCCAATTGGCGCAGCCGCGCGCACTTGTTGATGCAACACGTCGACGTCAATTCACCGGGGTTGCAGGCGTGGTTGTTGACGAAAGAAAACGCGGCGATGGTGATGCAACTGCTGCGTCAGCGTTCGGACGTTCGCGAAGTCCAGGCGGTCGACGTGGTGACGAGCAACGGCCAGACCGAAAAGCTGGCCAGCACGCGGGGCCGCAATTATGTCCAAAACATTCGCCAAGCACCGACGGGTTGGCCGCCGTATGAGCCGCAGACCGGCGAAGTTCAAGAGGGTTACAAGATTGAAATCAGTCCGCTGTTGTCGCTTGACCGACGTTCACTTGATTGTGTGATTCGCGCCGACATCGACCAAGTCGATAAACTTGTACCCGTCGATCTTGATCTGCCACTGCCCAGCGGCGAAACCTATCGTGCCCGGATCGAAGTTCCCCAGGTGGTGAGCTGGCGTTTGAATGAACGATTTCGTTGGCCCAGCGATATGGTGTTGTTACTTTCCTGTGGCGTGGTGGCCAGTCCCGAGCGATCGACCTCGACAATTCCGCTGTTGAATTTGAACAGTTTGACGGGGACGACGGCGGGTCGCGCCGATGCGCTGATGTTCATCGAATTTCGTGGCGCTGCGAGCGATAATCTGCCCGCGCCACCCCCCCAGGTCGCTGACCGCTCCGGAACCGGAACGCGCGGTCGGTATTAGGCAAACCAGACAAATTGCCGGGGTCGCTGATTGGCGGATGGCATGGTTACAATGCCGCGTCGTTACAATGCCGCGTCGATTTTCTGCCACGAGACCGCACTTTCAATCTGATTGATGAACCCATCCGATAAACGTCGCGTCGTGATTACCGGCCTTGGCGTCGTTAGCCCGGTCGGCAATACCGCGACCCAGCTCATTGAATCGCTCCGCAACCGGCGCAGCGGTATCGACACGCTGACGCAGATTCCGACCGGAGTGCTGCCAATCGACCATGGGGCGGAAGTTCGCTCGTTCACCGGTGCCATCGACGACTACGGGCCGCTGTCGAAGGAATTGCAACGAACGATTCGCAAAGCTTCCAAGCTGATGTGTCGCGAGATCGAGATGGGCGTCGCAGCGGCACAGCTCGCACTGCACGACTCCGGCTTGACCGATGAGAATCGTGATCGAGATCGAACCGGCGTGATTTACGGTTGCGATTACATCATGACGTTGCCCGAGGAGTTTGCCGCTGGGATTCACGCCTGCTTGGATGAGCAACAGGACTTTCATTTTGACCAGTGGGCCGACAAAGGTTTGCCGGAGGTCAATCCGTTGTGGCTGTTGAAGTATTTGCCCAATATGCCGGCCAGCCACATCGCGATTTTCAACGATTTGCGCGGTCCCAACAATTCGATTACCCTCCGCGAAGCCTCACCGGCGGCGGTGCTGTCCGAAGCCTATTCGACCATCGTTCGCGGCCACGCCGACGTGCTTGTCGTGGGCTCGACAGGATCACGAATCCACCCATTTCGTTCGATGCACGCGTCGATGCAAGAAGAGCTGGCTCCAGGCCGCGACGACGTGACCAAAACGTCCCGTCCGTTCGACCACGATCGCGACGGCGCGGTGCTCGGCGAAGGTGCCGCCGCGATGATCCTGGAAACCTACGAGCACGCCGAGGCGCGCGGTGCCAAAATCCTTGGCGAAGTTTTGGGCAGCGGCAGCAGCACGGTCAGCTCGACCAGCGGCGACCATTTTTATCGTCGTGCCGTCGCCAATACCTTGCGTATGGCAACTCGCCAATGTGATCTAAAAATGATCGGCCACATCAACGCTCACGGGTTAGGCGCTGTGACTTGCGACCAGCAAGAAGCCGAAGCGATCGCCGAAGTTTTTGGCACCGATCAACCTGATGTTCCCGTCGTGTCGGCCAAGGGTCACTTCGGAAACCTGGGAGCCGGTGGTGGAATGGTCGAGATCATCGCCAGCGTCATGACGCTTGGCGAAAGTTTGTTCCCGACGCTAAATTGCGAAAACATTGATCCGGCCTGCGGCATTCACGTCGTGACCGATGATTCGACACCGGCGGGCGATCAATTCGTCAGCGTCAATGTAACGCCCCAAGGCCAAGCATCGGCGGTGCGCATCGGCCAATTGCAGTAGTCGAAATGGTTGAGCGGCAGATCACTCATCGCGCCGTCAACCATGTGCTCACCAACGTTGCAGTTTGGTCTTGGGACAGTCAATGGATTTACTACGACATTCGCAGCGACGCGGCGGGCAGCCAATTCGATGGCCCGCGAATCGAACGCGTCCAGGTGTTCAGCGGCGAGGTCCAGGTTATCTATGAAGCTCGTTATAAAGCATGCGTGGGCGTGGTGACGGCCAGCCCGATCGAAGACAAAATTGTGTTCATTCAAGGCCCCGAGCACCCAACCGCCGATTGGCAATATTCGGCTTTTCATCGCCAAGGCATGCTGGTCGTACCCGGTGACGGCCAATCGGCGACGACGCTTGACGCGCGCGACATCGTGTCGCCCTTTACGCGCGGAGCACTCCGCGGTGGTTCGCATGTCCACACCTTCAGCGGCGATGGACATTGGATCAGCTTCTCCTACGAAGATCACGTGCTGGCAACCGATCCGAGGCCGGGTAGACAAGCCAACCAGCGAAACATTGGCATTGCCGTGCCCTGCGGACCCGTGATCGTTCCCAAGACTCACGATCGAAATCACGACGGTGCGTACTTCAGCGTTCTCGTTAGCGTCACGCATGATTTCCCGAGACCCGGAAGCGACGAAATCAATCGAGCTTACGAGGATGCCTGGGTCGGCACGCATGGATACGTTCGTGCGGACGGCACGAGGCAAGTTCGTGCGTTGGCATTCATTGGCGACGTGCTCACGACCAGCGGCCAATATGTATCGGAGTTGTTTATTGTTGATCTGCCTGAGAACGTGGAGTTAGCTGGCGATGGTCCGATTTGCGGCACAAGTACGACCAGACCTGTACCGCCGAAAGGCACCGTCCAACGCCGGTTGACACATACCACGCCGCATCGCTTTCCGGGCCTTGCACCGGTGCGTCATTGGCCGCGAAGCAGTCCGTCCGGCGACACGATCGCCTGTTTAATGCGTGACGACCAAGGCGTCGTTCAGCTTTGGCTGATTAGCCCCAGCGGAGCGAACTTGCAACAATTAACCCACAGTATCGATTCGATCACCTCGGCGTTCACGTTTCGCGGCGATGGTCGAGCCATCGCTTGCATCATCCGTGGTCGAGTCTGCGAAGTCGATGCGCTGACCGGCGAGATTCATTGGTTGACCGTATCGTCAAACCATCGGCCGCGCGGCGAAGCTGTCGTTTATTCGCCCGATGGCAATCACGTCGCATTTGTTCGTACAACATTGATCGACGGCCAAGGGTACAACCAAATTTTCATCGTCGAAAGCATCGTCAGCGGTTCGGGCTGAGGCGATTGTAGAACGCTTGTCCCCAACCGTTTGCGAACGCACAAACGGTTGCGGACAAGCGTACTACAATTTTTGTCACTCAATCACCACCGCCATGCGAATCGTCAACTTGCATGCCGAGTTGGCGCATTTTTCGGTACAGGTTCGAACGATGCAGGCCAAGCGTTTCGGCGGCGGCGGTCATGTTATTTTGTTGTGTGTTGATCGCAGCTTGAATATGAGCAATCTGGAAATCGCGAGTGGCATCGCCAAGACTCGCGGTTCCATCGGTATCGATCGAATTCGCAAACGCGGCATGATGTGTTGTTAATCGTCCGGTGCCTGCGCCAGCCACGGCGCGATGGTCGTCGTCGGGCAATCCGAGGTCAGACTCACTCAGCATGTCGCTCGATGTCAGATAACAAACGCGTTCCATCACGTTCCGCAGTTCACGAATGTTACCGGGCCAACGATGCCGCAGCATCGATTGGCGAGCCTCTGCTGAGAATGTCGGCTGGGTACGACCAATTTGGCTGGAAAACTGGGCCAGAAAGTGATTCGCGAGCAGCAATATGTCGTCGCCGCGTTCGCGCAGCGGCGGCAATCGAAACGAAACGACATTGAGCCGAAAAAAGAGGTCTTCACGAAACCGCTTCTCGGTGACCAGGTCCGGCAGCGATTGGTTCGTCGCCGCGATAATTCGCACATCAACCGGAATCGGAGTCGAACCGCCGACGCGGACAACGATTTTTTCTTCGAGGACGCGCAACAGTTTTGCCTGGCCGCCGGGACTCATGTCGCCAATTTCGTCAAGGAACAACGTTCCGCCGCTGGCCAGTTCAAATTTCCCGACGCGAATTCCGATCGCATCGGTAAAGGCACCGCGCTCGTGGCCAAACAATTCGCTTTCCAACAGCGACTCGACGAGTGCCGCACAATTCACCGCCACGAAAGGTTGGTCACGACGGCTCGATTGAAAGTGAATACTGCGGGCCAGCACTTCCTTGCCTGTGCCGTTTTCGCCCAGAGCCAAAACGGCAAGATCAGTCCGCGCCACACGTGCGACGGTATCGCGCAGCGTGCTGACGGCGGGGCAATTGCCAATGACCTGGATTGAAGACGCGGCATCATGAAGCAAACGGTCGCGCGAGGACATCAATCGTTGACGCGTTTCGGTACCTTGAATCGCAATCGCTGCGTGACGTGCCAGATCGGCTAGTTGCGCTGCGTCGCCGGGATCAAACCGGCCCTGGATTTTGTTCAACACCTCGAACACGCCAATCACCGCGCCCGTGGGAGCGCGCAGCGGCACCGCGACCAGCGAGCGGGTATGAAACTTGAGCTTGCGATCTACCGCTCGATTGACTTCGGCTTCGCTGTCTTCGTCGGCGTGCCAGATGCGCGGTGCACCGCTGGCAAGTACCGTCCCAACGACTCCCGCGTTGTCGTCAACTTCAAGCTTGCCACCTTCGACACCCAGCGCTGGACGACCGATCAGCTTGCCACGTCGCTTCTCCCACAGAAAAATGCTTGCGCGCTGCGCACCCAACAACTCCGCTGAAGAGGTCGCGATGGCTTCGAGCAGCTCATCGGGCTTTTCAATTTGCGACCAGCGAATCGACAGATCTAATAGCCGCCGCAGATGCGCCGCCGAGTCACCCGAGTTGCCAAGTTGGAATTGTTGGCGATCGAGTGTTTGTAATGTTACCGCCATCGCAGTAATTGTGTGCAGCGATGATGTATCGAGCTTTTTCGCTGCTGGCAGTTGCAGCATCAGCACGGTCGGTGTCAGTCGTCGCGAGCCGGTCGGCATGTTGTCAAGTTCGACGGGCTCACCGCCACGGTGGATCGCCACGGCGACAAATCGATTGCCCACAATGGGCTCAGGCGAATCGAGCGCCGTCGAAATCAATGCTTCGTCCCAGATCCCAGCGCCCGCCAAGCCGCCATGACGCGCGAGCAGTTCCCAGCGCGAGCCGACCTGCGCCAGAAGCTGGACATCACAGGAAAAAATCCGACCGATCTCGTCGACCAAAATGGCGATCCAGCGATCGGCCGCGCGGTGCCAATGATTGACACGCAGCGGGCGGGCGGCGCAGTAGTCGAGCCATCGTCTTAAGATCATCGCCACCACACTGTCCGCGTCAGCCCCAGGCCAACGAACGTCCGGCGTGGCGACACTCGGTTCGGTTTGCGGAATTGGCAAGATGGTCAATCGATAGGGGACGAGGTATGCTTGCGGGCTTGAAAGTCTGGCTTTCATGGCATCGCACCGTTGCGACTAGTTTACGCACTTTCACTTCGAGCGGGTTTGATGGACTTCAAGGGAAAAAAAGGGTTGATTCTCGGCGTCGCCAACGATCACTCAATCGCCTGGGCAATCGCTCAACAGATTATGAATGCGGGCGGCATTTGCGGTTTTACGCATTTACCGGATCGGCCTGATGATGAGCGCCAACGAAACCGTCGCCGCGTTTCAATCCTGACCGACAAATGCCCCAACGCCGCATTCCTGGTCCCGATGGACGCACAAAATGATGATGACATCCGCGGCGTTATGGCAAAGGCGGCTGATGAATTCGGAACCATCGATTTTCTGTTGCACTCGATCGCTTTCGCCGACCGTGATGACTTGTCGCGCGACACGGTTTACACCAGCCGTGCTGGGTTCAAGCTGGCCATGGACGTCAGCGTTTACACTTTGATCGCCGTCACCGCCGCTGCCAAGGATTACCTCAGTACCGGCGCGTCGATCGCAACGATGACCTACTTCGGCGGCGAAAAATGTGTTCCCGGTTACAACGTAATGGGCATTTGCAAAGCCGCGCTCGAAGCCACGGTTCGCTATTTGGCTTACGACATGGGACCGCTGGGGATTCGCGTCAATGCGTTGTCCGCGGGGCCGATTCGTACCCTGGCCGGACGTGCCGCCGGTGTTGAAGAAATGTTAACCCTATACCAACACATGGCTCCGCTGGGTCGCAACGTGTCGCATGAAGAGGTCGGTCGCACCGGTGCGTTTTTGTTGAGCGGAGCCAGCGACGGAATCACCGGCGAAGTGCTGCATGTTGACGGCGGCTATAACATGATGGGCAGCCCCGGTCGGCTGTTACAGAAGCTCGCCGCACCGGCGACGACATAATATTTAACAAATTCTCCTCACACAAAAGTAATAATTCGAGATGGTTCGCACACTTTCCACGATGCAGCCGTTAGGTTCACCCGCGCCTGATTTTTCGTTGATCGATACCGAAGGCAAAACGGTTTCGCTGGCTGACTTTCGCGGCCCCAAGGGGTTGTTGATCGTCTTCATGTGCAACCATTGTCCCTACGTGAAGCATGTCGCCGACCCACTTAAGCAACTCGCCGACGACTATTTGGCTCGTGGCATTGCGGTGGTTGGAATCAGTAGCAATGACATCGTGGCGCACCCCGACGATTCGCCGCAGAAGATGCGTGAAGAAAAGCAGCTCCGCGGATACCAATTTCCGTACCTGTACGATGCAACGCAAGCCGTCGCCAAGGCCTATGGCGCGGCCTGCACGCCCGATTTTTTCCTGTATGACGCCGACCATAAATTGGTCTACCGTGGCCAACTGGATGACAGTCGACCGAACTCCGGAAAGCCTGTCACTGGAGCCGATTTGCGGGCCGCGATGGACAACCTGCTCGCCGGCAATCCTCCACTTCAAACGCAAACTCCAAGCATGGGTTGCAACATCAAGTGGATTCTTGGCGAGGAGCCTACTTACTTTAACCCGTTGGGATAACGGCTTGGACAAACGCGCCCGTAGACGCTGGCAACACCTGACGCCATGGCGTGATCGCTGAAACAATCGGCGTGACGCTTGAAGGCGGATTCGCTCAACTCGCTCCAAGACACTTTGCCCAACATTAACTCGCTCATTTTCTCCGCGAGACTGGCTGCGGAATTCGGTTCGGCGAGTAAGCCATCAATGCCATTGCGAATCGCTTCAGGCGTGCCTTCGACTTTGGTGGCGATCACCGGCAAAGCCGATGCCATCGCTTCGAGCACAACCATCGGCAAGCCTTCGCCGTACAGACTGGGCAGCAACATGGCGTCGAGCTGGGCCAAGGTGGCAGGCACATTACTCTTGAATCCAGTTTGCTCGACGTAGGCGTTGATTCCCAGCGACTTGATCTGCGATTGGATCTTTCGTTGGTAATCGTCGGTCTCAAACGGGCCGATGCACCGGAGCCGAGCATCAAGTCCTTGTTCTCGCAAACTCGCGATCGCATCGAGCGCGACCTCGAGCCCCTTGCGCGGGCGCATCAGCGCGACCATGCCGAACATCCAACGTGAACCGACTTCGGGCGTGCTGCGGCGCTCGTAGCGAATGCCGGGCACACCGTTGCGGACCACGGTGACGCGATCCGGCGGATGGCCGTTGGCGAGTAACTCGCGGCGCAGGCTGTCGGAAACGGTAATCAAGTGTGAACAACCGCGCAGCGACAATCGCTCGGTCGTCGCGTTGATCCAATTGCCAAATCGCTTTGCCGAATCCCGCGCCGCGGGGCTGTGAACGTGATAAACCCACGGCACTCCGACGACGCGAGAAACCAGCGAGGCAACCATCGCGGATCGCGGCGTGTGGGCGTGCAGCAATTCGTACTGGTGGTGCCTGACTAGCTTGGTGATTCGCGAAACGACCGAAAAGTCCAGTCGTGATTTCATTGCGGTGCGATAGGCCGTTCCCCAATCCCCATTGGCTTCATCAATGGCATCCGCAAAACGGCCCGGCTTGGTGCAGGCGAAGTCAACCTGAATGCCGGATTGCGGCAGGCATCGACCGAGGTGCGATTGGACGCGTTCTGCACCCGAAAAATGTTCGCCATTAACCAGATGTAGTGTTCGCAGCGAAATGGCGGCGGGCGGTTGTGAAGTCGCAACGCTAGTCGGACTGGACTCCATTGCCAACGGCGAAGCGGCGATCGGCGTGGAATGGAAAGGGAGTGTGGGGCTGGTCATCTGGCATCGCACCGATCGGGAAAAAGTAGCCTTCGCCAATTCTAGCATGGGCTTGTGGTAGAACAGCGTTGTTCCATTTGGGATGCATACCTTGCCACCAGGCTCGTGGCGTGGAAATTTGTGACGAGGACGTGACTTTGCTGAGCGTAAATTTGACCCGTTCAGTTAACGCGACATGTTCCGGTTATGCCGGCGCGATACTGACTTTGTGTTTGTCGGTTTGTTGTCCGGCTGCGCGCGGTCAGTCGCCGCAACCGGAGAATATCCGCATCCTTTTGCCCGCCTACGCCAACCCCGCCGGCGATGCAGGAAAGCGGCTGTGGGATCGCTTGGCGGAGCTAAATCGCGAGCGTCGGCCCGGCGTTGTGATCGACGTGATTTTCAATCCAGCCAGCGGACCGGGAATCGCTCGCGAGGGCAACTACCTAGACGATGCCGGCAACGGACCACTTGCCGATGTGCAATCGATGCGAGTTTTGGGCTACGTTCCCACCACTTATGGAAAACGATCGACCGTCGATGTGAAACGCGATATCGATTGCTACGCCACCGGGTTTTATCAAGGCTATGTCAGCGGAATTTTTTTCGATGAAATGTCATCGGATTTGGATCACATCGCCTACTACCGCGAGCTCAATGAATACGCACACCAAGTCATCACCGCGTCAAGTGACCGGCCCGTCTGGACAATCGGTAATCCAGGTGTCGCCGGCGTCCAATCGGCCGTGACAGATGAGCGACTTCGCCAATACGCGACATCGGTGGACCAGCTTGTTGTTTTTGAAAGCCACGTCAACCAATATCAAGGCGTGCAAACACCGCCGTTTGCGAGATTTCTTGAACCGCGGAATCTTGCACACATGATTCACAGCCAATCAAGCTGGTCATCTGAATTATTTGGCATGATGCGTCAACATCGCGTTGGGAGTATCTTTATTACCGATGACGTGATGCAAAACCCTTACGACCAATTGCCCAGCTACTTTGATGAAATGATCGATGCGGTCGCTGAGCTCAACGAAAACGTTTTGTCCCCGCCTACTCAATAACATCCCACCTGAGCGAGTATCCCATGAATCGTGTGTTGACTTTGTTTTTAGTGTCGGTTGCGTGCCTAGCGTTTGGCGATTTGGCGCAGGCCGAGAATTGGCCGCAGTGGCGTGGTGCCGATCGTGCCAACCGTTCAGCCGAAGTGGGACTGTTCGGCAATTGGACACCAACTGGTCCGCCACTGGCGTGGGTTGCCAGTGGAATGGGTTCCGGCTATGCGGGCGTGTCGGTTGTCGATGATCGCATCTATACCACGGGCAATTTTGCCAAGAGCCAATCAGTCGTCGCGATCGATGTGGCCACCGGCAAAGTGCTGTGGACCAGTGCAATCAGCGACTCCGCGCCCAAGCACGATTACGATGGCAGTCGCACAACGCCGACGGTCGATGGCGAGAATCTTTATTGCGTCAGTAGCGACGGTGCGATCGTTTGTCTATCGAGCAAGGATGGCAAGCTGGTTTGGCGTCGTGGGTTTGACGAGTTCGGCGGCAAAATGATGAGCGGTTGGGGATTTAGCGAATCGCCGCTGATCGATGGTGATAAAGTGATTTGCACTCCCGGCGGACTTGATGCCGCTGTCGTGGCACTTAGTAAGGCGACTGGCGAAACGATTTGGCAATGTGCGGTCCCATCGGCTGAAGGCCGCGAGGATTCTCGCGGCAAGGGACTCAAAGACGGTGCTGGTTACGCCTCGCCAATCATTTCTTCCGGCGGTGGCGTGCGGCAGTACGTTCAACTGCTTGGCCAAGGGCTCGTCGGCGTTCGTGCGGCCGATGGAAAGTTGTTGTGGCAATACGCCCGCGTTGCAAACAGTACGGCAAACATTCCAACGGCTCTCGTTGACGGTGATTTTGTTTTTACCAGCACTGCTTATGGCACCGGATCGGCTTTGTTGAAGTTGGTCGCCGAGGGTGATGACGGTGTCAAGGCCGAAGAAGTTTATTGGCTTGATAGTAACCAACTTCAAAACAAGCACGGCGGAATGACTTTGGTCGATGGTTACATCTATTGTGGCCAGGGTAACGGCGATGGTTTACCGATTTGTGTTGAAATGGCAACCGGCGAAGTTGCGTGGGGACCAATTCGCGCCAAGGGCTCCGGCGAAACCAGCGCCATCTTCGCCGATGGACATATCATTTTTCGCCGAGAAGACGGAACCGTCATCTTGGCCACGGCAACTCCGGAAAAGTTTGAGCCAGTCCACACCTTCATGCCAACATTTCAACAGGGCAAGTCTTGGGCACATCCAGTGATCGCCGGTGGCGTGCTGTACCTGCGCGAGCAAGACAAATTGATGGCCTATCGAATCGCTGGCTAGTGGTCTGGGACAGCGTAATTTTCGAGTCGAGGCGATTGTAGAACGGCTGTCCCCAGCCGTTTGGGCGTTCCCAAATGGTTGGGGATAACCGTTCTACGATGTTTATCGATACCGAGCTATTTACACAGAGGAATCAAAAACATGTCGCGAGCATTGTTGGTAATCGACGTTCAACAAGAGTATTTCCCCGGCGGTGCGTTGCCGATCACGTACCCCGACAACCACTTGGAGAATATCGTGCAGGTGATGGATGTTGCGAAACAAAGCGGCGTTCCTACAGTGGTGGTTAGGCATCATCAGCCCGATCCGCAATCGCCGTTGTTTTGCAAGGGATCGGCGAAATGGGAGTTACATCCCGATGTCGCGGGCAGGCCGCATGACTTGCTTCTCGACAAACAGTTACCTGGGTCGTTTACCAACACCGGCCTTGAAGACTTCTTGCGTACCCGCGGAATCGATACCGTTGCAATTGCTGGCTACATGACGCAAATTTGTTGTGACACGACCGCGCGGCAAGCGCTGCATCTTGGGTTCAAAGTCGAATTCTTACGCGATGCAACCGGAACGCTTGATGTCGAAAATTCGGCGGGCAGCGTCAAAGCCAAGGATTTGCAGCAAGCAATTTTGGTGTCGCAGCAGATGTTCATCAGCGAAGTGATCTCGAACGAAGACTTCATTCGTCGCTGTCACGCGACAGGTGACCGCTGCGATTGATTGCCAAATACAATCGCAACATCATCATCACGCTGACGAGCGTCCCAATCATGCCCAACATGCTGATTTGCTGGATCCCGAAATAGGTCGCGTCCGCGAACATTACCGGTGGAACCTTCATCGCTAACAGCAGCGACGAACCCAAAAACAACGCGCTGGCGATCAAGCCGACGACCAGCCGATTGACCGACGAACCGATGCGACGGTGATCGAGTTGCAGTTTCAGCTCGCCGCGGCGTACCTGTTGCAATAGTTCAACCAATTGATCGGGCACAATTTGCATGAAGTATTCGGCTTCGAGCATCATGCGCCGGGCTTGTTGCAGTCGCCGCCGAGGACTCAGTCGTCGCGTGGCGGCGCGGCGCACAAACGTGCCCATTACTTCAAGTGCATCAAAATCGGCGTCGAGAGTAGCCAAGGTTCCCTCCAGCGAAATCAGCATCTTCATCAACATCGCGGATTGGCTTGGCAACTTGATTCCGTGACGATGCAGCAATTCGCCAAGGTCATTCAACGCGCCGGTCAAGTCGAATTTGCCTAAGCTTTGGCGACCATAGGTGGCCACAAACTCCGAGACATCAATCGACAAGGCGGCATCGTCAAGATTGACTGGCGTTTCGCCGGCGCGGCGAATCAATTGCGTCAGTCTCGCGCTATCGCTCATTCCAATCGCGATCAACATTTCTTCGATCTGCTCGCGCAGCCGCGAATCAATTCGCCCCACCATGCCGAAATCAAGGATGCCGATCGAGCCGTCATCGGCGGCAATCAAGTTGCCCGGATGCGGGTCGGCGTGAAACAACCCAAAATGAAACAACATTTGCATATATGTCTGCGTAATCGTCTTGGCCATTTGACGACGAACTTCCACCGGAAACCGCTGCGACGCATCGCAGCGAGACAAGTCTTCGCCGTTGAGCCGAGTCATCACCAAAACACGTCGAGTGCAAAGCGCTTCGATTGGAACCGGAATCGAAATGCCCGTTTGGTCACGAAGTAGGTCAGCGAACAGCTCGAGGTTTTGTTTTTCGCGACCAAAATCTAGCTCGCGGCGCAGCACCGGCGTCAACTGTTGCACCAGATCCTCGGGAGCGAACGCGGCGAGCCCTTCGACGCGCGCCGCCAGCTCCGCCAAACCACTGAGCACATCAAGGTCACAAATCATCACTTGTTCGATGCCGGGACGCTGGACCTTGATGACGACTTCACGTCCATCGGCCAAGTGTCCGCGATGGACTTGGCCGATCGAGGCCGTCGCGATCGGCGTATCGTCAAAGTCAATGATCTCCAGCTCATAACGATCGCCGAGTTCCTCGCGCAGCGTCCGCCGGATCGTCTCGGAATCAACCGCCGGGACTTCGCTGTGCAATCGCTTCAGCTCGGCGGCCATCTTGAAGCCGACAAGATCGGCGCGCGAGGCAAGGATTTGGCCCAATTTGATAAACGTCGGCCCCAATTCGGTCAGCGCCATGCGGACGCGGACTTCGCGCGAATGCGACGCCAACGGTTGGCCGCTGGCGTCTTTCAACCAATCGCGAAACGGCAACTGCGGAAATTGGCTCAACCAATCCGCTAAACCGTAGCGGCGAAGCACATCGAGAATCTCTCGCCATCGCCGTAGGTTACGATACAGTTGTGGAATCGCCGTGATCTTCATGGCAACTATCGTACTCTCCTGAGGTGACTATTTCGGTGGACCAAGCGAGCAAACGGATTCATGCTGGGATCACGATCGTGACGTGGTTGACGGTCGCGACCATGGTGACGATTGCAGCGGCGGTCGAACAAGTCACGTTCAAGGATGCAAGCGACATCTCCCGCGACCTCGTTGGCGAATCGATTGTCACAGCTCAAGACGGCGGCCGACTATTTCAAGCCGACGACGGACGAATTTGGACTATTCAACCCGACCGGCTTGAAACTCATAGCCAAGACGACGCGCCAATCGTGGCGATCGACAACGATGAGATCAGTCGGCGGCTGCTTGGCGAGTTGCCAGCCGGGTTCGCGGTATACCAAACGGCGCACTACGTGATCGTTCATAACACGAGCGGCGATTACGTTCGCTGGGTCGCGGGGTTGCTCGAACAACTGCGTCGCGGCTTTTACTTCTATTGGGCGAATCAGGGTTGGGATTTGCCCGAACCAAAGTTTCCGTTGGTCGCATTGGTGTTCGCGAATCGCGCGAGCTTCGATGAGTATGCCGTACGCGAAGTCGGTGACGCCGCGCGGGCAACGATTGGATATTACAACTTGCAATCCAACCGAATGACCACATTCAATATGCCCAACCCAGAACGCAACGTGGCCACGATCATTCACGAAGCGACCCATCAACTAGCCTACAACACAGGTGTGCAAAAACGCTTTGCCGATAACCCGATGTGGGTCAGCGAAGGGTTGGCGATGTTTTTCGAGGCACCGGACTTTAGCTCGTCGCGCGGTTGGCGAGCCATTGGCAAAGTCAATGTGGTCAACCTGGCAAGGTTCCAGCGTTACCTGCCGCGTCGCGGTGCCGAATCGTTGTCTCAATTGATTTCGGATGACATGCGTTTTCGCCAGGAAGCTTCCGCAGCGGATGTCTACAGTGAAGCTTGGGCGATGACTTATTTCTTGCTGCGCACGCACCGCAAACAGTACGTTGCCTACTTGCTTAAACTCAGCCAAAGTAAGCCGCTTGATTCACTTGGTGCCCGCGAGCGGATCGCGATGTTCGAGGAATCAATGGAAGCCGACTTAGCGACGATCGACAAGCAGTTTTTGGCATTCATGGCCAAGGTGAGACCGTAGTGACGTTCAAACACTTTTTTTGCAGCCGCTGAGACGTTACATCAGGTCGGCCAAGCTGGCGGCTTGGTGTTTGCCCACGACAATATGATCCAGCACGTTTATACCAATCAGCTCGCCTGCCTTCTTCAAGCGATCGGTAACGGCACGGTCTTCGCGGCTTGGTGTCGGATCACCTGACGGGTGATTGTGGACCAATAATACCGATGCCGCCGAATCGCGAATCGCCGGCCGAAACACTTCGCGCGGATGAACCAAACTTGCGTCCAGCGTGCCGACGGTGATGCGGTGGCGGGCGATTGGTTGCAACTTGGTGTCGACCGTAACGATGTGAAATTCTTCTTGGCAACCATCGATTGCCAGCCGAGAAAAATGTCGCAAACAATAATCGATCGCTGCCTTCGTGCTGGTGATCCGCTCGGTGGGCATACCATGCACATCCATGCTTTCGGCTACACGACGCCCCAATTCAATCCCAGCCATGATTTGGCAAAATGCGACTTCCGAAACCACGCTGCTGATCCGTTTTAGTTCACTGGGTGAGAGCGTGCGCAGTCGATCGATGCGGTCGCCGAAATGATTTGCAATCCGCTGACCCGCCTGAACCGCCGACTCGCCCTTGCGGCCCGATCGGATCAACACCGCCAACAACTCGGCGGTTCGCAATCGATGTGCACCTTCGGAAATCAGCCGCTCGCGCGGTCGCTCGTCCTTGGGAGTTTGCGTCACTTGGTCGCCATTGATCTGACGATCGATCCACCGATCCGCGACGAACTGCGCCCGCTGTTTCCAACTGAATCGCGTGTCCCGCTTCACACGAATGGATTCCAACATGCCGTCTTGGGTCAATTGCTTGAGTACGGTTGTGACAAAGGCCGGTGCAGCTTCGTGACATTGTTGCTGGACTTCGGATTTGGAAAAGTCATCCAGCGAGCCAGCGATGGCGAGCACTTCCTGGTACTTGGCGCGCCGTTGTTCGTTGGCACGATTGGTCATCTTCAGGCCGGTTGCCGTAGTCCGGGGAATCGCCGGCAAGGCCCAGTGCTATGCTAGCGATCTCCATTCTTGACTTGCTGGGCGCACGGCGCGAAGGTGGGGAGCGTGTTTCGATCGTTTTTCGTCAAGACCCAGTGACAACGCCTGGCATGGGAAGGGTTACCGGTGAAGAATATCGGGCCACAGCAGGTCCGGTTTGGCAGCCCGACACAAGCTTTTCGAGCGACTGAATACGACTGCGGCGCTGATGAGCGTTTCCGCCAGCGGTTCCACCTAATACGACAATCGTATCGTTCGGCGCGGCGTGCTTAATCGCCCACTGGACGGCGCTCTTTTGATCGGAAACAAGCCGAGCGACCGCAACGGAGCGAAACCCATCGAGCACCGCGTGTGCCGAGTGCAAAAATGTATCTTTGTGATCGGCCGTCGAAGTCAGCACGACGCGGTGTGCGTAGCGTTCGACCATGCGGCCCATAATCGCTAACGAATCGTCGCCGATCGTACCCGTCGCATCAAGCGTCAAGACGCACCACAATTTACCACCGCAGGTTTGTTGACGAAGGGCTCGCAGTGTCAGTCCGGCCCGTGTTCCATCGCCCGCCGCGTCGATCACCACGCCAGCGGAATCGAGACTCGACATTCGCTGCATTCGCCCCGGAGCATACGGCGAGCGGGACACGGTTTCGGTTGCTTCGGCCAATTTTGTTTCCAACAGCAACAGCAACGAGACCGCCGCGATTTGGTTCATCGCCATCGCTTCGCCACAATGCCTGGTTTCCATCGCGACTGTTTCGTCGCCGCAACTGACCATCAACGTCATCTCGCCCGGTTGACTGTCAAACACTTTTCCGTTCACGTCGGCTTCGCGCCGCAGCCCGTAGGTCAACTTGCGATGTCCCGAATCATCGACGCGGCGAACCAGTTTGGGATGATCCGCTGGCACGATGACAACGCCATCGCTGGCAACATGCTCCAGCGCAACCATCAACGGATCCGGGCCGAAATCGTGGTTCGTGGGCGGCTGTGAGGCAGATCCCGTGACCACCAGTAGATCGAACTCAATTCCATCATGAGCTGCGGCCAGCGCGGCGCTGAACTCGACGACGACCGCGCCACAGCCGGCATCGCGAGCGTCCGCCATGCGCAAAATCAACTCTGCACCCAAGGCGCGATCCAGTTCATCAACACTTTGGACGATGCCGTCGCTGGAGCCCAAATCGGTTTCGTAAGCCGTACGAATGCCTTGTTCACGCAGCGCCGCGGCGATCATCAGCGACGTCGTTGTTTTTCCTGCGTTGCCCACGACACCAATCATCAACAGCTGCTGGCTGGGGCGATCAAAGAATTCATTGGCCAATTCGCAGGCCGCACGGTCGACGTCCGCAACAATCACTTGCGGCAGTGGGCACGGCAACAATTGGTCGGATAAAATCGCGACAGCACCGTGCGCCAGTGCAAAGGCGGCAAATTCCAGCGGCTCGTGCAGGCCGCCGCGAAACATGGCAAGCTGGCCAGGCTCCAGTTCATGGATGTCCAGCGCCATCGAGGTGGCGACCACATTTTCGCATTGGAAAAAAGTTGCCGCCGACAGCACTGCTTTCAGCGAAATGGGTGACGGGGTATCGTTGAAGCTATCGTCCGCAGAAGGACGGTAAGACCCAGAATTCGCTTGCATCGCAGCCTCCGTGCCGTGGTGTGCTTGTGTGAAAGGTTCACCTGATCCAACTTGGCATCCTCGCCAAGCGGTTGTTGTCAAACCGAATCGATCGGTTGACCACAACTCGCTTGATTGTTCTCATCGCGGCGATTGAGTCAAGCGAGGTTTTTTGGAATTTACGAATCATGTGCCGCGAGCGACAAAAAAGGAAACAAAATGGAGGATTTTGATCTCGCGGCGCTGGCTGCCTATTTGCACATTACGCCCGATCGCGTATTGAAATTGGCCACGCAGGGGAAATTACCTGGCCGAAAACTCGCCGGGAGTTGGCGTTTTTCCGAAGCCGAAGTCCATCATTGGTTGGAAGATCGCATCGGTGCTAGCGACGACGGCGAATTGCAACAGGTCGAGGCGGCATTGGACCGCTCCGGACGCGACCAATCGCAGTGGTCCGTTGCGGCTTTGTGTTCGACCGAACGAATCGCGGTCCCGTTTTTGGCGCGGACACGCGGTTCAGCGATCCGCGATATGTGCCATTTGGCAACCAACGGTGGCTTGTTGTGGGATGCCAATACGATGGCTGCCGCCGTGCAATCGCGCGAAGAATTGCACCCCACGGCGCTGGACAACGGCGTGGCACTGCTGCACCCACGGCGTCCGCAATCATCGGTACTGGCCGATTCAGTAATCGCGCTGGGCGTTTGTCCCCAAGGGATTGCCTTCGCCTCACGCGGCCAATTGACCGACATCTTTTTTTTGATTTGTTCTTATGACGATGCGATTCACTTGAGGATTCTCGCCCGCTTGAGTCGCATGATTAGCCAAAGCGAATTTCTGTCTCAATTGCGCGACGCTTCATCCCCAGCCGCAGCTCAACAAGCCATTGTCGCCGCCGAAGAGTTGCTGATGATCTAGCATTCAGCAGCAGCGTGATGCGATTGGGGAACGGCTGTCCCCAGCCGTTTGCGCGTTCCCAAACGGTTGGGAGCAAACGTTCTACAATCAGCGAATCTTTTGATCCGGTAGTTCGCTTTTGATTCCTTCGTCCAGCGGCATCATATCGGCTTGGTCCGTGATTCCCGCGTCGCTCATGAGCGTTTTGAGCTTGTTCTGCAGCGCTGAAACGACCGCCGAATATTTTGGAATGGCAATTAAGTTGTGCCGTTCCTCGGGGTCGAATTCAATGTTGTAAAGCTCGGCCAGGTGCCGATCGGTGCTGCCATCGCCGTGCGGATAATGGATGTATTTCCATGAGTCGGTTCGCACGGCACGAACGTTGGGCGTATAAGGAAATTGTTTCTCGTAGTTGTAATGGTAGAACCAGGCATCGCGCCAGTTTTCGTCACCGCTTTGCGTTAATTTGACAAACGACTTGCCTTGAATGTTCTGCAGCGGTGGCGCTCCGCAAAGCTCAACCAGAGACGGTGCGACGTCGATTGTGAGCACTTGTTCGGTCACCACCCTGCCTGGCCCGGCAGGCTCGGTGAGTTTCGGATAGCGAGCCACCAATGGCACGCGAATACTTGGTTCATGTGCGGTTCGTTTATCCACCATGCCGTGTTCGCCGTTGAGCAACCCATTGTCTCCCATGAACACGACGATCGTGTTTTCGAGTTCGCCACGTTGCTTCAGTTCCGCGATCAACTTGCCCATACTGTCATCGACCGACAAGATCGTGCCCAAATAGGCACGCGTCATCGCCTGGAAATCCTTGACCGCCGCCGGTGAACTATCGGGAAATACTTTACGCCACTCGAACAGCGGCCCATAAATACCGTGCCAGGTCGTTAAGCGATCCTTCATCCAAGCCGGCTTATCGCCAAGCATGAACGCGGTCTCCGGATAGTTGACAGTCATGTTGTCGAAGGCATGTTCATACTTAGGTTCGGGAAAGTAAAAACTGTGCGGAGCTTTTTGGCCAATCATCATCAGCCACGGTTTGCCATCGTGATCGCGCCGCAGCCAATCGATCGCCAACTCGGTGACAACGTGAGTGTAGTAACCAGTTATGACATTGGAGCCGGCTCCGTTGACGTTGAAGGCGGTGTCGAAATAACTGCCTTGACCCTTGTGGGTGACAAACCAATCGAAGCCGGGTCGCGGCTCGTCATTGTCTTCACCCATATGCCACTTGCCAAAATAGGACGTGTGGTATCCCTGTTGTTGCAAGTGCAATGGAAAGCTAACCAGGTCCTTGGGATACTCGGTGAAGTTGTTAACGACGCCATGCGAATGTGCGTACAGACCGCTGAGAATGCTCGCCCGACTGGGTGAACAAAGCGAAGTGGTGCAGAACGCATTCTTGAACCAAACGCCTTCGGCGGCGAGCTGGTCGATGTGAGGAGTTTTCAAATCGGGATGATCGGCCAGCGACAATGCATCGTGGCGGATGTCATCGCAAAGCACGAACAGCACATTGGGCCGTGATGATCCGTCGGCTGCCGCGACCGAACCAGCAATGAAACTTGACATTACGAATAAGGCAACCAAAAGAAGAGTGTGCATGGGTTCCGCTTGGTTTGTTGTAGACGGGAACTACTTACAATAGGCCAACCGGCTGGCCATTACAAACACACTGTTTGGTTCCACTTCATTCAATTATGGGTCCGTGAGCGAAATGGCGCTAGCCACCGGTGACGCGAATTACCGGCAGCTAGCGCCGATCCGCTTACTTGACGAATCCTAAGTTTCAATTTGAGCGAACGACTAGTTCAGGCTGGCCTCGATGTGCCGCGTGCCGTCGCTGCCGTAGCAAATTAAACTTGCGCGATCAAAATCGGCGATCGCCGTCAGCTTGACGCTGCGTGGACCGTGCAGACAAAAATAGACGCCGCACACTCGATTGGCCTTGAGCACCGATCGCTCGGTCAACGGATACTGGTCCGGTTCCAGCATTCCGATGTCACAGAGCGTTCGTTCGACAAACTGACGCAAGGTCTTTAATTCAATGGCCGAGGGGAGGGAAATCATCATGGTGTGTGTAAATCGGCTCCAAAGTAACCAGATCAAGGTTGATACCGCGACGCTGTCAGGCGAAGGTATCGGGCCGCAGAGCGGCGTCGATGCAGCTTCCAAAAAACATTCATGCCCCTTTTGAAGCGTCCGCCAACGGTCTTGCGACCTGTGACGTTGGGCTAGTGTTTTGCGGTTCTGCGGACCTGACTAGGCAATTTCAAGCGATTTTGATTCAAGCGATTCCGGGGCATTGCGCCCCAGGGAATCGCCAACGCTTGACTTAGAAAGGATGAGGAGACAAGCAAGTCGCACCGAGGAATTGACTAAACCATGTCTTTCAGGGCCTTAAGCGGCCGAATCGAAAGTTTTTTGCTGGCTGGCTTTGGATTGAGCCAAATTTCCGAGCCGTCGGCGGGGTTACGACCCTTTCGCTTTGGCTTCGCTGGCACATCCTTCAGCGTAATTTTGCACAATCCGGGGATCGTGAATTGGCCCGCGCCGCCGCTCTTAAGCTGGCTGTCGATCTCAGCGAACAGCGCGTCAAAAACCGCCGCAACATCTTTCTTTGCCAATTCGGTCGAATCCGAGATGTTGGTGATGATTTGGGTTTTTGTCAGCGCCTTGGGTGCAACTTTTGCCATGAACGTCGTCCTCTTTTGTTGTGCGGTAGATAAATCGGTGGCCGCGGAGGGAAGGCATGTTTCACCGTGCTTTTCCCCGAAACCGCGTCAGGCCCATGATTAAAGCCTTTCGCGCCAGCCATGCAACCCGGCAGAGCACGAAAATACCGTGTTTTTTACGTATTTTTCGCAGCTATCTTGGCAAGCACATCCGGCCAAGTAGGAACTCAAGACATGGTCTCAGCTCGGGAAACCGAAAACGGAAACCGTTGTCGATTAGTCTGGTTGGCTTGACATTGGCGCTTCGCAGCAGCAGCGCGTCGGCCATTTCACCCATGACTCGTCGCAATGCGAACGCGGGAACGGGCAAGATCGCTGGGCGTCTCAACACGCTCGCCAGGGTGCGGGCGAAGTCACCACATGACACCGCCGAGGGTGCCACGCAGTTGACGGGGCCCGAAATGGTTTCGTCGGCGATGATGTGATAAATCGCCCCCAGAATATCATCACTCGCGACCCAACTCCACCACTGTTTGCCGGTTCCCAATGGCCCTCCGCAGCCTAACTTGGTTGGCGTTAGCATTTTCGGCAACGCTCCGCCCCGCGGGGACAGCACGATGCCAAGCCGCAGATTGACGACGCGAATGCCGGCGTTAACCGCTGGTTCGCACGCCGCTTCCCAACAACGCACGACGTCCGCCAAAAAATCATCACCAAGAGGTGACGATTCATCCACCGTCTGGTCGCCGCATTCACCATAGATACCAGTCGCCGAGGCGCAGACAATCAGCTTCGGCGGCTCGGGCAAGGCGGCCAGTGTGCGGCAAAGTGTTTGCGTCGGCGTCACTCGGGAATCAGCAATGGCTTGTTTGACTGCCGGGGTCCAGCGCTGCTCGGCAATCGGCTTTCCCGCTAAGTGAATCACCACGTCGCAACCGTTCCAATCGCCCGCTGCGGGTGCAAAGGTAGTTGCCGCACCGTCGCCCTGACGCTTGGCTCGATCGACTTGATGCCCCATCAGCGTCAAGAAGGTCGCCAGCTCCCTGCCAACCAACCCGCTTGCGCCAGTGATTGCAATTCTTATCGGGTCCATAGCGTACTGCGCACGCGTTGCCAAATCGTCAAGAGTCACGCGATGGCGATAAGCGAACATGGCTTCGAGTTTGCGGCGAACGAGACCGCTACCGCAGAACTTACCAATTGCACCGAGCGGCAGCCGATATTCAACACGATCGTTAAGTGTTGACTGCGCCGCGCCGCGTGCGGAAAACAGATGCTTGTGATGCCAGTTCGAGAATGGTCCTGAGACCGCTACGTCTTCAAATCGATGCGGCGGATCGTACACGGTGTGCTCGGCGGTCCAGCGCAGCGGCACGCCCAGAACGCGGGTCCTCAGCACCACTTTGGCACCCGTGTGAATCGAGCCATCGGATGACTCGATTCGCACACTTTCCCATGGCGGAATCAATCGATTGAGCGCACCAGGTCGTTCGTGGTAAGCAAACGCCTGGTCAACACTTGCCGGTATATCCACTGAGGCTTGAAAAGTTTCCATGCCTCAGATTAACCCCAGGGCAAGCACTAGACAGCCGGAGCAGCGGGTCGCGTGCGATACCGGCGATAGACCAATCCAATTCCGCCGACGGCGAGCAAGCCCATCGAGCAAGGCTCTGGGACCGCGACCGCTTGGACCAAGAAGCCGCGAATCTCTCCGCCGCCATTGGTTGTCGTATGAACGTTGATATAGAACTTACCGTTGAACAAATCGGTCACGTTCTGTGCCGACAGTGCGAGCGTGTTTGACGCTTCAAGAATCTGCCCGCTGGACGGCGAATTGCTGGTTCTGGTCAAGTTGAATAGCACCGGCGCAACATCGTTAAAGTCTCCAGCACCCGTGGCGCCAAAATTATTTGCGGTGGGGCCGTGAATGTGTTGCACCGAGACATTGCTGGTCAAGTCGGTGAAGCCGTTCGCTGAGCCCCAGGCAACATTGACACGCAATTGATTGGTCACGTTGTCAAACGTGATTCCCTGGCCAATTTCGCCACCGGTGCCGCCGGTGATTGAACCTGGCTCGTTGCCCGGCAGTAAGCCGAACCCAGCCCGCCCAACGACATCAAAATTGACGATCGCGGCGCTGGCCCGCTGTGACATCGAACCGACCAATGCGATGGCGAACAACGCCAAACAAAGAAACTTCTTCACGGGAAACCTCATGCAAATAGAAAGATAGATCAGATATCCGCTTGGTAGCGGTTGGGCTGAGCATAGCGGGCGGGATTGGCCAGTCAAGCTTTTTTGTTCGCTGGTCGTAAAATAGTCCTGCAGGTGGTCGCGCAGCGGTGGCGACGTTATTTTCAAGGACAGTCAATCGCGGTTGCCCATAACCACTTTTCTCAGGTCTATCGATGCGACAAATCTTTCTATTCGCTGTGATTTCAACGCTGCTCGCAGTCCCGATGGGAACATGGCACAGCTCGCGAATTTTTGCCCAGGAGGCTGCTCAGCCCACGGCTGAACAATCGACCGCACCGCCGATTGACCTGGACGGGCAAGTGGGTGAGTTAATTGATCAGCTCGATGCCGACAGTTTTCAGATTCGCAATCAAAGTGAAATCGAACTACGCAAGCTTGGCGGCGACGCGATTGCAATGCTACGCAAAGCCGTTGACAAACAGACCGGCGAGCGGCGCCTGCGCCTGCTGCGAATTTTGCAAGAGTTCGATCGCAGCGTCCGCTTGATCGATACGGTCAAGCGCCCCGAGCTGGATTGTGTCACCAGTGTAACGATCAGCGACGACGGCTTGTTCCTCTATGCCGCTGCGTGGAAGGCCCGCACGGTCAGCGTTTTTTCGCGCAGCATCGACACCGGCCGCTTGGACTTGATCGAAGCTCACAGCGATGGAGGTCTTGACGGTGCGATTTCGGTCCGCATCAGTCCCGATGGAAACTGGGTAGCCGCGACATCGATCCGAGCGCGGTCGGTCGTGTTGTTTCGACGCGACCAGGCGACGGGAAAATTGACAAAATTGCAGGCCACTAAGCTGGCCGCAAAATCTTCCGCACTGGCGTTTCCAGTGGAAGTGGCCTTTTCGCCTGATAGCAGGTTTTTGTTGGTCCTGGATTCCGCCGCGATGGGCCATGGTGTCCCCGGTGCCGTAGTGGTTTATCGTTTGCTCGACGACGGACGGATGCAGTGGACCGAAACCAACGGCGGCCAACAAGCTTGTTTCACTAATGCGCGCGGGATCGTTTTTCATCCGCAGCGAAATGAATTTTATGTGGCGGCGGCAGATCCCGGAATGTTGTCGGTGGTTGCCTGGGAACCGCAAACCGGTTTCACATTCGTCAAACAAATCGTTCGCGACGAACAGTTCGGCGTCAAAGGTTTATCGGGCGTGATGTCCGTGGCGACCAGCAGCGACGGGCGGTTCGTTTACACATCATCGGGCCGATTTCATGGCGACAACGCGGTCGGCGTATTTGGCGTCGCTACCGATGGTGCATTGTCGGTTATTCAAGAAGTGATTGCCGGTCGTGATTTGATTGGCCAATTTCTTGGTGGCAATGAATTGGCGGTCAGCGGCGATGGCGAAAATGTCTATGCCACCGCGACGATGTCGTCGACGTTGGCCGGCTTTGCTCGCGATTCGCAAACGGGCGAGCTACGGCATATCGAAACGGTGGCGTTGGGCCGCAACAAACTTGGCCCCGCCGGTATTTGCCTGAGTCCCGATGGGCATTTCATTTATGTGGCCGTCGAGGAGCAAGCCAGTATCGCGATTCTCCAACGCGAGTGACAACGCTAGTCGGCGAATAGCGAGCTGCGGACTTCTTGGTCCATGCTGGCACGTTCGGCCATCGCTTCGCGAAACGTTTCGGCGTCGAGCGTGTAAACGGTGACATCGGACTTGGCGTCGACGTTGGCATTGCGAGGTTCGCCGGTGATTAAAGCCGCTTCGCCAAAATAATTGCCTGGACCAAGCGTGGCGAGGTATTGATTCCCAGGGTCGCGTGTCACATCGACGTTGCCATCACGAATCAGATAAAAACAGTTGCCCGGATTGCCTTGACGAATGATTCGCGTTCCGGCGGGATGGGATTGTTGCTTCATGCGATCGGCCAGCCGCGTCAACGTGCGCACCGTGATTCCACGAAACACGTCGCAGTGAACCAGCATCTCGCCGATGAACGAAGTCTCGCGGACCTTTGTGTCACGGGCGATCCGGCCGAAATCCATTTTCACAATGCGGTCGGCGACATCCAAAATGCGATTGTCGTGTGTGACGATCACGATCGCAGTTCCACGCTGCTTGGCTTGTTCTTGAAACAGGGTGACGACCTTGCGGCCGGCTTCTTCATCAAGCGCCGCAGTCGGTTCATCGGCGAGCAAGATATCGGGCTCGTGGACCAGCCCGCGGGCAACCGCAACCCGTTGTTTTTGGCCACCGGAAAGTCCTTTGGGCCGGTAATGAATTCGATCGCCGATACCGACGGCTTGCAACATCGCAGTGCAGCGTTCGTTAGCCTGCTGACGATTTAAACGGTGTCGGGTCAACTCCAACGCCATGCGAACGTTTTCGAGCGCCGTCAATGAGCTGAACAGATTGTGCGCTTGGAAAATGAATCCGAGCCGCTGGCGCAGCTTGACCAATTGGGCGGTGGGGCAGTCGTGCAGCGGTTGGCCCAGGACCCAAAGTTCACCTTGTTGTACCTGGCGCAGCGTCCCGATCAGGGTTAACAGTGTGGTTTTTCCCGAGCCGCTCTGACCCGTCATGATCACGATTTCGCCCTGCCGGACTTCGAGCTCATTTTCAAACAGTACCTGTTTGCGAGCTTCGCCGGTGCCGAAGTGGTGACTGACGGAGCGAACGGCAATTGACGGTTGCGCGGCGCTCGGAGCTTGAGCAGTTGGTAGACCGTGCGCGGGAGCGTCGTTTTCCATCAGCGAACACAGCTTCCTGCCTGGGGCAAAAAAATTCCAAGTAATCTTGACTGGCTACCGCGATAACCTATACTGCTAGGGAGTTTGCACTAGCGGTTCAATCTGAATCGCGAAGATATTTCGCTCGGTTCGCTGGAAAATTTGTTTCCTCCCCTTGCGACATACTGAATCTTGGCCATTATGTCTAATCCTGCAAAAGACGCAGGGACTGATGGTCAGATCTCCGAATTTGGATTCTCTTGGAGTCTGTAGCGGGCCTACTGCGGGCCGCATGGTTTTTGCCAATCACAGAGGTTCTTACCACACACACAGGTCTTTGCTTGTTTTCAGTTTGAAAACGGCTGGGCCAGCAGAATTGATTTAATGGTCACTGTTGACCAAGCAATCGACGATTTCCTTAGTCGTTGATTCACCGATTAAATGTATCGACAATTGAGCGTTCCGGCGTTCGTTGCCGACGGACGACACGGATCGTTTATTTGGTTGATATTTGAAGTGAGTTTCTCTTCGCCAATGGGCATTTCACCGCTGCCCATAGGGTGTATTTCGTGGTCTAACCCACAGTGGGTTTTAACGGTTCGCGGTGCGTCTATCCCTGCGGGATGGGGCTGGCAACTTCGCCAATTCCCAGCCCCGCGTCTTTGGATCCATTATGGTCAATAAGAAACGGTCGTATCGAGGCCGCAGCAGCACATCAGGCAACGCTCCGCACCCCAACAACGGTGCGCCAGCGGGCAATGGCACCGGCAAACCACGCGTTCGCCGCCGTCGTCGCGGACCGAATCCCAATGGCCAACCCGGCGGCGGCGGTTTTGGTGAGGACGACGTCGAAGAAGTCCTCGACGCCAACGGCGTTCCCGTGCCCTCGGACGTTCCGCTGGAAGAATGCGTTGGCATTCTCGAATTGCACCCCAACGGGTACGGCTTTTTGCGTACCGATGCGAATAACTATAACCGCGAACGAACCGATCCGTTTGTCCCCGGTACGATGATCGAGCGGTTCGGACTTCGCCAAGGCGTCAAACTTCGCTCCATGGTTCAACAGGCCCGCCGCCAACAGGGCCCACGAGTCCGCGAGCTGGTCGATGTTGACGGAATGGAACCGGAAGCCTATCTGGATGTCAAGGCGTTCGATACCTTGACGCCAATTAACCCCGAACAGTGGTTGCCGCTGGAAATTGGCCAAAAGCCGGTAACCAATCGAGTTATTGATTTATTGGCACCGTTGGGCAAAGGCCAACGCGCTTTGATTGTCGCGCCACCACGCAGCGGCAAGACGATTATGCTGCAAGACATCGCCGCCGGGATCACGAAGAATCATCCCGAGGTCAAGTTGATTTGTTTGCTGATTGACGAACGACCTGAAGAGGTTACGGACATGAAGCGCAATATCACTGGTGGCGAAGTGATCGCGAGCAGCCTGGACATGGACGTCGATAGTCACGTTCGACTCAGCCAATTGGTGATCGATCGGGCGCGCCGACTTGCCGAAATGGGACAAGACGTGTTTCTGATGCTCGATTCAATCACACGGCTGGCCCGCGCGTTCAACAAATGGGTTGGCCAAACCGGTAGGGGTCGCGCCACGATGACCGGCGGTTTGGATATCAAGGCGATGGATATTCCCAAAAAGCTGTTTGCGACCGCTCGGGCATTCCAAGAAGGCGGTTCATTGACGATCGTGGGGACAGCGCTGATTGATACCAATAGCCGCATGGACGAAGCGATTTTCCAGGAGTTCAAAGGCACTGGGAATATGGAATTGGTGCTTGATCGACGGTTGGCCGATCGCCGTGTTTGGCCCGCGATCGACATCAGCCAAAGCGGCACGCGGCGCGAAGAATTGTTGCTTGACGAAGAAACGCTCGAGTCGGTGACGATGCTCCGTCGCACGCTCAGCAGCATGAATCCGATCGAAGCTATGGAACAACTCGCCAAACAGCTTGGCCGATTTGAGAGCAACAAAGAATTCATTAAACTCATTAGTGGAGCAAAGTTGGCCTAGGCCAACGAACGTCCGATCGGAGGATAAGCGAGTTGGTGAGCGGCCTCATTGGAACTGAGGTACCCCGTAAGGGGCTGCGGGTTCGAGTCCCGTGTCCTCCGCTTTCGGAACCCCAGAAAACACGGTAGAAACCTCACTTCGGCCCGCGTTCGACGGGGGTTCTTCGTTTCCTTGCGAAAGCTTGCGTGTGCCTTGTTGCGCCGCTTTATGCGCCGCTTTTAGTCCTGACTGCGCCGCATTGTGCGCCGCGTCCTCCGGCTCCAAAACAACTGGGGGGTGTGTCGCCTTCGCGAAGTCGTCATCGGACACTAGCAGATAATGCCTCTTGGCTATCGCTTCAGTATTGCCCAGCCAAGCGCAGACAACGTGAAGCGGGAATTGTCGCTCCAACTCCGTTTGGCGGGATGCTCGCATTGAATGAAACAATCGTGCCCAGGGTGTCACCTTGGCGCGTTCAAGCACCTTCAAAAACTGGGTCCGCAAATTGGAATTGCCCCAGCCAGCTTCAGTCATCGCCGCCTCACGGTAGGCCGGTTTGTTGACGACGTAGCTTTCCGGTGACGGGTAGACCGTGCCTTCGGTCGCTTTGTTCCAGGCCGCTTCGAGCAACGGGCGAAGTTCGGGAAACAATGGCACTGCCCTGACGCCACGGCCCTCGTGATGCTCAACCTTTGGTTCGGGAACGGCCATCCGATCGTTTTCCCAGTCAATGTCACCCCAGCGAAGCGAAAGCACCTCGGACGGACAACGAAGCCCACCAAACCGACACAAGCCGACCACCGCTGCCCAGGCCGTGTCACACTTCTCCAAAACTAGATCGATCGTTTCGCGCGGTACTTCGACATTGGATTTTATCGAACTGGTTTGAGTCTTGACCCCGGCAAATGGATTCCTCCCAATCAATTCCCAGTCAACGGCATCCTGAAAGAACTGGCGAGCCAATCCAACCCGCTTATGCACGGTCGCCGAAGCTAATCCGCGTTCCTTCAACTTCGTAAGGAATAGCTTCGCGCGCCCAGTCGTCACCGCATCCAGCGAGATACCCTTGGGCATGTACAGTCGCAACATCGCCATCACTTGCAACCATACAACCCGCGTTGCTGGTTTCTTGGTTGCGCCGTTTCTCGCCATGAAGTCGGTTAAGAACCCATCCAGTGATAGCGATAGCTTGGGGGCCACTGGCTCCAATGGTTCAAGCAGTTCGGCACGCTCTAACTTTTCGCGAAGCCACGGCTTCATATTGGCTACCCGGACGGACAAATCGCGATCCATCGCATTGCCCGTCATCGCTGACGAAAGCAACGACTCAACCCGCAGCTTGATCGACTCGGCATCCCGCTTTGAAAGTTTGCCCAGCCGAATCGTTTTTCGGCAGCCATCGGGATCAACAAACAGAATCCTACGGCAGCAACCCGCGTCATTGCAAACACTAGCCATCGAATCAACTCCCCATCGTTGACCCATGAATAAAGAAAACATCACGGCGGGCCGGTCATGGGGAACCGGTGATCGGGAGCAACCCCTAGCCGTGACGATATGAAAGTTTCTTTGTTGAGCTCAAGCGTGCAAAGCCTAAACCGCTTCGCCCCGAAGTTTGGCGGTAAGCTCTGGGTCGCGTCCGTTGTCAGGCATGACGATGGTTACTCTTGCGTGCTGGCTGATTTCGGCTTGAACCTCAGTCCGTGTTGAGTAGCCGCGGCTCTTGCCGATGGTGGTCAACCATAATTTTGAAGCGTTGATGTCGCCGGCGCGAATCGCTTTGACAATGTTGCCTTCCGCCGCGTAAGTGACCCCCTTCCGCTCCGATTCAATCGCAGCCGCAATATCAAGGTCCGTGTCCCGCCAGGCTCTGATGGTCGATCGGTGGACGCCAGCGGCAGCGGCGATGTCAACCAACAAGCGACCGCTGCCGGTGATCGCTGTCAGCTTCGCAGTTTTGGAAAGTCGCTTACCTGCCATTTTCAGCCGGCATTTGGGGATGGTGGGTTTGGTCAGTGAATGCAGGCGAGGTGTTAGCCCGGCGTGCGAATGCATTGGCCAGCGCCAAACCACTGGACGCCTACCGACAGCTCATCGCATACCGCGATGATCTTGGCGGGGTCAACTTTCGCATCGTCACAGACAGCGATAGCCAGCCTTCTCGCTTGGTCCATAGCCGACTGCCGATCAGCAGCCGCCTTGGTGTCTCATTGTGATTGCAATACCTGCGCGGCTTCGATAACAGAATTCATAATCTTCTCTTTCTTGGGTAACGGGAACACAGGGTACCACTAAACTTAAAAATCGCTTGGTTGGCTTTTGGTTGCCAGCTTGTGGTTGCCAGCTTGGCTTTTGCGGTCGCGAAACGTTTCGCGGCTCCTGGATCGCCAGCTAGCAAGTGAATCTCGCCGCTGTCGGGTTCCAGCCTTCCACAGCAGTCGCAACGGGATTCGTCGCCTGTAAGGTGGAATTCCTTGACGATCAGCATCCGCTTGAGTAGGCAGAGTTCCCGCGCGGTCATGTCGATTCGGAACCGCCGGCGCCCGAATACCTGCGGAACCAGTAGCACTTTCTGGCGAGGTTCTGATTGGTCCAAGCCGTCTTTGATATGGGTCCAGCGACATTCAAGGACCAGAATCAAACGCTGATTGGCGTCCAAGAACTTGATTACTGGCTGCGGGTGGTGTCGTTTCGGTCGTTTCGTTGTTGGTCGGCTGGCCATGGTCGGGTTCGTCCGTGTGTTAGTGGTTGGCTTCGCCGACTTCGTTCATCTTGAACAAATCCAACCCCTGCAATCCACGATAGAGCGGGTCGATAATGACTACCTCAAATCCATGTTGCTTTACGTCTCTCGCAATGGCGGCTCGGTCGCTATGGCTTGGTAATGAAGGAAACTCAACGGCTTCCACTCGTAGATAGTTTTCAACGTCGGACCATGTGATATTCTCCCGAGAATCCAACGCTCTCTTGATTCGCTTGCTTGCCGCTCGATAGTTAGATTCCCCGGATATCAACAGCACCTTGCGGCGTTTAGAAACAGGAAAAGCACCCAGCCACGGCGATTCGGTCGCCAGCGATACGGCTAGGTCGATCAATTGTGTCGTTTTGGTGGCGTTGCTCGCGGCACCGAATAACGTTGGTTGATCCGCTGAAAAGATATCATCCACTAGCCAGTCTGTTTTCCAGTCGACGTACTGTTCAAGGTCACTAACATCCAGCCCAGCAAATGTCCGGAGTGGATCGCCGGTTGACTCCAGCGGCTCGCCGTCGGCTGTTCGCAGCTTGGATTTCGGTAGCTCCTTTTCCTTTGTATTGCCCTCGGGGCTGACAAATCTCACAAGGCAAGAATCACCGCGATCCTCTATCACTGTGCCTTTGTTGCGACGGTCGGACGCTACCACGATTGTGCCGGGGTCAATTTGCCAGTTTGAAGTTGAATCTTTTATGTTCAGCTTGTTCCCGGTCTCGCCGTTGGCTGTCGCTTTCTTCATGCCCTCGGCTAGCTTTCGCTCAAGGTCGCGATCGTCCCACGGTGGCTGACAGCGGGCATTGTACTCAATCATCAATGGCAAACCGACATCAAACCACAAGCCGAATCTTTCAATCGTCGCGCCAATCTTTGAGGTTTGCCCTGAACCGTCTTGGCCTTGAATCGCTGGGTCCATCGTCGCAATGTAGTTTCGGCACCGCTGAATAATCGCGGTTGATGAAGAAATGTTTGATTGGCTTGCTGTCGTCGCGACTCCGTCTAGTTTCGCGTGCGGTTTGACCGCTCCGCTTTCGGCCACCAGCGACTCGATCAATTCCCGATTAACGATTTCAATCGGCCCGTTGTCAATGAATAAAAATTGTCGATGTGGTCGATCTTCAATTCCTTCAAATCCTTGTAGATTATCGCCCTTGCGTGCCCAGGCTCCAGC
Source organism: Pirellulaceae bacterium (assembly GCA_041753075.1). Taxonomy (GTDB): domain Bacteria; phylum Planctomycetota; class Planctomycetia; order Pirellulales; family Pirellulaceae; genus UBA6163. The sequence continues at coordinate 34,170 of JBGSVE010000052.1, forward strand.
AATCTTTAAGATACGGCTGGCGTTGAATACCGAATGATCGATGTCAATTGATTCACTATTGAATCGTTAGCCGATGACGTGAAGGAAAGCAGACACTAAATCGGATGATTATTCATCGTTTGGCAAGTCCACTCGATAGAGCAAATAGCAACCGTTGCCGGACATTGCAAACAATGGTTGTGGCCAGCCACGGCAAGCGAGCCATTTCGTTATCTGTTTCGCAGCCACAACCGCCAATTGCGTTTCAGCCTGCGTAGCCGATGTTCGCGCTGGTCGCTTTGGGTCAATGTCTATGAATATCCACCGCCTTGAAACGACGGCGCCGTCTGCGGTGGTGTTGGCTGCATCAAACTTAATTTCATTGGCAGCGCGAGCAAGTAGCGAGTGAACAACGGGGTTCAGCGTGCAATAGATTCCTGCCGGTTTCCGCTTCTCTCAGAAAGCAACATGCCTAGCAGCTTCCGAGTGATCGACGAAGTAGCCGCTTGCCGTTCACTTGAAGTCTCCGCCGCCGTTTTTGGTGACTTTTGGAATCCGAATCTCATACACGCCATCGGGATGACTGCTGCCATGCGGTGCATCATGTGTCCCAGGCACTTGCTGCACTGGGTCTGGACCGTGAGGCGCGGAATCCACTGTATCGACAACTCCGCAGCCAATTACGAAACGGGCAATGGCAACAAGTGGTTGAATCGCTGGTTGATTTGCAAGACCAGGAGAAGCCGAACGCTGAATTGGCAACGGAAATTTCGTATCTTCGTCGTCACGGGGAAGCGGGTCATCTAAACTATGTGAGATTCCGCCAACTGGGGCTTAAGGCAGTGGTGCGATCGAAAGTGGAATCCAACGCGTGATCAACTTGCGTCTGAAAAGCAATGCGATGTTTTGGAAGATCGATCACGCGGAGTCGATGCTGCAAGTGCGTAGCCAAGTGGTGCCCGATCAGTGGGACAGCGCCATGTCGGAGCTATCAGAATTTCGTCGAACTGAGGCCTACGATGGTCTGCAGTCCGTCGCCTCTTGCCAGACCGACTCGAAATCAAAAAAACTCGTCCGCATTGCGAACGAGTTTCTACAGCTGCTAATCGGCCGATCGCAAACTTACTTGCTCGGTGGCATCAGGACGGTATCAATCGCATGGATAATACCATTGCTGCAATGCACGTCGGTAATGATCACCTTCGTGTTTCCGTTCAGGAATACCGATCCATCCTTGACGTCGATCTTGATCTTCGAGCCCTCGACGGTGCCCGCTTCTTTCAACGTGACGACGGTTGCTGCGGGAACTTTTCCCGAAACTACGTGATAGGTCAAAATCGCAACTAGCTTGGCTTTGTTTTCTGGCTTGACCAGTGACTCAACCGTACCGGCTGGCAACTTGGCGAAGGCAGCATCCGTTGGAGCCATCACGGTAAATGGCCCAGTTCCGCTCAGCGTCTCAACGAGGTCGGCCGCCTTCACCGCTGCGACGAGCGTGTTGAAGCTACCATTGCCGATTGCAGTTTCGACAATCGTTTGCGTAGCAGTCGGCTTGTTCATAGTTTCTGTTGACATCAAATTCACTTTCAGTACGAGGGGAACGGACGACGCTTATAAAAATCACGCCGCGTGGCCCGCAACGATAAAACTTACATCGGAAAGCGTTATCGAACCGGCTTGGCTTTGAAAGCCGTTCGACTGTACAGCAGCGGTAAGTGGCAAACCGGAATGTATCGATCATCGCATCGATCCGTTTTTCAGTCCTCGTTTCTTGCTGTTAAATGTGACCGCAGACTGCGGTTAACAAACTCCGCCCAGTAGTACCGTGCCTGCTCAGGCCCGTTCCTAGACTCGCTCGGTGGAAACATGAGCAACTTGACGGGCAGCGACGAGAAACCCGCACTCGCCAATCAATTCAGCAGTACCAACGGAGAAGATTCATGCTTTGGAATGACGAAGATACAACGCGTGAAAAGATGTGTCACCGACGTTTCAAAGAGTCATCTCATTCCTTTCATTCCAACCGCCAAAAAAGTGATGTAGAGCGAACTGAGGCAGTAGATCCCGACTTACAAAGCGATGAACTTGAGAAGAATGGCAAAACAAAATTGCTTCGCCGGTTCAGGTCTTTTGATCTGGACACCGGAATCGGCCCACAGCGAACCCCCGCAGGGCAACATGCTTCGTCTTTCGT
>JBGSVE010000053.1:0-56727 GCA_041753075.1 Pirellulaceae bacterium
CAACCTGCATCAAGGCTTGGTGATGAAGGTTTATGCCACGGCGATGCCGAATCTGCGCGCCGCGTCGATGCAACAGCGACAACTCGGTCGCGCCACACTGGAACATATTTGGGGCACCACCGTGATGGGCAGCCGGCTGCAGGAAGCCGTCGATTGGTTGATTGCCGAGAGCGAACTGTTCCGTTGGCAAGACTTGGTCAAACCGTTCGCCGAATTGCCACCGCTGCGCGACAAATGGGGCGAGTTGGAAACGTTGGTCATGCGGATGGCAACGTTGATCACGACCGCCGATGGAGACCAGAGCACAAGCGATAACGAATTGCTTAACGCCATGAAGCGCCAACTCGAAGATTTGAAAGGTCGCTCGTCCGACAAGTTTGTTGCCGATGCCAAACCGTCGCGCGATGCGCTCACATGGTTGCGCGAAGAAGCCAAACGGTTGCGCGATGGTGTGATGATCGAAGACGACTCAGCGGCAAAACCAAAATCAACCGCCATCCCGACGCCGTCGCCCAAACCCTCCGCCCCCGCCGCAAAACCTGCGGAGACCGTAGCGGTTGTTGATAATCGGACGCCGGAGGAGCGATTGGCCGAGACGCGCAGGAAGCTTGATGAATTGATCGGGCTGGACGACATCAAGCAATCGATTCAGACGTTGACCAATTTTCTGAAGATGGAGAAGCAGCGCGAAGAGGCCGGTTTGCCGACCACAAAAACAAGTCTGCACATGGCCTTTGTCGGCAACCCCGGCACCGGCAAAACCACGGTTGCGCGGATCATTGCCGAGATCTATGGAGCGCTGGGAATTCTTGCCAAGGGACATCTCGTCGAAACCGATCGCAGCGGTTTGGTCGCCGAATACGCAGGCCAAACGGGACCGAAGACCAATGCCAAGATCGACGAAGCGCTCGACGGTGTGTTGTTTATCGATGAAGCGTACACGTTGATCGACGAAAGCGGCCAAGATCAATATGGTCGCGAAGCGGTGCAAACCTTGCTCAAGCGAATGGAAGATCAACGTGACCGCATCGTGGTTATCTTGGCCGGTTATCCAAATGAAATGGACAAGATGATTCGCAGCAATCCGGGGTTGAGTTCGCGGGTTGGGACGACGATGGAATTCGACGACTACAGCCCCGAGGACTTGTGCCGGATCTTTGGTTTGATTGCGGCGAAGGCGAAGTATGAATTGCCAACGCAATCGCGCCGCAAGTTGTTGCGAGGCTTTACGTATTTGTACGCCACTCGCGATCGCCACTTTGGCAACGGACGAACGGCGCGAAACAGTTTCGAGCGCAGCGTCAAGCATTTGGCCAATCGGTTGTCGAAGCTTACCGAAGTCACGCGAGCATTGTTAACAACGCTCGAACCCCAGGACATCGAAGTCGCCGGAGTTCCGGCGGCTTACTTGCAAGCGCTCGCGGATGAGCAGGGATACGTGCGGGTCAAGTGTCCGCACTGCGGCGAAACGATGGAGATCGATGATTCGTTGTTAGGTACCGAAGTGGCGTGCGAACACTGTGCAAAGAAGTTTGTCGCCGATTGGGGCTATCCGATTAACAAGGAAGAAAAGGCTGAGGCCGTTGCTGAGGCACCGCCGCATTAGTGAATCAGCCCCGGTGCAATAGCACGCGGTTAACGCCACGGGAACCGCACGGTATCGCGTGGCGGCTGATTGATTCAATTCGTTCCTCACTGCACTGCGGCACTAGTTAGTGATCGCAAGTAACATACGTGTGACCTTCTCCGCCTTTTGCAATTGCTGCAGCAACATGATTTTCCCGAAACCTTCGCGCGATGTTTCGCGTTTCGTTCCGCTGACTATTGGGCTGGTGTTGTTGGCCGGTTGCCCGGTCGCTGAGCCGAACTCGCTAGTTGCAACTTCGGCCAGCGGCACCAACGATTCGGCCGTCCCGCGGCCGGGCGAGTTGCTGCAGCGGATCGATCGCGCGCTCAAACAAAATCTTTCGAACCGGCAACTGGCGACCGAAGTCAACGGTGCGTGGCAGATTCTGCACGGCATCTTGGCTTATGGAAACGACTTGTCGATCGCTACGCCCGCTGGCCAAAAACCGGCGGTCGAATATCTGCTGGCCGGCGGTTCGATCAACGGTTTTACACTGCGGTCAGGTGATCGCTTCGAGCCAATCGATGCGGCGAGATCGAGCGACGATCCGGTGCTGACTCGCGGCGTTCGCGCGGAGATGGACCCGGGCGAAAAACGTGGCCAAGGACACCGCGACCAATGGTTGGCGTATTTGGCGGCGTGCAAATTGGCTCCCGATCAGGTCGTCCAAACCACCGACGGCCCTCGCCGCGTCGAGCTTTGGCTTCGGCAAATCGAGTGGGACATTCCGCTGAACTTTGAGCAAGAATTCAGTTGGACATTGATGGCGCTGGTGCCATACCGACCCTCGACGCATCGCTGGAAAGCACGCGACGGCAAGTCGTACAGCATCGAATCATTACTGCGATCCGAGCTTGACAGTTTATCGCCGAGCAGTGCCTGCGGTGGTTCGCATCGCTTGGTTGGAATTGCCGTAACATTGAACAAACGCAAAGCCGAGGGAGCCGAACTCGATGGCGTCTGGGCGGACGCTCAATCGTTGATCGAGTTGGCGATGGAGCAAGCGGTTGAATTTCAAAACGCCGATGGCTCGTTCTCGTCAAACTACTTCGACCGTCCAGGTTGGTCGATCGATTTGGCGACAAGTATCGGTACCACTGGGCACACGCTCGAGTTCGTCGCCGTGGCCGCACCGGACGAAGTGTTGCTTGATAAACGAGTTATACGCGGTGCAAATACGCTATGCGATTTGCTTGAAGAAACCGCGTCACTCGATCTGGAATGCGGTGCGTTGTATCACGCGCTCAGCGGTCTGCGAATTTATCGCGATCGGATCAAGCCGCTATTGACTACGGAATCGTAATCACTGAACCCGGCGAAAACGTGATACCCGGTTGTGCGTTGTACGGGATCACCGGAACGCCGCCATTAGGAATGCCATAAAACGGCAAAGCAGGATTTACCGGAGCGACTGGCGGTGCATAGTACGAAGTCACCGGTGCGGTCGGTGGCGTAACATACGGAGAGAAAGTGCCCGCACCGCGAAAGCCAGACTGGACGACGGCGTTTGGCTGATACACCGGCGTCGGTGCATAATTCGCTGCGTAGCTTGGTGCGTAATTCGCGGCATAGCTTGGTGCATAGTTCGCAACCACGGGCGGTTGAGCAACCACAACGGGTCGGGCCGCAGCATAGGGAGCCACCGCATAGCCGCTGGCCGGAATCACGCTGGGTGCGAGCACTGGAATGTAGGTGGTACGCAAACCAAACAATCCCGTACGAACGGGCACGCGGCCAACGATCACTGGAGTTTGAATCGGTGCCGCGTAGACCGCCGGGGCAACTGCGGGAGCCGCAACGGCACCGTAGTAGTTTGTCACCACTTGTGCATCGGCGTCGCTGGCATGGGCCAACATTCCCAACGTCACCATAACGACAATACATTTACGCAAACTCATCACAAACCTGCATTTCCATTGATCAAACAATCGCGGGGATCGAAACATGCCCAACGGCGGTCATTCAAACAATAGGGAGCAACGGGCCGAAAATCCAGCTTCGAGGTTGTGCTAGCTGGCGAATCGGCAGTCCACTGGTGATGTTGTCCGCATAATCGGCACGGTCGGTTGTCGTTAACCCTTCGCCAAACGCCGCAGCACTTCGATGCCGCGTTTCAGCGTTTCGTCGCTGGCGGCGTAGCTGATCCGAAAATGGGTATCGCGAGCGCTGAAGATCTTGCCGGGAATGACCAGCAACTCGTTGGCGATCGCCCGCTCGACAAAAATCGTTGCGTCGCCTCGGGGCACTTTTGGAAACGCATAAAACGCTCCGCCGGGAACCATCAACTCGTAGCAATCCGCCAGTCCCGCGACGACCATGTCACGTTTGCGGCGATAGTGATCGATGTGCTCGGTCAATTCGATGTCGAGCGCTTTGACAGCGGCCCACTGCGCCGGTTGAGGTGCGCACACGAACGTGAACTGTTGCAGCTTCGTCATCGCGGCGACGATCTCGCCGGGGCCATGGACGTAACCAACACGCCAGCCGGTCATCGCATGGCTTTTGCTGAACCCGTCGATGACAAGCGTTTGCTCGTTGAACTTGGCCGGCGAGATGAACGGTTCGTCGTATTGAAACAGCCGATAGATTTCGTCGGAGACCAGCACAATACCGCGCTCGCTGGCCAACTTTGCGATCGCCCGAATGTCAGTTTCGCTGGCCGTGACGCCCGTTGGATTGGCGGGGCTGTTCAACAAAATCATCTTAGTTCGCGGTGTGATCGCCGCCGCGACACGTTCGACAGTCATGCGAAAATCGGGATACGAATCGATTGCCACCGGCACACCACCGGCCAATTTGACCAGCGCCGGATACATCACAAAATAAGGGTCAAAAAAAATCACTTCATCGCCGGGATTGACCAGCGCCAACATGGCCAGGACCAGTCCGCCGCTCGTGCCGCTGGTAACCAGCAGTCCGCGATCTTGGCCAGGAAATTCCGCTCCCAATTGAGCCAATAGCGCGTCGCGCAGCGGGGCGATGCCCTGGGTTTGCGAATAGGCGTTCTTGCCACCGTGAATCGCGTCGACGCAGGCCAATTTAATCTCATCGGGCACGTCAAAGTCCGGCAGACCGATTGACAGATTGATCGGATTTTTCATCTTGGCGGCCAAGTCAAAGACCTTGCGAATGCCACTGGAATCAAATGATGCGGTACGATCGGCGATCCAAGAGTTCATGGTTTCTGGTTGTTAGAGAGCTGCGTCGTTGTCAAAAATTCGGTTCGTCGAGCCCGTAATTCGGATTGTCGCGGTGATCACCGCGCACGATGCCGTGCGGGGCTGGGCACACGACATCATTGAACAGCGTTGGGGCAAAATTGTCGATCAATCACCCGCCATGCCGTTTGCAGCCGGGGGCTATTACGCGCCAACGATGGGAGATCGTTTGTTGAAAACTCTTGTCTCGGTTGGCCCGCCGTGCGACCCCGTTGGATTGGCCGATTGGAAATCAGAAACGAATCGTTGGGAAGCCGAGGCGGCGGCGGAGTTTGGCGAAATTGCGGCGCGACCATTGAACCTCGATCCGGGGTACGTGACCCAGGCAAAATTGGTCTTGGCGACAATCAAGGATCGCGACCACCGCGTTTACTTGAAGGATGGTATCTTTGGCGAAATCACGCTGAACTACGTCGGCAAACAATGGACTTATCACCGCTGGACTTATCCTGATTATCGCACGCCCGAAGTTTTCGATTTTGCGACCCTTTGCCGCAATCGGCTGCGTAGTCATTTGGCCGACACCGGTTCGTTCCGCGTCGGCAAACGCGACTGAGCACTGGTCAGACACTTTTTTCGGCAGTTTTAATTTTCGGGAGTGACGGGTTTGGCGGATTTGCCCCTGATCGTTTGGTTGACGGCGGTTTCATTCTTGCCCGCGGCGATCATTGCTGCGGTGACGTTGTATCCGATTCGGCGATTCGCCGAGCGATTGGGTTTGCTCGACCGCCCCGGGGGACGCAAGACACACGTCAGCCCGGTGCCGCTGGGCGGGGGCATTGGGATCTGGTTGGGCGTTGTCATCACGCTGCTAGCCGGAACGATCGCGGTCGCGATCTTGAGAGCCCAACCTGAGTTGGCCAGTCGATTGCCGGGCGCGGTCGCGGCGCAGCTTGACGGAGTTTGGTCGCGCGCCGGTGATTTGTGGAAACTGATCGGCGCCGGCAGCGTGCTGGTTGCCTTGGGCTTGTGGGACGATCGCAAGGGGTTGGCATGGTGGATGCGGTTGGGGGTGCAATTTGCGGTCGCCGCGTTTGTCGTCATTTACTTGGGCCTGGGTTTGACCGCATTCATTTCGTTTCCCATTGTGACGAAAGTCTTGTCGATCATCTGGATCGTCGCCGTGATCAATTCGTTCAACATGCTCGACAACATGGACGGGCTCAGCGGCGGTGTGGCGACAATCGTTTGTTTGGCGATGGCGGCGGTAATGTTTTCGACGCCCGAAGATGCCCGCGGACCGCAATGGTTTGTGGCCGCATTGTTGTCGGTGGTTGCCGGCGCAGTGGTCGGATTTCTGTGGCATAACTGTCCGCCGGCGAAGATTTTCATGGGCGATGGCGGCAGTTACTTCATCGGTTTTTTGATTGCCGTTTCGACGCTGTTGGCCACATTCGCCAGCTACAACACCGCGGCACCGCATGCGATCGCCGCGCCGTTGTGTGCGATGGCGGTGCCGCTGTATGACCTGGTGACGGTGTTATGGATTCGCATTCGCGAAGGGCGCAGTCCGTTTGAAGGCGACCAAAGTCACTTCTCGCACCGCTTGGTCGAATTAGGCCTCACTCGACCACGCGCCGTCTACACGATTTGGTTGGTCACGGCGACCTGCGGATTGGCCGCAGTGTTGATCACTCGTGTGACGATCGAGTCGGCTGCGATGGTGCTGGGGATCGTGGTTTGCATGTTGCTGTTGATCGTCATTCTGGAATCAACACGCTGGCGGAAAAACGATCATGGCTAAGCCTGCTCGCGGCGAGCGAGCCAGACCGATCGTCGCACATAGCGTCTCGTCGCCGGTGCAGGACAGTTCGTTACTGACCCGTCGAACGGGCTTGATTGTCGCGACCGCGATGTTGGCGGTGGCGATTGTCTACGTCGGTTACTGGACCCATGACAGTATCGATCTTCAACTTGGCTCGGCGCGGTATTTGGTTGCTTGGTTGGTGATTGCGGCGGGTTTGGCGATGACGAGTTGCCACGACGTGTCGCGTGCCGATTGGTGGATCGATGCGTTAGCGTGGAGTCTCGCCGGATGGATGACGTTGTCGCTTGTGGCCAACGCCGCTTATGCCAACGTACGGCTTGGGATCAACGAACTGGGCTGGTGGATCGCGACGGCGGCGCTGGTGACGCTCGCCCGCCGAGTGGCCACGCAAACCCGCGTCCAAATCTCGCTGATGTACCTGGTGATTGCGGTGTCGATTGGCGTCGCAATCTTCGGCTGGTATCAATCGTTTGTCGACATGCCGCAATTGATCGCCGCGTACCGTGCCGATCCTGATTCGGTACTGCGCAAAGCCGGCATCGACGCCGAAGCGGGTTCGGCGATGCGCATCGTGTTCGAGAATCGACTTTACGATGGCGGTCCGACGGGAACATTTGCCTTGGCCAATTCGATGGCCGCGCTGCTGGTTGGCGGATTGATCGCGGCGCTGGGGATGGCGTTGGTGCAGTGGTCGTCGGCGAGCAAGCTGCGTCGCGCCGCGGGGACAGTCGCGATTGTCTTGATTGGTGGCATGGTGTTGGCGTCACGAAGTCGCTCGGCAGTCGTCGCGTTTGGATTGATCGCAGCATGGATCGCTTGGCGACGTTGGAATCGGATGGCGAAGTGGTCACTGGTTGCTGTGGCGCTGGTCGCCATACTCGCCGCCGCCTATGCCTATCGCAACAGCGAATGGATTGAGCAAGCTCCGGCTTCGCTGGCGATTCGATTGAACTACTGGAAGTCGTCGTTGGCGATGGCGAACCAATCACCGATCGTCGGCGTTGGCCCGGGGCAATTCAAAGCGGCCTACGAACTGTTTCGCGCACCGACATCGACCGAACAGATCGCGGATCCCCATCAATTCCTATTGCAAACATTAGCGACCGGTGGTTGGCTCGCGTTGATCTTGTTCGTGACGCTGATGACGCTGCTTGTTCGCCAAGCGACGCGAAAAGATCAGCCGCAAATTGAGCCAACGCCAGTATCGGGAGTGGTCATTTATTCGGCATTGCTGGCCGTCGGCAGTGTGTGGATTTTTGGGGCGGCGATTGGACAAACGCCAATGCTCGGTGCTGGGTTGGTCGCCAGCAGCGGCGCGATGCTTTTGATCGCGTTGATGGCTACGCCGCGATCAAATGCCATAGTGTCCACCTCGTCGCCCATTTCATTAGTGGCCGCGCTCGCTGTCGCTGCCATTACCATCGATCTGCTTGCCGCCGGTGGATTGACGGTTCCGGGTGTCAGCGTCATCGGCTGGACCTTGGTGGGAATCGCCAGCCCGGTGACGATCAAAAACGTTAGCGTCAAACCGACGATCTCGCGGTTACCAATTGCGATGGGATTGGCGATTTCGTTGGTGTTGATTGCTTGGTACGGCTTTGGCATTCGTCCGATCGAGCGAGCCCAGCCGGCTTTGAATCGGTTCGACTTGGCTTGGTCGCGCGGCCAAATTGACGTCGCAATTGAAACCTTAGAACAGGCCGCGACCGCCGATCGCTGGAGCCCCGAGCCGGTGCTGCGTTTGGCCGGAGTGATGCAATCGTTGGCGGTCACCGATACAGCACGCCAATCGCAATGGCTCGCAGGGCTCAAGGACGCCGAAGGGCGCAGCCTCGCTGTCGGCGGGCGAGATCCGGTAATGATGCGCCAATTGGGCGATGGGCGTTTGGTGGTTTATCAACGATTTGGCGACAAGGAATCGCTCGAACTGGCCCGCGATTTTTATCAATCGGCATGCCGGTGGTCGCCATCGCACGAGGCGTATGCCGCTCAGTTGGCTGAGATTTTGCGTGAATTGGGTGACGACAGGGCCACCGATTGGGCCAAGCGTGCCGCCGAATTGGCTCAACTGGGTGGCTATTATGAGCGTCGTTTGGACTTCACAATTCTGTTGCGAGCAAAGCATTACGGTCCGCTGGAAAATGGCCGTCCGGTTCGCGAGCCCGCGGCGAAGGTACTGACACAATTGTAGAACGGTTGTCCCCAACCGTTTGGGATCGCTCAAATGGTTGGGGACAACCGTTCTACAATCCCCTGGCGCGAACCGACTTGATATTCGGCTCGTAGCTGCGAACGATACTTAATCACATTGGCGTGAGGAAACCTGATTTTGCTTAAACTGCTTTCGATTGCGACCGTGGGTGCCGTCTGCGGCGTCATGCTCGGTTGGTTTGTGCATCAATCACGCTACGGACGTGATGCCGAGTTCGGGCCGTTTTCTTCGGCGAGCGACGTTACGGCCAGCACCGTTGCGAACGTTCTCAAGGAAAAAACTCAGGCGGGCTCACCGCGGATTGAAGTCATTGGCGGCGAAGAATACGACTTTGGCGTGATGGAACCGGGCAGCAAGGGCAAGCATAAATTCCAGGTTCGCAACGTTGGTGAGTTTCCGCTGTCGCTTGAAATTGTCGGTTCAACTTGTAAATGCACGATTGGCGAATTGACCAAATCATCGATTGCCGCCGGCGAACAGACCGACATCGAACTGACCTGGGACGTGAAGTCGTCGGGCGAAGATTTTGGCCAGTCCGCGATCCTGAAAACAAACGACCCGGCGCGAGGCGAATTGCATCTGAAGATCAAGGGCCGCGTGATCAGCCAAATGACCATGGTGCCGCGCAGTTTCGGCTTTGGCGAAGTCGAGTCGGGATCACCGATCAAGCTCGAATCGGTTGTCTACAGTTTTGAGAAAGAGCCGATCGTTCCCGTCGTTCAGAAGTTTTCCGATGACCTCATTACACAACTTGCATCGTTCACCGTAACGGAGTTGCCGATGGCGGACGTCAAGGACGAAGCTTACGCCACGGCGACTCAGGCGTTCAACGTTGCGGGCGAAATCAAGCCCGGCATGCAGCAGGGCTCGGTTCAGCAAAACTTCATGTTTGGCTTCGTTCCCAAGTCGTCCCTCGACGCTGGCGGCAAACACAAGGACGAGGATGTTCGGTATTTTCTGGTGCCGTTCGCGGGCAGAATTGTCGGTGCGATCACCATGGTTGAAAGCTCGAAATGCCAAGGTCTTGAAGGCGGTGGGTACGTCTTCTCAATCCCCCGCGGCGACCCAGCCACGGCCAAGCCGGAACGCGCCAATATCATGTTGCGTGGCAAGCACAAAGACACATTGACCCTCAGCGTGGGCGAAGTTGAACCCGCCGATTTGCTACGTGCCGAGCTTGACGAGAGCGTCGGTCGCGGTTCGGTGAAACTTTATCCGCTGAGACTTTGGATCGATCCTGCGGCCACGGCCGGATCGCGAACCGGCAAAAGCGACGATGACTATGGAGTCGTTTGGATTAGAACCGATAACCCTGAGGTGTCACCGCTGAGACTTCGTGTAAGATTCGCGGTTGAGAAATAGAAATAATGACCATTGCGATGACTTTAAGGACTGGGTAATGCACGCGGCAGGTCGCTCACGGATGGAACCGATCAAAAAATCAGCTTGCTTGCCGCGGCGCTTGGCCGTCGCTGCGATCTTGTTGGCAATTGGTGGTTGCAAACATCAGCCATCGGCATTGAGGACAATCAGCGGCGACGAGTTCGCCGTGGCGATGCCGCTGGCGTCAGGCAAACTGGGCGTTGACGATGTGACCCTTGTCGCGCAACCGCCAGTCATCAAGCGCGAAGTCATCCCGACACCGGCGGGCAAACTCGAACCCAAGCGCGAGATCGTACCCGCGCCGATGGGCGAAGCAGAGCCCAAACCGACGCCCACGGCGACTTCGGTTTCGCCAAACGCTGCCGCCAAGATGGCTGACGCCACACAACCGGCCCATCCCATTTCAAACAACATTCCAGCGGAAACCACCACGCCGCCACCCGCCGCGACGGAGCCGGAGGGTTGGGAAACTTGGCCGACGCCGCAATTGGTGCTGTTCATTACCGGTAACCAGCATGGATACATCGAGCCCTGTGGATGCACCGGCCTAGAAAACCAAAAGGGCGGCATGGCTCGACGCTTCACGCTGATGAAGCAGCTTGGCGAGCGAAGTTGGCCATTGGTTTCGATCGACGCTGGCAACCAAGTTCGCCGGACCGGTCGCCAAGCTGAGATCAAGTTCCAGGCCGCCGCCTCGGGGCTTGCCGAAATGAAATATGCCGCCGTCGGATTCGGCCCCGATGACCTCAAGCTCGGTGTTGGTGAATTGATCGCGGTCGCGGCAACTGATGATCCTCAAACGGGTCGTTTTGTTTCGGCAAATGTCGTCTTGATCGATCCATCGTTAATGGCACAAACCAAGGTAATCGCGTCGGGCGGACGTCGTGTTGGTGTGACGACAATTCTCGATCCGGCGACAATTGATGGCAAACTCAGCGACGAGATCCAAGTCGAGGACATCGCTGCGTCGATGCAGTCGGCGCTCGCCGATTTGGCAACCCAACAGGCCGATTACAAAGTGCTGACCTACTACGGCGAGGAAGACGCAGCGATCAAGGCGATCGTGGCCAATCCGGGATTTGATTTGTTGATCGTCTCGGGCGGCTTTGGCGAGCCGATGTATCAAGCTCAAACGATCGAAGGCTCGGCCACGAAACTGGTCGTCACCGGTAACAAAGGCATGTATGCCGGGTTGGTTGGCTTGTACGCCGACGAACCAATTCGCTATGCACGAGTGCCGTTGTCGCATGAATTCGAGGATGCTCCCGAGATGCGCCGCTTGATGGCGTCGTACCAAAGCCAACTCGAAGCACTGGGACTCGGGGGCCTCGGACTTAAGCCCGTCGCCCACCCCAGCGGTAACGAATTCGTTGGCACGAAGGCCTGCGGCGAATGTCATAAGACGGCTTATGAAGTTTGGGAATCGTCGGCGCACGCCCAGGCGACTGAGCATTTGGTCCATCCCGGAGAGCGCAGCGATATCAGCCGCCATTTCGACCCTGAGTGCATCAGTTGCCACGTGACGGGCTGGAATGCGCAGAACTACTACCCGTATTTGACCGGCTACTTGTCGTTGGAAACATCGTCGCACTTGACCGGCAACGGCTGTGAGAATTGTCACGGTCCCGGTGCCAGCCACGCCGCCGCCGAACAGGAAGATTCCGCAGCCGAGGAAACATTGCGAGATTCATTGCGAGCGGCCATGCGTTTGCCGCTGGATAAGGCCAAAGAACGTTGCATGGAATGTCACGACTTGGACAACAGTCCCGACTTTCACAAGGAAGGCGCGTTCGAGGATTATTGGGCCGAAGTCGAGCATTACGGTTTAGACTAGGTGGTTCAATTTCAAGTTTTACTGTTCGCCGCCGCCCGCGACGCCATTGGTTCCGACTCGATCGAAATCGAATTGGCATTGCCGAATTCCGCGGGTGAGGTGATGCGGGTGATTGCCAACGAATATCCCGCACTCGCTACGCTGATCCCCAGTTGCCGTTTGGCCGTGAACCAGGTTTACGTCACGCGAGATTTCTCCATCGCTGACGCCGCCGAGTTGGCGATCATTCCACCAGTCAGTGGTGGATGAGCTTGCCATGAACACCTTCCTGCCTCCGCGAATTCATGTCGAAATCTCACACGAACCGATCGATCGAACTCGGGTTGAAGAATTCATCGACGATCCCGATGTGGGCGCTCATTTATGGTTCGAGGGCGTGACGCGACGCATGACGGCGGGTCAAGAGACGGTTCGTTTGTGCTACGAAGCGTTCGAGCCGATGGCGAAGCAAACGCTTGGCGAAATCGCGGTGCAAACATTGGATGAATTCCAATTGACCGCCCTCGTCGTCGTCCATCGACTCGGATGGGTTCCCGTCGGCGAAGCGAGTTTGCTGGTTGGTTGTAGCTCGACCCACCGCGCCGCCGCAATCGAGTCGCTAGCGAAATTTATCAATCGCTTGAAGACCGACGTGCCAATCTGGAAGAAAGAGTATTTCGCCGACGGCTCCAGTTCTTGGGTTCATCCGACGTGAGCACCAAGCCACGTATTTATCTCGATCATGCCGCTACCGGTTGGCCCAAACCCGAATCGGTCTACGTCGCAATAGATCATTACTCGCGCCAAATCGGTGCGGCGTCGGGTCGTGGCGAGTACCGCGCCGCACAAGCCGCCAGCGAAATCGTCGCCTCGTGTCGTCGCCGCTTGATGCGATTGGTCAATGCCGATCAAGCGGACCAAATCGCGTTGTTCGCCAATGGCACTGCAGCACTCAACGCCGCCATTTTTGGGTGCTTAAGCGTCGGCGACCATGTCGTCACCACTGCCATCGAACACAACAGTGTGCTGAGGCCGCTGGAGCATCTTCGCGCCAGTGGTGTCATCTCGGTTTCAACGGCTCCCTGCAACGCTCGCGGCGAAGTCGATCTTGAACCTTTGCAGCAAATGCTGACGCCGCATACAAAGCTACTGACTCTTTCGCACGGCTCCAACGTGACCGGTGCTGTGCAAGACATCCGTCGCGTGGGCGAGATGTTGGCCCAGACCGATACGCTGTTTTTGACTGACGCGGCGCAGACGCTTGGTTACTTGCCGATCGATGTGCGCAGTTGCCACGTTGATTTGCTTGCTGCACCTGGCCACAAAGGCGGCTGCGGTCCCTTGGGCACGGCGATGCTCTACGTTTCGGAAAAAGCCAAGCGACACATGCAACCGACCACATTCGGCGGCACCGGATCGATTTCCGAGCGGCTCGAAATGCCAACTCAGTTTCCCGCGATGTTCGAGGCCGGCAACCTCAACGTGCCCGCAATCGCGGGCTGGAACGCGGGCCTGGAATATCTCGAGTCGCTGGACCCGCAAGTCGTTTGGCAAGGTCGCCGCGAATTATGTGATCGCTTGAAATCACAATTGTCAAACATCGGCGGTTGTGCGGTTATTGTGGGTGATGATTTGCCAATCGCCAGCCTGGTATTTGACGAGCTTGATCCGCAGCTTGTCGGTGCGTTTTTGGACAGCGAACATGCGATCGATGTTCGCTGTGGGTTGCACTGTGCGGCGCTGGTTCATGAACCGATTCGACAACTGTATCGGCCCCAGAATTACCACGGTACAGTACGCATCAGTGGCGGACACTTCACCACCGCCGACCAAATCGACGCTGCCGCACGGGCAATCAAGCTGCTCGATTTTGCGTGACTCGCGTTGGCGGACTTCGGCACTCCCAAAGCAATGAAAAAATCTCCCTGGTATCGTGACGGACTTGCCTTTGAATGCACTGGCTGCGGCGATTGTTGCAGCGGCGATCCGGGGTTTGTTTGGGTTGACGACGCCGAAATTGCGGCGCTGGCGACTGAAATGGACATGCACTTCGATGATTTCGAGCATCGCTTCGTGCGTCGAGTCGGGGTCCAAAAAAGCTTGGTCGAGTATCCCGATGGCGATTGTATTTTCTTAGACCCCGCAACGCGAAAATGCTCGGTCTACAGTGCCCGACCTACGCAATGTCGCACTTGGCCGTTTTGGAACAGCACGATCCGTCGGCGCAGCGATTGGAAACAGACCTGCGAAATCTGTCCCGGCAGCGGAACGGGCCGGGTTTACTCGCTAGCGGAGATCGAGGTTCGGCGAATGGCGCGAGATGTTTAAAGTTTGCCGGTTTTGCGGACGATAACGCTTGTACGGTGGTCTTCGGTCGCGGCGAACACCGCGACTAACGACGATCGTAGCTTGACGAACCCAGCCGACCGACCTAGACTCGCAGTGATGCTAAGTCAATCAATCGCAAAGAGTTATGGCGATTGACGAAGGTCCGGTTACGCTGCGGGGAGCAAGTTTTGACCAAAAAAGACATCGTCCGAACGATCTCGGAAGAAATCGGTCTGACGCAGCAACAAACCAAGATCATTGTCCAAAAAACGTTTGATGCAATCATCGATTCCCTGGTTCGGGAACGACGGATTGAATTGAGGAATTTTGGCGTGTTCGAGGTCAAACAACGAGCTGCACGGAAGGCAAGAAATCCACGCACCGGTCGCCAAGTCAGTGTTCCTGAGAAGTTCGTCGTGACGTTCAAACCAGGAAAAGAGATGGAAGCGAAAGTCATGGACCTGACCGCAAACTCGTTGTCGTTTATTCCGATCACTTTGACGCCGCCACCAAGTACCACAACCCATTCCGCTGGCCCTCGCCAAATCATTCCGATCCGGAGTGATGACGAGTAATCACAGCATTGACACTGCCGTTCATGGAGGAACCCGAGATGCGCCGCGTCCTGCAATTGATCGTTTTGGCTGTTTGCCTCTCGACTTCGGTCGGTTGCTTTCTGCCAATCTATTCCGCTCGACCGGAGCGCCGCGTTCAGCAATTGCTGTTCACCAGTGAGGATTTGCGGATGATCGTCGACGAGTGGGAACGTTTCTGGTTCCTCGATTCGCCCAGCCACCTGACGCCTCTGCGGACCCACGGCGGTATGCTGTAGGCCAACGCACGGGACGCCAGATCACAATTTCCCCATCACAATTTCGTTGGGCCTATCTTTTGGCCCGCCTTGCCGCTACGCTTTGCTTGTGGTCGTGGGCAGTCAAATACTTTGTCTGCCGAAGATCGCAAACAGCAACTCTTGGTGGCATCGTCGGCTTCTGGCCGGTGATGCAAACAGGGAACTCCGGTGAAAGTCCGGGACGGCCCCGCCGCTGTAAGTCGCGCGGTTTGGTGAAAACTCCCAAACCCAAGGATCCCTCCTTCTTAATCGAAGTGCCATTGTCCGGCTAAATCTGGATGAGAAGGCAGTGAGTGGTTCCGACGCGATAAGTCAGAAGACCTACCAAGCGTGATGACGTTGGATTGCCCTCTCGGGTTGGGGCAGTACGTCGCTGATACCAAATTCATCGGATGTGGCGAACGTCGCCGTACCGCTGGAAATACGTACCACCACGCCGTCGATGCTTCGGGATCGTCAAATGTGCATTCGTGCGCGAACCGCGTTTACTGTCGTCGAGTTGTTGGTCGTCATCACGATCACCGGCTTGTTGTTAGCGCTACTATTGCCCGCCGTCCAATCGGCTCGCGAGGCAGCGCGACGAATGCAGTGTGCCAACCAGCTCAAGCAAATCGGGCTTGGTCTGCAGAACTACGAGTCGGTTTACAAAGTCTTTCCCAAGGGCGGCGCGGGTTCGGCAAGTTTAACCAACCCAGCCATCCGGGCGCGATGGCGACTGAGCTGGGGCGCTTCGATTTTGCCGTTTATCGAGCAATCGGCACTGTACGAACAAATCAACCAAGTCGAACCGTTCATTCATCCCAGCAATTTCACCGCTGGTCAAACTTTGGTGCCAACCTATCTTTGCCCGACCGCCCCGCAGTCCGAACTGCTGCGTCCCAGCGGCGACTCTCCCGGTTCAGCGACGCTTTACGCGCGCACCGACTACGGAGCGAACTACGGCGAGCGCGGGCTGCGTTGTTTTCCGGCAAAAAATTGCCAGAACAATTATTCCGACATCGGAATAACCGATGGCCAGGGCCGCGGCGCGTTGATGCTCGGCAGCGACAAGGATATCGGACTGCGGGACATTCTTGACGGCTCGTCCCAGACGATTTTAGTCGGCGAATGTCCCGAAGGACTGCATGCGATTTGGATTGGCCATAAGAACGTGCTGGACCAAAGCGTGCCGCTGGACGCACGAACTCGGCTTGGCTCGGCGTGGTTGCCATGTCATCCGGCATTCAAAAGCAAGGCCGGCAACTTCTGCGACTTCGGTCAGGAGTTCCACAGTTATCACCCCGGCGGTTGCTTGTTTGCGTTTGCCGATGGTTCGACGCATTTCCTCGTCGAGAGCGTCGATCTGAAACTGCTTGCGGCGCTGCTATCACGTCGCGGTGCTGAGTTGGTGACCGATTTTTGATTCCCTTCACTCCATGTTTACGCACCCAACGAATAGGTTTTTAGAATGCGATTGAAACGATCTTTGATAGTTATGTTGATTGCGGTGGCATTGCCAATCGCAAGTCTTCCCGCCGCGACAATCGTTGACTTTGAAGGGTTGCCCACGCCTGCACCCGATCTGTTTTACAACGGTGATCCCAATGCACCGGCCGCAGTTCGTACAAACTACACTACGCTCGGTACCGATTCCGTTTTTGGATCGACACGAACGCTGCAAACCTGGACCAGTGGCGGTGTTGATTTCAACAATCGCTACGTCAGTGACTTTGCATCCTGGGATGGCTGGAGTTGGTCGAGCGTTCAGGATGCCGTTTCACCTGACTTTACGAATCAATACGCATCGGTTACCGGTGGCGGTAGCACAACAGCCGGGGCCGTCGATCCCGGTGGAACCTATGCCGTGGCGTTTGACTCGGGTGCTTATTTCAACCTGCCGCAAGCGACGCTTTTGCAATCGGCACAGGTGACCAACACGACTTATGCAGCAGCCGTAATCGCCCAGGGCAACCAATTCTCCAAGGCGTTTGGCGGCAATAGCGGTAATGACCCCGACTTGTTTACGGCAACGTTCACAGGCTACAGCGACCTCAACGCCACCGGTGCAGCGATTGGTAATGTCGAAGTTGTCTTGGCGGACTATCGGTTTACCAACAATGCCGAGGACTACATTTTGGCGACGTGGTTGAACGTCGATCTGACGCCACTGGGCGCGGCACGATCGGTGGGGATTCAATTCGCTTCGACCGATTTCTCCGACTTTGGCGGCGAGATTTTTCTCAACACCCCGACTTACTTTGCGCTCGATAATCTGACGCTTGTTGCCGTCCCGGAACCGACCAGCGCAATGCTGGTTGCCGCTGGCTTCGGGTTGATGGCAACTCGCCACCGTCGGAAGGTGGCGTTGTGAGCGTCGCCTCGCCGTGTATCGGCGTCTGCCGCATCGATCACAGCCGGTTGTGTGCCGGCTGCCATCGATCGCTTGACGAAATCGCGATTTGGTCACGGCTGGACGACGTGCAGAAAGCTGCGGTTGTGCAAACCGCGGCAAGCCGCGAAGCCAAACAAGCCGCTTCACCGGAGCAGTCGCCGACGGCAAGCGGGATCGAAGCCTCGATGCACTAGCCCGATTGCGGGCAACCTATTCCAACTAGACTTGTCGGATTCGATGTGCGTTTACGGATTTTGTAGGTTCATCGACCGAATAAATGGCACGAACAGGAGCGATGTCAATCCAACGAAGCCCTTCTGACAATTCCGTTCCCGAGTTCGTGGGATCTCGCATCAGGACCTTGTCAATCTCGTGGATTGCATCGATGACCGCTATTCGGTCAACTGCGTTCAGCCAAGTTGTCGCGACCTCACTATAGACGTCGTCCTCCCAGATGACCTCGTACACATTCACTCCGCTTCGCGTTGATTTAGCCGCCGGACGAGGTCGTCGGTAGTCATACCTGGCTTGTTGGCCGACCGGCGATCAATGGCAATGCGAACGTCCTCATCAGATGGGGGGCGCGTCAACCTTCCTAAACGTTTTCCCTTGGTGTCAACCAACTCGACTATTCCCTCGACGTTCTCTAGCTGCCTGGCGAGGTCGTCAGTAGTAACAATTTGCATCATTTGAAAGTCTCCCGGATAATTAAATGTTATTGTAGTTTACGATCGACCAAACCGACATTTGATGTCCCATCGAAACTTCTGCGAATCATTGCGTGACCCACGACGACTTGCTTAGCGCCGCAATCGAGTTGGCGGTTCGGCGATATCCGAAACAAGCTTCGGTCGTTGCCGCGCTATTGACTGACCGTAATGCGATTTGCTGGCGAATTGAGTCGTAACAATTCCTGCTGAGCAACTTTCGGTGCTACGCGATGCGGCCTTGGCGTCGGCGATCCGATTCGCTGAGACTTGCCTTGCGCAAGCGAATGCTCGTCGGTGTGATTTCGACCAGCTCGTCGTCTTCGATGTATTCCAGTGCCGCTTCGAGCGATAAATCTCGCGGTGGCTTCAAGATAACGTTCTCGTCGCTGCCCGAAGCACGCATGTTCGTTAGTTTCTTTTCACGACAAGGATTGACGACCAAATCATTGTCACGCGCGTTTTCGCCGACAATCATGCCTTCGTAAATGTTCTCGCCGGGACCGACAAACAAATCCGAGCGATCCTGCAGCGCAAACAACGCAAACGGCATCGCCTTGCCGGCGACCATCGAAACCAACACGCCATTGCTTCGTCGCGGCACATCGCCTTCGAGCAATCGGTAGCTTTCAAACCGATGGTTGATAATCGCCGTGCCGCGAGTCGCATTGAGCAGTCGCGTTCGCAGACCGATCAGCCCCCGCGCGGGAATCGAGAACTTCAGCAGACTATATTCGCCACGTTGTTGCATTTCTTCGAGCTGGCCACGGCGATTGCCCACCAATTCCATGACGGGCCCCATGTTTTCGGTCGGCACTTCGACCGACAGCACCTCAAACGGCTCGTGCTTCTTGCCGCCTATCTCCTTGAACACGACGCGCGGTTTGCCAACGCTTAGCTCGAACCCTTCGCGGCGCATCGTTTCGATCAAGATGGCCAGGTGCAAAACTCCACGACCGCGAACCGCGTAGGACTCGCTGCCTTCGACCGGTTCGACGCGCAGCGCGACGTTTCGTTCGAGTTCCTTTTCCAATCGTCCTTTAAGTTGACGCGTGGTGACATACTTACCTTCGCGACCAACCATCGGCGACGTGTTCACACTGAATACCATTTCGAGTGTTGGTTCGTCGACGGCCAATCGTGACATCGCCGATCCAACTTCAATGGCGGAAATCGTGTCGCCAATTTCAACGTCTTCGAGCCCCTCGATCGCTACGATATCGCCGGCCCGCGCGACGTCGGTTGCGATGCGACCGAGTTTGTCGAACACAAACAAACCGGCAATTTTCTGTTTGCTGACGTCGCCGTGGCCATGCAAATCGATCATCTGGCCAGCCTTGATTTGGCCCGCTTGAATACGTCCCACCGCGATGCGGCCAACGTATTCGGACCAATCCAGCGTTGTCACCATCATTTGCAATGGTGCATCGGCGTCGACTTCAGGCCCCGGCAGCGCATCGACTAACAGATCAAGCAGCGATGTCATACTCTCGGTGGGCTTTGACGGATCGGTTGTCGCATAACCTTCTTTCGCCGATGTGAACACATACGAAACGTTATCAAGCTGGTGTTCGCCACCTAATTCAGCGAGCAATTCCAAGGCTTCGTCGAGGGCTTCGTTGGGCCGACCATCGGGACGGTCGACTTTGTTGACGACCACAATCGGGCGGACGCCAGCGCTCAACGCCTTCTCGAGCACGAATCGAGTCTGCGGCATCGGACCTTCGGCGGCATCGACCAGCACGAGCGCACCGTCGGCCATGCTGACCACGCGCTCGACTTCGCCGCCGAAATCGGCGTGGCCCGGAGTGTCGATCAGATTGATTTTTACACCGCGATAGTGAATCGCAATGTTCTTGGCCAAAATCGTGATGCCACGCTCGCGCTCCAGATCGCTTGAATCCAAGATACGCTCACCGCGCAGCTCGGCATCACGATATTGGCCACTTTGGCGGAGCAGGCAATCGACAAGGGTGGTCTTGCCATGGTCGACGTGAGCAATGATCACGACGTTACGAATATCTTCTCGACGCACTGGAACAGTTCGCTAGTTAGCGGATGGAATTGGGGCTAACGACACGAACAGCCCAGGTTTGTGCATTGATAGAATGATCTGCCAGCGGCAAACCGGTCAACGGCGAACCCGCGACGACGTGTCGCATTCACAATCAATGGTTGCGGCAAGTGCATAAACAGGCCTGTTGCGGCGATCTGGCGTCCGGTGCGAGTTGGTTTTGCCTTCGCTGAATTGACCAGCTTCCTTTGGCGTTGTCAGCACTTGCCAGCCATGCAATGATTTGCCGGTCCAAAACTCTCTCACCAATCCTAGCGTTATCCATGACGGTCATTAAGCGCGGACTTGACCTGCCCATAGTTGGCGAACCCGAGCAACGCATCCACCCAGGCCCCGCAGTTTCCCAGGTTGGTCTGGTTGGCGATGACTACATTGGCATGAAGCCGACGATGTTGGTGGCCGAAGGCGACCGTGTGAAATTGGGCCAACCGCTGCTCGAGGACAAGAAAAGTCTAGGGATTCTTTACACTTCGCCAGCCTCCGGCCAAGTTGTCCGCATCAATCGCGGTGCGAAACGTCGGTTTGTTTCGCTGGTGATTGATGTCCAGGGCGATGAGCGCGTCGAATTCAGTGGTGTGCGGGGCACGCCGGTGGTTTCGCAGGGGCGCCAGGGTGTGATCGATAATTTGGTTGCCAGCGGCCTTTGGACGGCGCTGCGAACACGTCCGTTCGGACACGTCCCAGCTATTGATTCGACGCCGCATTCGATTTTTGTTACGGCGATCGACACCAGCCCGTTGGCCGCAGATCCTTCAGTGATTTTGTCGGGCCAAAAAGACAAGTTTTTGACCGGCCTGGAGGCTTTGACGCAATTGACGACGGGCAAGGTTTTTGTCTGTCGCGGTGCCAAAGGCGAAATTCCCGGAGCGGAGTTGTCACGGGTACATGTCGAGACGTTCGCCGGTCCGCATCCCGCCGGCTTGGTGGGAACGCATATTCATTTCCTTGATCCGGTCGGGCCGGGCAAGTCGGTTTGGTACATCAATTACCAAGATGTATTGGCAATCGGCTCCTTTTTCCAAACCGGCGTGCTCGATCCGCGACGCGTGATCTCGCTTGCCGGGCCAGTGGTGAAGAAGCCGCGTTTGGCGGAAACTCGGTTGGGTGCCAAGCTTGATGATCTTGTCGCCGGCGAAATCGCGGCGGACCTAGTTCCACGAATCATCAGCGGGTCGGTGCTTTGCGGCCGCAAGTCGGAAGACGGTGTGAATTTTCTGGGCCGTTACCACTTGCAAGTTTCGGCTGTCGAAGAAGGCACCAAACGCGAATTTCTTGGCTGGCAGAAGCCTGGCTTCGACAAGTATTCGATCACTCGCGTGTTCGCTTCGTCGATTTTCAATGGCAAGCGATTCGCGTTCACGACCAGCACCGAGGGCAGTGAGCGTGCGATGGTCCCGCTGGGAACCTACGAAAAAGTTATGCCGTTGGATTTATTGCCGACGCAACTACTGCGGGCCTTGATCATCCGCGACACTGAACAGGCAACACAGCTCGGTGCCCTGGAGCTCGAAGAAGAGGACGTGGCGCTATGCACGTTCGTTTGTCCCGGGAAGTATGAGTACGGCACATTGCTGCGAGATAACCTGACCACGATTCAACGCGAAGGTTGATGGCGATATGAAAGCTCTGCGCGACGCGCTCGACAGCGTCCATCCGTACTTTGAAAAAGGGGCCCTACTTGAGAAGGCTTACCCAGTCTTCGAAGCATTGGACACGTTTCTTTACACACCTGGACAAACCACCGACAAGGTGACTCACATTCGCGACGGGATTGACCTGAAGCGGATGATGACGATGGTGGTGTTCGCCTTGATCCCGGTGACGTTGTTTGGCATGTGGAATGTCGGCTACCAGGCCAATCGTACCATCGCCGCAATGACCGAAGTCGGTGCGCCGTTCGAGTTCGATTGGCATCACACGGTCCAGTCGTTCTTGGGCTTGGGGCATAACCCCAGCAGCTTCATCGATTGTTTTGTGTACGGGGCAATTCACTTCATCCCGATCTACGCGGTTTGTATGTTTGTCGGCGGGCATATTGAGTTGGTTTTTAGCGTGCTGCGAGGCCATGAGATCAACGAAGGGTTCCTGGTAACCGGTTTGCTGTTTCCGCTAACGTTGCCGGCATCGATTCCGCTTTGGCAGGTTGCGATTGGCATTGCCTTTGGCGTAATCGTCGCCAAAGAGGTCTTTGGCGGAACCGGGCGAAACTTTTTGAACGTGGCGCTAACGTCTCGCGCATTTCTCTACTTTGCCTACGCGGGCCAAATCAGCGGTGATCGCGTTTGGACTGCGGTCGATGGGTTCAGCGGCGCAACCGCACTGGGCCAAATGGCGACGGCCAAGGGTAATGCAGTCGCATCGTTGGGTGCCATTAAGTACCCCTGGGGCGAGGAACCGCTGTCCCTCGCCAGTGCTTTTCTTGGTACGATCCAGGGTTGTATTGGCGAGACGAGCACACTGTTGTGCATCGTCGGCGCCTTGATCCTGATCGCTTCGGGGATCGGTTCGTGGAAGATCATGCTCGGTGTTGTCGGCGGCGTGATCGCCACATCACTGTTACTCAACGGTGCCGATCGCGGAACCAATGCGATGTTTTCCGTTCCGTTCTATTGGCACCTTTGTGTCGGTGGACTCGCCTTCGGTTTGGTATTCATGGCAACCGATCCGGTTAGCGCATCGATGACTGAAACCGGGAAATGGGTGTACGGTTTCTTGATTGGTTTTATGACGATTTTGATTCGCGTCATCAATCCAGCATTCCCCGAAGGCATTATGTTGGCGATTTTGTTTGGTAACGTTTTCGCTCCCCTGATCGACTACTTTGTCGTTCAATCCAATATTCGTCGGAGAGCCGCTCGCTATGCGACAACGTGATTCACTAAGTTGGACATTCATTGCGGCCACGGTGTTGTGCGTCGTCTGTAGCCTGGCAGTCAGCGCTGCAGCGGTGGCTTTGCGTCCGGCGCAAGAAAGCAACAAGCTGCTTGATCGACAACGCAATATTCTCGATGCCGCCGGGCTGGCTTTGGGCGAAAAGGGTCTTGTCGCCGGTGAGCTGTCTAAAGACGAAGTTGCCGAATTGTATAAGCGGGTCGAAGAGCGGCTTGTGAATCTTGATACCGGCGAGTATGAAACCGGTCTTGATCCCGCGAAATACAGCCCCAAGGACGCGGCCAAGAAAGAGGAAACCAGCGAGCCGATCGAAGACAAGACATTCAATATCGGTAAGTCACGTCGCGAGAAAGTCGCGCTCGTTTATCTGATCAAAGAGCCAAGAACGGGTGGCATCTCCCAAGTCGTTCTACCG
Source organism: Pirellulaceae bacterium (assembly GCA_041753075.1). GTDB lineage: Bacteria > Planctomycetota > Planctomycetia > Pirellulales > Pirellulaceae > UBA6163. The sequence continues at coordinate 23,662 of JBGSVE010000053.1, forward strand.
GTCTATGGCCAAGGTCTGTGGTCAACCCTGTACGGATATCTCGCGGTACGAAAAGACTTGGTCACGGCACAGGGTTTGACGTTTTACGAACATGCTGAGACACCGGGCTTGGGCGGTGAAGTTGACAATCCAAGTTGGAAAGAACAATGGGTTGGCATCAAGTTGTATGACGACGAAGGCAAACCCGCGGCCGGAGTCGCCAAAGGCCCGGCCCCAGCGGACAGCAGCCACCTGGTTGATGGACTCTCCGGCGCAACCATCACTGCACGTGGCGTCACCAATCTAATCGGTTATTGGACCGGGCCGGATGGTTATGGTCCGTTCCTCGATAAACTTGCAGACGAGATTAAGACTCAACCAAAGGGAGGCAGCGATGGCGGCCCTCAAGCCTAAAGATGTTTTGTTCGGCCCGTTGGTCGACAACAATCCAATCGCACTACAGATTCTTGGGATTTGTAGTGCATTGGCAGTGACCACAAGTTTAAAGAATGCACTGGTCATGTCCGTAGCGGTAACGGCCGTTACGGCGTTTAGCAATCTGGCCGTTTCGTCGATTCGCGAATACATACCAAGCAGCATTCGCATCATCGTTCAAATGGTCGTTATCGCGTCGCTTGTGATTGTCGTCGACCAATTGCTGAAAGCCTATTTGTTTGAAATCAGCAAACAGCTTTCAGTTTTCGTCGGACTAATCATCACCAATTGCATCGTCATGGGACGCGCCGAAGGCTTCGCCATGAAGAACTCGGCTGGGATGAGTTTCCTGGACGGCATCGGCAATGGACTTGGTTATAGCTTGGTGTTGATCGTGGTCGCCTTCTTTCGCGAACTATTCGGTAACGGTTCACTGTTCGGCGTCGAAATCCTGTCGCTGGATCGCAACGGCGGCTGGTACAATCCCAACGGTTTGATGTTGCTGCCGCCCAGCGCTTTTTTTCTTATTGGCTTTTTGATTTGGGCCATCCGCACCTATAAGCCCCAGCAAATTGAAGAGGCGTAAAGCATCATGGATATCGAAAACCTGCTCAGCATCTTTATGAAGTCGGTATTTGTTGAGAACATGGCGCTGGCCTATTTTCTTGGCATGTGTACCTTCATCGCGATCAGCAAGAACGTCAAGACTGCGATTCAGCTTGGCATTGCCGTCACGATCATTTTGACGCTGACCGTTCCGGCGAACAATTTGATGTATACGTATTTACTCAAGAAGGGAGCGCTCGCCGTAGGCCCGTTTGGACTATGGTATTTGCCTTCGTTTGCAGACGTTGATCTGTCGTTCTTGGGCTTTATCTCGTACATCGGACTGATCGCCGCGCTTGTCCAAGTGCTCGAAATGACGCTGGACCGTTTTTTCCCGCCGCTCTACAACGCGCTGGGAATTTTCTTGCCGTTGATTACCGTGAACTGCGCAATCCTTGGTGCTTCGTTGTTCATGGAACAACGTGAATATGATTTTACCGAATCCGTCGTATTTGGATTTGGCTCTGGCGTTGGTTGGGCACTTGCTATCGCGGCGCTGGCGGGAATTCGCGAGAAAATGAAGTACAGCGATGTTCCGCCGCCACTGCGTGGGCTTGGAATCACGTTCATCACCGTTGGGTTGATGGCGTTAGCTTTCATGTCGTTTAGCGGTATTCAGTTGTAGTTAGCGATTACGGGTCGTCGTAGTTGCGGCGTTCAATCACCTTTAGACAGTAACCATGTCAACGATCATTTTCGGCGTTTTGATGTTCACCGTTGTGGTGGTTTCATTGGTTGCTTTCATTCTCGCCGCCAAGAGCCAATTGGTTTCGTCGGGTCCGGTCAAGATTATGGTCAACGGCCAAAAGGAAATCGAAGTCAAAGCGGGCGGCAAACTCTTGGGCGCGCTCGCCGATGCGGGAATCTTTGTATCCAGCGCCTGCGGCGGCGGCGGTACGTGTGCGCAGTGCCGGGTGAAGATCGAAGAAGGCGGCGGAGAGATTTTGGCCACCGAGAAAGGGCATATTTCCAAGCGAGAAGCGGCTGAAGGCGAAAGATTGAGTTGCCAAGTTGCTGTTAAGCAGGACATGAAGATCGAGGTTCCGCCCGAGGCCTTCGAGACGAAGAAATGGAACTGCACGGTCAAAAGCAACCACAACGTTGCGACGTTTATCAAGGAGTTTGTGCTTGAGTTGCCGCCGGGTGAGGAGGTTGACTTCAAGGCTGGTGGCTACATCCAAATCGAATGCCCGCCGCACACGGTGGCGTACAAACACTTTGACATCGAGGATCGTTTTCATCCCGATTGGGATAAATATAATATTTGGCGATATGTCTCGAAGGTTGAAGAACCGGTCGTGCGTGCCTATTCGATGGCGAACTATCCCGGCGAGAAGGGCATCATCATGCTCAATATCCGTGTCGCTTCGCCACCTCCGCGTGGACCCGAGACGATTCCACCCGGCAAGATGAGCAGTTACATTTTCGGGCTCAAGCCAGGTGATAAGGCGACGATCAGCGGTCCCTACGGCGAGTTCTTTATCAAAGATACCGAAGCTGAGATGGTTTACATCGGTGGTGGTGCGGGGATGGCGCCATTGAGAAGCCATATTTTTGAGTTATTCAAACGCCAAAAGACCAATCGCAAGGTTTCATATTGGTACGGCGGGCGAAGCATGCGTGAATTGTTTTATGTCGACCAGTTTCGCGACATTGAAAAAGACTTTCCAAATTTCAAATTCAATATAGCGCTAAGTGAACCCGCGCCGGAAGACAATTGGACCGGGTACAAGGGTTTCATTCACCAAGTGCTGCTTGAGAACTATCTATCGAAGCATTCGGCTCCGGAAGATATCGAGTATTACATCTGTGGTCCTCCCATGATGAATGCGGCAGTGTTCAAGATGCTCGATGACTTGGGTGTCGAGCCAGAGAACATTGCCTACGACGATTTTGGCGGTTAGTTAGCGGGCGAAAGATAGGTGGCTGGGGCTTCCAGCCGCAGCGTTGCGGCTGGAAGCCCCAGCCACAACCAAGTCAGTTAGTAATTTTCCGCACGTTCGTTAGTAGAATGCTGGAAAGTTATGCCGGCGGTTCTTGATCCGGCCTAAGAAGACCACAAAGATTGGCAATGCACAGGCGAACTTTTCTTACGGCTGCTTTTCTGGCGTTTTCATTCGTCGGCTTGGCCTTTGCTGCTGATCAAAGTTCCATCATCCAGGCCCAAGGTGAGACGATGGGGACTAGCTACATTGTCAAGATATATGACCCGCCAGAGTCGTTGGGCGATGATTGGCGATTCATGATCGATCGCGAATTGCGTTCGATCACCGACCAAATGTCAACTTATATAGGCAGCTCCGAGATCAGTCGGTTCAACGCCACGGATTCGACGGACTGGTTTGCGGTCAGTCCGTCGTTTCAAGCCGTGGTGGCGCGGTCGATCGAGATTTCACAATCGTCGCAGGGTGCATTCGATATCACGGTGATGCCGTTGGTGAAGGCGTGGAGTTTTGGGCCAGGAAAGAAGCGAATGGTCCCGCCGAGCGACCAGGAGTTAATGTTGTTGCGACGGTCAGTCGGATTTGAATCGCTGGAGGCGCGAGCGCAGCCTGCGGCAATTCGCAAACTCAAGGCCGACATCACGATTGATCTAAACGCGATTGCACCTGGCTACGCCGTCGATCGGCTCGTGGAGATTCTGGCGGGCTTGGGTGCGACAAACGTCTTTATCGAATTGGGCGGCGAGGTTCGCGTGGCCGGATCAAAGGGAACTCAGCCGTGGACCGTCGGTATCCAGCAGCCTGACGTCGCGGGCCAGGTCGTTGCGGTTGCTTACCCGCTTCGTGACCGGGGAATCGCGACATCAGGTGATTACCGTAGCTATTTTGAATACGAGGGCAAACGGTATTCGCACACGATCGATCCGCGTACGGCGCGGCCGGTGACTCACGAACTGGCCTCGGTCACGGTGCTGGCCGACGATTGCATGACGGCCGATGCATTGGCAACGACGTTGAGCGTCCTCGGGCCAGAAGCGGGCAAGTCTTACGCGAAGCAAAACGGATTGGACGTTTTGTTCATGATGCGATCGGGCGATGGATTGATCACGATGGACGCTACCGGCGCGTTCATCGCATCGCTTGCGCCGATGGTCGAGCCGTCTGCTGGGACCGCTGACATGTTGCCAGCCGGCTTTGACTTTGCCGCGTTTGTTCCGATCGCGTTGGCCTGCATGGTCGCATTGGGGCTAGTCGTCGCGGCGATGGCCGTAGGCGTGATGTTTGGACGTCGCGCGATTAGTGGTTCCTGCGGAGGCTTGGCTAACACACGCGACGCTGACGGTCACGTTAGTTGCTCTTTATGCAGCAACCCCGACAATGCATGTAAAGAATTGCGAGCCCGCATGGACGCACCCAGCGAGCAGCATTAACGCGAAGAGCACGTGCTCAGGAATCGTCCAAACTGATCGCTCAAGCACCACCTCAATGCGCAGCGACCTTGTCAAGCTATTCAATTGAAATGGCTTGGAGACCGATCGCTTCTGTTCCTGGCTGCGAAGGTGCTCCCACTTCGTTCGCCCAAACGTTCTTGTTTGTCAATCGAGCATCTCCGGTCAGTGTTGCAAATGATACGTCAGCGGCGTCGCGCCCAACGCCTATTCGCACCAAGCCACTGACCAACGCAAGGCGAGTTGGGTCGAACAAATACCATTGGCCGTCCAGATAAGCTTCCATGAAGCCATGAAAATCAGGTGGCTGCAAATTGACCGCGTACCCAGCGACATAGCGGGCGGGAATGCCAAGACCTCGGCAAAGTGTAATGGCGAGGTGTGCATAGTCGCGACAGACGCCGGTTCGTTGGAGCAACACGTCGGCTGCGGTTGTAGTTCCGTTAGTGCTGCCGGGTTCGTAATCGAGCTGGTCGAACACCCAACTGCAGATTGCCTGGACACGGCTGTGGCCGCGGAACAGATGGCCAAATTCCTCGTAAGCAAAGCGGGCCAACAGATCGCTTTCGCAATAGCGGCTGGGATTCAGATATGTCAACACATCCGGTGGCATCTGAGCAGTCATCGTTTCGGCAACATCCTCCGGCGTTTCCACATCAGGCGTCATGTCCATCGAAGCTCGGTAGGAAATGTGCAATTCACATGGTTCGACAACTACCCGGTACATTCGATTGCCCTCGATACCCGCCGTGAGCGATTCGACGTTCAGGTTTGGTGCAAACGTCAATTGCTCCGAGACGATTTTCTGGTGACGCGTCGTCGCGCTGGCAATTTGAAACAGGAACACCGTTGACTGGCGCACTTCGTACGTCATGTCACAACCAACATCAATGCGTAACACCTTGTAAAACTCCTCATCGAGAACTGGGGCCGTTCCAACGAACATACCGGTCCACATAAATAGCAAAGTCCGTTATAGCAAAGTCCGTGCCAGTGATGTGGACGAAAGATCAATGAGCAGGCGATTCACACATGTCACCGGCTTCGAGTGACCAGTGATTTTCGAGTACGATGGATCGCTGCAAACGACAAGAAAAGAAAAACAAACGATTACGAGGATTTTTCACGCAATGGACACAACTCTCATTCGCGGGCGCTTGAGCGACGAGTCACTCGCCGAATTGCGTGACGCGAAGGCAACACTCGAACATCACGGGTTAGCCGATCGATTGACAGAGCTGCTGGGCGCACCGATCACTGCGTCGCTGAGCATGTTGCCGAGCATGGCGACCGATGCGATTAACGCAGCGATCGACAAGGCGTTGCAAGCGGCATTGGCGGCGGCGCTACGCACACTGGGCGACGAGACCAAGGGCGGCAAACCCCGGCTGCTGACGCACAAAGTTCTGGCCGGTTTGTCAGGTGCCGCCGGTGGTGCGTTTGGGATGGCCACGATCGCCCTGGAGCTGCCGGTTTCGACCGTTTTGATCTTGCGCAGTGTGGCCGACATTGCCCGCAGCCAGGGCGAAGACTTGACCGATGTGAAGTCGCGGCTGGCTTGCTTGGAAGTGTTCGCGTTGGACGGTGGTGCCACGGGAAAAGCGGGCGCGACAAATGAAAAGAATGACGCCACCGAAATCGGCTACTTTGCGATTCGTGCTGCCATGTCAAAACAGATCGCCGATGCGTCGGCCTATGTGATTAACCACGGCATGACAAACACCTCGGCACCTCCATTGTTGCGGCTGATGAATTTGATCGCCCATCGCTTCGGTGTTGTGGTTAGCGAGAAACTGGCGGCCCAAGCAATCCCAGTGATCGGAGCGATTGGCGGTGCACTGATCAACAGTTATTTTATTGACCATTACCAAGATCTAGCGCGTGCGCATTTTACGATTCGCAGGTTGGAGCGAGAGCATGGCGATGCGATTGTTCGCGAGGCCTATCATGGTTCACCTTAATCCTCTCTTGAACTGTTCTTAATTCCTCTTCATTCAGGCCTCCGCGTGGACTAGGTTCGACCAGTTCGGACTCCCGCTGGCGCAGTCGTTCGCGAAGTTGACGTGCGACTTCTGGTTCATCGGAAATGCGATCTTTCCAGCGTTTCATCCGCTGGTAACCCGCCGACTTCGATCGTTCCGCAACGGTTACTTCCTCAACCGGCAGCGGGCAAACCGCGATCTCTTCAACTCCGAATCGCGTCTGATAGCGACCGGTGATTAATCTAGCGCGCGATGGAAAACACTGCGGCAATAGTCGATCGACATGCCTTCGGTCACGTCTGGCAACCACCTGCAGTGCCGATAGCTCATTCAATCGGCGGTACGAAATTCCAAGTCATCGAGTAGATCATTGATCACCGACTTCTCCTCGACGACCACGCCGCTGGCGGAGATCACACCGGAAAGAAAGGAGTCCCCGTTGACAACTCGAGACCAATCAGCCGCCAGTGCCGAGTTTTTTTCCTGACGATTTTCGATTATCCCGACCGCGGCCTGTAAAAGCTCGCGAAGCGAACCGAATCGGCCCTTGTTCGTGACGATCGCGTCAAGCGACTCGAGTTCAAGCGTGACCGACGCGCCACGCATTCGGTCGATCAACTCCGTCGCTTGCCGTATTCCTATTCGCAACCCCTCGGCAACCTCACCGAGCAGGTACTTCTCCAAAGTTTCCTGTTGCTTCTCATCCAGGATTTGGTCGCGACTGTTGATATCCGACTGCAATCGAGCGATCGCCAGCGCGGGCGCGAGCGGTTCCCCTTACGGCGTCAATGTCACCAATTGCAGACCGTCGCGAATGTGATCGACTTCGACGTGCACGTCACAAAGCCGAGCTCCACGAATCGTCGCCGTATTCAAGTAGACCCAGAGAATTCAAATTGTCGATTGCATCGTGCGTGATTCGGCGAATGCCATCGGGCGTGCCGCTTTCTTCTCGCCAATACTTCGCGTACTGTCCGGCTAGGTCCGTCACATGCTTGATCAGCTCGTCCAGCGAAACCTGACAATCGGGGTCGCAATTATCGCGCAAGCGGTTTCCGAGCCACTCGGCAACTAGCAGCGTTGCGTGCCCGCGCGTTCCTGTTTCCGGCAAACCGATATCGGTCCAACCGCCGGTGCAATCCAGCAGCGCGACACCCTCGGCGCAGCGTTCGACGACCATGCCCGTGGCGTCGGCAAGTTCACGCAACAAGCGATCACCCTGACCGACAAAATACTCGTACTCCCGCGCCGACATTTCGTCCAAGTAGACCACCGGATCATCCAGTAAGCGACGAACAAGCCAATGTTGCAGTTCGCGATTTTGCGCTTCGGCAGTTTCAGGCGTATCGACTTCGTTCAACTTGTCGATCAACCCTGTCACCGAATCCACCTTAACCGTGGAAGCGCCGCGAACCGAACAGAGCGTCATCGCGAGCGCGGATCGATCAATTCGATACAAACAATCGCCTTCCCCACCGACATAGCTTCGCTCATCACCATCAGCGCGGATCAACACCTGCATGCGTTCCAACCATCGCATCACCGCAACCAATTCGCGACAATGTGCGAGCACTCGCGCATCGTAGTCGAAACCACCATCACGCAGTTCATGATCGACTCGTACCGCCATTTCGACTTTGCGAGCGACATGTTGCAGTGTCGATTGTCGCTGCTGGTTCATGAACTAGGCGCGAAGTACTGACAACCGAACCAGCCACCAACGTTGTTTGACAGTGTCAACGTGACTGGCATGATTCGATTCCTCATCTTCTTGATTCGACAGAATTTCAACATAGTAGTCGATGGACGGGAACTAAACTGCTGCGGACCCGATCGGCCTACCCACCTTGCCGCATTCACTGTTTCTGGTCTTCTATCGTGCCAATTCTCGCCAATTTTGCTTTTGGAACTTGTAATGAACGACAGCACGCCGGTCACCGGCCGGGAAAAAAAGGCGGCATTGCCCTTTGACCTCGAAGTCAAGGATGCGCAATTGATTTTCAATTCAGTGTGGAAAGAACTTGAGGCCGAACTTGGCAAGCTCAATCTGCGGTTTCCCAAGGAGTTGATCCTGCTTGGTGGTGCACCGGGCGCGGGCAAGGGCACCAACACTGATTTTATTCGCAAGGTTCGTGACATTCCCGAGGAGCCGATTGTTGTCAGCGAGTTGCTGAGCAGTCCCGAGGCCAGCGCTATTAAGGCGCAAGGCGGGATGGTTGGTGATCGGGACGTTGTGCGAATCGTTTTTCGTAAGCTGCTTGAACCTCAATACCAAGGTGGGGCGGTATTGGATGGGTTTCCACGGACGAAGGTCCAGGTTGAATGCTTGAAAATGCTCTACGACGAAATGATTGCGCTGCGTCGTGAGTTCGCCGATTCCGCCGAGCTGGTTTATTTTAGGCAGCCCGTGTTTCACATCATGGTGTTATTCATTGAAGAAGCCGAAAGCGTTGCGCGACAACTCAAACGCGGTCGGCAAACAATCGCGCACAACGAAGAAGTGCTGCACAGCGGCGTCGGCGAATTGTGGGAAGAACGACCCACTGACTTCAACGAGCAACTTGCGCGTAATCGCTACCGCGTGTTCAAAGAGCAAACCTACGATGCCCTGGTGTCGCTCAAACAGATCTTTCATTACCACTTCATCAATGCCCAAGCACCTTTGGAAGTGGTCCAAGGAAATATTCTCCGGGAACTCGAATACCAAAGTTCGCTGGAACTCGATCCGCGCACGTTTCACTCGCTGCGCAAGATTCCGCTTGCCAGTGATATTGTCAGCCACGCGCGGCGCGACTTGGTACGGCGATTGGACGAATATGAATCGGACCACGCCGACTTGTTCCATCGCGTCGTTGATTTCATTGAATTGAAGATCATGCCGATCGTGGTGCGCCATGCGATCTCAGGTCAAGCCAACATCAATTCCGAAGACGCGATGTGGGAAGACAATCTGGCGTTGGCAATGTTGATTGATGTGTTCAGCGAGCGGGGCTTTCGCGCCAGCGTTGACATCACGCGGCATAACGTGCCCACGCGGTTTGATTTGAAGACCGGCGAAATCGCATACCACCAGAAGAAGGTTTATCGTATCGCTGTGCGTTTCAAAGGTTCCGAGATACGGCGCGGGTAAAGGCGAGTGAATTGATGGAGACTTGGACACAAAACTACGATCCGGCGGGAAACATCGCGGTGTCGGCGGGGATTGCCGCGATTCCCGTGGTCGTCTTGCTCGGGCTGTTGGCATTGTTTCATGTTCGCGCCCACATTGCGGCGCTGCTGGGACTGGCATGTTCACTGGCGATTGCCATCGTGATATTCGGGATGCCGATTCGCTTAGCAATGTTTGCGGCGCTGGACGGTGCGCTGTTCGGACTGTTTCCAATCGGCTGGATCGTGTTGACCGCAATCTTTGTTTACGACGTGACGGTGCATTGCGGACAATTTGAAGTGCTACGGCGGGCGATCGCGGGAGTCTCGGGTGATCGTCGTATCCAAGTGCTGTTGATCGCATTCAGTTTCGGTGCCTTCATCGAAGGCGCGGCAGGGTTCGGCACGCCAGTCGCAATCTCGGCGGCGATGTTGATCGGACTCGGCTTCAAGCCGCTGCAGGCCGCTGGCTTGGCATTGATCGGCAACACCGCGCCGGTTGCTTTTGGCGCGCTCGGAACTCCGCTGCTGACACTTGCTAAGGTCACCGACCTGCCGCTGGATCAATTGAGCATGATGGTCGGGCGACAATTGCCGCTATTCAGTTTGCTGGTGCCATTTTGGTTGATCGTGGCGATGGCGGGATGGCGCGGTATGTACGAAGTGTGGCCGGCATGTTTGACGGCGGGATTTAGTTTCGGGTCGATGCAGTTTCTTGTCAGTCATTATCATGGACCCTGGTTAGTCGATGTCATCGGCTCGGTTATTTCAATTTTGTGTTTGGTGATCTTGCTGCGGTTTTGGCAGCCCGCGCCGGAGTCAACGGAAACGGTTAGAAGTCACGGCGACGACAACGACCATTCGTTAGCCCTCGAAACGAAACCGAGCCCAAAGGAAACCGGCAAGGCGCTGATGCCTTGGGCATTGCTATGTGGTCTGGTATTCATCTGGGGAACACCACAGGTCAAAACTTGGATTAACCAACGAACCACCGTCAAGTTTGCGATCCCGTATTTGCATAATGCCGTCGAGCGGACCATGCCGGTCGTCGCCACGCCGACTGCCGAGAAAGCCGAGTACGAGTTGAATCTGGTATCGGCAACAGGAACGGCATTGTTTGTGACGGGTTGTCTGGCGGGACTGCTGCTCAAGCTGTCGCCACTGCAGTTGGCAATGATTTTTATCACCACGATACGACGCACTGCCGTGTCGCTGCTGACCATCGCAGCAATGTTGGCACTAGGATTTACGACCCGGTACAGCGGACTTGATGCGACGATGGGATTGGCGATGGCCAGCACCGGGCTGTTGTTTCCGTTTTTTTCGCCGCTGTTGGGTTGGTTGGGCGTGGCCTTAACGGGCAGCGACACGTCGTCAAATGTGTTGTTTGGAAACTTGCAACAAATTACCGCCGAACGATTGGGAATCTCGCCGATCCTGGCCGCCGCATCAAACAGCTCCGGTGGCGTGATGGGCAAGATGATCGATGCACAATCGATTGTCGTGGCCAGTGTCGCGACGGGACAACAGGGCGAAGAAGGAAAAATTCTTCGCTATGTTTTTTTCCACAGCGTGGCGCTGGCAATTCTGGTCGGATTGTTGGTGGCGGCCCAGGCCACGGTGCTGAGCGACATGATCCCAGGCCAATGAACAAGACAAAACCTTTTGCCTTACCACGACGAGCCGCATACGATTCTATTCTCAGCGATTCTCAACGGCTACACCCTGTAGACTTCACGGCTCCCCACGATGCTCACCATTATCAACCTACACCGCACGTTCACGGCAGTGCTGCTGATTGCTGCTGGTGCGCCAATGACAGCCAGCGCTCAATCGATTCGCATTCAATCATGGAACGGATTTGGACCGCGGTTTTCGCTATCGATTCCGCTGGCGCGGCCGAGCTATGGGTATCGATCGGCGTATCCGTACGGCTATGGCTATGGCTATGGATACCACAACGACTACTACGACTATCGGTCCGATTACTACAACCGAATCTATGATTCATATCGCCGCGATCCATACTCGAGCTACTTTGGAAATGGCGACACGCGGGGCTATGGCTGGGACCAAGGTTCAGCGTATCGACCACCGATAGCGCAGATCGAGCCGTTTGGTGGTCAACCGGATGTTTTCAACCATGTCGCTCCCTATGATGACGCTGTCTTGGGCGAACCGGCGCGAAACCTACCGGAATCGTTGCGGGCCGCCGCCAATCGGCTCAGCATCTCGCTATCGCGGCGGCGCGACGACCGCGATATTTGGTTGCATTACCTCGCTCCGGGCCGCATCATAGCCGCCATTGATCAGGGTCAAGTCAATGAATCGATGAGCGAGCTACTGCGCAATTACGACGGCGTGGTTGGCAACCGGCAACTGGGTTCGATCGCTCAAAGCGACGGTTTCGCGGCGACACGTGAATTGTTGCGACAGTGGGTGTCGATTAAGCCTGATGCGGTCGAACCCGCTCCCGCTGTGCCTCGAGATGAATCAAGCGAAAGCGATGGTGATGATCTGCCGCCACAACGCGCATCGCTTTAGTTGGACTTTCGCACTTTTCGCGCGACGAAGTCGCATAGAGTAGAACAATTGTCCCAATTGTTCTACTTTGAAGTCGAGTTTAGGTTCAACGTCTTTATTTTAATTTGCGGAGCTTGATGTTTCGCCAACGCACCTCGAATGGGCCTTGATCTTGCTTGATGCCGTGAACCTGCAATGCGATGAATCCTTCGCTGAATGATTCGGGGTCGCTGATGTCTTCGATCGGTTTGCCGTTGATCCAGGTTTGAATGCGGTCGCCTTGGGCGCGAACCAGAAACATGTTCCACGTTCCGTTAACGTAAGCGTCTTTGATGGGTTGCTCCGGACTGATCCAACCGCGACCGGTCGCTTCGCTGTAAACGTAACCGGCTTCTCCGGGTGTGGTTTCGATTTCGACTTGGGGTCCGTGCACGCGGCCGTTTTGATAATCCGGTTTGCTGACCGAACGAATCTGCACACCGGAGTTCAGACCGGGATCATCCATGACCTCGAACGCCAGTTCAAAATCACTGAACGTGTCGTTGCTGCACATGAACGAGTTGGGGCTGCCCGGTGATGTCTTGCCGATGATGACACTATCTTCGACACGGTACGTTGCCGTGCCATTTTTTTGTGTCCAACCACTGAGATCCTTGCCGTTGAACAAATCGATCCAGCCCTCGGCACTTAAGTCCGGCTTGCTCTCAGCATCCGCGGTGCTCGCCGTTGAAACCGGCACCGCCGGATCGCGCGTGATCGCTTCATCACTGGACAACACGTCGCCACCGACGGCGGGCAATGTTACCTCCGCCGTGGCGGCCCACTGGGTGCCGCGCTGCAGCGTGACTTGAAACGCGGTGCCTTGCATCGCGACGATGTCGTGTCCCAGTGTGGTGTGAAAAACTCGCCCGTCGCCGTAGCCGATCGTCATCAGAATCGGTTCATGCTCACCGGTTCCGCCGGTTTTGGGATCGCTGTACGCCGTCGCCAGAACGTGCATGTTCTCGGCGGGACCACGCAGCTTGCCATACAATTCGTCAGCCGTCTGCATCCATGATTTTGGTAGGCCCGCCGTGATCGGATGATCGGCGTCGCGAACGACCATCAAAAATGGCGTGCGTTGACCGTGAGCGCCACCGTTGCCTTTGCCTAAATCGCGAGTGAATGATTCGATGTCAGTTTTCCAGCGAACATAGGGACCATCTTTTTCGTCTCGTCCGCCCCAGCCGCCCAGTCCAATCATGCGGTTGTATGCGTCCCAGCCTGGGAACGAATTGTCGGCTGCATGGACACTCACGAAGCCACCGCCGGCGGCCACGAATTGTTCAAACGAAGCCTTCGCCGCTTCGCTCCAATCATCGCCGTTGTAGTTCGAGACGACGACCTTGTAGTCGGCAAATTTTGGCAAGAAGCCACTCATGTCTTCGCCCTTGGCCGGTGACGTGAGGACATCGACCGCGAACAGCCCGCAGGCTTCGAGCGTCTGTTTAATCAGCGGCGTGGTCTCTTCCCATTTATGATTATTTTGGCCATCGATCAGCAACGCTTTCATCTTCGCGGCTTCCGCAGCACCGACTTCTGAGGCACCAATGAACGGCAGCGTCAGCAACCAAGCACCAACGGCGACTAGAATAATGCGAATCATGAACGGGGCTCCTGACGAGTGGGGTCGGGTGTGGCGGCGGGATTGAAAGTATAACCAAAATTGGCGGCAACATAACTCAAGCTGGTGATACATGTTTCAATCGAGTCGCGGTGAATACCCTGAAGTGCGGATGCATCGGCTGCGGCGTCATGATTGGTCACGTCGATTGGTGGCGGAAAGTCGCTTGTCAGTTGATGATTTAATTTGGCCGTTGTTTGCCTTCGACGCTCCGCAAGGCGAGCAACCGATTGCCAGTTTGCCGGGTGTCAGCCGCTTGGGGCTGGACGACCTGTGTCGCGCCGCGAGTTTTGCCGCTGAACTGGGCATTCCCGCGATTGCGGTGTTTCCGGCGACCGCACCGGGATTGAAAACCGACGACGCCCGCGAAGCGATCAACCCTGAGAACCTCGTTTGCCGAGCGGTCCGGGCGATCAAGCGCGAAGTCGGCGACAAGGTTGGCGTGATTTGCGACGTGGCGCTGGATCCCTACAGTAGCCATGGCCACGATGGCATATTGCGAAACGGATACGTCGTCAACGACGAGACAATCGAGGTGTTGTGCAAGCAGGCGGTGGTCCAGGCCGAGGCAGGCTGCGACGTGATCGCACCCAGCGACATGATGGACGGACGCATTGGTGCGATTCGCGCCGCGCTGGACCAGCAAGAATTCACTCAGGTCCAGATCTTGGCCTATGCGGCGAAGTATGCCAGCGCGTTTTACGGTCCGTTTCGTGATGCCGTTGGCTCGACCGGCAATCTGGCCGGTGGTGATAAGAAAACTTACCAGCAAGATCCGGCCAATGGCGACGAGGCGCTGCACGAGGTTGCCTTGGACTTGCGCGAAGGTGCTGACATGGTGATGGTCAAACCGGGCATGCCGTATTTGGATATCGTCCGCCGCGTGAAAGATGCGTTTGCGGTCCCGGTGATGGCGTATCAAGTCAGCGGCGAGTACGCGATGATTTGCGCCGCCGCCGAGCGTGGCTGGCTTGATCGAGACCGCGCGATGATGGAGAGCCTGATGGCATTTCGCCGCGCCGGTGCCGACGCAGTTTTAACGTACTTCGCTCGCGACGCAGCGATGCGGTTGAGACGAATGTTCGACGACGCTCCGCCGTTGTGATGCTTTATTGCTTGTCATTGCCTGACGACGGCGGAGCGTCGTTGCACACGGATCAAATTGCGCGAACGGTTTCGTCGAACCGCAGTTCCATTTGTTGCTCGCGAGCGTCGTCACTAAACTCGCGATACATCTGACTCGGCTGGATGTCGCTGCTGTGTTGATACTTGCGGTCTCCGCAAGCGATTACGTCGCCGACAAGTTCGTGATAATAGATTTGGCAAGCGCTCATTCCGGGATAAACTTTGACCGGCTGGACGACAAACATTTCCAGTGTCCAAGTGCCGCAGTAGCCGGCTTCGCCAAGCGTCGCACCGGGGCAAATAAACAAGCCCAACCGAGCCAACGAACTGCGGCCTTGGACTCGTGGAACCATGCCGTGGGTTTGCGTTTGCTCGACCGTACGACCCAAATAAAGCTGGCCCGGATGCAACGTCAAGCCGTCCGCCGGGATCTCGATCTTGCGATATCGATTGGGCGCGGCGGCATCGAGAACCACCTCTTCGTAAACCAACAGCTCGCCATGCAAGGTCAAGTTGTAGCTGTTGGCGTTTAGGCGCGACTCGCAAAATGGATCGATCACGATCTGGTTGCCGAGGTGGCGACGAATTTCCTCGCCGGAGAGGATCATAGTGGCTGGCCGATCCGTGTGAGTGCCGGGTTTGGGGCGATGTTCCGCGAGTGATTGTTGGCCATGGCTAGGCAAGTTGTCAACGTTAGGCGACGAAGCCGCAGGCAGCGGTTATAGTCACTGATTGCGGATTGCAATCAATTGATGGTTGATTGGCACCGCCAGGGGGAAATATTTGATGGCTGGAATGGAAGAAGTAACTCGGCTGCCGGAAGATTTTGACGGCACCGTTCGGTTATTCCCGTTGCCCGAATTGGTTGTGTTTCCGCACGCCATGCAACCGCTGCACATTTTCGAGCCGCGTTACTGCGAAATGCTGCGCGAGGCTTTGGCTTCGGATCGCTTGATTGCAATGGCAACCTTAACCGGCGGCATCGAGGACTTGCTTTCGACGCAACCCGCGATTTCGGCGTCGGTTTGCATCGGACGCATTATCTCCCACGCCGAAACCGAGGAAGGCCACCATAATATTTTGCTGGTGGGCGCAAAACGAGCCACGGTGATTCGCGAAATTCCGATGATTCGCCCGTTTCGGATGGCGACGGTCGAGGTTTTGCCCGAAATCCACCCGGTATCGGACCCGCAGGCGCGACAACGACTGCGGGTTGCATTGTTGGATGCGTTCGCGGCGGTGATTCCGGCCAGCGCGAATGTCCAGCAGAATTTGCATGAATTGATGGCTGGCCAAATGGGTCTGGGGCCGATCACGGACATCATCGCCTATACGATTTCGTTTGATTCCGGCACAAAACTTCGCTTGCTCGAAGAAGGCAACGTCGATCGCCGAGCTGGTTTGTTGATCGACCTGTTAAACCAGCGAGCGGCAGCCGGTTCAACGGGTTCAGGTTGGTCGGCGGCTCAACCCAAACCGCCGAGGAACGAATTTCCACCGAGATTCAGCTTGAATTGAGAAACCAGGTTGTCGTCAGCGGCTTGCTGGCTACGATGCAATTTGATCCGGGTGTTGTGTTTTTCGCACATCACTGTTTTTCCCACATCAACAGCGTCTTGTGAGTTCAGATTGATGGAAGCGACTGCTGCCCTTAAGAAATGCCAGCCCGACAATTGCCAGCCGAATTCAGCAAAGGCTGAGAAGACTCGCCCCCAGCCGACGACGGCGGGACCGTTGGCTGCTTTGTACGTTGATAAGAATGAAACGCGCCCTGAGGGCGTCGATTTGAAGCGAATCGAGGCGGCGGTGCGCGAGATTCTCGAAGCCGTTGGCGAAGACTCGGGTCGTGATGGATTGCTCGAAACCCCCGCCCGCGTGGCGCGGATGTATGCCGAGATGTTCGCCGGATTGAAGTATGACGCGGGGCGGCATTTGGCCAAGGTTTTTAAGGAAGATTATGACGAGATCGTATTGGTTCGCGACATCAGTTTTTGCAGCATGTGCGAACATCATTTGTTGCCGTTTACCGGTGTTGCACACATTGCGTACTTGCCCAATGGTGCCGTCGTGGGGCTCAGCAAGTTGGCCCGACTGGTCGACGAAGTCGCGCGGCGTCCCCAGGTCCAGGAACGCATGACCCAGATGATCGCTGACGCCATGGAACTGCGGTTGGGAACCCGCGGTGTCGCCGTGGTTGTTGAAGCGAGTCACTCGTGCATGACGATGCGCGGCATCAAGAAACCGGGCAGCATGTGTCTGACTTCGACGATGCGCGGAGTCTTTCGCGACGATCCGAAAAGTCGTGCCGAAGTTTTGAATCTGATCAATTGTGCCAAATGATTGCTGCGGACCATCTCTTGACGCGGCGCACGCCCCCAGGTCGAACTATCGGTCATGGACACCGAACGAAAACGAGTTCAAGACGACCTGCGGGGGATGATCTCGGGCGATGTATTTTGCGATGAGCTGTCCGCCCAGCTTTATGCCAGCGACGCCAGCATCTACCAAATCGTACCGCTCGGTATTGTTCGTCCTAAGTCGGCGGCGGATGTCGCGGCGTGTGTTCGCTACGCCCAAGAAAATTCGCTAACAGTCCACGGTCGCGGTGCCGGCAGCGGCGTTGCGGGCGAATCGCTGGGGAGCGGTTTAGTTGTTGATTTTTCGCGTTACCTGCGCCGTTGGCATCGCGACTCGGTTGCTGGACCGACAGCGGTACGTGTTCAATCCGGTGTCGTGCTGGCGGCGCTGAATCGCGAATTGGCGAGCGATGGGCTGCAATACGGACCGGATCCGGCGACGCGAAGTGTGACCACGATGGGCAGTGTCTTGTCGGTCAACGCCTCGGGCAGCCATTTTCTGCGCAGCGGTTCGGCGCGCGATTCGGTCTTGGCGCTCGAGCTGGTAACGGCCGGTGGCGACGTGGTCGAGTTGTCGCGACATCAGGTTGACGAGCCGACGGTGCCGGGCAAGCTCGCACTCGGGCTGTCAGAAATAATTCACGCCTACCGCAAAGAAATTGACCAATACAATTTGCGCGGCGTGATTGGCAATGGCATTCGTTTCGACGGAATCATCGACGACAATGGGCTTGTCGATTTGGCAAAGTTTGTCGTCGGCAGCCAGGGGACACTTGGCCTTATCACCGAGGCGACGGTTCGCACGGAGCCGATCGCAGCGTACCGCGGCGTGGTTCTGTTTTTCTTTTCGCGAGTTGACGCGGCGGCGCGCGGCGCGGTGGCGGCGGTCGCGCATGGTGTCGTTGCCTGCGACTTGATGGACCGGCGGCTACTTGAAATTGCCCGCGAAACCGAACCGGCGTTTGCGAAGCTACTGCCCCGCGACGCCGAAGCGATGATCCTGGTTGAATTGCAAGGTGAATCGCTCAGCCAACTGCAAGACCGGCTCGACGCGATCGAGGTTGACCTTTGCCAAACGCTCCATTTAGCGTTCGCATCAACGAAGACCGTCGATCGATCACAACGCGATCTCTATTGGGCGCTCGCGCGGCGAGTGATTCCACGGCTGTATCGCGTCAAGTCGAGCCAAAGTCCAGTGCCGCTGGTCGAAGATGTTAGCGTGCCGGTCGAGCGTTTGCCACAGGTGTTGATCGAGATCCAAGATGTGCTCAAGCGACACCAAGTCACGGCCACGATTTTTGCCCACGCTGGCCACGGCCAATTGCATGTGCGACCGTTTCTGGATCTGGCCAGCGACGATGACAGCGATTTGATCACCAAGCTCAGCGAAGAAATCGCCGCCGTTGTTTGGAAGCATGGTGGCGTCGTCGGCACCGAGCACGCCGCCGGGCTGAGCCGTTCGTGGCTGCTGCCGCAACAGTATCAATCGCTTTGGCCGGCGATGCTAAAGGTCAAGCGATTGTTTGATCCCGATGGTCGGCTCAATCCCGGCAAGCTCGCCAGTGATTGGGTGCATCAATGTGATGAGTTTATTCGACCCGTCGCGACCGAAATCGAAATCGCCAGCGGGACGAAGGAACTGATTCCCGCAGGTAGATCCGAAAATTTGATTGCCGAGGAAACGGGAAACCCGGTGCGCCGTTTACCTGTCATCCAAGTTTGGAACCCGGGGCGCAGCATCGAAACCGCGGTGCGCCAGTGCAATGGTTGTGGGCGTTGTCGAACGATGGCACCGGACCAACGGCAATGCCCGATGTTTCGGATATTTCCCGCTGAGGAAGCTTCGCCGCGCGCCAAGGCAAACCTGTTGCGTGCTGTGTTGACTGGCGTGGTCGATCCCAACGACTTGGCATCGGAACGCGCCAAGGAGATCGCCGACTTGTGTTTCGGCTGTCATCAATGTCGCGTCGATTGCCCCGCGACCGTCGATATTCCAAAGATTGTTGGCGAAATCAAGGCACAATACGTCGCCACCAATGGCATGAAGTTGTCGGACTTGTTGGCCAGCCGAATTGACCGCGTCTCGGCGGTCGCTTCGCGGGCTCCGTGGTTGGCGAATTATCTGATCACCAGCCCGCTGTGGCGCTGGGCGCTGGAGCGAAGCTTTGGGATTTCGCGAGCACGGCAACTACCCCCGCTGGCCAACCAAACATTCATTCGTTACGCCGCCAAGCGCCAGTGGACTCGCTCATCGCGTCACGGCGGGACCAAGGTCGTTTACTTCGTCGATCACTTCGCCAACTATCACGACGTGGAACTCGGTCGCGCGTTGGCCGAAATCCTGCAGCACAACCAGATCGGTCTTTACGTTCCGCCACGACAGCTTGTCAGCGGCATGGCGCGGATTTCTGCGGGGGACATGAAGGCTGCGCGTTCAATCGCAAGGCGAAACCTGCGCATCTTGGCCGATGCCGTTCGTCAAGGTTACACCATCGTGGCCACCGAGCCTGCGGCGGCGCTGTGTCTGCGACGCGAGTATCTCAACTTGATTGACGACGAGGACGCGCGGTTGGTCGCCGAGAATACTTACGAAGCATGTCGATACCTGTGGGACTTGCACCAGCAGAATCGCTTGTCGCTCGACCTCAAACCAATCAACGCCGAAATCGCCTATCACCAACCGTGCCACATTCGCGCGATTGACGATGGCCAACCCGGTCCGCGGCTGATGGGTTTGATACCAGGATTAAGCGTCAAGCCAATCGAGCGTGGCTGTTCGGGAATGGCCGGTACTTGGGGTTTGCGACAAAAGAATTATCGCAACAGTCTCCGCATCGGTTGGCCGCTGATCACGGCGATGCGGCGACATTCGGCGCGGGCCGCGGCGACCGAGTGCAGCGCTTGTAAGATGCAAATCGAGCACGGCAGCGGACGCACGACCTTTCATCCGCTGAAATTACTCGCCTACGCCTACGGACGTATGCCGCGTGTCGAACATGACCTATTTGGTTAGCTCGCCAATCACTGCACCGGAGAGACAAAGTCCGATCACCAGCAATCGATTGAAAGTTCTGATTTGAATAAGCATCGACGCAGACCTTAATAACGAAAGGGAAAATTTGATTCACTCGGTGACGGTACTTGTCGCCGTGACTGGCGAACCGGCACGTTGGCCGCCGGGACCGCCTGGTCCAGCCCCACGGCCGCGTCCACCGGGACCGGAAAAATCGTCGTGCATACCGACGACCAACAACGATACGGCGATCGCGCTGGCGGCCAAGATCCCAAAACCGATGACACGGGTACGTTTGATTTGCCACCACATGAAGACGCCCGAGCATCCCCAATACACCATCGACAAAAACATTGCGTCGACCGACAAGGCCCAGAGCGTCCGCATATTGAACAGAGAACGCCGTCAACGTTGGCACGGAACCGTAAGTTTGGCGCGACGCGACCGGTCGCCACTTGACCGCTGGCCAGCTTCAACTCTTCGAGCACGCGAGGAACTATTCCCTGAGCCTGCTTGAGCGGATTTTCGTCGACGGCAACGCTGGCAATATTTTGCAGCGCCGCTTCTTCAGCGAACGGCAAAATCTGGGCTTGGACTGGCCAACCGTTATTGATGCCATCGCCGATCCCAGGAAATCGGTTGTAGGCCGCGTGGTAGCTTTGCAGCGATAATCCAAGCTGCTTCATGTTGTTGCTGCAGCGCATCCGTCGCGCCGCTTCGCGCGCCGCCTGAACCGCCGGAAGCAACCATCCGACCATGATGCCGATGATCGCAATTACCACCAACAATTGCGGACCCCAAACAATTGGGACAATTGTTTTACTATCACTGAGGCTCGGCGTATTCGTAGGATTCGCTCGCCGGTAGCTCCTCCAGGTATACGTCTTCGAGTTGCCAAGCTTCGGTTTGCGGCGGAACTAGCAAGACTGACGAGCCGTCGTCGTACTCGTTTTCGGCGGACGGATCGTACTCGCCATCGTCGGCTTGGTCCGCTTTGGTTGGCGACTGTTTGTTCTTGTCCGCCGAGCTGCTCAGGTCCGGCGTCGCGGGGCCGCGATCCAGATACGGATTCAAATCAAGTGCCAGTTGCTCGTTGATCCAAGCGATCCAATCCGGACGATCTTCGATAAACAACAACTCCTTCAATTGACCGATCACCGATTCATCGTTGTCACCCAAGCGAATCCGTGTGCGAACGAGATTGCCCAAATACATCGGGTTGAGCGGATCGAGTTCGTGGGCGTTGTGGTAATAGTCCATCGCCTCAAAACCTTTGCCGGCCGCTTCCATGGTCATGCCAAGGTTGTTCAGCGGCGTTGGATCTTCGGGCCGCAGCTTCGCGGCGGTGTCAAAGTGCGTCGCTGCTAAAAACAGTTTGCGTTGTTCGTAATAGGCCAGGCCAAGATTGTTGTGAGCCGAACCATTGGATGGATCGGTGTCGATCGCCTGGTGGAATGCCACGGTGGCGTGACTGAGTTTGCCGTGTTGGTAAAGCCGAATGCCCTTGTTCAGATGCAGATTCGATTTCGCGGAATCACCGCTGCCGCCAACAATGATGTCTTCACGCGATGTTTTGCCCAGCGATGAGCAACCCACAAGCGCGACAACGCCGAACAGAATCACCGCACCAAGACGATTTGTCAGTCCTATGCGCATGACAACGATGAGACCAGCGGAGGGCGGCGAGAGCTTCTTGAACGTATAACTGATGGGGTTCGCATCGATTCTTCTACGACGCTCCAATGCGAAGACTTTCACCCTGGGCTTATCGGAGAATAGATCATTTGGGTCAATACCAACCGTACGTCCCAGCGTTCCTCCGCGTCGGAATCGCTCAGCGGACGGGCGTCCAGGACTATATCGCGAACGACGAGCCCCTGGGACTTGTCTTGCAATGCCTCGGCGAACTGGGCGATTTGAGCAAGGCTGGCGTCTTGCAGAGCAATCTGCGTCGTTCGCATCGCGTACGCGGTTCGGCCAATCCGAACGGGTGATTGGGGATCGACCGAGACCACTGCTTCGGGAATCAGTTCAGCAGTTGTCGCCGCCTGGGTCACGCGAGCGGCCAACCGATCGGGTGGCTCGACATCGAGCGATGCGACGCGCGGTGCCGTTCGCAATCTCGCCATGTCCGCAGCCAACCGCCGACACTCGTCCAAGCCGTCGGCTGCGGCCTGCGACTGAGCCCGCGCCGATTGGTAGAATCGAAAGCTGGTGAATAACACGACAGCGGCAAAGATCGCTAGCGTTGCGGCGACAAAATTTGGCGAACGCAAATTCATGGCGTCACCTCGGTTCGCTTTTGTTTGGCAACAATGTTGGCGGTCAATCGGTTGTCATCGCCAAGCGTTGTCGCCGGCGGTTGAGTTTCAAACCCGGCCGCCTGAATCGCCGCGGCGATGCGGCCCGCGTCGGCCTGGTCGCTGACTTGCAACTGAATGATGACGCTGCCGTTTTCAATCCGTAACTCTTTGATTGCCGTCGGCACGTCAGGCGGCAAGCTGGCGACGATCACTCCTAACACATCAATCGCCGCAATCGGCGCGGTGGTCACTTTGCCAGTCTGGCTGATGCCGATCAGCTTGGCGTGTTCACTGCGCAAGCGGCCCAGGATCGCCGCCGGTGGTCGTTGGCCGGGGACCGCTTGGCGAAAGACTTCCGTTTGCTGGTTGACCAAGTCCGCTGCGACCTGTCGAAGATTCCTCGCATGCCAAGCCAAGACACCGCTGGTAACGGCAACAAACGTCGCGCCGGCCAACACCAACGCCGTGATCGCACCGCGATATCGGCGCAGCGGCTCGGGAACCGCCAATTCGTCACGGCGTAAATCAAACGACGGTTCGGTGTGGCCCGCGATCAACGAGGCTGCGCCGGCGCGGGCCAGTTCAATCACTCCCACGTCGGGCGATTCGACTCGCGACGCACCAAGCTGTTGTAGTTCGCGCTGGACGCTGGCGGGCTGGGCGTCGCAGGTTCGCCAAACGGTCAGCGATTGTGATTCATCAAATTGCACAATATCGGCTTGGCCGGCGGACTCATCGTCGCGATACCAAACCGACATTGACGGCAGTTGGATTGCCTTGCGCCGGATTGCTTCCTCGGCGGCCAACAGCGTCAGCGGAACGATGGCCCAAACCTTGGCACCACGCGCCTCGAGAGCACCAACCAACGAAGCAAAACGATTGATCTCGATTGCCACGGCGGAGAGCGATGCTGCTCGCTTGCCCGTGTCGAGTTGCGGCGAATCCGCGACGATTTGTTCGGCATCGATTGGCAGCACCGCTTCGAGCGCGTAACGAAGCTGCGCGCGGTCGGTGACACCCGCTGAATCGACTACGGCGAAGAAACAAGACAATGTCGCAGGAGCCAGAACCACTCGCCGCGTTGACAATCGCTTGTCGGCAGCAAATTTCAGAACCGCCGAGGCAATTTGCGCTGGGTCAGCGACTTCAATATGACAAACCGCCGAGCTCGTATTTGCCGCGTAGGCTGACCAACCGCGATGTCGCTCGACGATCAATATTCCCGATGACGACATACGTGAATCAGCCCCTTGAACGACGCTAATTCGACTTGCCGTTGAGTCGCCGTAATTCTTCTTCGAGATTCAACGGGGAAACTGGCGGTCGTGGCTCCGGTGTAGCAGATTGTTTATCAAGCATGGCGTCGATGGATGATCGCGTTGCGGCGAGCGGTTCGCCCAATCGCCAGGTCGTCGATTCGCCGTCGACCGAAACGGTGACTGAATCGCTGGCGATCGAAACCAACTTCACTCCGCTTGGCTCAAGCTGAAAAGAATCGCCGACACCGCGAAAATCAAGTTGCCCCTGGGCGTCAGACGCGATCGCCAACGATCGACCCGCTTCGACAACGGTGCCAATCAAGCGCAGACCAAGTATGGGCACCGCTGCTGGCTGAATCTTTCGCGGCGACGGAGCAATCTTGGGTGTGACGACCAGCGGTGCCGCCGGAGGCATTTGCGGTTGGACCGGCTCACGAAATCCGCTTTGCAGCGGTCGCGCCCAATCGATTTGCTGGCTCGTCGATACCAAATCGGTCTGAGCGGGCAACGTTGGCTTTGCCGTGTTGGCAATTGCTGCGAGATCGATCCTCGACGGTGTTGCGCCCGTTACCCATCCCCAACCGGCAACGCCCGCCGCACCGGCGGCAAGCAAAACGCTAGCCGCATACAGCGTTCGACGTTTCGTTTTGGCAGACGCGCTCATGACAAGTTGCTATTCGTAAGATGATTCGATTGTGCGGATGGTGCCACGTTCATCAGGCACGCGGACGGCGAAGTATTGTTGACGAGATTGTCCATTGGTGGTTTCGATCCAAAGTGAAAAGCAGCTTGATCCGTTTGCGAAAAGTTGCTTAAGCCGAGCGCGATCTTCGACGTTGGTAACGACTTGGTCGAGTACCAAGGCGATATCGCGCAAGCTCGACTGGCGCATCCGCTCCAGCAACCGTCGTCCCAGACCATCTTGCACCACGCTGCCGCATACCGCCAGCACCGCTTCGTCCGAAGCACGAAAAACGTTCATTCGTCCGCGCCCAAACAGCGTCATGCGGCGTGTCAGAGCCGCCAATTGGCGATCGTCACCGGCAATCGCATTCATCGCGACCAAGTCAAAGATTTCGCCCCAGCTACGAAACGCCGCGGGAGCCTGCAGAAAGTTCGTGTCCGTCGGAACTTCGCCTTGGTCACCAAGCCGTCCCGCGGAACGTGGCTTCGGTGTGGCCGCGCTCGGTGTTTCTGGTCGCAATTGCAACATGCGGCGATCGAATGGGCCGATCAGTGTGGTGGCGGCTTGTTCGCATTGGCTAAGCCCGGCGGAATGATAGATCGAGTTCAAATTAGCCTTCGCATCCTCGTCGGCGATGATCAAATCAAAATTCTGGCCGCCCAACAGCACGCGATCGCTGACCATCGCCACAAACGGTGTCTGCGACCGACGCGTATCAGCCCGCGAACCTTCAATCTCGGAAAACACGCCTTCGGCTTGTCGCAAAATTGTTTGGCGACAACTGACCACGCCCCAGCGGCGCTGCAACGATTGTTGGGCATCGATCGCTGCGGTCGAAGCAAGGAGGCTGCGTCGCGCCGTCGTCGTCAACGCCACGCCCACGACCAAAATCGCGACCAGGACCAACAGTAAAATGACACCGCGTTGGTTGCGTTGCCGCATTGCTTAATCGCTCCCCGGACGCAGAATCGTTTGGTCAATCACGACGCGACCCAGTCGATCGAGCATGACGATCCGCAGGTTGGACGGCATTTGATCTTCGTTCGCCGCAGGCGATCCCGATCTTCCGCCGAGTGATTCCGCTTCGAACAGTGCACCGACTTGATTCGAAGAAACCAGCAACCGCGACACGCCGACAATGACAGGTTCGGTGTACAACGACGACTCGAGATTCGCGACTGGTTGTCCGCTGGATTGAATCCGCACCAGGACATCGTGTGTCGCGGTGGGGCGAATCTCGTAGACAACTCGCGCCGTGCGATGGGTCGCGATCATCGTCACCGGATCACGCTCGCAAAAGCCGCTGAACTCGACTCCCGTGGGCAACAATCGCATTTGCCGCGATTCTAAACAATCACGTCGCAATTGTTCGACTACGGGAGTCAATGATTGAGCCAGCGGCATCGAGCGTTCATCGAAGTTGATCTCCGCGAACGCACGGCGCATGACGTCCAGAAGCACGACCATCATCAATGCGCCAAGCGCGAGCGCCACGACCAATTCGATGAGCGTCATCGCCGGTCGAACGTTTTTTTCCGCCCGTTGCCTACTCGCTGCGATCATCTTTGCAGCACCTCGACCGATGACAAGACTTGTGGCGAACGACTCGCCGCAGTGACGGCCAGGATTTCCAGTCGCAAGACGTTGACCGCAATGCCACATACCGATCGCTGGCCAATCGGAGCGATTCGCCATGTCCACGCGGGATCATCGGCAATCACTCCTTGGCCAAAGTCCGGTACCTCGCCAGTGTCTTCGTACCAAAACGTCAATAATCGATCGGCGTGTTCAACGGCTCGGCGTTTCTCTCCGGCTAGCGCCAGCGACCGACGATGAGCCGAAACGGCCACCATTGACGAAGCCACCAGCGTCGCCATCAACACCAAACCAACGACGACTTCCAACAACGTGAATGCGAATTTTGGATTGGTGTTTTGCATGGTGTTACTCGCAAGCTGCGAGCAACGATTGGGCTTCGCCGGCATCCGTAAGACGAATCGTTTGACCAGAAATCCCAATCACCACCAACCACCGCCGCGCGCCGCGCGGACTGCGCAGCTCCAACGCATAGGTGTAACTTTGACCCGACTGCGCGAACCACACCGCGTCACCTTGACCACGTGGTGACTGGACAACAATGCGTGCAATTCGCACACCGCCGCCAAGCTTGATCGTTTTTGCCGATCGCTCGAAAAACAATTGGTTGCCTTTGCGATCTACCGACAAGCGACCTGGCACGGGACTGCGCGCGGCCGCTTGGCGTTCGCGACGATCGGCCAACTCGATCTGCTCGATCGCGCGACTCAGTGCAACTTGATCCAGCGGACCGCTCACACTTACCAACCCAATCACCGCCACCAAACCAATCAGCACCACGACCGCGATCAATTCAATCAACGTGAAGCCACAAGTCGGTCGTCGCGAGTCACTTGCCATCCAAGTTCTCGCTGCTGATGTCCGTGTCGGCACCTTCGCCACCTTCGCGACCATCGGCACCAAGGCAAACGACTTCAAACGGCGACGACGTGGCGGGGCTGACATATTCGTAAGCGTGGCCCCACGGGTCCGGCGGCGTTTTCTTGAGAAAGCCATCAGGAAAACTGGCCGTGCCACTGGTCAAAATCTCGATCCCTTCTTCGTTCGTCGGATAGCGAGATTGGTCGGCGTAAAACGTCTCCAGCGCGTTAACGATCGTCGCGATTTCGGCGCGCGCGGCGTTCTGTTTACTGGCGATCAAATAGCTTCGCGTTTGGACCGCGACCAGACTGCTGAGCAACCCAATAATCACCATTACGACGATCAATTCCACCAGCGAAAAAGCTTTACGCATATTCATTCCTACTGCAGGTTACCAGCTTGCAAGATTGGCAGAATGGTGGCAACCAATAAAAAACCAACAAACATCGCCAGCACCAAGATCAGCACCGGTTCAATCAATGCCGTCAATCGCGCCGACGACACCGCCAATTGTTGATTGTAATCGTCGCCCAGTCGCGTCAACATCTCATCAAGCTTGCCCGAATCTTGGCCAACGGAAAACACGCGTACCGCAAGCGGCGGAAACACGTGACTTTTGGCCAACGAGTCGGCGATGTCTTCACCGGCCACAATATCATCATGCGTCCGATGCAGCGCATCACGAATCACGACGTTTTGTGTTGACGCGGCGGCCAACTGCACCGCGCTGGTCAGCGGCAGACCGCTGCGCGCCAGCAGCCCGATAATCATTGAAATTCGCGAGACGTTTTGTTTGACCAGCATTGGACCCACAATCGGCAATCGCAATGCCACACCGTGCAACCAACGCCGCCCTGTGGCGCTGCGGAAATACATCGCCGAGATCCCGACCAGCACCGCAGCCACCAACGCAATCCAAATCCCGTAACCCACCAACAGGTCGCTGAGTCCCTTGGCGACGCGAGTTGGCCAGGGCAGCACCGGAACGGTTTCTTGGAGGTTCTCCAACAGCGGCGGAAGCACCCAGGTCATCAAAAAGATCGTTGCCGCGAGTCCAAAAACGGCCAGAAAAATTGGATACAGCAGCGCCGTCAACACTTTGTCGCCGAGTTGGCTGAGCCGTTGCTTGTATTCGGCCAACTGTTCCAACACGGCTTCGAGTGTGCCCGCATTCTCACCGACTTCGACCAAGCGAATCGACGCAACGTCAAACACGTCGGGTCGCTGTGACATTGCGTCGGCCAACGACGATCCGGCGGCAACGCGATCACGAACGCCCATGATCGCAGTGCGAAATCCGCCGCCGTGCTGCGCCGCCAACGTATCGAGCGATTCCAGCAGCGGAATTCCGGCGCGCAGCAACATCGACAATTCGTGCGCCCCACCGGACCACTGCGCCCGCGCCCGCCGCGATGCCAAAAAGCGAGACAACGACCAACCGCCTACGTCACTTCGCGTTGCTGAATCTTCGGCGATTGATTTGACGGTGACGCCTTGTCCGCGCAATTGATCGCGTGCTTGGCGTGGTGACTCGGCGGCGATCGTACCCTTGACCGGAAGTTGCGCCGCGCTGAATCCGCGGTATTGAAAGACTGGCATCAGCCCACCACCGCGCCGACGCTGGTGACTCGCAACACTTCTTCGAGCGTCGTGCGTCCTTGTCGCACTTTGTTTTGACCATCTTCTGCAAGCAGTGTCATGCCCAACTCTACGGCCGCTTGTCGAATCGTTGTAGCGTTGGCGCGAGACTGGATCAATTCGCGGAGTCGATCATTGAAAACCAATAGCTCGAACAAGCCGATGCGTCCTTTGTAACCCGCACCACGACATGCCGAACAACCGACCGGCGAAGCGGTGCCGTCGGCGTGCGTCGATTTGCAAACGACACAAAGTTGGCGAACAAGTCGCTGCGCCAGAGATGCCACGATTGAGCTGGCAACGAGGTAGGGTTCGACGCCTAAGTCCAACAAGCGAGTGATCGCGCTGGCGGCGTCGTTGGTGTGCAGCGTGCTGAACACCAAATGGCCGGTCAATGACGCCTGAATGCCCATCGTCGCTGTCTCGCGATCGCGAATTTCGCCCACCATGATGATGTCGGGGTCCTGGCGCAAGACGCTGCGCATTCCCGAGGCAAACGTCATCCCTTTTTTCTCGTTGATCTGCGTTTGGCTGATCCCATCAAGTTGGTATTCGATCGGATCTTCGAGCGTCAGGATATTGGCTTCCTTCGAATTGATCGCTTGCAACGCACCGTACAACGTAGTGCTCTTGCCGCTGCCCGTGGGGCCGGTGACCAGAATCAAACCGTGATCAACGTGAATCAAACGTTGCCATTGGTTCAGAGTCGTCGCTGGCATTCCTAGTTCGTCGAGCGTGTAAAGCCTCGCGCTCTTATCGAGTAACCGAATCACGATCCGTTCGTTGTGGCTGGTTGGCAGCGAGGCAATACGCAAGTCCACGACGCGGTCGCCAAGTTGGACGGTGGCTCGTCCGTCCTGAGGCAATCGTTTCTCGGCAATGTTCATTTTGCCCAGCACCTTGATTCTCGCCAGCACTTCTTCCTGGATCGATCGCGGAATCTCGAAACTGTCGAATAGCACACCGTCGATCCGTTGACGAACTTTGACGCGATCTTCGTACGGTTGAATGTGGATATCGGACGCACCGGCGATGACGGCATCGAAGATCAATTGATTGACAAGGCGAATGATCGGCGCGCGACCCGCGACATCGAGCAAATCTTCGCGCGAAGAAAGTAGCGCCAATTGATCGGCGATCGAATCGGCACCGATCGACTGGAGCACGCTTTCGGCTTCGCCATCGCGAACCGAATACGCCGCATGAATCGCCGCGCGGATCGCATCGGCCGGAGCCAGCAGCGGACTGACGCTGCAGCGCATCGCGCGGGCGACGACATCAAGCTGTGACCAAGACGCTTCGTCGCTGATGGCCAACACGATGGCACCAGGCGATTCGTTGTCGTGAAAGCCAATCACGTTGTATTGGCGAACATACGCGATCGGAAACCGCTGGACAAAATCAGCCGAAGCGCTGGACGCAGCAAGATCACGGGCAATCGGCAACGACAATCGATCCGCCAGTTGATGCAGTGGATCAGCGGGCCGAATTTCGTCGAGCGAGTTTTCGTTAGGAATTGGCAACGTGCTCAATCTGGGATTCCCGTAACTTGACGCGAACACCAACCTGCATATTCGCTGGGAGCTACATTAGTATTTCGCAATTCAGTTGACTATGGGCTCACGCACCCGTTGTTGCCGAGCCGTCGCACGATGGTGAAGCATGTATTGTAGAACGATTGTCCTCAATCGTTTGGCGCAAATCGCGTCAGTAAAATGTTTCACAGCGTTGACTATGATGGTCAACTCAACTCAATTCAGTGCGTCCCACTGTGGTATTCACCTCCAAGGAAAATTCCGATGACTCGAACTTCGTTCCTACTAGGTGTCTTGTTTCTTGGCGTGTTTTGCGAGCCGGTCTCGGCGGACCAGACGCAGGAAAAGAAACCGGTCAAGCGAGTTCCATCGCCGCCGCTGGTCGCGATCACTGATCGACCGGGTTTGCCGCGAGTTCTACTCATCGGTGATTCGATCTCGATCGGTTATACGCTTCCGGTCCGAGAGCTATTGAAGGACCAAGCTAATGTGCATCGGATTCCAACCAATGGTGGCCCAACGATTACCGGACTCCGCGAGATCGATAAATGGCTTGGCGACAAACCGTGGGATGTCATTCATTTCAATTGGGGACTGCACGATCTGAAGTATATGGATGACAATGGTGGCCGCGTCGAACCGGAAGTAGGACGCATTCAAGTTCCGCTGGATGACTATGAAAAAAATCTGAAACAGCTTACCCAGCGACTCAAACAGACCGGTGCGAAATTGATCTGGTGTAGCACGACGCCAGTCCCGGATGGTTCGGCAGCGCGTATCGCCGACGACGAACTGAAATACAACGATGTAGCAGCCAAGATTATGGCCGAAGAGGGCGTCGAGATTGATGACTTGTACGCGTTTGCCAAACCTAAGATGAACGAGATTGGTCTGGAAGCGAACGTCCACTACTCGCCAGCAGGCTATGCGGTACTTGCTCAGCAAGTCGCCAGCACGATCGAAAAGTCGCTGCCATCAAAGTAGTGGTCCGTCAAACCCTAATTTTCATGTCTGACAAACCAGTAGGCCTTGCTGATGCAGTGATCAGCTCCTCGTTGGGTTTGCGTTTTCGTAACCGAATTTTACTGCTTCCTGGCCGACCACATCCCACAAGTCGCGACGTGTCTGCGCCGGCAACTGCAGCTTCCGTGCACCGGCAGCTTGAAAGGGTACGTTCACCAGAGCAGAGATGTCGTTGACGACGGGCTGGCTCAAAAGTCCAGCAAGCCGTTCGATCGTTGACACCTTATTAGCGACAAAATCTTTGTACCGGATCAAGAAAAAATCGTTAGGTTGCTGCAAATACACTTGAGCCGCCAAGCGCCAACGCAGCGCCAAGATTTGGCCGCATGTCAGACGCTCGACATCGCAGCGGTACAAATAGGAGTCATCGAAGACACCGCGCCAGCCCTCGGCGAACGAGTCCGTGACGCGAATGTGATTGCTCAGGTCTTCTGCGGATAACGTTAGACGCTCGGCAATGCTGCGCAGATTCTCCGCTGGGTCGCGAACCACAAAAACAAACTTTGAACGCGGCAGCAGCGACTTCAGTTGAGGGTAAAGAAACGTGAAGTTGGGCTCTTTGATCACGCGGCAGCGAAATGCACGATGGCATTTCCGCACCGTTGATTTTATGTCTTGCTGGTGGCGGTGCATTTGCTGGAAGGACCGACCCCAAAATTCCGGGATGTCGATCACACAGGACAGTCCCGTTGCACTGGAGAGCAGGCTGGCGATGGCCGAGGTGCCCGATTTCTGGTTTCCCAGCACCACGATCGGATCAATGTTCGAGAACCGAAATGTTAATCGCCCGGCCGCATCAACGGCTCGTCGCCACGCCTTGCTCATGAAGTGCCCTCGCTTTAATGAAGTCATCGGCAATCCAGTGCCGGGACTCCACAAACCGCCCTCCGCACAACACAAAAATCCCAAAAAGTGATCGAAAAACAGCGGTCAGGGGCTCGGTTGGTGCTCACGGCAGCAATTGCGGATGGCTGACCGGATAATCGCCCGGCAGGCAGGCTTTGTCGGCGTCGCGATCGGAGAGGAAACGCAGATCAGCGAATCGCGAATCGCGCAACACCATCGGCCGAATGAACAAGAAGAACGAGGTCGTCGAGTCGTTGGTATCAGTGCGGCTGGTCAATTCGCGAATGATCGGAATCTTTTCGGCCCACGGTATGCCCGCGAACGAGTAGTTGCTGCCGATTCGTTTAAGACCGCCGACAACCACAGTCTGGCCATCAGGGATCGTCACCGAGCTACCGACGCGATCGATTTGGCGCGGCGGTGGCAAACCGGTAGACGCAGTTCCGGAGAACGTACTGAACTCGACGTCGAAGTCTAATTGCAAGTGATCGTCTTCGTTGATGTGCGGCGTGACGGTGATGATCGTGCCAGCTTGTTGATTGCCGCCGAGGCTCGTTGTCGAGACGGTCTGAGATGCATTGACGCTCGAAAACGGCACGCTGGTCACGCTTTCGAGCGTCCCGGTGCTGTTATCGTTAACCAGGATCTTGGGCGCGGCCAGCACGCGGGCGCGAGTATGTGTGGCCAGGGCGCGAACGACAACATCGGCAACTTCGGGGTCGACCAAGGTGCCGTTGAAACCCAATCCCGGAATGATTCGCAGCGCACCGTTATCTGGGTTGACTTCGCTTAATCCAAACGACGTGAATTTGAACAATCGCATCGCTCCTTCGCGGTCACCTGCCGAGACTTCAACGCCCAACGTGTAATCATCGGTCGTATCAATCGCGATTATCTTGGCTTCGATCAAGACTTGAGGACGTCGTTGGTCGAGTGATTGAATCAGCTTGGCGTACAACGGTTGGACGTTGGCCGGTGCGTAGACGATCAGACTGTTGGTCGATACATCCGCCGACACTCTGGCACCGCCCGGCAAAGTCGCGACGCCGCCGCCACCACCGCCAAATCCGCCGCCGCCAAATCCACCACCTCCACCGAG
>JBGSVE010000054.1:0-107762 GCA_041753075.1 Pirellulaceae bacterium
GAGAAAGTCGCCGGCGGGTATCCCGCCGGCGACCGACGAGCACCTTTGGCGCACGGTCGACCGGGCTATTCCTTCCAAAGTTGCGTCCCCGCAGAGCTTCAGTCCGCTTCACCCGGCACGTCAATTGTACGGCACAGGATCATCCTTCAGTCACTTTGGACACGGGAGCCATCCCTCTAAAAATCCAACAGCACATCCTGCCTATCCACGATAAACCCGGATGGACCAAACAATTCGTAGGATGCGTTGGTTTCAACTTGATTGGTTTTGTCGTCGATATAGAACGCTCCGAATCGTGAATCATTGAGCGCGTGAAAGGTAGCGATCTCGATTGAGTCGCGATGTTCGATCAAACTGACAAACATGGCCGCGATGAATTGCAATTCCGCTCCGGTGTTCTTCCATTGATCCAGGCCCTCAACCCCGACGTTCCATTCGGTGTACCAGATTGGTTTGCCGGGCATTAAAGCGCGGAGTTTCGCAGCGGGATTAACGACCATTGCTTCGGGGTGCAGCATCGCTTCGGTGGAGACCTGTTTGCCATCCTCAAGGGCAATCCCTTGTCCTCCGTAATACTCATGGAACACAATTGCATCGAACCACTGTTCCTTGGCCAGCGGAGCATTCCAGATTTCTTCATAGTTCGCTGGGTTACGGAAGGGTGCGAAGCACGCTCCGACTTTTACCTCGGGACGATTCTTTTTAAGCGCTTCGGCAATCGGTCTCGATGCGGCGATGTAGCTGCTTACATCGGCCAGCGAGCGACCGTCCCAATACGGTTCGTTAGCCATTTCGACGGCCGTAACTTTCACGCACAGCGAATCGAGCTTCTCAAGCAACGCCAGTGTGCTTGCGGGCGTTTCCTCATAAACATTTAACACCCAAATCGGCGACAGATTATTGCGACGAACGACCCGTGCGAATCCCGCTAAATCATACGGACGGCCAATTTTGCGAAACAGGTTCAAATGCTCCGCTGCCCAACCTGTCTTGTCATTTGTCGGTGCCGAGAAAGTATCTTGTTTCCATAAAAAATTATTCGCCAGCGTGCCGCCTGGGAATCGCAAACTCTGCGGTCTGAGTGCTCGCACAGCATCTTCGAATTGGGAGCTATCGTAGCCAATGCCTTGCAACATGATCGCAGTCGCCATGTCGGTATTGAACGTATACAGTTGCTGTGGCAACGGTTCGCCAGCACCGAACTGCACCGCGATCGGCGGATCGCCAGCGTGGGATCGGGTCAGTAGAATGAGTGAAAAAACGAGAATAGTGAAATAAATAGCGAGTCTGCGTGACATCCTGAAAACCTTATGTAACAAACGTCGCTGGAGTCACCAGACTTCAGACCCAGCAGTCCGAAGTCTGGCGACTCCGGCTACGGTCCTCAGTAAATATAGCCTAGCCAATCTTATTAAAATCGCCATCATCATTTAAACTTCAACCTCAAATTATTCCCGGAGATTAACATGTTGCCAGTCGCTCGAATCATTGTCGCTGTTGTTGTCATTGCCGCGTTTTGCTGCGGCGAAGTCGCGCACGGCGTTGAATCTTGGAACGCTTTTCGTGGACCGGATGGCAACGGCATCGCTGCGTCGGACACCAATCTACCCTTGGAATGGTCGCAGACCAAGAACGTCGATTGGCTCGTCTACTGTGTCAGCGACGACGGGATTGCGATTTGTGTCGAGGCCGACTCGGGTGAAGTTGTTTACCGAAATCGCTTGGGCGGCAACTTTTCCGCGTCGCCTTTGTTATCCGGCAATCGTCTTTATTTCACCAACGAAGCCCGTGTGACCACGGTCGTGCGTTCCGGTCGCGAATTCGAGGTGCTGGCGGAGAGCGATCTGGGCGAACGGACGCTGGCATCATTCGCCGTCGTCGATTCTTCGCTACTCATCCGCACCGCAAACGCCCTGTACCGGATAAGCCAGTGAGGTAACCGTGTGCGATTGCGTTGATTCGAAATCGTGGTACGCTGATTATTCTCATTTTGCCTTCGTCAAGTTTCTTTTTGGCGGACCAGCGGCAACCGATTTCTCGTTCGCCCAAGGAGGCGATCATGGTGGGGATGATACCTAGGCTATCGGACTCGCTGTTGCTCGAACCTTGCGACATTCAACCATCACAAAGCGGATGGGAAGTTGTCGGTGTTTTCAATCCCGCCGTTACGATGGTTGGCGACCAATTACTCATGCTGGCGAGAGTCGCCGAACGTCCCGCCGAGAAGCGTCACGGATCGACGCCGCTGCCGCGTTGGACAAGTGATGGAGCAGCGGAGGTTGATTGGGTTCGCGATGAAGATTTGCACAAGACCGACGCCCGTGTTGTCGCGCTAAATCACGGTGGTGATCTTCGATTGACGTCGGTGTCCCATTTTCAAATCTATCGTCAATCGAAACTTGCCAACGAAACCTGGGAGTACGTTGCTGCGTTACTGCCCACAGGCCCTTGGGAAGAATACGGCATCGAAGATGCTCGGATTACTAAGATCGATAAAATCTATTGGATCACCTACGTTTCAGTGTCCCGTTCGGGCGCGGCGACGGCGATTATGTCGTCGGCGGACTTCGTAACCTTCCAACGTCATGGAATCATTTTTGCCAGCGAGAACAAGGACGTAATTTTATTCCCGAACCGAATTGCCGGGAACTTTGTTGCGCTACATCGGCCGAACCCTCGCTCTCATTTTCGCCCGCCGCAGATCTGGATCGCTCGCTCGCCGGATCTCCTACACTGGGGCCGCCATGAACCGATTCTCAGTGGCCGCCAATGTTGGGAGGGTGACCGCATCGGCAGCGGCACACCGCCGATATTGATCGACGAAGGTTGGTTAACGATTTACCACGGCAGTGAATCCTCAAATGTCGCTGGAACAGTGGGTCGATATGCGGCTGGCGCACTGCTGCTGGATCGCGACGATCCGAGTCGCGTGATTTCTCGGTCGCGTGAGCCGATCATGCTACCGACGACCGACTATGAAACGAGCGGCTTTGTTCCGAACGTCGTGTTCCCGACCGCGATGTTGGAGATTGGCGATGAATTGCAGGTGTTCTACGGGGCCGCCGACACATCGGTCGCGATGACTCGTTTTTCAAAGCGGACAGTTCTCGATTCGCTAGTTTTAGAAAGTGACTCTCAATCTTGACCAAAACTGATCTGAAAAAAATCGCCTTCGTCGGTGATTATCTGCCTCGCAAATGCGGCATTGCGACCTTTACTCACGATTTGCGGACGGCAATCGCCAAAGCGTCCAAGGCAAAGTGCATTGTTGTTCCGATCGATGACATTATTGGCGGCTATGAGTATGAGAACGCGGTTAAATTCCAAGTCGTTGAACAAGAAATCGAAGATTATCGCGCCGCCGCCGACTTTCTGAATTTCAGTAATGTCGATCTCGTCTGTTTACAGCATGAGTTTGGAATCTTTGGCGGTCCGTGCGGCAGTCATATATTGGCATTGTTACAAGATCTGCGGATGCCGATCGTCACCACGCTGCACACCGTTTTGTCGGAGCCCAGCCAGACGCAGCGCGCCGTCATGGTGCAGTTGATTCGACTTTCCGCGCGACTCATTGTTATGACCGAGCGATGCCGCCAAACGCTGATCAACACCTATTCTGTCGATATGAAGCAAGTGGACTTGATCGCGCACGGCATTCCCAATGTGCCTGAAATTGATCAACGGGTTTTGAAAGAGCAATTCAACGTCGAAGACAAAGCCGTTGCGCTGACGTTCGGATTGCTTTCACCTGGAAAAGGAATTGAGCATGTCTTACAAGCAATCCCCGAGATTGTTGCGCGTTTCCCTGAATTCATCTATCTCGTGCTCGGTGCAACGCACCCAAGTTTAATTCGCGAGCAAGGCGAACGCTATCGAATCAGCCTGGAGCGGATGGCGAAAGAACTGGGCATCACCAAGCACGTGAGTTTCTACAACCGATTTGTCGAGCTGGAAGAACTGACAGAGTTCATCGGTGCGGCGGATCTTTACATCACGCCTTATTTGAATGTGAAGCAAGCCGTCTCGGGCACCTTGGCCTATGCGTTTGGTTGTGGCCAAGCCGTCATATCAACACCCTATTGGCACGCCGAAGAGTTATTGGCGGATGGTCGCGGAGTGCTCGTTCCCTTTGCGGACTCGTCCGCGATCGCTCGCGAAGTCATCGGGCTGATCGGCGATAACGAACGGCGTTTGGCGATGCGAGCGCAAGCCCACAAGCTCGGTCGCTCGATGACGTGGGATCACGTTGCCAAGTCGTACCTGGCGTCTTTCCAGCAGGCTCGAGACGAGCGTCGTAGCCAACGCAAACCGCTGGCGGTTCGGACTCTCGACGAGCAACCGCTGGCCCTACCCCACATGCAACTTGATCATTTGCGGCACCTCAGCGATTCAACCGGCATCGTCCAGCACGCGATCTATACGGTTCCCGATCATGCCCACGGCTACTGCACCGATGACAACGCGCGGGCCTTGATTCTGACCGTCTTGCTCGAAGAACAAGGCAAGGATTCACCCGAGGTGCATTCGTTGGCTTCTCGTTACGCGGCGTTTCTCAATTTTGCTTTCGATCGCGACACTCGTCGGTTTCGTAACTTCATGAGCTACGAACGGCATTGGTTGGAGGTCGATGGTTCGGACGATTCGCAAGGCCGCGCATTATGGGCGCTGGGAACCTGCATCGGCCGGTCGCGTCGCGCCGGTTTGGCCGCTTGGGCTCGCGAATTGTTCCATCGCGCCATGCCAGCGTGTGAGAATACCACGTCGCCGCGTACATGGGCATTTGGGATCATGGGTATCCAGGAGTACCTGAGGCGCTATAGCGGTGATCGCGCCGCCGCGACAATGAGCCAACGACTCGCCGACCGATTGATCGAAATGTATGAATCGATAGCCACCGATGATTGGCCATGGTTTGAGAACATCACGACTTACAACAATGCAAAGTTATCACAATCATTGATCACCCATGGTCGCTGGTCCAACGACCAGCGAGCGGCCGACATTGGTTTGAAATCGTTGCGATGGCTCTGCGAAAAACAGCTTTCCCCCCAAGGGCGATTCCGCCCGATCGGTTCCAATGGCTTCAGTCGCGATGGTGGCGTGGCGGCGGTCTTTGACCAGCAAGCGATCGAAGCTTACGCAATGGTTTCCTCATCGATCGAAGCCTTTGCAGTTAGCAAAGATCCGTTTTGGAATGAGCAAGCTCACTTGGCATTCGATTGGTTTCTGGGTCGCAATGATCTCGGCCAAGCGATCTACGACCCAGCCACAGGCGGCTGTTATGACGGCCTGATGGAAAACCAAGTCAACGAAAATCAAGGTGCCGAATCGACACTCGCATTTTTACTCTCGCTGGTGGAAATGCGCGGACTTAGCGCAACCATGCGCGAGACCTCAAGTTCACCTTAACGCCCTCGGATAGACGGATACGCATGCAAATCAAACGAACCGGAATCGTGCTTTCACCCAACAAACAACGCGTGGTCTTGCGACCGTTCCAGCCACCCGGGAACGACCGAATACTTCGCGTAATCGCTCGTGTCTGCACGCTTTCGGAGAATGAAGTTGACATCCAGCTTGCGAACGTGCTGGAAGAATTTCATGGTCGGCATCAAAAACCCAAGGCGTTCTTCGAGCGACGATTTCTTGACCTTCGACACCACCTACTGACCGATACACCGCTGACTGAAAACCGCCGTCTGTTGCTGGGAGCATACTTCACCCAGGAGTACGCCTTGGAATCGGCTGCACTCTTCAATCCGTCGCTGGTGTGGCATCCCGACCAGACAAAACTTCTGCAGGGTTCCAGGCGGTTCGCGATGAGCCTGCGGGCGGTTGGCGAAGGGCACGTTTCGTCCATTGTTTTTCGCAGCGGAACCGTTAGCCGTGACTTGCAAATTACCATCGATGAAGCCAATCGTTTCGTCACAACGCCACGTTTTGTGCCTGATTCGTGTTATGAGAACGATCTCTTCCGACGCAAGTTGATCGAACTGGGGTTGGGCACCCCATTCACTTACGAAGTTTTAGCTGGGCTTTCGGGCGAGTTTACGCTGGATCAACTGGAAACACGTCTAAAGGCTTTGCTTCGCGAGCACCGCTCGCATCACAACGAACTTGCACCGCTGGTCGAGCAAGTCGTAATGCTGGCGAAGTCCAACTATGAGATCCAATACACGCCGGATCATCAACTCTCCGAGCGGCTGATTTTTCCTTTCAGTCCCACCGAAACCAATGGTATCGAAGACGCCCGCTTCGTTCAATTTCGCAATGAAGACGGCAGCAGTCGATACTACGCGACCTACAG
The DNA here is from genome assembly GCA_041753075.1 of Pirellulaceae bacterium. Lineage (GTDB taxonomy): Bacteria > Planctomycetota > Planctomycetia > Pirellulales > Pirellulaceae > UBA6163. The sequence goes on from JBGSVE010000054.1 coordinate 6,308, forward strand.
CGCTTACGATGGACGGATGGTTTTGCCGCAATTACTGGAAACGAAGGATTTCCTGCGATTCAAAATGCACACGCTCAACGGTCCGGCGGTTTCCAATAAAGGGATGGCGTTGTTCCCGCGTAAGATCAATGGGCACTACGCGATGCTGGGTCGACAAGACGGCGAGCATCTGTTCTTGATGTATTCTGATATGCTCTACTTTTGGCACATCAGCGAACTGATCATCAAACCCACCAACCCATGGGAATACGTACAGATGGGAAACTGCGGTTCGCCAATCGAAACGGATGCTGGCTGGCTCGTTCTGACCCATGGCGTCGGTGCCATGCGAAAATACTGCATTGGTGCGATGCTGTTGGATTTGAAAGACCCTTCAAAAATTATCGCACGATTACATCAACCGCTCATCACTCCCAACGAAGTCGAGCGCGAAGGTTACGTTCCTAATGTCGTCTACACGTGTGGTGCGATCATCCATCAAAACCATTTGGTCATTCCCTACGCCATGTCCGACTATGCAACGACGTTTGCCACCATCGAAGTTGCGGAACTCTTGGCAAATATGGCTTAGCTAGGAACGAGCGGTCACTTACTGGCGTAGCCGAACTCGCCAGAGTTCGGTCGCCGCGGTCTGTCGCTCAAGCCCAACCGTATTTTGCCACGACTTGATGAACGAACCGATCCTTGCCGGTGAGAAACTGGAGACGCGGTGGTTGGGTGGCGAATTGGGCGGCAAGTTCTTTGTGCAGCGATTGGCGTTGGATTTAGCTGGTCGAACGAGACAGCAGCTCGCCAGAGCGTGGGTCGACAAAATGGTGGACGTGATCCACAAACACGACGACCAGCATTTAGTTACGGTCGGCGTGATCGCCGGAGGTGCGCGAACGACTTGATTTTGCGTCGGTCCATTTCTATCCCGAGGCGGGTGAAGTCGGCAAAGCGATCACGGCATTGAAGGCGTACGACATTGGCAAGCCGCTGGCGTTGAGGAGACAATGGTTTCCGCAAGTTGTGATTCCGCCGGGGCTAGCCCGACGGAAATCAATCAATCAATGCTCGTCATGCACGCGGCAGGTATGGTTTTGGGACAAAAAATGGCTGCGATAGCTGGGTGTCAAGACCAAAGTTTGAACAGCCCAGCGGTAGTTTGGCTGCAAAAATTGATCTTGTCATGAAATTCAGTTGCGGAAATTTTATCCCGAAAGGATTGAAGCGATTTGCCAGTGTTTGAGCGCGGCGACATAACCGCAGAAAGGCACCCGCCCAAACGATTGAGGACAGTCGTTCTACAATTTGAGAACTCCGCAATTCGAGTTTGACGCACGCGGCGAAAAACCAGTACGCTTGCGGTTCGCAATCGGATCCCGAGGCCAGCCAATAACATGATCGAGCGCGGCATGGATGCCGACTCCCGCAATTTCAAGTCGCGCTCGACACGATGGTTGTCGTTGGCGTTGATTATTTGCGCATGCGTGGCGGGAATCTACCTACTTGCGCCCCAAACGGTCGGTGAACAAGCACGTCGCGCAGTCCTCAATCTTCTGCGTTCACATTATTCCGGCGTGCGCGTCACGATCGGCAGCGGACGGTTCAATTCTGCGGTTGGATTGGTTTTCGAAGACATTAGGTTTGAGTTGCCGCCAACGGCCAATCGCCGCGCCCAATCGCTGCTCAAGATCGATCGCTTGATTGTCGAAACCGATGCGAATTGGCAACGCCTCAGTGAACGCGAAAATCCGTTTTCGGCTAAACGAATTATTGCCATTGGCGTTGAACTAGATACCTGGATGGATGCTAACGGTATGCCCTCGATGGCGCGATTGTGGCCGCCGCCGAAGATGGGTCCGGGATGTCCGCGACTTGAAGTTCGCAATGGCCGATTGCGATTTCATCCCGATAATTTGTCGGTGATCGAGTCGTCGGTGCGGCCAATCGAGTTGGACCATTTCGAGTTGGCTGTGAACTCGGTCGTGGGCGAATCGATCGAAACATCACGGCATGCGTTTGCCGTTGAAATGTCGTCGGAGTTTGCCAAGCAGGTCAGTGCCAAGGGCACGTTCGTGGGTGGCGTGTTGGCAATCGAGGGCAGCGCCAAGAGTTTGCGTATCGATCCGGCGACGACCAGCCGGTTGCCCGGTGTGTGTGATGAAGTGGCGTTGGCGCTCAGGGGTGTTACGGCCATCGGTGACCTCCAATTTGCGGCCAAGCACAAACCGGATCTGCCGCTTGATTTCATCGTCAAATGGAACTGCGCAAACGCCACAGTCGAGCATCCATCATTGCCGCTACCGATCGAGAGTATCAGCGGATTGATCTCGTTGCATCCGGCCGGTGTGACGCTGGAAAGTGTGCAATGTACGATTGGCGACGCCATCGCGCACATCACCGGCCAAACCCGCGGCTTGGGCACCGACGCGGATTTAAGTCTGCGGCTTCGCGCCGCCAATTTAATGTTGAACGAACGGCTGGCGTCGGCGCTACCAATCACGGCGCAACAATCTCTTGATAAGTTTCGTCCGCGCGGGCCGATCGATATCGATACGCGAGTCGATCGCACCGCTGGCCAATGGAAGGCCGATGCTGTGGTTGATTTGCTTGGCGTCGATATCAGCGTCGATCGGTTTCCGTATCCGGTGTCGGGGTTGATTGGCAAAGTAAACTTTCGCGAATCACAGGTCTGGTCCGAGAACCTCAGTGGTCGCTTACAATCGCAACGTATCAACATCGCGTTCTTACGATCGGCACCGACCAGCGGTAAGGCAACATGGTTGACGTTGGCGGCCGACGGAGCGATCCCGATCGACTCGACTCTGCTAACCAGCTTGACGCCGCGCGGCGAGCCGCAATCGAAGCTCGAACAATTCGTCCGCTCCTTGTCGCCGCGCGGGACCGTACATTTGCTCGACGGTCGCTGGGACACCGATCCGGCGGGCCAAAAGACACAACGAATCGAACTGCAAGTCAACAGCGGCAATCTGCGTTACAGCGGTTTTCCTTACTCGCTTTACGATGTCACGGGGAACGTGGTTGCCGACAATGACAATGTCAAATTGATTGGTTTTCGCGGCAAAAATGGCGACAATGCGACGATCCGCTGCGAAGGGTTGTTCGAAAATTTAACGCGATCGGCGGCACGAAGTCCGCAGGGCGATTGGCAACTTGGCCTGCGTTTCAATGCCGAGAATCTGCCGTTGGACGAAACGATTCGCGCCGCCTTGCCGGCCAAGACTCAGCAGACTTGGGACGCGATCGCACCGGCGGGCGTTGTCGATCATGTCGAAGTGCAATTGTCGCACGCGCAAAGCTACACCGCACCGCGGTTGATGATCGCCGCTGAATTGGAACCGACTGCGACGGTCGACAGCCGCACGGTCAGCGTCCGCCCGACGATGTTGCCGTATCGGTTGGACTTGACCCAAGGCCGTGTACGCTACGACGGCCAGCAGGTCTGGATCGATTCGCTCGAAGCCAAACACGATTCGACGCACTTGGCCGTCGACGGTCGCTGCGTCCTGGACGCAGCGGACCAGTGGCGACTTGATTTGAATATCCGCAGCGGCAGTCGGCTGCATCCTGATTCCGAATTGATCAGCTCGCTGCCGCCGCAAATGCGCGGCGCATTCCAACGGCTGCAACTGCGCGGGCCGCTGAGCATTCGCGGTGCGACAAGTATTCTGCTACCCAGCACCGACCAACCCGAACCGACAATCGATTGGGGTTTGACCGTACAGCTTGAAGGCAATCGAATCGGCGATGTTGGACCGGTTCACGATATTCGCGGCGAGTTGATCGTCAAGGGACGACGCGACGAAGCGGTATTCAGCGCCGATGGTTTGGTCAGCATCGATTCGCTGCATATCGACGATAAACAAGTCACCTCGATTCGCGGTCCGTTTGCCGTTCGCGACGATCGCTTGATTCTGGGCGAATCGATCGCCACACTCGAGCCGCCGCCGCGAAGTTTGGCCGCTTCGAGACCACGTACGGTCAGCCCAATTCAAGGCCGTGTGTTCGACGGCGTGGCTTCGATGTCCGGCGATGTGGTTTTGTCCAACGGCAACTTTGATGTCGCGATTTCGATGGCCGACGGCGACGTCGCGACCGCGCTGGCGGACCTCGGCGAATCGCACAGCGGTATCACTGGAAAAATCGAAGGCCGCGTTCGCTTGGAAGGCACCGTCGGCGCGGCCCATTTGCTCAAGGGTGCCGGCAGCGGGCGGCTCAGCGATGCGAACCTATATCAATTGCCGATTCTGGTCCAAGTCTTCAATATGTTGCGCGTCAAACCGTCCGAAGCGGTCGCGTTCACCGATGGTGAAGTCCGCTATTCAATCTACGGCGACAACATCACGTTCGACCAATTGCAATTGTGGGGCGACCTGATTGCGTTGCATGGGTCTGGCACGATGAACCGCACGCGCGAAGTGGATCTGTCATTCAACACGCGGGTCAGTCCCCAGAACGGTTGGAGCCAAGTGATGCGACCGTTTGGCGAAAACGAATACACACTGTGGACAATCAGCGTTAAAGGTCCGCTATCGGATCCATTGATCGAGCGACGGACACTCAACGCCGTCAATGAAACGATCGAACGCTTGTTCCCCGGCATCGCCGTTCCAGCGGAACGACCCGGGCCCATTTCCAGCCGCGTCGATGGCTTGCGTGACAAATTTCGCTAACCCAGAGTAGAACCATTGGGACAATGGTTCTACTCTGCTTCAGTCTCGTACAACACGATCACCATGATGTCGTTGCCCGAGAACGTGCTCATCGCGTTGCTGGTCGGCGTGTTGGAGCTGAGGTTGCCGGTGATCGAAATCACTCGCGCTCCGCTTTTGCGCATCCAACGATTGATGTCCTTTTCCATTTGGTCACGCTCGGTCTCGATGCACTTAAAAATTTTGATCTGTTGCATGTTCTAACTTGCGGCTGGCAATCACGTGGTTGGTTTGGGGCTGACGTAAACGACCTTGACGATCGCCGGTGCATTGGCGTCCACGATCTTCGCCAAGACGATCACTTCATCACCTTCGGTCAATGAGACGCCACCAGGGACTTTCAGCAATACGCTGTTGTTGGCGCGTAATTCCAGCCACCATCCGGCCTTGTCACGGACCAATTTGCCAACGGCCAACATCCCGTCGCTGGTCCGCTTGGAATATCGCAGCCAACCGGCACAAGCACGCTCCATGTCCTGCATCAAGCCAGCTTTCTGGACTCGGTCGAGCACCGCGGCCGTTTCGAGTTGTGATGAGTCTTGATCGAACGTTCCCAGATGCGAGATCGCGGCGTACAAGTTGGCCTTGGCCTTGAGCAATCCGCTGGCGTCGCTGGGGTCCGGGTACTGGGTCACCGAAGTGATGGCGGAATCAGCGTTGGCAATCGCGGCGACGAGTGGTTCCGAGGCGGCGGGCGCAAACGAAATCCGCTGGCGGGGAATGTTTATTTTGGGCTTTTCCTGTTCCGCGTTGACGGCTGGTGCAGTGATGGTCGAATCCGCGGGCGACTGGGTTTTGGCCGGCTCTGGTGTTATCGGTTCAACCATTGCCGGTTCTGGTGTCACCGGTTCAACGATTGCTGGCTCCGGTGAAATTGGCGGCAACGAAATTTCGGGGACCGCCGATTCATTTGGCGTCGGTTCGACCGGTGGCTTTGGCTTTGCCGCCTTTTGTTCCGCTGGATCGCCTGGTGGAATGTCGTTGAGCAGGTCCGCCGGCAACCCGAACGCCGAATGGTCTTCCACGGGTTTGCGTGAAACCGTCACCGGCGGATCTTCTGGTATCCGGCGCATTTTTGGCATGACAGGCTCGTCGTTGAGCATGGTCGATACGTCGTCAGCCTCGGCCAGGTCGGCGGCCAGAGATCGTCCAGTCAGTTTCCCGCCATCGCGCGGAGCAACCGGTATGTCGTCGACGTCCATTGCTTGATTCGCGTAGCCTTGATTGGCGTAGGCCAACGTCGATGAGTTGCCATTAAACGGCCAAAATCCCCAATCCGGCTTCTGGCCAAACAGCGTCAACACGAGTCCCGCCAACGGCACGGCAAGCAAGCCGCCTAAAATGATTCCCAAGCCTGTGCGAACCATCGAGCCTTTCGGTTTAGCGCGTGGTTTGGCGGTCAACTTCGGTTGTGAATACTCGTGCCGCACCGCCGATGACATCGGACGCGGAGCAACCGGCCCCGTCACCGGAACGCCTTGAACATTTTCATCGAATGTCCGGTGCGAATCATTCGTGCCAGCACTTTCATATCGCCCGTCGCTGGCGACCAACAGTCCGCTGCCATCATCCGAATCAAAATCAACCGCTGGGTAATTGATGTCACTTGCATCACCGCTGATGGCCATCATTTCGCCAGTTTCCGACAACGGGTCATCGAAATCGCTCTGCTCCGCGTCGATTTCGATGGTTTCGCCGTCGAACGTTTCCTCGAAATAATCGCCGTTCAAACCAAGCGGTTCGATCCGCATTTCGCCGCTGGCCGCCGGCAAGACTTCGCGATGACCGCCGGTATAACCGGATAAATGAGCGGTGCCAAAAGTTGCGGTTCCGGGTGCGAACGAAGCGAGCTCAATCGGTTGGTTATCGGCACCAATCAACACTGCCATCGGCGGAACTCGCTGGCCCAGCATCTCCAACGCAAAGGTCTCGTTGCACCATGGACATCGCAGACCCACACCCGCAGGCAACTCCACATCGGGAATGCGGAATTTTTCTTCGCAGCGCGGACAATCAACGGTGCTCATGATCGGCAAGACCTCGAATCGAGAAGGTGGTCGTCCCGGCGGACGGACCGCTATAGTATGACCTGTAATCGTCCAGCCGTCAGCAACTGGGACTCATCCGGTCATTGTTTTTGGGGCGGTCGCGTCAAGCCCTGCCGCTTACGCGTCACGGCTCACTGGTAACCCAGGCCATGCCCATCAAGCCCTGCCGTTGGCAAACAACCATCGCGAACATCGAACATGCCGGGATACAAGGCCCGCCACGGGTCATTCGCCGCGGGACAATATTGGCGACCGTTACTTTCAATCGCCATCACGCGGGGAATGTGTGCAGCCAACGACGCGCTGTGCAACAGCGAAGCACCGACGCAAGTCAAATCTTGGACGCACAAATACAGGTTCTCGTGGGTCGCCAACGCTGCCATCAACAGTGCCTCGCTGTGCCCCTTACACGCCTTCAACGCCACACCGCTGTACCCTTGCTCGACCGCCAATCGCAAACTTGCCAAGTCAACCAGCGATTCGTCGATCACCACCGGCAACCGCCGCGCCACCTCGTGCATCACATTCTCCGGATGGCTGGCCAAATCGCGATGCGTCGGTTGCTCGATATAGGCAATCGATTCCAGCGCCGCCGGAGCTTTTGCCGCCAGCGCGTCGATCAACTCGAGCACATATTTTGCCGATTCACAACGCTCGTTGAAATCCAGCGAATAGGTCCAGCGAGTTTGTGGACTCGCTGCGGTGGCGACGCGATGAATTCCGACCACGCGCTCGACATCCCAATCGAATGCGTCGCCGGCCAATTTGATTTTCAAATGAGTCAGCCCGTCGCGCGCAATCCAAGCGGCCAACGTTTCCGGCAAACCGTCGCCCACGGGCCTCCGTAGCTCGGCGTCGTCCAATACGTCGAGTGCACCAACAAGATGATACAACGGCATCGAAGGCGCTGGCCGCGCGGCAATCGATTCGTCGAGATAACGACCGGCGTATTGTGATCCGAGGTAATGCGACAAATCGAAATTGACGAAATCGCGACCCAGTAACGCGAAGCTCGACATGCCGAACGCCTTGCCGTGAGCGTCGAACAGCGCCGCTTCGATCGGCGACGCCGCTAACAGCACCGCCAGCGGTGGTATCGGCGTAGAAAGCGACAACTCATCGCCCAATTCGATCGCCAAACGGTCACGAATCACCGCAAATCCGTGGCAAATTTCCAGCGGATGCCCGGCAATCTGCGCCGACATAAGTGCTTCGGCTAACCGGTTGGCAAGTGTGACCAAAACCGCCAGCTTATCGATTTCAGGTTGGGTCGGTGTCGGCCACGCCCACACCACACCCATCGTCATCGAACCAAAACCGCAGCGTGTTCCCACCGCTTGCTTACCGTCGCGCAGCTCGCCATCACAGCGAACATTGAGCAAGGTCACGTCGCTCACCACACGTCCGCCGAATTTCATCGGCGCACGGTATTGATACGTTTCGGTACTGAGATGAAAGGTGTAGCGAACCAGATCGGTCAAACGCATGCAGCATCAAACCAAATTCTTGCGAACGGCCCACACCGCAGCTTGGGTTCGATCGGTAACACCAATCTTGCGCAAGATGTGCTGGACGTGTTCCTTGACCGTTTCGTAGCTGATGCCCAACATCTTAGCGATCTCTTTGTTGGTCAAACCCAGGGCCATTTGGCGCAACACTTCGCTCTCGCGTTGGGTCAGCGGGACTTCGATATCGCCGGACAAACGCGGTGCCGCCAGCGCACCGGTGACGCGGCGAAGTTCTTCCCGCGTCCACGCCGAGTCGCCTGTCGCTGCGGTTCGAATCGCCGACAACAATTTCTCGCGCGGGGCGCTCTTAAGCACATAACCAGCCGCGCCCAATGCCACCGCGCGGGCGATGTACGTAGGATTGTCGTAAGCGGAAAACAGCACGATCGGCAATTCAGGGAAGTCAAGTTTCAAGCGTCCAAGCGTGTTCAACCCATCGCCGCCTTCCATGCGGATGTCCATCAGCAACACGTCAGGCGCTTTTTGATTGACCAGCTTGATCGTCTCGGCAGCATTGGACGCTTCGTTGACGATGCTGATTTCCGTACCCTGCACGGCGATCTTAAGCCCCAGTAAAACGACCTCGTGATCGTCAACGGCAAGTACTTTAATACCCATTTTCTGTTTTCGTCCTTCAGGAGGTTTCTTTCATGGAGGTTAATTCAGGCTCGCTTCGCCGAGTTCTCGGGGGGGAAGCACCAGACCACCAACTCAAGTGCAGATCACATACCGCCCACCACAGTTGGGTTCGTGTCATTCTACCAACCCGGATAGCCCTTTCTGCCGATTGGACGAGAACAGCGACGGTAATACTCAAAATTCCGGCTATTTTCTCGTTCTTTTTTTTCGTTTCTAGCTATTTTGGGTGTAAGTCGTTCCACCGTCGGCTCTATTTGATGGCATTCTGGCGGCTATGTCCATCACCCTCAATCGCTTTTGCGGCAATTCGCAATAAAATTGCCGCGGCTTCTCGCTGGCGAGCGACTCGACCCACCCCAGACAGCATCGTTTTGATGAATGTTGTGTCATCCGTTTCACCGATTCGTTGAGATATTCCCAAAAAAACGACACCGTCGCACTCCGGCGGTGCACCGGGGCCAAGGTGCCCGGTAATCACCACGGCAAAATCCGCTTCGCTGGTCGAGCGCAGGGCGCCGTGGGCCATTTGGCAAGCGACCTCGGCGCTTTCTGCCGTGTGCGATTGGATCGAATCGGCGCTGACGCCGAGCCATTGGATTTTTGTTTGCTCGCGGTAGGTCACCGCCGAGCCGCAAAACCAACGCGAGATTCCTGGGATCGCGGCCAATGTTGCCGCAGCCAATCCGCCGGTGCAGCTTTCGGCCAAGACAATGCGTCGATCGCGCTTACGCAGCGCTCGGTTTAAGTCTTCGGCGGCGCGGCATAGATCATTCACTAGACGTCGAGTGGCTCGGGGTTTTCGAGGTCTTCGGCGTTCTGGGCGGCTGCTTCGGGGACCAGGTACGCTTGGTTTTCGTGATCGAGCGTAGTCATGGTAACAATGTTGTTGCCAGGCAAGAACGATGGCGGCACCCAGGTGTTCTGCGCATAGTTGCAACTGATTTGCACCGACACCTGTGTCGTGGTGGAGGTGATGGTCGCCGGCGTGACCGTCACGTTGCTGACGACGATTCCGTGTGCGTTAAGCAACGCGTTGGCTTTGTTATACACATCATTGGAATTCGCTCCGGCAATCACACCGGCGCGGGCCGCTTCATAGGCGATTTGGTCGATCGCTTGCCGCACGAACATGTACCGCGCCAACTCGAGGCTGGCGAAGATCGTCGTGAACAAGACAGTTGCACAAACCGCAAACTCGACGGTGTAAGCACCACGCCGACGGCGCGGGCAGCCAGTTGATATTGGGCGACGAGTCGTTGTTGCTTGAGTACGCATGATTGTGGAGTTGAGACGGGAGACGGGAGAAGGGAGAGGTGCGCCAGACACGATTGTCTGGCGCAGACCAATACTATTGCGTCAAGACGGCGGGTAACGTCTTGGCGATCTGGCTGAACACGACACTCAATTGAGCCGCATCAGGTGCGTGGTAATGATTACCGCCACCGATTGCTGCGACTTCGGCCATCTTGACTTGATCAGCTTGATCGCTGAACGTGATCGTATGAATCGTGATATTCGCATCGGCTGCGGCTTGCGCCACAATCACCGGATCGATACCTTGGGTCACCAAACCATCGGTCAATAAAATCATCGTCTTCTTTGCCGTCAGTCGCGCATCGCTGCTGGTCAACACGCCGACCGCCGCTTGCATACCCGAAGCGACGTTGGTGTTACCGATCAATTCGGTTTCGCCGATGTCTTCCATCTTGTTGCGAAGGGTGTTGTAGGTAGTCGTCAGCCCCGACTCAACCGTGCTGGCCTCGCTGTTGTACAAGCCGAACACAAAGTTGCTGCTGTAGCTGACCAATCCAACCTTGCACTCGAACGGCAACGCATCGACTTCGTCCAGGAACGTATTGACCGATGTCTCGACCGCAGCCCAGCGGCTTTGCGTCGGATGCGGCGGCAGAAAGTAGAACTGGATAATCGGTTGATCTTCGCCGTTTTCATCGGGGTACGACCAAGCTTCATTCGTCGTATCCCAAGCCATCGAGCCACTGCGATCGACCACAACGCACAAGTCATGGTCAACTCGCGTGGCGATCGAAGAGTAGTCCAGCGAGAAGTTCGTTGGGCTGAGTACCGACATGAAGTATTGGCCTGGACCGGTCAACGCTGTCCCGCCCATTCGTGTGACAACGCGGACGGCGTTGAGCGGTTGGACGTTTTGGTTGAATGAGTAGGTTCCATCGGGATTCGACGAACCGTTGCCGAACTGCACGTCGGCATTGCGAATTCGCATTCGGTTGCCCGAAACGTAATGGCTTTGCGCGATGTTCTTCGATGCGCTGCGTGCGCTGCTGGTCGATTGCGATTGGCCCAACACCACGGCACCGGCCTTGGCCGCTGCGTCGCACGCCAACCGGACCTCGGTCTTGGCCGTCGAGAGCTGCGTCAGGTTGATGCAGAACGCACCGACCAGCAACATCGACATCAGCGCCACCGCTGACAGCACCAGGACACTTCCGCGACGGCGTGTCGCCCGTCGCGAGCCAGCGAATCCGCGGTTGCGGATTCCCAGCCTTTCAACATAGTTTGTATTCATGTTCATGATCGTTCCGACAAAAAGATGAGTAGTTAGCCGACAAGATTCTCAGACAAAGTTATTATTCGCGGAGCATGTATGCTGACGCATTGACCGCACCGCTGGGCGAAAAGACATACGAAACAGGCGTGTTTCCGGCGATTGGAATAACCACTTGGACGATCAATTCTTCGCCCGTGGGTAACGTCGCCAGTCCACCCGCCCCGGGTGTCACAATCACTTGCCCGCCGGTGATATTTCGACCGGCCAGCAAAGCCAAGCATCGTGCCTCGACCTGGGCCGTGGTCACGGTTCGCCGAGCCGCCAAGCGTGCGCCTTCATACGCCGCCACCGAAGCTGATTGACGCAGGAACAAGCGATTGCAAATTTCGAGTGTTCCGAACGTGATCGTCAACAAGATCGGCAACAGAATCGCCAACTCAACCACCGCCAGCGCGGATCGCGTTTGGCCGTGTTGATGACGACGTGTATTACGGCGTCGCGTCATCGTTTGTGTGATTGAATTGGTTCTCATGGTCTTTCTCCAACGATTCATTGCGTCTAAATTTCGCCTCAATTACTGGGGCAAGTCGGACAGGTCATTGAACAGGTTGGCGGCATTGGTTTCGCCAATATCAACAACGAACAAGCAATCGTTGTAATCCAAGTCACCACCGCCATAGAGATCTTCGAAGCCGATCATCACATAGCGTGAATTGGGCAACAGGAAAGCGACGACGTGCTGCTTGGCGTCAACGTTCAAGTCCGTGTTGTTGTACCAAGTGTTCCGTGGCGTTAGCGCACCATCGGAAACCAGGAAGAAGTCCATCTGGATGCCGGGGCCGCCAGCGGTCAATTCAATGAAATCACCAACGACCAGCGGTGTGCTCTGGTTGCGCGTGGTGGACGTTGGGCTTCCGAACGACGCATTGGGGAACAACAGGTACGGTTGGCCTGGTGTCGGTTGGCCCGCAGGGGTGAAGCTGAAGCCGAGTGAATTCCAGTAACCTGCACCCTCATGCACAAAGTAAACGCGAATCGGCAAATCCGATGTTGAACGCAAGAACAAACGACTAGCATCAAGCTTGTAGCCGCTGACTTGATTGAAGACTACCGATTCAGCCAATGATTCGTTAATCAATTGTTTGAACGTCGGCAGATAGTTGTTGAAGAAGTCGGTCGAACGTGCGTCAGACTTCCTTACTTGCACCGGCGCGTAGGGCTGCAAACCATAAGGTCGCGCGTTGGACTGAACCGGTGATGGGTTTCCAGCGGTTGCGGCAATCGGCAACGAAACAGCCGCAAATGCTACGGCGAGCAGGTGTTTGACTAAGTAACGCATGGCGATTACCTCAGGGAGTAGTGAAAAGCGGATTAGTGGTCTCCCCCGAGACTGAAGGCTGTGGCGAATTCTCGCTGCCTCTAGGGGAAACCTAGCTCAGAAAACCCAGCGCTGCGGAAAAATAGTAAAAATTGTCCGTGGCCGCGTTATCCTGGGCGCAAACACAGCAAATCGCCTCTATTGTAGAACCATTGTCCTAATGGTTTGGGACAATGGTTCTACTCTGCCAATATCGGGACTAAATATGATTGCCCATCGATCGATGATTACAGCGTTTTCCACCGCTGCCTTGCTGTTTGGAGTTACTTCCAACGTCCGCAGCGCCGAACCGACCAAACTCAGCCCACAGGCAATCGGGGAATTGGCCGACGAAGCGACCGCGGCGATTAACACTGCGGCATTGCAGTTCGTTGATGGTGCGTCGGCACATGGCGGTTATGTTTATCGCGTCTCGCTCGACGGCACGACACGACTGGGCGAAGGCGACGCCACGCCGACCGAAATCTGGGTCCAACCGCCCGGCACACCCACCGTCGGCATGGCATTGTTGCGGGCCTACCAAGCCACCGGCGACAAACGCATTTTCGACGCCGCGACCGCAGCCGCATTGGCACTTGTGCATGGCCAATTGCAATCCGGCGCATGGACCGATCGCGTCGACTTTGATCCGCGCGGCAAACACAGTGGGCCTTATCGCAACGGCAATGGAGATCCCAAAGGTCGCAATTACTCGACGCTCGACGATGACAAATCACAAGCCGCGATTCGCTTTCTCATTCACATGGACCAAGCGCACGCCGGTAAACAGGAAGCGATCGCTCAATCGGTTCGCGTCGCGCTCGATGCGTTGCTCAAAGCTCAATTCGCTTGTGGTGGTTTTCCACAAGGTTGGGAGAAACCGGTTGATGTATTTCCTGTCGTGAACGCGTCGTATCCGAAATACGATTGGCGAACCGCAGGCCGGGTCAAGAACTATTGGGACTACCCAACGCTGAACGATGGTTTGGCCGGTTCGGTGTGTGATACGTTGTGGCTAGCGCATCAAACTTATGATGATCCGCAATATCGCGACGCGATGTTGCGGTTTGGCGAATTTTTAATTCGCGCGCAGATGCCCGAGCCACAACCCGCCTGGGCACAACAATACAGTCACGAGCTGGTGCCGATCTGGGCGCGCAAGTTTGAACCGGCGGCAATCGTTGGCATTGAATCCGAAGACGTGATCGCCACGTTGATGTTCATCGCCGAAAAAACTGGCGAGCAACGATTTTTGAAACCGATTCCGGCGGCGATTGCGTGGATCAAAAGCTCGACGCTTCCCGATGGCCAACTGGCCCGTTTTTATGAACTTGAAACCAACAAGCCGCTCTACTTTTTTCGTCGTGGCGATGTTTACACGTTGACTTATGATGATTCCGATTTGCCCACTCACTATGGTTTCAAAACCAAATCGAAAATCGATTCGTTGGCGGCGCGGCATGAGGTATTGGCCGCCGGTGGTACGCCTCGCGTCAGTGTATCGAGTCTCAATACGCTCGCTCGCGATGCGCAAACGTTGCTGCAATCACTCGACCCCCAAGGCCGTTGGTTGACCGACAAATCAGGCAAACCGCTGGCGGCGCGCGATGCGGCCGATTTGGGCGCGGTGTTTTACGATAGCGCGGTGTTCAGCAAAAACGTTTCACGGCTCAGCGAATTTGTCGCGAAGACAAAATGAAGTCTGTGAGCGGCTCTGAAAAACATGAGCGCCCGCCGACTTGTTACCGGCGGCAACTTGAATGACACTTACAAGTAGTTTGATCGATTGAACTATCTACTTCGCCGCGCCGAGACAACCCATGACCCGTTTGCTGATTATTTTTTCATTTTGTGCCATGCTGCACGGCTCCGTCGCGAAGATTGCGACCGCGCAATTCGAGGGGCTGCTGGCACGCGTGCCCAACGATGCCAATACGCTGGTCCTGATCAACGCCGACAAGTTGTTCGGCTCGCCGGTCGCCGATCGTGAACGTTGGGACGCACGTCGCAAGGCTGCATTTGATGCGGGCATTTCGATGTTGCCACCGGATGCCAACGCGGTAGTCTTGGCGGGCCGAATGGATGTCGAGTATTTCAGCAGCGTGTGGGAATTGACGCTGGTGAAATTCTCTGCCGGGCGAACGGTGCAAGCGGTCGCGACGCGCTTTGGTGGTTCGATTGATTCCATTTCGCAGCGCGCCGCGGCGCGGTTGCCCGATGACCAATACGTCGTCCAGGTTTCGCCGACGGTGTTAGGCGCATATACGCCGGCCAATCGCCAAGACGTGATGCGTTGGCTGAAGTCAACCGACGAGACCTCGTTGACCCAATCGTTGTCGCCGTATCTGAAAACCGCTTATCAATACGCCGCCGAAGTGGGCACGCCAATCGTGATGGCAATCGATGTCGCCGGTGTGGTCTCGCCGGCTGATGCGGCGGCAAAATTGAAAACGTTCAAGTCGGTTGGGACTAATGAAGCCAAGGTCACGGCGCTCGCCGCGCTGGCCGGCCATGTTCAAGGCGTCACGCTGGGCATTACCGTCGCGGACAAGATGACCGGAGCGGTGCGAATCGATTTTGACCAGTCGCCACAAGCCGTCGCGGGTGAATTGAAAGACGTGTTCCTCGAAGTCCTACAACGCAACGGTGCGGTCGTCGATGACTTTGCCGATTGGCAAGCGTCGGTCAGCGGCAATACTTATTTCTTGCGCGGTGGGTTGTCGTCCAGCGGTGCGCGGCGGCTGTTGAGCGTGTTGGAATTGTCACACGCACTTTCCGAGGCGATGGATTTAGCGAAGTCGTCCAGCCCGACGGGGTCCGGCGGTGGCAATCCAACGAAGATCTATTTTGAATCGATCACGACGATGCTCGACGACCTGCGCGACAAACCGCGCAAAGACGGCGTCCAGACTGCGGGCCAAGCCGGCACTTGGTACGGCAAGTACGCGGGCAAGATTGATGCGTTGCCGATCTTGGATGTCGATACAGCAATGTTGGACCTGGGTGCGGAAATTTCGTCGTCGCTGCGTAATGCCGAGTTATCGTTGCGCGGTGTCGGCATGAAAAGCGGCATGAGAATCGCCAGCGGCGAAGCGTCCGGCGGCGACTATGGCTACGGCTACGGCTACGGCGGATATCGCCAATCGTATAATTTGCACAGCGGCATGGATAACGCCAGCGGTGCGAAGTCGGCGATTCGCAAGCAAGAAACGATTTCGAGCGTGTCGGACATTCGCCAAATGTGGGCCAACATCGACAATGCGTTGGCAAAAATTCGCCGCGATTTGACTGAGAAATACTCGATGGAATTTTAAGTGGTCAAGGACGCGACATCGTCGTTAATGCGTTGCAGCAGAATCACGACGGCGGAGCGTCGTGGAACACTTTCACCCGCCGAGTGCTGGGATCGGTACACTTAGTGTTAACGATCGGCACACTGTCGATTGTTTCCCTTTGCCCAAAATCGATGAGGATACCCGCATCATGTTGTCAAACAAAATTGATCTCAGCCGTCGCGACATGCTTCGAATAGCCGGAACCGCCGCGGTGGCGTCAATGGTTGCCACAGGCGGAGTCGCTGGTGCCGCCGAAGCGACATTGCCCGCGCTGCCGTATGCGTTCGACGCGCTCGAGCCGTACATTGACGCCCAGACGATGGAGATTCACCACGATCGCCATCACAAATCTTATATCGACAAACTCAACGCTGCGTTGGTCGACCACGCGGACTTGCAAACCAAGCCGGTCGCAAAATTGTTGTCGCACCTTGACGCGGTGCCCGAATCGATTCGCACCGCCGTTCGCAACCATGGTGGCGGTCATTTGAACCACACGATGTTTTGGCAAATGATGGCTCCGGGCGGCGGCAAGCAAAGCAAGGGCGAAGTAGGCAAGGCGATCGATGCGGCCTTCGGCGGCTTCGATCAATTTGCCACCGCGTTCGCAACCGCCGCCGGCGGCCAATTCGGCAGCGGTTGGGCGTGGTTGGTCATGGACAACGGCAAGCTGGCCGTCACCGCGACGCCGAACCAAGACAATCCGTTGAGCCAGGGCCAGGTGCCGTTGTTGGGCCTGGACGTTTGGGAACATGCTTATTATTTGAAGTATCAGAACAAGCGTCCTGATTATGTGACCGCTTGGTGGAACGTCGTCAATTGGGATTTCGTCAACAAGCTTTATGCCGACGCCAAGGTGTAAGTTCCATTATCCTTCTCGTGTTTGTCACGTTGGCCCGCCCCGGTGGATGACGATTCCCAGCTTATCGAACGTACGCTGGCGGGCGATCGGTCCGCGTTTAGCGATTTGGTGACGAAGTACCAGGATCGATTGTTCGCATCCATGATCGGTGTCACCGGTTCGCCCGAAGAAGCCGAAGATGTGGTCCAAGATGCGTTCGTTCGCGCGTTCACCAAGCTGTCCAGCTTTCAACAATCCAGCCAATTTTTCACTTGGCTGTATCGCATCGGGTTCAACACGGCGCTGAGCCGTCATCGCCGCCGCCGCAACCGCGTGTCGCTTGAACACGCGCGCGAGACGACTGGATTGGAACCGATCGACCACGTTGAAGCACCCGACGAACCGATGCTCAGACGCGAACGCGTCTCGATGGTGCGAGTGGCGATGCAACAATTGACGGACGAGCATCGCACAATTTTGATCCTTCGCGAGATGGACGAGTGTTCCTACGAATCGATCGCCGAAATCTTGGAGATCTCAATCGGCACGGTGCGCAGCCGCTTGAGTCGCGCCCGTGGGCAATTGAAATCGGCACTCGAAGCAATGCAAAAACCAGAATGAAATCGAAGTTGCTGCGGTTCGTTTGGCAACTGTTTCGCGCGGTCTTGATCGGATACACCGTGGTGCTTGGCATGTTGGTTTGGTTTGAGCGGAACCTGATTTACCCAAAGCCGGATGCCGGCCGCGCCGATTGGTCGACCTCGCCGGTCAAGCACGAAGACGTTTGGCTTACCGCCGCTGACGGAACGAAACTGCACGGTTGGTACATGGCGGCGCAACCGGCCAGCGCCGCGGTCGTCTATTTTCACGGCAACGGCGAAGACGTGTTGGCTTGCGGTCCCGAGTTGGCGTCGCTGCGCGATTCGCTTGCTGTCAGCATTCTTGTCGTCGACTATCGCGGTTACGGCAAAAGCGAAGGCACACCGAACGAGGCCGATATTGTGGCCGATGGAGTCATGGCGGCGCGGTGGTTGGCCGAGCGTGAATCGATCGCAGCGGATCAATTGGTACTGTGGGGACGTTCGCTCGGCGGCGGCGTCGCGGCGGGTGTCAGCGAATCGATTCAACCGCGCGCCATCATCTTGGAATGCACATTTGATTCGTTGGTCAATGTCGCCGCAGGACGTTTTCGTTGGGCACCGGTTCGCTGGCTAATGCGAAATCGTTATCCGTCGGCGGACCGGCTTGCCAACTACTCAGGCCAAGTGATCCAGTGGCACGGCGGAGCTGATCCCGTCGTACCGTTGGCATTGGCCGAGCGATTGTTTGCCGCGATTGGCGGTGAGCAAAAGCAGTTTATTCTCGCCGCGAAATCGGGCCACAATGATCCGGCACCGGACCAATTCAAGCGCGCCGTCAATGCCTTGCTAAAACCCGCTGCGCCCCTGCGTTAAAAACACAGGCACTAGCGCCGGGCTGTTAAAAGTTTGGTGGGTATTCACCGGCGACGACGGTCCGCTTAGCACCGTCTGGTTAGGCGTATTCGCGATCCTTGACCAAGCCGGGCATTGGCACAGGGTATTTGCCATCGGGACCGGCGGTCAGCGGTGAGGGCGAACCATCGGTCAACTTGTCGATACCCGGTGCAAACTCGTGCTTGAGTTTCTTCATTTGCTCGA
This sequence comes from Pirellulaceae bacterium, assembly GCA_041753075.1. GTDB lineage: Bacteria > Planctomycetota > Planctomycetia > Pirellulales > Pirellulaceae > UBA6163. The sequence goes on from JBGSVE010000054.1 coordinate 24,960, forward strand.
GCGTAATTCGTTGGCCCGTGTGTGCCGCCATCCGGCCCATTGAGGTCACCAAGCTGGCCATCGCACCGCGCTCGACTTCGTTGTATGGCTTGTCCTCGCGAATCGCGGCAATCAAATCATCCCATTCAAGTTGGTATGGGCTGGGTTCGGGTTGGGGAAATTCCCAAACCATGTTTTCCTTCATCATCGCTTGGCCTTTGTAGATGCGACATTTCGCCGGCGAGTGCGACGCGGTCGAAATCACGGCCATACCTTTTGACCCGTGAGCATACGAGGCAAACTCCGAGCGGCAGCCGGGCATGGTGCGACCATCAACGAACAACTTGGCACCGTCGGCGAACGTATATTCCATCGAGTAGTTATCAAAGTTTTGGTCGACTTGATTGCCACGATAATGACGACCACCGACGGCGATCGCTTCGACCGGCCACGCATCTTTCATCCAACATGATTCGTCGATGTTGTGAATCAAGAAGTCGCTGACCGCGCCGCCGCTGAGCCACAAGAAGGCGTGGAAATTTTTGATCTGGTACAGCAATTCGTTTTCACCCGGTTCCATCGGCCCGCAGGCGGCCGAGCCGGTCGGTCCGGCCATACGGTACGCACGCAACATATTGACTTCACCGATTTCGCCATTGCGAATTCGCGCGAACAATTCTTGGCGGGCCTTGCAATGGCGACACATCAATCCGACGGCGACCTTTAAGTTTTTCTCAACGGCGAGTTTGTTCAATTCCAAAATGCGGTTGGTCGTGGGTCCGTCCACCGTGACCGGCTTTTCCATAAAGACGTTGACGCCCTTTTCGATCGCGTACTGAAAATGGACCCAGCGAAATGCTGGTGGTGTCGCGAGTATGACCACGTCGCCAGGACGCAGACAATCGATCGCTTTCTTATAGGCATCAAAGCCAACAAAGCGTCGCTCCGGTGGTACATCAACTTTGCTCGACACATTGTCGTCGGCACCAATTCGTTTTGATGCATTGATTTTGCCAAGACCTGATAAAGCCTCGACCTTGTTTTCTAGATTGCGCTCGAAGACGTCTGCCAAGGCAACAAGCTGGATCGGGCCATTGTCAACCGATAACGCGTTGACGGCCGCACCGCTGCCGCGACCGCCGCAACCGACCAACGCGACGCGAATGGTGTTGTCTTCACCAACATGCAGCGACGGAAGATCGGCAGCTTTGACCATCGAAGTTGCCGCCGCGACGGCACCGGCTTGGCTCAGGAATTTACGACGAGAAGGCGGCAGCAGGTTTGGTTGCGACATAACATTATCTCGGCAGGCGGGTGGTGAAGATTGCGGGCCATATCATCGCAGGCGGCGGTGAGTTTGTCAAAAATCGATCGTGAACTACAATCAAACCGATGAGCACTCGTCCCATTCTTGCCGGCCTCGTCTTCGTGCTGATTTCTTCGGTGTCTCGTGGCCAAGATTCATCGGACATGGTGGTCGTTGACGATCAAGCGATTGCGGCGGCGGTCCAAAACGGCGTTCGCTACTTAATCACGCGACAACAAAGCAACGGATCGATCCATGATCGCGGCCATGAGACGGCGATGACGTCGCTGAGCATCATGGCGATGGCCAGCATTGGGTTTCAGCCGACCGATCCCGGCCCCGAGGGTTTGGCGATGCGGAGCGCGATCGATTATGTGGTCAACGCTGAAGGGTCGGCGCGGCAGTCACGCCAAGATTCCCAGGGCTACTTTGGACGCAGCGATGGGTCGCGAATGTATGGTCACGGCATCACGACGCTGATGTTGACCGAAATGGTTGGGATGGGTGCCGACGCCAAGCAAGACAAACAAATTCGCACGGCGCTGGACCAAGCGATTGGGTTGATCTTGTCGGCCCAGGCCACGCGCAAACCGCCGGCCTATCAAGGCGGTTGGCGATACGCCCCTGATTCGACTGACGCCGATTTGTCCGTTTCCGTCTGGCAATTGATGGCCCTGCGATCGGCCAAGAATGACGCGATGGCGGTGCCGACCGAAGCGATCGATCAAGCCGTTGATTATTTGAGCCGGTCCTACACATCGCCAGTTGATGCCGACGGAGTCCCGCGTGATGCGGTTGCGGGGTTCAGTTATACGCCGGGCCAAAATCATCCCACGTTTACGATGACCGCTGCGGGATTGTTGGCGATGCAGGTGTGTGGCCAATACGACTCGCCACTGGTTCGCGGTGCGGCGGATTGGTTACTGGAACACGGGCCGGATTTGGACGAACGATTTTTCTACTACGGCACTTATTATTACGCCCAGGCGATGCACCAACGCGGCGGCAAACATGCACGCGAGGCGTCGACGCGAGTCAATCGTATTCTGCTGGCCGAACAACAGGGCAGCGGTGCCTGGACGAGCCATCGGGGGGAAGAACGCAATTATGGCGAGGTGTACGCCACGTCGTTGGCGGTGCTAAGTCTCAGCGTTACGTATCATTTTTTACCGATCTATCAGAAATAATCGCGTAGAATCGATCAACTAAATTGCCGTGTTCGGCGTAACAGACAATTCGTATACTCCTGAGCAACATGCGGGCAAAAGTGTCTGACCCCCATCTCCAAAACCCAACCCATCGACTTTCCATGGCCCATCCATTACTGCGAATAGTTTTGATTGTCGTTTTCTGCGCCGTTGCCACCGCCGGATCACTGATATTTCCGGAAGGCAGGCCCGCCACCTCGGCCCACGCCGCCGCTCCAACAACCAATTCGCTGTCGATCGGCGGTAAAGCTCCGGAGCTCGATGTCGAGCACTGGGTCAGTGACGGCAATGGCTTTTTTGAACCGGTCAGCTCGTTCGAGAATGGAAAGATTTACGTTGTCGAGTTTTGGGCAACCTGGTGCGGGCCCTGCGCCGCCAGCATTCCCCGACTGGCTGAATTGCAGAAAAAGTATCGCGGCCAGGACGTGCAAATCGTCGGTATCAGCGACGAACCGCTCTCAGACATCAACGCATTTTTAAAACGCGAGGTGCAATCGCCCACTGGGCCAACGACGTTTGGCGAATTGACATCGGCCTATTGCTTGACCACGGACCCGGATCGTTCAGCTTACACCGGGTATATGGAAGCAGCCGGCCAAGACGGCATTCCCACTGCGTTTGTGGTTGGCAAGTCGGGCTTGATCGAGTGGATTGGTTTCCCGACGGAACTCGAAGAACCGCTTGATCAATTGATCAATGATTCGTGGGACCGCGAAGCGTTTCGTCGCAACTATGAAGCTCAAAAGCAATATGAAATTATGATGCAGCGGGTCAGCGAGCTAGCCGGCACTGGCAAGGCAACTCAAGCTATCGAGTTGATCGATAAGCAACTTTCCAGTGACCTGCCTGAAGCCATTCGCAAAAGCTGGGTCGCGGTTCGTCAGCAAGTCAAGTTGATCAGCGGATTGGTCGATGACGAGGTCGTGGCTTATTTTAAACAAGAAATGGCCAGCAACAAAGGCGATGCGGTTGCGCAAGCTCGGTTGGCGATCATGTTGTTCCAAACGGCAAACGAAGTATCGGGTTTAGACGAATTGTTGAAGGCCGTCGCCGCGGCGATGGAAGCCGAGATCCCAGGTGCATCCGCCGACATCTTGTCTGACATGCACGATATCTTGGCGCACGTCTACGAGTCCTCGGGAAAGATCGACGAAGCGATCAAGCATCAAGAGCAAGCCGTCGAGTTGACGGTTGGTCGCGCCAAGCAACGCTCCCAAGCGTATCTCGAAGAGCTCAAGGCAAGCCAAAAGTAATTGAAAATCGGTTGTCCCCAACCGTTCAGGATCGCCAAAACGGTTGGGGACAACCGGTCTAAAACAAGCACTTACGTATTGGTTGGTGCTTTCGCGAACTTTCGCAAAACCACATAGAACACCGGCGTTAGAAAGAGCCCAAACAGGGTGACGCCCAACATGCCGCTGAACACTGCAGTTCCCAGCGCTTGACGCATTTCGCTGCCCGCGCCCGTGGCGATTAATAGCGGAATGACTCCCAGGATAAATGAAAACGCAGTCATCAAAATCGGGCGCAATCGCAAGCGACAGGCCTCGACGGCAGCGTCAAATCGATTGCGTCCGGCGTCTTCTTCAGCTTTAGCAAATTCGACAATCAGAATTGCATTCTTGCACGCCAATCCAACCAACACGATGAAGCCGATTTGGACCAGAATGTTGTTGTCGATTCCGCGAAACCAGACACCGATGATTGCGCACAACAAACACAGCGGCACGATCAAAATCACCGCCAATGGCAACAACCAACTTTCGTATTGGGCTGCCAACGACAAGAACACGAACAACACGCACAACGGAAAAATATAAATCGCCGTGTTGCCGGCGGCCTGTTGTTGATAAGCAATGTCCGTCCACTCGAAGCCGAAACCCGGCGGCAATGTTTCGGTTGCAATTCGCTCCATCGCAGTGATCGCCTGCGTCGAGCTGAAGCCGGGCAGCGTGTCGCCGTTGATGTCGGCGGCTGGGAATAGGTTGTAACGGACCACGCGGTCGGCAGCCGTGGTTTCGCGCATCGTCACGACACTGCCCAGCGGCACGATCGCACCACTGTTGCTGCGCGTTCGCAGCCGCGCGATATCCTCGCGCTCGTCGCGGTAGCGAGTGTCGGCCTGCGCCGTGACGCGATAGGTTCGGCCAAGGAAGTTGAAATCGTTGACATATGAAGACCCCAGATAAATTTGCAACGCTTCAAAAACGTTATTGATCGGAACGTCGAGCATGCGAACCTTGGTGCGATCGATATCAGCGTAAAACTGCGGCGTGGCGACCGAGTAGTTCGTGAAGACCTGGACAAGTCCAGGTTCTTGCCGCGCCTGGTTGATGACGGCATTGGTCGCGGCTTCTAGCGCAATTGGCCCAGCGCCGGATTGGTCTTGAATCTGCATTTTGAAACCGCCACCCGTGCCGATCCCTCGCACCGGCGGCGGCGGAATGACAAACACGATGGCTTCCTTGACGGTTGAGACGCGCTTGCGCAGATCTGCAAGGACGGTGTCAAAACCGAGCCCAGCGATAGCCCGCTCCTTGGCATTTTCTAGCACGGGAAAGATCGCCGCCGCGTTGGAACTGTTCGCTCGCGTCGCGCCGGAAAAGCCGACGAACGAGACGGCATTGGCAACACCGGGAACATCTAGCGCGAGCTTCGTGACTTTGCGTGTGACTTCGTCGGTGCGATCCAAACTAGCACCCGGCGGAAGCTGAATCGCGATGATCAAGTAACCTTGGTCCTGCGCCGGAATGAAACCTCCGGGGACTTTGGTGAATCCAAACCAGGTTGCACCCAACAACCCGACGTAAACTAACAGCATCACGGTGCTGAGCCTCAAGGCCCGCGAAACAATGCCCGCATAAAGATTGCTGGTGATGTCAAACGCTTTGTTGAACCAGCGAAACGGCAGCCCCAGCGTCCTGTCAATGATGCGGCCAAGGCGACCTTTGGCGGTTGCTTTGGGTCGCAACAGCAACGCACACAATGCCGGCGTCAGCGTCAATGATACGAACGTTGAGATCGCGGTGGAGACAGCGATCGTGATTGCGAACTGGCGATAGAATTGGCCGCTGATTCCGGCGATGAATGCGGTGGGAACAAAGACTGCGATCAAGACCAAGGTGGTTGCAATCAACGCCGAGCCGACTTCATCCATCGCACGCTTGGTCGCCTCGCGCGGCTTGATCCCCTCGGCGATTAATCGCTCAACCGTTTCCACAACAACGATCGCGTCATCGACCACAATGCCAATCGCCAACACGAGACCGAAGAGCGACAGGTTGTTCAAGCTGAAGCCGATACTGAGCATCACCGCGAAGGTGCCGATCAACGAAATCGGGATCGCGATCACCGGCACAATCGTGCTGCGCCAATTTTGCAAAAACACATACACCGTCAAAACAACCAACAAGCCCGCTTGCCACAGCGTCGTGAATACTTCGCCAATCGATTCTTCGACAAATGCGGTTGGGTTGTAAACGATTTGGTAATCGAGTCCCGGCGGAAATCGTCGTTTAAGCTCAACCAACGATTCTTCGATCCGCTCGGCCGCGGCAATCGCGTTGGAGCCGGGGCGCTGGAACATTGCCAGCGCGACGGCGTTCTTGTCGGCCAAGTAGCTGCGCACTGAATAATCCGTCGCGCCCAATTCGATCCGCGCCACATCGTCCAAGCGGACCAACCGTCCGTTGTCACCCGCCTTGAGAATGATGCGGCCAAACTCCTCGGGCGTTTGCAATCGTCCGAGCGTGTTGACGTTGACTTGGAATGCGGCGCTGGAACCGGACAATGGTTGTTGGCCGATCACACCGGCTGCGACCTGCACGTTTTGGCTTCGCATCGCCACCACCGCATCACCTGGCGTCAGGTCCAGCGCAGCCAATCGATCGACATCAAGCCAAACACGCATGCTGTATTCCGTGCCGCCGAAAACTTGGATATCACCGACGCCATCCAGCCGCGCCAGCACATCTTTGATTTGCAAATAGCCATAGTTGCTGATGTAAAGTTGATCACGCGAATCGTCGGGCGAAAACAGGTGGATGACCATCATTAGGTCAGGTGAACTCTTGCGTGTCGTGACGCCAATTTGCCGAACCTCGGCGGGCAGTTTTGGTTCGGCGATCGACACGCGGTTTTGCACCAACACTTGGGCTTCGTCGATGTCGGTACCAAGCTTGAACGAGATCGTGATCGACATTGAACCGTCGGCGGTCGCTTGCGATTCCATGTAGACCATGTTGTCGACGCCGTTGAGTTCTTGTTCCAGCGGAGTGGCAACGGTCTTTGAAATCGTATCCGCTGTCGCGCCGGGGTAACTGGCGCGCACCACCACGGTTGGCAATGCGACTTCGGGATATTGCGCGATCGGAAGCTGGAAGTAAGCGATCGATCCGACCAGTACGATCACGATCGAAAGTACGCCGGCGAAAATCGGTCGATCGATAAAGAAATGAGGAAACTTCATGGCTCAGTTCTCCTCCTGGTGACTATTGTTCGCGGAAACGCCCGCCGGCGGTTCGGCGGGACGGCGCGAAAGCCATTCTTCTTCGGGCACTGCTTTGTAATCATCGGGAAGTGGGTTCTCATCACCGGCGGCAAGTGTCTCTACGGTCGGATCAACGGTGACTCCGACATTGATTCGTTGCAGGCCACCAATGACGATCGTTTCGGACCCATCGAGCCCGCTGCGGATCACTCGCAAACCTTTAACGATCGGTCCGAGTTCAACGGCACGTCGATCGATGATGTTGTCGTCGTTGACGATAAAAACGAACTTGGTCGATTGGTCGCTGCCGATCGCCGCGTCGGGAATCAACACCGCTTCGTAGCGTCCGCTGCCGGGCAATCGCACCTCAGCGAACAAGCCAGGTGTCAAAGTATTGTCACCGTTGGGAAAGATGGCGCGTCCGCGGATCGTACCGGTGTTGGGGTCGATTTGGTTATCAACAAAATCCATGTGGCCAACGTGTGGAAATCCAGTTTCGTCGACTAATTGCATGTAGACGGGGTTCTTGGCATCGCGCGAGCTCTCTCGTTTGCCTTCGCGCGACAGCCGTCCGTATTTCAAAAACGCTTGTTCGTCGGCATCGAAGTAGCAATGAATCGGATCGAGCGAGACGATTGTGGTCAGCAGCGTTGAAAGCGCGTTACCGCCTTCGATCAAATTGCCCTCGGTTATATAGCGGCGACTGATTCGACCGCCGACGGGAGCGCGAATCTGGGTGTATTCCAGATTCAACTTTGCCGCCTGGACGCCGGCGTTGGATGTTTCAATCGCGGCCGTTGCGGTGGCAATTCCGGCGCGCGCCGATTCGATCTTGGCATTGGCCGCCTCGGTCGCAGCCTTGGATTGCAATAGTTCGCTGTTGCGTTGGTCGACTTCTTCTTGCGAGATCGCGTTTTGTCGTGACAGTTCTTTGGCACGCGAGAGGCGTTGTTGAGCCAACACGTTTTGCGCTTCGACATCGGCGCGTTCGGCGGTGGCTTGTTTCAACAACGCCTCGGATTCGGCAACGCGAGCTTCGGCTTCTTTGTAGCGGGCTGCGGCCGCCGCCAACTCCGCCTCGAACGGTCGTGGATCGACGATCGCGAGCAAATCACCTTGATCGACAACTTGTCCCTCGTCGAAGTGTGTTGATTGCAAGTAGCCGCTGACCCGCGAGCGAATTTCGACTGAGTCGATCGCGTCGAGGCGACCGGTGTATTCATCCCACTCAACAATCGGCATCACCAATGGCTTGGCAGCGTTCACCGCAACAGGCGGCGGATCGGACGGTGGCGCAGATTTTTTTGCACAACCGACGAGCGTGGCAACGACGGAAGCGAGCAGCAGGCAAATGGCAATGCGGTTGAACATGTGGTGCGTGTGTTTCATTGAGGGATAGTGCTGAAGTTCAAATTTGGCCAGATAGCGACAAGTCAAGTGGGCGGACGGGCGCTAGCCCCGGTATTGCACGAGTCCCCGGCATTTCCCGATCGGAACCGGCGGCTAGCGCCGATCCGCTCACCTATCGTCGGCAACATCTGGAATACTTGTCTTTACTCGCATGCTTACATCAAACCATGAATAATTTTATTTGCGTGTAAGGTACCGCTCGCACATCGGTATAAGTTGTTGAAATTGACGCCGCGTGGCGAACCTTACCCTATCCGGAGAATGAACGATGTCGTTTTCAGTAAAAAACAAAACTGTTTTAGTGACTGGTGCAAACCGTGGAATTGGCCGAGCGATCGTCGAGGAGGCACTGAAGCGTGGTGCCGCCAAGGTATACGCTGCCGTGCGGACGCTTGAATCGGCCAAACCCCTGGTGAAACAATTTGGTGATCGTGTGGTGCCGATTCACCTCGATTTGGCCGATCCCGGTTCGATCACCGCCGCTGCCAAGACGGCGAGCGATGTCCAAGTGGTTGTTAACAATGCGGGTGTCTTGAAAACGTCGTCGGCAGTCGGTGAACATGCCGTCGAATCGCTCGAATACGAAATGAAGGTGAACGTTTACGGGTTGATTCGTATAGCCCAAGCGTTCGCACCGGTGTTGAAATCCAATGGCGGCGGCGCGTTTGCTCAGCTCAACAGCGTTGCGTCGGTCAAGAACTTCGCTGACTTCGCGACCTACTCGGCGTCCAAGGCGGCAAGCTATTCATTGACTCAAGGATTGCGGGATTCATTGAAATCGCAAGGCACGCGGGTGGTCAGTGTTCATCCGGGGCCGATCCAGACTGACATGGCGCAGGCCGCGGGTCTGGGCGAGATCGCTGAGCCGCCATCGTTGGTCGCAACTTCACTTTTCGACGCCATCGACGCGGGTGAGTTTCATGCGTGGCCCGATTCAATGGCCCAGCAAATTGGCGGAGCGTACAAGAGCTTCGCTGAAAACGTCGTGGAAGCCGACATGCAAGAATCCCCCGCATAACGGGGCGACCTTCGCCGGGGGATGACCGACTGATAGAATTCAATAGCTGTTGGTTGTCATCACTCGAGGAACCTTATGACCGATTCTCCTTTAACGCGAGCCACATTGCTGCTTCGCTTGCGCGACCACGGAGATGGTGATGCGTGGAGCGAGTTTGTTCGCGACTATGGGCCGTTGCTTTACCGCTTCGTCCGTAGTCGTGGTTTGCAAGATGCTGACTCTGCAGATTTGGTGCAAGATGTGATGCGCAGCGTGGGGATGGCGATTGGACGCTTGGAGTATGAGCAGGAGAAGGGTGGTTTTCGCGCTTGGTTGTTTTCAATCACGCGTAACAAGCTTGCGACTTACTTTGAAAAGCGAAACCGCGTTATGCCGACGCTGCACAATTCCGCTCAATACGAATTGCTCTCGCAAACAATGATTCATCGCAGCGAACTTGACGACCAATGGGATCTCGAGCATCAACGACAACTTGCTGCGACCGCAATTGAAACCATCAAACCGACGATTGAAGCCAAGACGTGGACCGCGTTCGAGTTGACCGCCATCAACGAGTTGTCTGCGGCGGAAGCCGGTCGCCAGATCGGCATGTCGACAGGAGCGGTTTACGTTGCACGCAGTCGTGTGACTGCAAAGCTTCGCGCTGAAATTGAACGACTATCCAGTTTAGATCTGCTATGAACATGACGACCCATTGCCCGACCTCGGCCCAGCTTGATGAACTTATCCAGGGCACACTTGCCGACGCAGATACAACTCGCGTGACCGATCATTTGGAATCATGCTCGACGTGTCAAACGGCGATCCAGCAGGTCGCGACCAGGGGCGTTCCAATTGACGCGTTAGTTTCGGCGGTCAATGAACTTAGTCCAGCAGAAGATTCGAATTATTGGCCGGCGGTGGCAAAGGTTGAAAAAGAAATCGGTGGACTAGGCCGCGATGTTGTCAGCAAAACTCAAGCACCATCGGTTACGCAAAGTCAGATTGTACCGCTGGCCGCTGATCTTGACTTTCTTGAGCCGTCCGATGACCCGGCTTACCTGGGCAAGTTGCATCACTTTCAGGTCGCGCGAGTAATCGGTCGTGGTGGCATGGGGATTGTTCTTGAAGCGTTTGATACGCACCTACAACGTACCGTCGCCGTCAAAGTTCTTAACCCACAATATCAGGCCAACGAGATTGCCAAACAACGATTTTGTCGCGAAGGCCGAGCCGCCGCAGCGATTTCGCATGAACACGTTGTGCCGATGTACCAAGTTGCCAAGGCGCAGCAGGGCGAGGTGGCGTATTTGGTGATGCAGTTGATCGAAGGCGACACGTTGGAAGCGCGTTTGCGTGACGCCGAGCCGTTACCGCCAAATGAGGTCGCGCGGATCGGGATGCAGATCGCGGCGGGGTTATCTGCGGCGCATCGAAAAGAAATGGTTCATCGCGATATCAAGCCCGCCAACATCATGATCGAAGCGGAAACCAACCGCGTGAAGTTGACCGACTTCGGACTTGCTCGCGCGTCGGACGATGTCAAATTGACTCGTACCGGAATGGTCACCGGAACTCCGTTGTACATGTCGCCGGAACAAACTCTGGGCGATACTGCGGACGAACGCAGCGACTTATTTTCGCTCGGTGTCGTGATGTACGAAATGGCGACGGGCGCGGCACCGTTCCAGGCTCCGTCGGCAATTGGCGTGATGCAAAACATCATGAACTTGACGCCGAGTCCACCGCACAAGGTGAACCCCGGCATGACCAAGCCGTTGTCCGATTTAATCATGTCGTTGATGGCAAAGAAACCTGCGGACCGGCCACTTTCCGCATCATCGGTGGCGACGGTCTTGGCGGCAATCGTCAACGAGTATGGACCGATCTCGCCGCTGCAACTTCCCGCAATTGCGGAAGCCGAAGTCAAGAAGTTGTCGGGCAATTACCGTCGTGTTGAGCGCCGCTGGGTGATGGCGGCATGGGTCGCTGCGGCCCTTGGCATGGCGGGCGCGATAGCCAGTTTCATCATGCTGCGTCCGGACACCGGCGACAACTTTCCGTCGGTCGTTTTGCCTGATAATCCGGGCACGGTTTGGTCGGTTGATTTTGCGCCCTCGGGCAAGCAGCTTGCCGCCGCAATCGAAGATGGCAGTGTTCGCATTTGGGATGTTGATCAGCAATCGCTGGTCAAAAGTTTCAACGCCCATCGCGGGATTGTTTGGACCGTTGCTTATCATCCAACGAGGTCGTTGTTAATGACAAGCGGCGACGACAGCACCGTGAAACTTTGGGACACCGAGCGGTTTGAACCTGTCCGCGAGTGGAAAGCAACGAGTGCCGTTCGCGGTATTGCACTTAGTCCCAGCGGAGATCGCATCGTCGCCGGTGATCGCGAAGGCACGATCCACGTTTATGATCTGGATAGCGGTGATGAACTTGCGACCCAAACGCAGCCAGGCTCAATTCTTGGCGTTGATTATTCTGCGGATGGCAAGCTGATTGCGACGGTTGGCAGTGACAAGATCGTTCGCGTTTTTGATGCCGCGACGTTGGCCGAGCGACAGACACTGGCGGGACACGATGGGCCGATCTACGGCGTCAAGTTTGCGCCCACGGGTTCGTTGCTCGCCTCGGTGGGCTGGAACAAGAACGTACGGGTTTGGAACAGCGAGACCGGTATCCAGGTGATGAATTTGATTGGTAGCGAAGGCGATGTTTGGGGAGTTTCGTTTTGCAGCGATGGGACTCACTTGGTGACGGGCGAACAAATGGGTGCGGCGCGAGTTTGGGACTTGGCCACCGAGCAGCCCGTCGCGACATTGCGTGGCCACTCGTCAGCCGTTCACAACGTGTCGCTTGACCCGATGGCCCACCGCATCGCGACCAGCAGCCGCGACGGCACGATTCGCGTTTGGGATATGACCAGCGTCGCACCGTCACCGTGATGAGTCATCGCACTGCGACTTGGTGAGGTGATACTACGTCGTGAACTTCGGCAAGTGGACAATTTCGCCGCCCTTCATCGCGGACTCATGGGCACAAATGCCGACGCAGGTCCAATTAGCACTCGTCGCCGCGTTGGGCCATGGATCGCGATCTTCGATCATCGCCATCGCAAACTCATTGACCAAATGCGGATGCGAACCACCGTGACCACCACCTTGAATGAACGACAAATGCTCGGTGTCGTGAATTTCTGCGGGCAAGGTGAACCGACGAATTGATTCGGGCAACCGATCCGCGAAGTCAGGCACTTCGACCTTCGTGGCGATTTCCGGTTCGGGCATTTTGGCAATGTGCATCACATGCGGCTCGTTTTCGACCAACGTCCACTCAAAACTTTTCTTCGTCCCGTAAACATCAAAGCTCTCGCGATACTGCCGCGCCACATCGTAGAGAAAACGCCAAATGTGGGCCGTCACGTCGCTGTCCTTGATCTTGATATGACACGACTGGACCGCAAACGGATTGCCCGACTTCTTCGCAATCTCTTCGCGAACGCGGCCCGAGCCAAAACAACTGACATATTCCGCTGGCTTACCGACCAAGCCCAAACAGGGACTGACCACATGCGTAGCATAGTGCATCGGGATCATTTTTTCCCAATACTCCGGCCAGCCGTCCATGTCTTGCGGATGCGATGCGGCCAAGTGTTGCAACGTTCCCAATTCGCCGCGCCGATACAAGTCACGGATGAACAAAAATTCGCGACTGTAGACAACCGTTTCGGCCATCATGTATTTCAAACCGGTCTCGTTCACCTTCTCGACAATCTTGCGACACTCGTCAATCGTCGTCGCCATCGGCACCGTACACATGACATGTTTGCCGGCTTCGAGGGCGCGCAGCGACATCCATCCGTGATCGGGACTCGGGCTGTTGATATGCACGAAGTCAACATTGGGATCGGCCAAAACTTGCTCGAACTCGGTATACCGCGAGCCGATACCGAATTGGTCACCGGCGCGATGCAGTTCGGTTTCATTGCGGCGACAGATGGCCACGACTTCGGTATGCGGATGAGCTTGGTAAATCGGGATGAACTCGGAACCGAAACCGAGTCCCACCATCGCAACCTTAACCGCCTTGGCCATTTTTTCCCTCTCAATTTTTGCGCTAGAATGTACTCGTCGCGCACTGAGTTTCGGGTATCACCGGTACCATCACAAGGTGTCTATGTATCGAGCAAAAAGTAAGTGGCTGGGGCTTCCCGCCGCAGCCCTGCGGCGGGAAGCCCCAGCCACTTACACACCTCGGCGATCTTAGGCGCGAGCGGTCAAAAACTGTCGTAGCCAAACTCGCCAGAGTTCGGATGCCCCGCGTTTTCCGAACTCTGGCGACTACGGCTACTATGAAGTCCGACACTTATTTTCCCGCTGGTTACTTACATGCTTAGCGTTGTTCGCGCCAGGTCACGAAGCTCATGTAAGCGAGCAGACTGCCGCACAGAATAAACGTAATATCCATCATCAAACTGGCACTGCGCAGCGGCGCGACCGCCTCCATCCCCAAGAAGCCCATCACGGCGTCGGCGAGAAACAGGACGACGATGATCACCGCCACCACAAGGCTAGTCAGGCAGAGCGCCTTGGGCATTCACAAACCTCGGCTACGATCGCTTGTTTCGCGGATGGGGAATTTGGACGAGACCGACAGCAGTATAGTTGCCAGCGGCAGAAAGTTAACAATCGGTTTCAAGATCAAACCTTAGTCGATCGGTGCCCGCGATGAAATGTGGGTAGCGTTGACGATTTTGCTGATTTTTCCGATCAATTCAACCAACGATCCAACCACATGCAACTCCAATCCGACCCGTGGACCTGGTGGCGCGAGCAAATGCCCGTGACCGCAAACTGGGCTTACTTTGATCACGCCGCCGTCGCTCCGTTGCCGCGGGCGACCGCCGCAGTGCTCGCGTCATTCGCCGCCGAAGCGTCCACCGACGGCGATACTCGCTGGCCCCAATGGGCGGCGGATGTCGAATGTTTGCGAGACGATTTTGTCACACTGTTGCATTGCGATCGCGACGAAATCGCGCTGATTCCTAATACCAGCTATGGCATCAACGTCGTCGCCGAGGGGATCAGTTGGAAAGCCGGCGACAACATCGTATTGCCCGCCGGCGAATTCCCCTCCAACCGATTTCCCTGGCTCAATCAACAACGCCACGGTGTCGAGGTGCGGATTATTGGCGACGATGACGCGAGCGAAATCGACCTCGACAAGTTGCTCGCCGCAATCGATTCGCGCACGCGTTTGGTTGCCGCAAGTTGGGTCGGTTACTCCAGCGGTTATCGCCTCGATGTCGATCGATTGGCGGGCGAGGTCCAGCGACGCGGTGCGTTGTTCTTCTTGGACGCGATCCAGGGGTTGGGAATCTTTCCGCTGGACCTGCAGCAAACGCCGATCGATTTCTTGGCCGCCGATGGTCACAAATGGTTACTCGGTCCCGAAGGTGCAGGCGTATTGATGATTCGCCGCCACCATCTTGATTCGTTGACATGCGTTCCGGTGGGCTGGAACAGTGTGCGGGCGGCGCATCAGTTCAGCCATGCGGCGTTTGACATTCGGCCGACTGCGGCGCGCTACGAAATCGGCTCGCAAAACATGGTCGGAATGCGCGCTCTGCGGGCCAGTTTGGCCTTGTTTCTCGAAGTCAACGCGTCACATGGACCCGCCGCGATTGGTGACCGCGTGCTCGAACTGGCCGATCGATTGTGTACGGCCTTGCGCGACATGGGCGCGAAGTTGGCGGTCGCCAAGGATCGAAAACATCGCAGCGGGATTGTCACGTTCGCAATCCCCGGAACCGCTGCGGCAACAATTCGCAAGGCGGCACTGGAGCGCGGCGTGGTGGTCAGTTGCCGCGGCATTGGTGTGCGGGCCAGCGTTCATGCTTACAACAACGAGGGTGACATCCGGCGGTTGCTTGATGCGGTAAACTATGCAATCCACTTCTCGCCCCCTGAGCCATGAGTCATGACGCAATCCACCAAGGCGGTTTACACCGGTTCATTCGATCCCGTTACACTCGGCCATCTCGACATCATTCGCCGCACCAGCGAGTTGTTTGGCAGCGTGGTGATTGGGATTGGCATCAACAAAGATAAGCAGCCGTTGTTTACACCGGAACAACGGGTCGAATTGATCCGGCGTTTGACGCGCCATGTGCCTGATTTACAAGTCGCCACGTTTGACGGTTTGGCCGTTGATTTTGTGCGATCCGTGGGGGCGAAAGTAATGGTTCGCGGCATTCGCCCGTTGACCGATATTGCTGGTGAGTTCACGATGATGATGGCCAACCGTCAATTGGATCGTGACATTGAGACCGTATTTTTGATGGCCGACGATCAATACGTCCATATCAGCAGTTCGTTGTTTAAGCAGATTGCCGGGATGTCGGCTGACGACGATCGTTTGGCCAAGTTTGTGCCACGCGAAATCATCGCCGATGTGCGTCGCCAATTATCGATCCAAGCCGAGTAGTAGTCCGCCGATGCTTAATCAACCAATTCCCGAACTATTGAAAATCAGCGACCGGATCGCGGTGTTGCCGATCATTCATGGCAGCGCCGATTTTTCGCTCGCGGTAAAGCGATGGATGCTGGAGTTCAAGTTTGATGTCGTGGCGATTCCGCTGCCGCCATCCTTTCGCGAAGCGGTCGAACAAGCGGTCTTGGAGCTGCCCAAACCATCGATTGTGGTGCAGCGCAGCAAGCCGGTATTTCCAAGTCAAGCCGACGATCTTGATGACACACTGGACGACGACTATTCGGCCAGCGATGCCGACTGGAATGAAGTTGACTTTGACGATGATTACGAGGAACCGGAGACCTGTAGTTACGTTCCGATCGATCCTTGCCAACCAGTGATCATGGCCATTCGCGCCGCGATGGGCGAGCATGTCGCGCGGCAGTATATCGACTTGGAAACCGATCCGTTTTTGCCGTTCGCCACCGTGATGCCTGATCCGTACGCTTTGCGCACCGTTGCACCGGAGAAGTTTGCGGCGGCGATATTGCCGGGAATTGGCCGACCGCCCGACGCACAAACGCATGATCGAATTCGCTTTATGGCGCATCGTTTGTTGGAATTGGAACAACAGTATGAGCGGGTGCTGTTTGTCACCAGCATCCTGTATTGGCCATGGATTCGCGAAGCGTACAACGAGTTCGCGGTGGCCCCCAACGACAGCCGCGCGACCAAACCAGAACTGGCCAGCGACGATGAAGTGTTGGCTCCCCAAAGCTATGACGTTGACCCGCGATCGCTGGCATTTTTGTTCGACGAAATTCCATTCATCACCGGATTGTACGAACGCGCCCGCGCCGAACTCGAAGACGACGAGAACTTGTCGATCGATGGCGTCAAGGAATTGTTGATCGCGGCTCGCCAATCCTATCGCGACGACCTTGGCAATCGCGCTCGCCGGATCACGCCCATGTTATTGGGCCAATGTTTAAAATACATCCGCAATCTTTCGCTGTTACATCGGCGAATGAGACCCGACTTGGCGACGATTGTGACCGCGGCCAAACAAATCATGGGCGATCAGTTCGCAATTCATGTGGTCGAACGGGCACGCGATTACTACTCCGTCGTCGATGTTCCGCCGCCGCTGTTGGACCAACCCCGGGTAACGCTTGGGATCGACATGGCGCGATTACCTTCGGGCGACACGTTTGCGACCGTCAATCGGTTGCCGGGACCGCCGCGTTTTTGGCAATCGATCCATTTGAACCCGCGGCCGACGCGCAGCCAGAAAGAACAATGGGCCTACCGCTGGAACCCGTTTGGCCAATGCAGCTATCCGCCCGAGGACGAGAAGATCGAATCGTTTCGTAGCCGCGTGCTCGATCGCGCAAAACAGATTTCGGGGTCCGATTTGGCGCGGACCGAGAAGTTTACGACCAGCGTGATGGATGGCATCGACATTCGTGATACGCTGCGACATTGGTACGAGAAGCAGATTTACGTCAAGGTGTTGCCGCCGGTTCGCGGCGACATGGACGCTTGCGTGATGTTGTTTGACAGCCCTGCGGACCCGCGCGATTATCCGTGGCGGGCGACTTGGTTCGCGGAACATCGCGACGAATCGACGCTCGCCTTTTTCGCAACGAATTTTCAAGACGAAATGATCGGGCCCGGAATCGCGCTAGCGACTTACGGTGGTGCGATGTTTCTGTATCCACCAGTTCCGATTGATGACGTTTGGGACGATCGGCGCATCGATTTTGCGTCCACGTTGGAAGAACGACTTGTTGCCGCCGCCTGTTTGCATTCGTGCAGCAGCCAGGTTGCGCTATTGTCATCGTTACCACCTGGCGGAGCGCTGCGGCGAATCGCCAAACATCTGAAAAAGCATCTGATCCACGTACCATTGGGCTCGTTCAGCGACGAGCAAGTGCAACAACTACGCATGGTCCACGTGCTCAATGGCAAAGACGTGCGAAGCTACGCGGATGATTTCATTCGTAAGATTTAATCGTGCTGACGCGTCGCGGCTCACGATGCTAAAGTTAGGTTTTCAGCACGGGATAGCCGAACGGACTTTACAAAAC
Source organism: Pirellulaceae bacterium (assembly GCA_041753075.1). Classification (GTDB taxonomy): domain Bacteria; phylum Planctomycetota; class Planctomycetia; order Pirellulales; family Pirellulaceae; genus UBA6163. The sequence continues at coordinate 42,913 of JBGSVE010000054.1, forward strand.
TACATTATCCGGTGGGCAAAGGTTGGTTGCCGACGCTTTTGGCGTGCGGTTGTCGCCGCAGAATTCAAGATTGGGTTCCGCCCGCTAAGTTCTCGTTTTTTTCAGCCTCAATTGCTGCCGAGACCACACATTTATGGCTTCTGAAACCGCAGTCGCTGCCGACGAGTCGTCGTTTTTCTTGCGCCACGAGTTCGTCATTCGTCGCTTGCATTCGCTCTCAGGCATTGTGCCGCTGGGTGCCTACATGGTCGTTCACTTGACGACCAACGCGAGTTTGTTGAACGGCACGGCAACGTTCCAGCGGGCGGTCTACGCAATCCATTCGCTTGGCAACCTATTGCCAATCGTCGAGTGGGGCTTCATTTTTGGACCGCTGTTATTTCACGCGATTGTCGGCGTTTGGATTGCCAAAACGGGCAAAAGCAACACCGACCGATATCAACTTGCGGGCAATCGGCGGTATTACTGGCAACGCGTCACGGGGCTAGTCGCGTTCGCATACTTAATGATCCATGTCTTGCATTTGCATGGTTGGATTCACTTCACGCCGTGGTTAGCATTGGGAGAAAAGCTCGGTTTCGCCGAATTTCGCGCCTACAACGCCGCCAGCACGTTGGCCTACGCGATGGACGGCTACTTTTGGCCGGCGTTCTATTTGGTCGGAGTTTTGGCGTGTGTTTATCACTTGGCCAATGGACTGTGGACCGCCGGCATAACTTGGGGTTTATGGATTTCGCCCAAGGCCCAAGCGCGCGCGACAAAAGTATGTGTGGCCTTCGGGTTGGTTTTGGCGGTTATCGGAACAAGCGCTTGGTACGCGGCACTAGCAACCGACCCCGTGGTCGCGAAACAGATCGAAGACAATATGTATCGTGCGAACCTGCAGACGGGTACGGTGCCTGAGAGCGAAGAAAAGCGGACCCAACCCGACCCGGTCTTGAACCCCACAACTGATTTTGTGCTCACCGAAAAGGAACCACAGTAAGATGTCCGATCATCGCGTAATAGTCGTCGGCGGCGGGCTGGCCGGCTTAGCAGTCACCATGAAACTCGCCGAATTGGGCGTCAAGGTGGATTTGCTCAGTTTGACGCCGGTGAAACGTTCTCACAGTGTTTGTGCCCAGGGCGGCATCAACAGTTGCAACGACCAAACACGGCAACTCGGTGACAACGAATGGAAGCACTTTGACGACACGGTTTATGGCGGTGACTTTTTAAATCACCAACCGCCCGTCAAGGAAATGGCTTTCTGGGCACCCAAAGTCATTGACTTGATGGATCGGCTTGGCGTGCCGTTCAATCGAACCGGCGAAGGGTTCATCGATCGTCGTCGCTTCGGCGGTACGCTTTACAAACGAACCGCGTTTGCCGGCGCAACCACCGGCCAACAACTGCTCTATGCACTCGACGAACAAGTCCGTCGTTGGGAATCCGAAGGTGCGGTTAAGAAGTATGAGTTCTGGGATTTTCTGGGCCCGATCCAAGATGAATCCGGGCGTTGTCGCGGCGTCATAGCCCAAGACATGGTGTCGATGGAAATCCGTTCGTTTGCGGCTGATGCGGTGGTCGTGGCAACCGGCGGTTGTGGTTTGTTGTATGGCAAGAGCACGATGAGCGTGTTCTGCAATGGCAGTGCCGTCAGTCGTTGTTTTCAAGCTGGTGCGAAGTATGGCAACGGTGAATTTATCCAAGTTCACCCGACGGCGATTCCGGGAGCGGATAAGTTGCGGTTGATGAGCGAATCGGCGCGCGGCGAAGGCGGTCGCGTTTGGGTGCCACGCCAGCCTCAAGATCCGCGTGAACCGAAATCGATTCCTGAGGCCGATCGTTACTACTTCCTCGAAGAACGCTACCCGACCTACGGCAACCTGGTGCCGCGTGACATCGCGACGCGCGAGATTTTTGATATTTGCGTCAACGAGGGGCTCAGCGTTGAAGACGATCGCATGTGCGTTTATCTCGATTTGACGCATATCTCCAAGGCGGAACTGGACCGCAAGCTCGGCGGAATTTTGGAGATCTACGAAAAATTCCAAGGCGTTGATCCACGCTTCGAGCCGATGAAAATTTTCCCCGCGGTCCACTACAGCATGGGCGGATTGTGGGCCGATTATGTGAAGTCCGCAGATGGTGGATTGTTGCCCGGGGCACCGCGAAACCAGATGACCAATATCGACGGTTTATACGCGATCGGCGAGTGCGATTACCAATATCATGGAGCCAATCGCCTGGGTGCGAATTCGTTGTTGTCGTGCATCTTTTCGGGTTTGTTCATCGGTCCGTCAATCATCAATTACGCCGAAAACCAACGCGGCGGATATAAAAAATTGCCAAGCTCGGTGGTCGATGCGGCGATGGCGAAACAATCCTCACGCCACAAGACACTTTTGGGCGGCACCGGCGGCAACGAGAATCCGTATTTGATTCATCAAGAACTCGGTGACCTGATGACGCGCGCGGCGACGGTCGTTCGTCGCAACGACCAATTGCGACAAGCACTCGAAAAGACCGACGAGCTGCACCAGCGAGCGATGAAGGTCAGTTTGTCGGATACCGGCAATTGGACCAACCAAAACGTCATCTTCGCCAAGGCCGTTCAGGATATGTTCCCGTTGGCCAAGACGTTGCTGCAAGGTGCGCTGATGCGTGATGAATGTCGCGGTGCCCACTACAAGCCCGATTTCGAGAAGCCCAGTTTGCAGGCCACCGACCCGGTTGAAAAACGTCAACAAGCCGAACAATGGTGTGACGAGTTCGAGGCCAACAACAAACGGTTCCTCAAGAGCTCAATCGGCACTTGGAATGAGGGCACAAATCAACCGACGATCACCTACGAAGATGTGGATACATCATTGATCCCGCCGCGGCCGCGGTTGTACGGTTTGGTCGGTGCCGAGGAAATCGAAAGAATTTGGAACGAACGTGCTGTCGCAAAAAAAACGGGCGCGAAGCATAGTGAACTTGTTGCTCAATAAACCACTTAATTTATACCAGAGGCCATCGCCATGATCGCACCTGCACCTGAGAAGAAAAAGCGTCCGAGTCACTTCCGTGTTCGCGTCCTGCGTCAAGATGGCCCGGGCATGGAATCGTATTGGCAATTGTTCGACGTGCCGTATGAGCGCGAAATGAATGTCATCAGTGTGCTGCAACGCATCGCGGCGATGGCCGAGACCGTTGATAAGCAAAAGGTGACGCCGGTCGCTTGGGATTGCGGTTGCCTTGAGGAAGTTTGCGGCTCCTGCACGATGGTGATAAACGGTCGCGTGCGGCAAAGCTGCAGCGCCCTGGTCGACAATTTGCTCAATGACAATCCCGACGAAATCCTGCTAGAACCGATGAGCAAATTTCCGGTGGTAAGGGATTTGGTCGTCGATCGCCAACGCTTGTTCCGCGCGTTGGAGCGTGTCGAAGCTTGGGTGCCGGTCGATAGTTATTACGACATGGGACCGGGCGAACGCCAATTGCGCGCCAACCAGGAGCAATCGTATCCGTTGAGTCAGTGCATGAGCTGCGGTTGTTGCTTGGAAGCGTGTCCGCAATACACCAAGATTGAGTTGACTCGCGCCGCGGACGAAACCGAAGCCGCGTTCGAGGCCCGCAAAATGGCGGAGTTTGATGAAGCGTTTGTCGGTGCGCATGCGATTTCACAAGCGATGTTGTTCAACCTTCATCCCACCGGAAAGTCGCTTGCCGCTGAGCGTTTGGATGCGTTGATGGGGCCCGGTGGAATCGCAGTTTGTGGCAATGCCCAAAACTGCGTTGCGGTTTGTCCCAAGGAAATTCCGCTGACGACATCCATCGCCCGAGCCGGGCGCGCGACGACGGTTCACGCGATCAAAAAGTGGTTCGATCGGTAGCGAATTTTAAGACGCGGCCATGAACGCTGTATTCCGCAACAAACAAATTGCCATCTTGATCGACGGCGACACCGTGGGGTGCGTTTAAGATTCCCGTTCGCCAACGAGCCGGTTCAATCTTGTTGGTGGCAAATTCACCAGCCGTCGTATTGTGGCCGACCGTTGCTAATCGTTTGCCGTCGGTAGCCAAAAAACTGACGCGGCCTTCGATTTCTCCAACCACCGCCACCTTGCCGTGAATCGTGACTGCCGCCGGTCGCAACATGTCGGGTATGGTTCCCAATACGTCGCCGTCGAGCGACAACATCACCATGCGGCGATTCTCGCGGTCACAACACAGCAGTTGCGGCGGATCAAATCGAGTATCGACGACGATTTTGTGGCAAGTCTTGAAGCCATAGGGTGCTTCGCGGCCACCGAAGCTGCGGACATATTTACCGTCAGCAGCCAAGATATGGATGAGGTCATTGCCATATCCGTCGGCGGCAAATATCCGGCCATCGGGGGCAACGACGACGCAGGTCAATTTCTTCAGGTTGCCATCGAACGCGGCTTTGCCGATCCGCATTTCCTCGGTCCCGTCCAAACGCATTTTGATTACCGATTGGCCATCTGATGGTGTCCCGATAATGAATTCGCCTTTATCATCTTCGGCAATCACGAACCCGTGAAAGTCATGGTCATATTTTGGCAGGTTATGCAAGTAATCACCGCCGGCGGAATAGACCTGGATGCCGGGACGTGGGCCGCCTCCGACGCTGACGAAAATGCGACCATCCTTGCTGACGGCAATATCACCGTGCATATTGCCCAGCGTCGCCATCTCGTCGGGCAGATGAAGTGGGTTGTCGGTGGCTACCGTCGGCAGCGGGCTGTCGGCGGCGACTGGCAGCGCGCAGACGACGACGTAAAAGAAAAGGCCGGCGAGGGAAAACAATCGCAGCATCATTCGACTCCAAGGGAAAAGGGTTGGGCAAAGCACTACTATAACCATGCGCACGATCACAAAAGTTTACCAAGACCCGCTCGACGTGATATGGTTGCAAACCGCCAGCGCGTTGGGCATTCACGTCGTCCGCAGCGATGAGGTGTTCGCGTCGTGGAACGGTGCCGGTGTGTTGACAATCGGAACCGCCGCGACGCTGGATATCGATGACTCGTTGGCGCAAATGATTCTGCATGAAATCTGTCATCTGCTTGTCGAAGGCCCCAGCGCGATGAGGCTGGCGGACTGGGGCATTGGTGGCGGCGACGTCGGCGGGCGGGTTCGCGAACACGCCTGTTTGCGAGTTCAAGCGGCGCTGGCTGACACGGTTGGCATGCGTGCGTTCTTCGCCGCAACGACGGTGTTTCGCAAATACTACGACGCGTTAGAAGCCGATCCATTGGTACCGGCGGATGATCCAGCGGTGGTGTTGGCAACGCCCGCATGGCAGCAATCGCGTCGCGATCCGTGGCAAGCGGCGCTGGATCGCGCGCTGCGTCTGAGCGCCGCGATCGAATCAATCGTTAGCGAAATTGCCCCGACGAATTCGGTTTGGTCAAGAACCTAGTGCCTTGATTTTTGCGCTGAGGCGATTGTAGAACGGTTGTCCCCAACCGTTTGGGCGGTCCTAAACGGGTGGGGACAACCGGTCGACAATTAACTAATGCGCCGCAGGAACGAGCACTTGCGCGGGCCGGTCGCTGACTAGTCTTGACGATGGCGTGGCTGACGCCGCGAGGCCATCCACACTCGCACCGGCTTTTCGCAACGCCTTCAACACGTCGCCTTGAGTGATCAAGTCGCGCAGCACAATCGGCTCGTTCGGCTGCTTGCCTGGATAAACCGCCAACACCGGAATCGCATTGCTGTTCAATTCCAACAACTTGTTCTTGATTTCGTCGTTTTGGTCGGTCCAATCGGCCAACATCGCCACGGCGTCTAATTCGTTAACCAGCTTGCTAGTCTTTTGCGTATTGATCGCGACGTTGTAATTAACGATGCAATTGACGCACCACTTCGCCGTAAAATCGATCAACACCGTGCGACCTTCGGATTGCAATTGTTGCAATCGCGCTTCGTCGTAAGGTTCCCACGCCAAGACCGCTGGCGAAGGTGCCAAAAAACGGAACGCCAAGATGCCGACCAACACCGCCGACGCCAAACCACCGGACCAAGCGGCCAAGCGACGGTCCAGCGACGACCAACTGGGCACTTGGCCAATCACCCAACACCCAAACCAAACTCCGATTAACGTTGCGAATACCGGCATACGATCGTCTTCGGAAAATCCGCCGAACAGATAGACGACGGTGCCGAGCAATAAGAACGCCAACAATTGTTTGAAGATATCCATCCAGTTGCCCGGCTTGGGAAAATAAGCCAACAACGCCGGATACAACGCGATCAACAAATACGGCAACGCCATACCCAAACCGACAGCGGTGAAAATCACGAACGTCACGATCGGCGGTTGGCCAAGCGTGTATGCAAACACGGTTCCCAACAACGGACCGCTGCAGGGCGTGGCCAGCAGCGTGGTAAAGATGCCTTTGAAGAACGCACCACCGGCACCTTCTTGGCGTTGCAATTGTTGCGTTGCTTTGCCGCCGACAAATCCGGGCAAGGGGATTTCCCAAACGCCGAGAAAGCTGAGCGCCATCGCGAATACGAGCAATGTCACGCCGAGTCGAAACTCAAAATACGTGAATTGTTGGCCCCAGGAAAACGAGAAGAACGACGCCATCGCCGCTAGCGCCCAGAAGACGACTAAAATGCCCAGCGTGTACCACAAGTTTAGCGTCAGCACGCGACCGCGATCGGCACCAGCTTGCTCGGCGAAAGCCATGACCTTCAAGCCGACGACGGGCAATACGCAGGGCATTAAATTCAAGATCAAACCGCCGCACATCGCCATCGCAATAATGGCGGGCAAGGGAAATCCCGAGGGTTCAGTAACGGCGGGCGGTTCGGTAACGGCGGGAGGCTGCTCGGCGGCGGCTTTGTTGTTGGCACCGTTGTCGTTGGTGGTTGCCGCGTTGTCCAGCGCAGCGACCGAGTTGGCGGTTCTCGTCTCCGGTGCAGGTGATTGTTCGGTGGCGAGATCGGGCGTTGTCGCTGGCGTGACAGGCATCACCGAAGGCGTTGCAATCGCGTCCACGTCATCGACCCAGTTGATCGTGGCCGCAGCGTCCATCGCTTCGGCGCGGGAGACACTGGTGAAACTGACCGGCGTCACCGCATCATCGCCAACCTTCCCAACGCCAAGCGAAGCGACAAAGCGGAGGCCCTTGGGCGGCAAGCAACTGCCATCATTGCAAGCTTGGTAGGCAATCAAACCCTCGATCTTCGCCACGCCAGCTTTCGCATCGGCGGGCACCATAACGGGCAATTCCCACGTCGCCGCACCGGCGTGATAAATCAGCGGCGGTTGGCCCGGTGCGATGATGCTGGAAATGGTTTTGTTGGTCGTTGCCGGACCGCCAATGCGAAGTCCCGATTTGTTCTCAATGACAAAATTAGTGCTTGATTCGGTATCATCCACAGCAGCCGGGTAAACGTGGTATTCAATATCGGGAGTCGCGGTAAAAATCAGCTTGGCGCGGTTCCCCGGTGCCACAGTTGCGGGTTCCAAGCGTGCCGTCCACGAGACGGCGTAGCCGCGGTCGCGATAAGGATCAAGCTTGATCGCGGCGGTCTTGATCGCATCCAACTTGGCAACCAAAGTTTCGTTGATTGCAAAGCAAGCACCGCCAACGCGACAAACTTGAGCCCGCACTTCAACGTTGACTTCGCCTGAGAAATCGGCCGGCAACGAAATCGGTGCGGACCACGTGACTTCCTCATCGTGCTCCTCGATCGTCAACCCAGGCCATACGCTGGACACGCTCTGTGACGGCGGGAAATCAGGCTCCAGTGCGCCGGTCAGTGCCACGCCCGGTTGATCGCCCAGCGTAATGATCGTCGCCAGCGGTCCGCCGGGAGCCTGGGTCGTCGAGTAAACATGGTGTCGCGGTGCCAACTCGGCAAGCACCGACAAGGTCCCGCTAGTTGCATCGTTGCGAACGATTGAGGCGGTGAAGCGAGATGGATTTTTGTCGTTCAGGCCATTGGGGTTGGGCCGGCTGCTGCCAAGCGACAACTTCGGGAATACATCCAACCCGGTGCCAAGATCGGATTGAGCCACCGCCGCTGGCAGCGCAGACCAAACGACCAACCACGTCGCCAGTAATGAGAGAATGATCTGGCGGCGGAATGAGGGCAGACTTTGCATATAAAAACTCCTGGTTACCGCTTTGACGCGGCGACGCACGACTAGCTTACTTGCGACACGCCGATACTACGTAGCAAAAACGCGACATGCCTATCCACGGCAGCCATTTCACCGGGGAATTTTCGTTGTTCAAGCTCGACCCAAACAACCCAATTTGCCAATTGAATGTACCAACTGGCTGATTCCAGCGCCTTGACCAGTTCCTCGGCCTGCGTATCAAACGGTCGTTGCAAACGGTAGCCAGCGGACGCGGCTTGGGCGAGTGCGGTTGAATCGATTCCGAAACCTCGAAAACTGCCGATCCAGCGGGCCAGATCGGACGCCGCATTGTCGCGTTTGATGGCGTCCAGATCAACCATGCCGACCACCTCGCCACCGGCGAACAAAATATGCTCGCGGTGCGGATCGCCGTGGGCCCAAACGGTCGCCAGCGGACGGTGGAGCCAGCGACTGAGCGTGTACACGGCAGCGCGATGTAAACTCGGCCAATTGGCGAGCGTGGACGCGGCTCGTCGCAACGTTTCGCTCGCAAAATGGGATCGATTGATCGCCTTGGGGACCAGCGATTTCAGTTCGGCCAAACGATCAACGCGGCGAATGACGGCCGGTGCGACCTGGCTGGCGACGGCGTCATCCGGGCAAAACGAACTCAGCGATTCATGAAAACGCGCGATTGCGGACGCGCCCTGAAAAACGGCATTATAAATCGCGTCCACCGGCAACGAGGACTCGCCAGGCGCGGGGATTGCGCTTCCGGGCAGCCAGGTCGACATCTCGAAATGCGCGTCGCCGATTGTAAAACGAGATTTTTCAGCCGACGTTTTCTTCAGTTTGGGTAGCCAGGTGAGCGTCCGGCAGGCGTGGTTTTGCAGTTCGTGAATCGCATCCACGCGGGACGCCCAGGTACCTGGCGACCAGCGTTTCAACGCGAACTGGCCGCCGTCGCAGTCGCACCGCGCGACCGTCCCACCGCTGAAACCGGGATTCACCGCAACGATTTCGTCGGGCTCACGGCCCAGCAACTCGCTCGCCGCCGCCCAGGCCACTCGATCGGAATGAAAGTCACCAGCAGCCATCGTCATCATCGTTGTCGCCGTCAAGATCGCCGGAATTGTTGCCCTGGGGCGACTTGCGCGCTATCCTTAAGTTTGCGTTCGCATTTGTTCGGTCGCCAAATGCACATTGTAGAACAATTGCCCCAACTGCTACGAGCCAAGGAAATCCGCTGTGAAGTCTCTGATCTCGATTCGATTTCTGGCGCTGGTCGGCAGCACGATTTTGTCGATTGCAGGCAGCAATCTGTTCGCCGATGAATTGGGCAAACCGAAAAAGGATGCTGCATTCGTTCGCGTCAGCAAACTCGAAAACAAAGCACCCAAGGGATTAGAAACGGCGATCGTTCGCTATGTCGGTGTCGAAGGCACGAAGTATGCCGGCCAAACCGTCGATTTGGTTGGCGTCGTTCATATTGGCCAACGGGAATACTACCAAGAGCTACGATCGCGGTTGGCCCAGTACGATGTGGTGCTTTACGAATTGGTCGCGCCGGACGGCACGCGGATTCGACCCGAAGACCTTGCCGAGCGACGTTCAGTGTTGGCGTCGATGCAAACCGGCATGAAGGACATGCTCAACCTCGAGTATCAACTCGAACACATCGATTACCTGGCCGAGAATTTTCGTCACGCCGACATGAGCCCTGATGAGTTTATGGAGGACATGGCAAATCGCGGTGACGATCTGTGGAAAATGTTCGCGCGAATGATGGGCGCGGGCCTGGCGACCCAGGCTGCATCGGGCGGCGACGCAGGATTGTTGATCGCGCTAATGAGTTCGGACCGTTCGATGAAATTGAAACAAGTGATGGCCAAGCAGTTGACCGACGTGGATGCGGTCACCGCGGGAATGGATGACGCCAGCGGCGAGAACACGCTAATAAAAGGGCGCAATCGCAAGGCGTTTGAAGTCTTGAAACAAGAGCTCGACGCCGGCAAAAAGTCGATCTCCGTGTTTTATGGCGCTGGCCATTTAAGCGACATGGCCGATCGATTGGAGAAAGATTATGGCATGAAGGCAACGACAACAACCTGGTTGACCGCCTGGGATTTGCAACGCAACTAGGCTCTTTTTAGTTACAATCGGGCTCTTCTACCTACTTTGCAAGCCCCTTCCCATGATGTCGCGACTTTCGATTGCCAGTGTTGTCCTGCTCGCCGGCGCGCTGCCGCCCGCCATGGCGTCCGCAGACGAAAAACTAAACGTCGTCGTCTTTCTTTCGGATGACCACACGATTACCGATTCGTCGTTGTACGGCAAAGGTGACATTCCCACGCCGAACATGGACCGCGTCGCGGCCGCCGGGATGACGTTCGATAGCGCCTTTGTGGTCTCGCCGTCGTGTGCCCCCAGCCGCGCAGCGCTCTTGACCGGACTGATGCCACAACACAACGGAGCCGAACCGAACCATTCCCGGCCCAAAGCCGAAATAAAGAAGTTGCCTGCCTATTTTCATGACCTGGGCTACGAGGTTGTCTCGTTCGGCAAGGTTGGCCACTACGCCCAAACACCCGAATACGGATTCGATTTCGCCAAACATTTCACTTACCACGACGACGTCGCGGTAGCCGAAGCGAACACATGGCTTGAAGCGCGGAACAGCGACAAGCCGTTGTGTTTGTTCGTGGGCACGAATTGGCCGCACGTGCCCTGGCCCAACGAAAGTTCGTTCGATCCCGACGCCGTGGTCTTGCCGCGTAAACATGTTGATACACCGGAGACGCGACTGGCTCGTGCTGCCTATTGTGAAGCCGTTAAAACAATGGACTCGGAATTAGGCAGCGTGTTTGACACGGCTTACAAGAAGCTCGGCACCAATACGTTGTTCCTGCATACAAGCGATCACGGTGCGCAGTGGCCGTTTGGAAAATGGAATCTGTATGACGATGGATTGCGGACACCGTTGATTGTCACTTGGCCAGGAAAAATTGCCGCTGGCCTGCGGACCGACGCGATGGTGACTTGGGTAGACATTTTGCCAACCATCGTCGAAGCGGCCGGCGGGGCAATGCCGACGGGGCTGGATGGCAAATCGTTCATGCCGGTGCTGACGGGTCAATACGACAAACATCGCGATCGCGTGTTTGCCACGCACAGCGGCGATGGCAGCATGAACGTTTTTCCGATGCGATCGGTGCGCGATGGCCGCTACAAATACATATTGAATCTGCATCCCGAGTTCAAATTTCTGTCGCACGTCACGCAGAAGCCAGGCGACACGGGCTATTGGCCATCGTGGGTTCAAGCGGCCAAAACCGATGCCTCCGCCGCCGAGAAGGTTAGAAAATACACCCAGCGTCCGCTCGAAGAGTTGTATGACTTGGACGCCGATCCGCAGGAATGGGTCAACCTGGCGAATGATCCGGCGCATTCCGACACGGTTATCAAAATGTCCGCTACGCTCACCGCGTGGATGGACGAAATGGGCGATAAGAGGACCGTGTTCGGGACTCCAACGCTGTTGCCTCGCACGGGTCCAGCGCCGAACGTGATCAGTCTGTTCATTGATGATATGGGATGGTCCGACTTGTCTTGTTTTGGCAATACCGAGGTCGCCACACCGCACATCGATCGACTCGCCGCTGAAGGCATTCGCTTTACCCAGTTCTACGTGAACTCACCGATCTGTTCGCCGTCGCGGACCGCGCTGACAACAGGCCAATACCCGGCGCGGCATCGCATCACCTCGTTCTTGGACAATCGCCGCAACAATGATGCGCGCGGCATGGCGCAGTGGCTCGCTGGTGACGCACCGACGCTCGCCAAGATGCTGAGCGCCAGCAGTTACCGCAGCGGCCATTTCGGCAAGTGGCACATGGGCGGCCAGCGTGACGTCGGCGAGGCACCGCTAGTTACCGAGTACGGCTTTGCAACTTCGCTCACCAACTTTGAAGGTCTTGGTCCGCGCGTGTTGCCATTGTGCGATGCCTACGATGGCAAACCCGCACATCAGCACGCACTGGGCAGTGACAAATTGGGACACGGACCGATTCGCTGGGCCGATCGTTCGACCATCACCGGTGAGTTCACTGGCCAAGCAATCAAGTTCATCGACGAATCGGTCGGCCAAAACAAACCGTTCTTCGTCAACATTTGGCCCGACGATGTTCACTCGCCATTCTTTCCGCCGCAAGCGCTGCGCAATGACGAAGCGAAACGCGCGCTGTATTTGTCTGTGTTGCAAGCGATGGACGATCAATTGGCCGTGTTGTTTGACCACATTCGCGACGACGAGAAATTGCGTGACAACACGATCGTGCTGTTGTGCAGCGATAATGGGCCCGAGCCCGGAGCGGGAAAGTCCGCACACTTGCGCGGCAGCAAGGGGCAATTGTACGAAGGTGGCATTCGCAGCCCATTGATCGTTTGGGCACCCGGATTGATGAATCAAAGCGCCGTCGGCTCAACCAACCATACCGCGATTTTGTCATCGGTTGATCTGGTCGCGTCGCTGCGATCACTCGGCCATGGCGAGGCCCCCGAGGGCTATAAACCCGACGGCGAAGACTTGTCCGCAGTCTTGTTGGGGTTGAGTTCGGGTTCACGTAGCGAGCCGTTGTTTTGGCGACGGCCGCCTGATCGCGGTGCGATGGTGGTCAAGCCCGATACGCCGCCGGTCGACATGCCTGATCTTGCCGTTCGTGAAAAGAACTGGAAGCTGCTTTGCAACATCGATGGCAGCGGCGTCGAGCTCTACGATCTCAGTTCCGACGAAGCGGAATTCGATAATGTCGAGTCAACCCATCGCAAGCTCGCCGGCCGATTGAAACGACTTGCCCTGGCGTGGAACGCGGGCTTGCCCGAGGACGGCGTCGCAGCGGGGATGAAGTGGGTCAATCCACCACAGCCAGCCAAAGCGGCCGGCCGCTAGAGTATGCCTTACCCATCCATGATTTCAATCGCCGAGCTGGCGGAAATGCAGATGCGTTTGGTCGCAGCGTGGCATCGCGAACGCGTCGATCTTGATTCAGCCGTGTTTGAATCGCTGGTGATAAAAAACCATGACATCAATTTTCGGTTGTGGCATGAAGAAGACCAAGCGCGCGACCCTGAGGCCACCGACGTGATCATTGCGGGTGTTAAACGACGCATCGATGCGCTCAATCAACAACGCGCCAATTCGATCGAGATGATTGACGACGCGATCGCCACGCAACTCGCCGCCGCAGAGATCGATGCACCTGCCGATTTGCCGACCAACACCGAGACGCCGGGCAGCGCGATTGACCGCTTGTCGATTCTGGCGCTGCGATGTTTTCATCTTGCCGAGCAATGTGACCGCATCGAGATTGATGCGATATTGAGAGCGCGGGTCAGTCAATCGTTGGCAATTGCCGCCAGCCAGCGGGCCGGTTTAATCGTGTCGCTGGAGCGATTGATTACCGAAGTTTTTTCAGGTCGCAAGGCCCACCGCACGTTCCGGCAACTGAAAATGTATAACGACCCAGAACTAAATCCGGCCGTTTATTGCCATCAAGCGACGCGGAAAACCAACTGAATGTTTATCGTCAACTTGATCGCAATGGCGTTGCTTTGCGGCGGTTCGCTGTTGAGCTTGAGCACGCATCCCCACTGGTTCATTCGCGCTTGGGATTTTCCGCGACTGCAGATCGTTGTCGTCGGCTTAGTCATCACGCTGCTGCACTTCGGCCTTAGTCGTTTTTGGCACCAATCGCCGGCGGTAATCTCGGCTGCAGTAATCTCGGCAATGTTGTTCCTCGTCGGCTTTCACGGATTTCGTATTTATCCCTACACGCCTTTGGCAGCGACGCAGGCGAAGTCGGCATCAGGTGGAACTATCGCGGCAGATTCTTTGTCGATGATTCGAGTGGTGGTATCGAATATCGAACAAGAGAATTCGCATTACGAACGATGGATGTCAACGATCCGGCAAGCGGACCCGGATCTATTGATCGTGTTGGAAATCAATGACCGCTGGGTGACTGCGGTTAGTTCGCTGGTCGACAAATTTCCGCACCAGGTAATTCAACCCCAAGACAACTGGTACGGAATGATGTTGTTGTCGAAGTATCCGATCGAATCTAGCAAGGTTCACTTTTTGGTCCAGGACGACATTCCTTCGATCGACGCAACCATTCGGTTGGCCGATGAACAATCAATTCGTGTCGTCGGCGTTCACCCACGTCCGCCGGAACCGATTCGCGACACGGACGCCACGGCGCGTGACGCGGAGTTAATGCTGTGGGGACGCGAACTCGAAGAAGAATCTCGACCGGTCATCATTGGTGGCGATTTGAATGACGTAGCCTGGTCGGAAACGACACGTTTGTTCATGCGAATCAGCGGTCTGCTTGATCCGCGCCGCGGCCGGGGCTTTTTTAATACCTTCAATGCGAATCATTGGTGGATGCGATTTCCGCTGGACCATATTTTTCATTCCACTCATTTCGCTGTTCGCGGCATCAAGCGATTGCCGAATGTCGGCTCGGATCATTTTCCAATTCAGATTGACTTGCAGTTCGAGCCATCGAAGCAGTCGCAACATGAGGTGCTAAAGGAAAAGCCCAGCGATGACGAAGAGGCGGACGACCGCGTCGAACGAGCCCAGGTCGATCTGCGACCACTTTGACAGCGATACCGCACCCGATCCACTGGAGAAACCCAGCGACCGCCGATAGAATCCTAAATTCGTTCGCTTGGAATTTTTGTGTGTAGAGACGACGGATTAATGAACATTGCCGCTGCTGACAATGCGTCAACGGACGAACCCAGGCCGGTCGTCGTTGGTATTGGTGGTGGGCCCAGTAGTTGGGCAGTTGCCAGACGGATTATCGCCGACTACCGCGATTCGGCTGCGGTTGATTTGCCGGCGACGGCGTTCGTTTTGGCCATTGGGTCTGCAGCACCGAGTGATTCTTCGCCTACAACAAGGGAACTGCCCCTCGATGGCTTGATCACGCTCTTCGCCGATCAATCGATTGCCCTCGAAGCGGGCTGCGTTTATGCGCCCGCGATGGGCGTCGCAGCGGAGATTCGCGGTGGCAGGTTGACCGCCGTGTCATTGGCAAGTGACGAACAAGCGGCACCGATCGACCACCTGTTTGCGAGCATTGCTGTGCATTGCAAAGAGTTTTCCGTGGGGATCATTTTATCAGGTGCTGGAACCGACGGCACATTGGGGCTGCGGGCGATTGGCGACATTGGCGGCATGACAATTGCCCAAGAAATCGATAGTGCGGACGAGCGATCGATGCCACAAGCCGCCGCCACGTTGGGGACTGTGGATCACGTGCTGTCGCCCGACCAGATCCCGGTCGAGATTCTCCATTATGCCCAGCACATGCAAGAGCTAGACGATATCGACGATTCGAGCGACTTAAATCGCCAAATCATCGTCGCGATCCCACGCATTGCCGCAGCGGTTGAGAAGCACACGCAGAATGACTTCAAACATTACAAAACGACGACGCTGACCCGCCGCATCCGCCGCCGGATTCATGTGCTGAAGTTGAACACGGTCGAAGCCTATATTGATTTGCTGCAGACCTCGCGCGAGGAAGCCTTGCGTTTGTTCCGTGACTTGTTGATCAGCGTGACGGCGTTTTTTCGCGACCCGAAAGCGTTTGATTCCTTGGCGCGGGACGTGTTGGTGCCGCTGGTCCAGCGCCACGAAGGCGACGCACCGCTACGGGTTTGGGTTCCGGGATGTGCCACCGGCCAGGAGGCTTACTCGATTGCGATGCTGCTGGTCGAAGTCATCGAACAGGTGAACAAAAAAGTCAGCGTGCAGATTTTTGCGACGGACCTTGACGAACGAGCGCTATCAGTCGCACGCACAGGCGGTTACCCGATCGGTATCCAGGACGAAGTCGTCGAGCCGCGTTTGTTAAAGTTTTTTGTCAAACGCGGCAGTCGGTATTTCGTGACGAAGCGAATCCGCGACATGATTGTGTTCTCGGCGCACAATTTGATCAGCGACCCGCCGTTCACGAAGGTTGATTTAATCTCTTGTCGCAATCTGCTGATCTATCTGGGCAGCCATCTGCAAAAAAAATTGATACCGCTGTTTCATTACGCGACTAGGCCAGGTGGGTATCTTTTTCTGGGGCCCGCCGAGACGCTGTCGGTAAACAAAGAACTGTACCGGGTGCTGCAGGCCAAACATCGACTCTACCAACGCCGCGTCACCGCGCTTGATCGCGCCGCGACACTCGATGTGCCGATCATGAATCTGAATCGGTTCGGCGTCGAAATCGATTCATCGTCAGGCGAAGTCGATCTGTTTCGTTTCGCCCAGCAGATCATCCTTGGCGAATTTTCGCCGCAGTGGACCGTCGTCGACGATGCAGGTCAGATTCAAACATTGTCATCCGATCCGACTCCGTTCCTGAAAATGTCGGGCGGCCAATTCAAGAACAACGTTATCTCGATGGCCCACGAGAACTTGCGAATCGGTTTGCGGGCGGCGTTCAGCGAAGCGAAGAAACATCGACGCCGTTCATTGGCTCAAGATATGTCGGTGCCCGTCGAAGGTGGGCTGCAGCGCGTCCACGTCACTGTGCAACCGATGCCGGAAATGGGCGAGGACTCCAGTTTGCACTTGGTCGTTTTTCATCGCATCGGGACGCCGCTGCAATTGGACAGCGAATCCGGCGAGCTGCGCGGCGGAATTGCCGCGTCGAAGGTTGTCGATTCGTCGGCGGGCCAAGCGATCGAGCAACTTGAACTTGAATTGACGCGAACTCGCGAAGCGCTCGAACGCACCGTTCAAGAGTTGGAAACATCGAACGAAGAACTGAAGTCGACCAACGAAGAATTGTTGTCGATGAACGAGGAGCTGCAATCGGCGAATGAGGAATTGGAAACGTCGAAGGAGGAGTTGCAGACGTCGAACGAAGCCTTGGTACAACGCAACAATGACATTCAAAACCTGCTGAGAAGTACCCAAATCGCAACAGTTTTTTTGGACAACGATTTGCGCATTCGTGGTTTCACTCCCGCAGTTGGCGAGATTTACGATTTGGTCGAAACCGATGTGGGGCGGCCGTTGGAGAAATTTGTTGCCGAAATCCAACCGATGCCGCCGCTACCGCGCCCGTCGTCGTTGGCCGATGATGCGTTGATCGAAGAAACGATTGGATCGTCGCAAGGGAGAACCTATATTCGACGCACGATCCCGTATCGTGCGCCCGGCGGCGACAATGACGGTATTGTCGTGACGTTCAGCGATGTGACGGAGTTAAGCAACAGCCAACAATTGTTTAAATCGCTCGTCGATGTATCGGCTCAAATTGTTTGGATTACCGCAGCCAACGGCATGGTCATGGAAGACTCGCCCAGTTGGCGCGAGTTCACGGGCCAAACTTACAAGCAATGGATCGGTAGTGGTTGGGCCGATGCGATTCACCCCGAGGATCGACAGCCGACCTTGGACGCGTGGCAACAAAGCGTTAAGTCCGGCGAGCCGTTTAGCGTCGAATATCGATTGCAACATCACAGCGGCGACTACCAATGGACCCACGTTCGAGCCGTCGCGAACCGTTTGGCCAGCGGCCAGATCTATCGCTGGGTCGGTATGAACACTGATATCGATGAACGAAAAAGTGCCGAGGCCGAACTGCAACGCAGCAACGATCTGATCCGCACGATTGCCGAGAATTCGACTCAGGCGTTGATCATGATTGACGACAAAGGCTATTTAACCTATTGCAATCAAGCTTGTTTCGACATGCTCGGCTTTGATGCCGAGGAACTTGGCTCCAAGCCACTGCATGATTTGATTCATCATCATTATCCCGACGGGCGTCCGTACCCAATTTCGGAGTGCCCAATCGATCGCGCTTTGCCCGAAGACTTCAGTGTGCGGGCTCACGAAGATTTGTTTTTCCGCAAAGATGGCAGCACGTTGCCGGTGCTGTGTGCGGCCAGTCCGATTTTCCGCGATGGCAAACCCGCTTCGACGGTCATCGAGGTCCGCGACATCACCGAAGCCAAACAAATCGAACTCGAGCTGCGCGATCGCGAGGCTCATCTGCGTCGCGTTATCGATGGCAGCTTCGCGTTCTTGGCGGTACTGGATACCGAAGGTCGAGTGCTCGAGATCAACAAACCAGCGCTACAGATTGTGGGTGTCGACCGTGTTGATGTGATCGGCAAGTTGTTCTGGAAGACCAGTTGGTGGAGTGCCGACGAGGACGTTGTCAATCGAATTCGCGACGCGGTTGCGCACGTCGCCGGTGGCGAGGTGTATCGTGCTGATCTGCCGTATTTTTTGGCCGACGGTGTGCGCCGCATGGTTGATTTCAATCTCAATCCTGTGCTTGATGATGATGGGCAAGTTGCTTATTTGGTTCCGTCGGGTGTCGATATTACTGATCGATTTAACGCTGAGATCCAGGTTCGCGAGACTCGCGACCGGCTTGACCATGCGCTCAATCGATTGGAGATCGCGATGCAAGCCGGCAATGCCGCACCGTGGAGTTGGAACCCCGAGACCCAACGCATGAACAGCGACTCGGCGCTGCGGCGATTGTTTGGATTTCCCGACGATGATGACAAGACCCTGGAAGAGTTTTTGCAACGCATCGATCCCCAAGACGCGGCACAAGTCACCCAAGCGATTACGCAAGCGCTGACCGAGGGTACTGCGTTCAACCAGGAGTACCGCGTGCGGTTACCAACCGCTGACGTTCGCTGGATCCAGGCACGTGGCCAAGGAGTCGTTGATAAACATGGCAAAACGGTCGACTTCTTCGGTTTCCTAGTGGATGTAACCGAGCGACATCTTTATCAAGACTCGATCGAAGCGGCCCGCGCCGCGGCCGAAGCGGCGAATCGTTCCAAGAGTACCTTCTTGGCAAACATGAGCCACGAGATTCGCACGCCGATGACCGCGATTCTCGGCTACATCGATTTGATCGCAGACAAAATCGTTGATGTCGAAACGCTTGGCCACGTTCATACGATCCGACGCAATGGCGATTTTCTGCTCGACATCATCAACGATATTCTTGACCTTTCAAAGATCGAAGCCGGCAAACTCGACATCAGCCAAGAAACATTTCCACCCGCAAGATTGATCGAAGATGTGCGCAGCATCATGAACGTTCGAGCGAGTGAAACCGGTATTCAATTGGACATCGAGTTTAAGTCGAAACTGCCTTCGCTGGTCATGACCGACGCAAAACGATTGAAACAGATTTTGATCAACCTAGTTGGCAATGCGATCAAGTTTACGCCTGAAGGCAGCGTTAAAGTCGTTGTCGATCATCAACCGGGATCATTGCGGTTCGAGATTATCGATACCGGCATTGGGATGAGCGGCCAACAAATTGAGAAGCTATTTCAACCGTTTTCGCAAGGCGATGGAAACGTCAATCGCGAGTTCGGCGGCACGGGCTTAGGGCTGGCGATCAGCAAGCGATTGGCCGAAATGCTCGGTGGTAAAATCGAAGTGCAAAGCGAACTTGCTCACGGCAGCTCTTTCACCGTCACGGTCGGTGTTGTCGAGGTTGCCGGTAGCGAGCTTGCCGAGCCGCAGCACGACACGGAAATCAAACCTGAACAGGCCACGAATCAGAACATCGAATTGGACTGCGACATCTTGGTTGTTGACGATCGGCGTGACATTCGGTTTCTCAGCAAAACGTTTCTGACTCGCGCCGGTGCCCGCGTCGACGAGGCCGAGGACGGTCAAGCCGCGATCCAGAAAGTTGAATTGCGGATCAGCCAAGGCAGCAGTTATGACTTGGTTTTGCTCGACATGCAGATGCCGAAGCTCGATGGCTACGCCGCCGCCAAGGCGCTACGCCGACTCGGTTTCGCCGGACCGATCATTGCATTAACCGCCGATGCGATGCAGGGCGACATGACGCGTTGCCTCGCCGCCGGTTGCAACGACTACCTTAGCAAGCCGATCGACAAGCAAGTGATGCTCGAAAAAGTGAAACGCTATCTGGACAGCGGTCACTAACGCAGTTGATTGGCCTCGTCGTCACCTGTGAACCTTTCGTTCTTTGCATCCCAATGCAGTGATCGGTTCAATTCGCGAGTGATGTTGACTAGGTGACACACCGTTGCCGTGCGGTGACCGATCTCGACCGGCGCATTGGGTGGTTGTCGCGATACGATGCAGTCGAGCCAATTTTGTAGGTGTGGCCGAGCGACGTGACCAGCACCGTCCCATTGCTTCGCTGCGCGATCGTCGGGTGCATCTTGAATCAGCTCCGGTGGATCACACTCGAACTGGTTGCGCGCGATCGACATCCGGCCCTTTGCGCCGTAGAACGTCGCCGTGCGAATGCCGGGAAGCAGATTCATTTCGATCCCACCGGGATAGACAACACGGATCGGTGTGAAACGCCGTTCGTCGGTAAACGATCCGGTCGGGGGCGGAGTTTTATCGTGCCATTTCTCGTTCCAATCACGTCGCAAGTCGGCCTCGGCAACACCGTCGATCCGTGCGAGTCGAAGCGGTCCCGAATCGTCCATTCCCAAGGCATAATGGACCATGTCAACATTGTGACCGCCCCAGTTCGTCATCAAGTGCCCGGAATAATCTCTGAATAAGTCCCAGCCGCGCCACAGCCGCGAATCAACCGAGAAAGAGTCCTTGTCCCACAAATGTTTGTTGAACGGCTTTGCCGGTGTTTGACCGAGAAACAAGTTCCAGTCGAGTCCTGCGGGAATGGGCTCGGCAGGAAAATTCGATTGTTTATACGGCCCGGGAAAGTTTGGAAAGTCGACTCGTGTGACTCGACCCAAACCGCCATTGCGAATGAACTCGCAAGCGAAGCGATTAACTTCCATCGTTCGTTGTTGGCTGCCAACCTGCAGCACATGATTCCCCGCATTCACGGCATTGGCTAACACTCGGCCTTCACCAATCCTCAGCGACAACGGCTTTTCGAGGTAGACATCCAGTCCCGCTTGGAGTGCCAACATTGCGGCTGGAACGTGATGGTGATCGGGCGTCGCGATGATTACCGCGTCGAGTTTCTCGTTGTCGATTAGGCGGCGGTAGTCTTGATGAGTCTTACATGCACTCGCATCTTTGTCCACGAAATGTTCGAGGATACTTTTGAAGTCGCCGGTGGGGCGCAGGGTATCGGTCATTCGTGACGTGGCACAATCGCAAATCGCTGTCACGCGAGCCGGCTCTGGTAAGTTGGCGATTAAGTATTTACCTCGCACGCCCGTCCCGATCACACCGATACGAATGCGATTCGACGGATTGTCACCATGTGCCAGCGCCGACCAACTTCGTGCGGCCAGACCGCTGGCGGCAACGGCACCGCAAGCGATCAGACTGCGGCGGTTTAGCGTCATAGCCCAAGCTCCAGCGCCGCATACTTCAAACTTGCCGCGATATTGTCGTCTTCTAGTTTGACTTTTTCCGCAATCGGCAGAGAACTGACGGCTTGGCCAAACACATGATGCTCGCGCGCAAAACGCAGCGTGCGCGCCAAGTCATTACCGCTCGCATCAGGCACCGAACGCCAATACCGGTCGGTCAAACACGGCACCTTCAACGCATCTCGCGTGATGACTTCGAGCGAAAAACGCAGGTCCGGTTTCTTCGCTCGCAAGATGCCAGCCATTCGCCTCAAATCAAAACTGCCTTGACCAAGCGGAATATCGCCAAGCAAAAATCCGTCATCGTAGGTCGCGATCGCTTGGTCCTTGAAGTGAACGGAGAACGCATGGGGAGCGAGCGCTTCGATGGCTCCATAAACATCATCGAGCAATGACAAGCTGTTGCCGGTATCAACGCAGGCACCGACATACGCGCTGTCGATTTGTTCGTACAGACTCAATCGATCTTCAATTCGTTGGTCCTTATGATTCTCGATCGCCAGCGGCACGCGATACTTCTCGACAATCGGTGCGGCAAGTTCGACCATCCGCCTGCCGCGCCGCTCGAATTCCTGGAACTCTGCAAACGTCTTGAACAGTTCATAACGACGTCCGGGAATAATCACGGTTCGGGCCGCTTGAACGCCCACTTCGCTGGCCGTCTTTACTTCGGCTTCAAACCGTGACAGGTCGTTTTCATTTTCCGGCGGACTCAGAATCGCATCCATGAACATGCCGTGTTCATGAGCTTCGTCACGGAGTTTGGCGGCGTCGGCGGAGGTCATCACACCAAGAGCAACGTGCGCACCGCCGGCACCCAACGACTTGCAATGGCGAAGAAATTGAAATGGCTCAAACAAGTCAATCGACTTGTCCTGCTGTTTCAAATAAGTTCGCCGCAGTTGGCAATCGTACATCACGATGCCAAGACCGGACTTCGTGATTGACTCGCCGGCAAATGCTGCTCGGTTTGCCAAAGCGACTGCGGCGGTGATGGCCGTGATGTTCTTAACGGCTGCGCGCCGGTTGATTTCTTTCATCATCAATGATTGCAGTTCAAATATCGGGTGGTCGTGGTCGTTGCTACCCTAAATCCTAATACGACGGCGCAGCGTCGTAGAACACTTTAACGTCGGGAATCAGCGATTCACTACGCAGCTTCTTTCAAAAAGCCGTCGAGTCGCTCGACGCGGCTGGGGCTTTGCAATTTTGCCACCGCCTTGGCCTCGATCTGGCGTACTCGCTCGCGCGTGACTTTGAAAATTCGCCCGACTTCTTCCAACGTGTAACTATAACCGTCGACCAAACCATAACGCAATCGAATGATCTCGCGCTCGCGGAATGTCAATGTTTGCAACAACTCATCGATCTTCTTGCGCAACATTCCGTTGCCGGCGCAGCGAACCGGATTGTCGCTGTCGCTCGCCTCGATGAATTCGCCGAAGCTGCTGTCTTCGCCTTCGCCAACAGGACGATCCAGGCTGACCGGATGGCGACCGATGTCCATTACGCGACGCACTTCTTCGATGCCAACTTCGGTGAACTCGGCCAATTCCTCATACGACGGTTCGCGGCGTAGAGTTTGGGTCAGCTTCTTTTGTGCCTGACGCAGCTTGCTGAGCACATCGATCATGTGAACCGGAATGCGGATCGTGCGGGCCTGGTCGGCGATCGCGCGAGTGATCGCTTGGCGAATCCACCATGTCGCGTAGGTGCTGAACTTGAACCCGCGTCGATATTCGTACTTATCAACCGCACGCATCAACCCGGTGTTGCCCTCTTGGATTAAATCGAGAAACGACAATCCGCGGTTGCGGTACTTTTTGGCGATCGAAACGACAAGCCGCAAGTTACCGCTGCTGAGCTGGCGCTTGACGGTTTCGTAGGTGTCGAAATGGCGACGCACCTTGGTCACGCGGTTGTGCAGACTCGTTGGGCTCTCCTGAGTCACCAGCATCAGCTCACGCAATTCCTGGCGCAGGTCCGATGCCTCGTCACGGCTGCCCGCATCGGAACCGAGCAAGCTCAAGCGCGTGCGGATGAAATTCATTCGCTGCGAAATCTTCTCCAATTGATGCAACAGCGGCGTGACGCGGCGGCTGCGCAGCGATAACTCTTCGACCAATTGCAACGCTTTGCGACGGCGGCGAATGAAGCGGCGGCGCACTTCGGCGCGAAGACGTTCGGGCGTGCTGCGGCGCACCAACATCTCGAAGTCGCTCTTGTTCTGCTGGATCAAGATTCCCAGGGTCCGCAGATTGTGCGGCATGCGACCGGAAATTTGTTCTTTCGTCAAACGTTCGGTCAACGACACCTTGATCGTGCGGTCGAACGGCAATTCACCTTTATGCACCTTGACCAAAATATCGTACGTCGCACGCAGGGCGTAATCGTTTTCGAGCAACGCGCGGCGGAATTGGCGACGCGTGATTTCGATCTTCTTTGCCAGCGAGATTTCTTCCTCGCGACTAAGCAGTGGGATCTCGGCCATCTGGCTAAGGTACATGCGAATCGGATCATCGCTCGACTTCGGTGCGTCGCTGGGTGCGGGCATCACCGTATCGTCATCATCGATCGTGGTTTCGTTGACCGCGTCGGCACAGCGAACTTCGCGAACGGGTTGGCGTGTTTTGGCGGCCTTCTTTGGTTCGACGAGCTCAATTCCGTGAGCTTCGATTGCCAACAACAATGCTTCGAGCTTCGCCGGGTTTACGTCTTCGTCCGGCAGATACGCATTGACTGCGTCGAACGAGAGAAATCCATCCTTGGTGCCCTGGGCGATGAGATCCGATAATTGTGAGTCCATGACTTGCATAACAAACGTCCTGTTTGGTGTTGGAAAACGAACAAAATCTTCTTGTTCGCTTTCCGTTGGGTCGGAAAAAAATGGGTGCTGCGAAAATCACGAAACCGATTGACTTGCGGGAGTCCAGCGGCGACGAAGTTTCGCGTTCGATGCGAGTTTGTTCTCCTTTACTAACGTAGGCTTTGGCGTAAACGTTGGGCGGTAATGATGTTCTGAAGCAGCTCGTCGCCTTCAGCTTCATCGATGCGTTGGTCTTGAAGTCGGGCCAGTTTGCGGTTGGCGTCAACGCGAAGCTGGGTCGCTTGGAACCGGGTGATCAAACTTGCGTACCGCTCCTCGGGCGACGGCGAAGCGAATCCGGCACGTTGTTGGATCGCATCGCCCAACGACACGTAGCGGTTCTTCAGCGGTTCGTTGTCCAGCGCGACCAAGACCGAATCAAAATCTAGCGAATGGCCTTCGATCTCAAGATCGCGATAAACGGCCAGCAGCAATCGCGCGGTCTCGGTTTGCAACCAAGCGGCATCGATTTGTTCGAGTGCAGTTGCCGCCAATTCAGGTTGCTCAATCATGATCTCGAACAACTCACGCTCGACGCCGTTAAGCGTTGGCAGCGGCGCAGCGATTGTCTTGATTGCCGCCGCTTCGCCGATCGTCACACGATCATAAGCCGGCACGGGACGTTGGCGATGTCGCTGGATCAGGGCATCGAGTTGGCCGCGCAGATCATCAGCCGGGAATCCGAAGGTGCGTGATAGACGCAACAGCATTTGTCCGGTGCGAAGTTGGTTGCGATTGCCCCCGGTCGCGATCACCTGCAGCATTTTCTCCAGCGCGCGGGTCGCTTGATGCGTGTCGCGAGTCAAATCGATGCCGTCAACAAGACTGGCGAGCTTGTGGTCCAAGGCGTCCGGTGCGTTATCGGCCAACTCGATCAGCGCCGCGGCTCCGTACTCGGTCACGAACTCCGCCGGATCGGCGCCACCGGGCAATGTGATGATTCGCAAATCGACGTTTGCACCGACGAATAATTCCAAGACTTGATCGGCACGTCGGCGACCGGCTTCGTCGCCGTCGAGCACCAACACAACGCGATCGACGAAGCGGCGCAAGATCTCGATATGTTGTTCGCCCAAGGCCGTTCCCAGCACCGCGACCACCGGTTCGATTCCGGCTTGACGCGCGGCAATCACATCGGTGTACCCTTCCATGACCAACACTTGACCAGACTTTTGCATCGCCGCGCGAGCCAAATTCATGCCGTACAATTGCCGCGACTTGCTGAACAGCAACGTCTCAGGACCGTTGATATACTTCGCACCCGCTTTCTCCGGGTCGGCACCGGGAATGATGCGACCGCCCATCGAGATCAAGCGATCTTGCAAATCCGCGATCGGGAACATGACGCGACCACGAAACAAATCGTAATGGCCGGCGGACTCGTTTCGCTGCACGACCAAACCGGCGGCCCGCAACACTTCGGGCGAATGGCCCGCTTTTTTAGCCGCTTCGAGCAACCACGACCACTGGTCCGGTCCGTAGCCAATCTGAAAACGCCGACGACTATCGTCATCAATCCCGCGTTGGGCAAGGTAATCGCGAGCCCCGGCGGCCGCCGAGTCATGTTCGAGAAAATCAAAGTACGCCTGGGCGGCGAAGCTGACCGCAGCCAACAGTGCGGCCTTGTCTTCGGGACCGCCGGGTTTTGGTTTTGGCTTGTTGCTTTGCTGGATTTCGATGCCCGCTTTTTCCGCAAGCGTTTTCATCGCTTCGGGAAACGTCACGCCGTCGCGCTGCATCACGTAGCTGAACAGGTCGCCGCCGATGTCACAAACCCAGCATTTCCAGGTTTGGCGTTGCGGATTGACTTGCAACGAGGGCCGGTTGTCGTTGTGCCAGGGACAACGCGCCACGAATGCGCGGCCTTGCGGTCGAAGTTCGAGGTGACTGCCAATGACATCGACAATGTCGAAAGCCATTCGCACTCGCTCTTTCAGGTCGAAGTCCATGGTTGGGGACAATCGACGACTCCTCGCTGAGGCCAATTTCATACGGATTGCCGCACGTACGACATTCCTCCATCCGATCGGTCAACTCGTGTGATCTTACACGAGCAATTTTCGATCGCCTAATGCATCCTTGCGGCGGTGCCATTGTGACCTCACCACGAGCGACTGAGAAGTGTGCCGATTGGCCACCTCGGCGTCAACAGCAGTTTTCTAACCGTCGATTTCGCGAAAAAAACTTGTCGAACGGTTGTCCCCAACCGTTCAAAAAAATTACTCTCCGGCGCGACTGCGCAGACGCTCCAGTGCCTGCTCGACGCTGCGATTGCGGTTGTCCAACGCAGCGGCGTCACCGTGCTGCGATGGCTCGGCAAACCTTTGGACATAAAACGCATTGGTCAACGTCTCCAGCGGCACGACCAATGACGCAGCCGACGCGTCGTGCAAACTGCGTGCGGCACCCTCGGTGTATTCCTTCGCCGTCTGGCCGGCACGCCGCTTGACGCCCAATCGTTCCAACAACGCCACGGTTTCGGCGAAAAAACCGACCGATGGAATTGCCAACTTGCTGCCGTCATCCTTTCGCTTGCTCCAACGCAGTATCCAGCCGCGCATCGCCAATCGATACGCCACGATACAGCCAAGTGCCGCCAATCCACTGAGCACCGCCGTGGGCCAGGAAAACGAATCGCGATTGGCCAAGGCCAACGAACCTGCGCCCAATTCACCCGCACGCACTCGCGAAATCTTTAACTTCACCCACTCATAAAACAATTGATACGAACCGCTCATGTTCGTATCGCCGCCGGCCAATTCGCGGCGGCGGTCATTGGCGTCGGCGTCAACCACATAGTTGGTCCAAATATCCTGAGCCAGATCCAAAACATTGGCAACGCTGCCACCAGCAAACAAATCGGTTCCACCGCCGCCGGGAGTTGGGTCCAACCGCATCCAATACTGGGGCGGTTGTTGTCGCGAAAAGAATTGTTCGCTCGCCGGCACATTCTCGGCATCGATCAGCGCTTCGACCCAGGCATGAGCATGCAATTGGCGAGCAATGTAGTAACCGCCCATGTTATTGTATTCGTCGGTACTGAACCCCACGACCATGCGAGCCGGAATTCCTTGGCTGCGCAGCATCAGCACCAGCGCCGAAGCAAAGTATTGGCAACTGCCCTTGCGATCAATCGCCAAAAATTGCTCAATCGGATCCATGCCAGGAAGCTCCTGCATCGACAAGTCAAGCGTATAAGAAAAATCGCTTCCCGCCGACAAATAAGATTCCATCGCCGAGGCAACAATATAAGGATTCTTTCGATTATCGCTCATATTTGCAACGATCTGGTTCGCCAGACGCTCGGCCGAGGGAACCAAATCAACGTCATATTGTAAACACGCCCGTTGATAATCCACGGTTGCGACTTGGCGGTCCAGTAACAACGCCTGGGCTAGCGCCGCGCTTTGCATTGTCTCATTACTGCTCGATGCAGTTGGTACCGATGACGAATCGGAGTCGTTGTCTTTGGCAGCCTCGACCTGCGCCGTCAACTGCCCTAGCATTGACAATTCATTCTCGGAAGCGCGAGGCAGAAAGCGATTTTGGCGTTCGCCGCGAAATGCCAACGTCGCAAAGCGGTAGGTGATTTGTGAGCTACGAAAACCGATGGGCGATTTGCGCCGCTCGATCATCCAGCGATCACGAACATGGACGATATCCGGTCCCGATGCCTGGCTAAAATAAGGCGGCAGGGAAAACAATGCGTCGCTGCGCATTGGTGATAACGAGATTTCGGCGATGACGTCATCACCAAACAAACGGTCGTTGGCGCTGCGACGCAGCGGCGGCGGAGGCAATTGCTGTGGCGAAATCGCTCGCCCAAAATCGACTGTCGCCCAAGTCCCGGCCTGGTTGACCGCGTCATAAGACTCCAAAACCGTTCCGCGCAGATACAAGCTTGCGATCGAATCATAGTTCTTGCCGCTAAAGCGATTCCTCAACTTGATTCGCGCGGCGATTTGTGGATTCGACAACATGTTTCCGATTTGCCCCAATCGGACCGTCGAGTCAAATCCGGTCTGAGCGGCACCGCCAAGACCCTTGCGCGCGTCTTGATTGGTTCGCGGCAGTGCATAGAAGAATACCGCCGCGACCGCGACCACAGCCGGGCCAATGATCATTAAACCTAATCTGGGCAATGTTCGCGCCGCTTGCACAAACGATTGTCGCGACGCATTGGCTTGGACTTGAATCAGCGAATCGGCGTCATGATGATTGGAAAAGGCGTCTTCGCTCGTAATATAGACATGCAGTAGTGACAAGGCACCAATGAATATCACGCTCAGCGGCACCAATAACAATCCATAAATCACGGCGTCATTGAAGATCGCCGCGACGATTAACAACAGTAATGAGAAGACGGCTAGTTGTTCATAGATGCGGCGGTTTTTTTCTTGCATCATTAAAACGACTTGAACCAAAACCAATAACTCGGCTACCGCGATCATTTGGGGTTCGGGAGAAAATTCACCGATCGTGGCGAAGCGACTGAGCGTATAGACGGCAATCGCACCGAGCGCCAGATAAGCCATCACAGGCGGCAGTGCAAACCAGCGCAACCAATCCACAAACACAAACCCAAAGATGGCAAAGATCATGCACACCCAAGGCCAGATTTTTAGTTCCGGGTTGCCAAACAACGTCATACCGCTAAGGCAGGTGACGGCCGCGAAGTAGAAGTTCAGTCGAGATTGAACGTTGTCAGTCGGCGTCATATTTGTCTGTTTAAAAAGGGATCTGACCCTTTGGAAAACGATCCGCTCACTGAACTTGGCGCTGACGAATTGGCGTCTCGCCGGTGCGTTCCACCAACAAATCGATCATACCATCATTGGCACCGCACCACTGGACCGACGATCGGCTGCCCAGCGAGGCGGTCAAACGGGCAACGAACGGAGGTGCACCGCGCGGACTGAGAATCAACAAATCCTGGGGCCGCCCGACCGAACGTAACACTTGCTCGACCGCACCCTCAATGTCCGGCTGAGCGGATGTTTCCAGCTCGGCCAACAATCGCATAATTGCGTTTACCTGTTCGCGACTGCCGCCACTGGCAATCACAGCGGTTTGCTTGCCCGCGACGGCCAGCGCGATCCGGTTCGTTGGCGTGGCGACCATTTGCGTGACGATCGAGGCCGCGGCGCTGATCACAAACTCAATCGCATCGCTGGCCGCTTGATGCGGCTGCGTTGAGGATGACGGTTGCTCGTAGGCATCGACCAAGATGCACAAATCAAACCGTCGTTGTTGTTCAAATTGTCGAACCGCCGGTTCGCCGATTCGTGCGGTAGTTCGCCAATGGATCCAGCGGCGGCTGTCTCCGGTTTGCCATGTTCGCAGCCCAAAGAAATTTCCGTCCGCCGCACCGCTGCGCCGCGCCGTCGTCGCCATTCCGCCGCTGCGGTTTTGCAGCCGGCTGCGCCAATCGCGACGCAATCGCAGCACCCGAGGAAAGACCCACAACGGTTGGATGTCGGTGATCGAACGTGATAACAGCATCAATCCCAGCGGCATGCCGGTGGAAATCACGCAGGGTCCGATTTCGTATAGGCCACGTTTGGTGACAAGACAATCGTAGCTTGCCATGACCGTCCGCTTTGGCAAGACGCGACCGACGCCGCAACTGGCCGAGACCGCCACAGCGGCGGGGCCACTGGCGACAATCGCGTCGTCGATCCGCATCAGAAACGCGGGCATCCAACGGGCCGTGTTGGCGACGAGAAAGCGGATTGAAAACGGTTGGCCGGCAAAGGCTTCATCGGGCAAACGCCGATGGCAATCGATCTCTTCGACCATTCGCCGCGCAACACGCCATTGCATCAACATCGCACCGACAATCAATCCGGCCAACACTAGCGGCAGATTAAATCCGCGAATCGCGCCACCGAGCATCGCGAATGAGCCGACAAAGGCAAAGTGCCAACCGATTCGCGTCACTCGAATGCGGACACTCGTTGATAGTTTTGGTTTTGATTTCGGTGTCAAATTATTTCCACCAATGTTGGTCGTCGTCGAGCGGCTGCAACGGACAGCGCATCGAATCGAGTGCCGAAACGATTTCGCCGGTTGCCCATTCTAGGTCATCGATCTCCAATTGATACTGCGGCCACTCGCACCGCGCGGGCCAAAGGCGATGCGGTGCCGGCCAACGCTGCGATGGGTCAGTCCAATCGATTCGCGCGATCAAGCGCGGGACGTTTCGCGGCGGTTGTCGGTCCTCGTCCAACTGCGGCGGCACAAAGCCCGCCACCCACGGCCGGTCGTCGGACAGTTCAATCGTCGTCTGCGGTAACGGTTCGGCGGGCAACCCAGCCGGTGCGGTGCCGCGAACAATCATCGGCGGGGGCATCGGTGCGGCGGCGAACGTTTGGATTCCGCGCTCGTCGCTCAGCCGCCGGCAGATCTCGGTGCGCATCGACTCGCCGCCACCGGCCAGCGCCAACGATGCATTGCCTTCGTCCAAATGATTGGCCAAGCGCGCGAGCGTCCAGCCACAACGTGGGTCGCGGTACTGGGGTGCGACGTCACAAGCCGGACGCAACACGAAACGCCGCGCCATGTAACGTGGATGGGGAACGGTCAAGTCGTCGCCTTCGCCAACCAAGTCACCGTGCAGAACGACGTCCAGATCAATGCAACGGGCGCTCCAGCGCTGGCTGCGGTGGCGGCCCAAGTCTTGTTCGATCGATTGCAGGCAATGCAACACATCGCGCGCCCGGGCGATTGTGTCAAAGGCGCAGACGCCGTTAAGGAAAGCGGATTGGCCGCTGGGGCCGCCGATTGCTGGTGTTTCAAACAGCCGGCTGGTGCGAAAATTTTCGACCTCGGGCATCGCCGCTAATTTCCGCGCCGCCGTGATGATGGCGGAGTCGCGCGACCCTAGGTTGGCTCCGAAACTGACCAAACATTGCGGCAAGTTATCCCTCCAAGCATTCCGGCGGCACGTCCGCTCCCTGACTTGGGTCGCCGACCACGGCGGGCAGCAATCGCTCGCTGAGTTGACGCAAGTATTCGTCAATCACAGGATCGCGCCGCGACAGCATCGCACATTGGCCGACGCGTCGCGACTGGATCAAATCCGCCGCCACCAATTCCTTCAAATGGTGCGAAATCGTCGCTTGGGTGATCGGAAAATCGGCCACCAATTGTTTGCAGGCCACTTCGCGATCTGCGGCGATCCGCTGCAAAATCGCGAATCGCTGTGGATCAGCAATCGCCCGCGTGATGCGTTGGAATTGGGTTTCGTTTAACTCGCTTTGGTGGACACTCATTACGTTTAATTTAGTTCGCGTCCGGTACTTAGTGAAAGTAGGCGGTTCCAATCGCTGCGGGTTACCGCAATCACCCAGAGTGGTGAGGGCGTGCGCAATGGGGCAACTGATGGCATTTTCCGCAATCGATGGCGACTACTTTCGCATTAACGCAATAAATTGGGGGGTCTCTGGAAAATATGCAGGCCAGTGGATAAAAAGCGGCGTCGGATAAAGCAATGATGTGCAGGATAATTAGGTAAATTTTCGGTCGAATTTCTGGAATTCAGTAGGGAGTGGAGTAGTTTGTGCTTCTACAGAGCCGGGGTCAAACCCGTTGATATTGGCGGATAGATAGCATTTGTTGGATGTGGACGTGTTGAATGTGGACTTGGGCAGGGCTTGCCGGGTCAATCGATGCGAATGAATCGTGTTTATTATTTTATTTTAACGCGAATGTTGCTGGCGCGTCATCCAACGAATGAACAATCGTTTGATGTTTCGTTAGTGGTTTTATTACGCGGGCGGGCCGTTAATTGTGCTGAAAGCTAACCTGATGCGTTTCTTACCAAGTTTTAGGTTGCCGAAAGTCAGCGGGCTTGGATCGGTTTTTCTTACCCGCCGCCAATTCGATCGCGTGGTGACGCGGGAACGAATCCGAGCGTCACGGCGAGCGATTCCCTTCTGCATCGTGAATATCACGATCGCGGCGGAGCGAAAGGTGTATCCGACGAAGCGTGCTGCGCGGGTACTGCTGAGGAATCTGCGGCTGACCGATGAGAAAGCGATGTTGTCGCCGCGAGCGTTTTCCGTGTTGTTGGTGGACACGCCACAGATGGGCGGACGCACCGTGGTCGATCGACTGGAGGGTTTGTTTGCGGGATTTGGTATCGGTGCAACGATGGAGTTGAAGGTGCATGATCCGTCGGCCTTTGATGGAGTCGCCTCTGATGGGATAGATGGGTCGTCATCAACAAACCCACCGTCGCTCGAAGCGATGACATCCTCTGCCGTCGCCACAACGTCTGAGGGCATGGCGATGACCGCCGTTATGCCGGAGTCGGCAATTGCGACGGTGACTGTGACGGCGACGAGGTGGTCCGAACAGGCAACATGGCAAGCGGACGCGGTTTCACTGGATCGACGAGGTTTACCGCAGCAGCGACTGAGCGATTTGCCGTTGTCGAGTGCCGATGAAGCGATTTCCAGTGACGATCCGTTGGTCAGCGGCGCGACGATGTTTAGCTTGGTAAAGCGATGCTTCGACTTGGCAGCGTCGTTGGCGGGATTGATGGTTTGCGGTCCGCTGCTGTTGGTGGCGATGTTTGCAATTCGCATTTCCAGTCCTGGATCGGCGATTTTTTGTCAAACTCGCGAAGGCCGCCGCGGCAAGCCGTTTACGATTTACAAGCTGCGAACGATGCACTCCAACGCCGAACTGATTCAGGAGTCATTGCGTGCTCAAAGCCATCGCGATGGGCCGGCGTTTAAGATCAAACACGATCCGCGTGTGACGCGCGTCGGTCGCTGGTTGCGAGCAACTTGTATCGATGAGTTGCCACAGTTGGTCAATGTGTTGCGTGGCGATATGTCGGTCGTTGGGCCGCGACCGCTGCCTTGGCATGAAAGCCGTGCCTGCAGCCATTGGCATCGTCGCCGATTGGACGTGCGGCCCGGCTTGACCTGCTTTTGGCAAGTCGACAAAGCCAGTGCGGAAACGTTTGATGATTGGATGCGTTTGGACTTGGATTACGTTGATCGCGGCAGCCTCTGGATTGACGCCCAACTCATTTATCGAACGCTGGCTGTGGCCTTGCTCGGTCGCGGCGGCAATTGATCTTCGAGCAGTTAGTGTTGGTTTGGTGAGCGGTTCCGATGGTTCGCGATTTCGTAGGTTATACTTCAACCGGACGACGTTCCAAAGGGTCAGGTCCCGTTCCAAATACTGCCTAATTTGCCGCGATTTTGCGTACAATTTGACGAATGAATTCCCCCGTGTCACTAACGCAACGGACGACTGTCGAAACGCATGCCGTCAATGCGCCGAAAGTCGCGGTGGTAATGACGGTTCACAACGGGTTTCCCTACTTGCCCGAAGCGATGGGATCGATCTTTAATCAATCCTACAGCGATTATGAGTTTATTGTCGTTAATGACGGTTCGTCCGACGAGACTGCATCGTATCTGGATTCGCTCGACGATCCCCGCTTGCAAGTAGTTCACCAACCCCGGGGTGGCCAAAACAGAGCCGCGCACCGGGCAATTCTTGCCGCGACCGCTCAATACGTGGCGCGGATGGACTGCGACGACGTCGCCGATTCCGGTCGTTTGGCCAAGCAAGTTGCGTTTCTTGACGCCAATCCCGAAGTCGGTTTGCTTGGTTCACAAATCACTCGCCGCGGCGAAACCGGCAGCGGTTTGCAATCGCGTTTCCCCACCAAGCATGATGCGATCGTCGCCGATTTGATCCACAACCGTCACAGCATGTGCAATCCGGCGACGATGTTTCGCCGCCAACTTTACCTTGATACCGGTGGCTACTGGGAACACAACATCGCCGAAGATTGGGACATGTTTCTCCGCATCGGCGAACGGTCAAAACTGGCGAACCTCGACGAAGCTTTGCTGAGTTACCGATTCCATACGACAAGCATCAATGGCAGGCGAACCATCGAAGCCCAGCTTTTTAACGAGTATGCGGCATGTTTGTCGAAGCGCCGGATCGCTGGCCAACCGGAGATTTCGATTAACGAGTTCTTGGCGAGCCATCGGTCGCGCCGCTTTCCGACTTCCATTACCTTTCGCTTGGATTGTTATTCGCTGGCGCAGTATCGCAAGGCGGTCGCCGAGATTCATTCGGGCAAAAAAATCTTGGGGAGTTTGCGCGCCGCGTACTCAATCGTGTGCTCGCCGCCTCGTGCGCTGAGACGAATGAAGATGGCGCTGTTCGGCGGATAGAGTGCTCACCGACGCTCCGTCGTCGTTTCCATTACGACGGCGGAGCGTCGTTGAACACTAGTAACCAATCCCAAAACGAAGCATGAACGTGCTGCCGGGAAAAAAGTTGTCGCTGCTGCGATTGTTGTAAAGCACTTCGCGATCGAACACGAAGCCCACCTCCGCAAACCCAGTGTGGCGACCATTTCTGATTAAATCGTTGCGACCCCATTCGGCACCGACCAACAACCTTAGATCGTTGATATCGATGCTGTCCTCGCGACCATCGGTTCGCGTGATTGACCATGATCCACCGCCGTAATCACCGGCGACATAGCCCCAGATATCCTGGGTCCCCAATGTCGTCAGGTAGCGCGCAAGCTTGGGTTGTGGAAAGAAAATATCAAAGCGAGTGAACGGCGTCGGTTGATACAGCAGACCAACGGCAGGTAACAGTTTGATTCGATTGCGATCAAGATAATAAACGCCGGCTTTGAAGGTCGAAAACGGCGTCAGTCGAAACGTAACTAAACCCTTGCCAAGAATCCGCAGACTATCGCTGTTGGCCGTATCAAAATCGCTGAATACACCAACGCGAAGCCCAAGATCGAAACCGACCAAGCGGTTCGGATCGCTTTGCCAACCCGTGTCTAAGAAAGCATCATAAAGTTGCGGCGGCAAATCGGCACCGCCAGAGCTTTCGGGACCATCGAGCAAATGCAATCCAAAACTTGGCACCACATAAACCGGTTGGCCTGAATATAAGAAATTCGGAAACGCAAATACCAATGAGGTTTCGATGTCGTTCATTTCCAAATCATCAGGCCCGGTTCCGTCGCTCAACCAGCCATAACGAAATCGCGGTCCTTGAAACAAACGATAGGAGTTGTATGCACCACCGGATGAACCCAGCGACGAACCGCCGCTGAATATGCCACCGGGAAACAACGTGTTGGGGCTGCCCGAAGGATAAGCTTCCGGCGGAAACGCTTGGGTGCCATAAGGCGAACCGCTGAAGCCAGGGTTGCCCGGACCAAAGCCGCTGGTCGGTTGTGCCGAAAAAAGCCCACCGAACAATCCGGGACCCTGCGTCGAGGTTGCTCCCGGCAGCCAACCCGGAAAAGCACTGCTGCCCACGGTTGGCGCACCCGGCAGCGCCGGTGAAAACGTACCCGGATTGGTGCCCGTCGAATACGGATCAAATAGTGGCGTACCCAGCGATGCCGATGGCGGCGGAAACGTCGATCCGCCAAAGTTCGGTGCCGCCGAAACCGGTGGCGAGTATGTCGGAGCCGTCGATGGCGGCGCGGAGTAACTTGGCGCGATCGATCCGCCGTAACTGGGTGGTGCGATCGGCGTCAAATTGGTTTGTGGAATGTCGATCGGCGACCTTGGCGAACCAGACACGTTGGGCAGATACTGCGCGGCACAGGGTCGCGTTGGGGTCAGGAAGAACCCGCACGCAAGCAACGCTTTACCGGCAATCGCAAGCAATCGTTGGCGTTTGGACGTCGCGATTTTGGGCGGCGCTGAATTCATAATGCCAGGAGTAATAGCCTGGCGAAAGCGGCGTCAATATCGCATTTTGACCTTTCGTCCACTGGTTTTCGTTTGCTAACCAACGGCATGTACCGAAGTCGTGTTGAAATCTGTCCCCAAGTTCTATCCGTCAGTCAATGAGCGGTTGATGCCTAATTCGCGAATTATGATCGTTCAATCTGGCCGCTGCATACTCGTCGCTGCCACGATGATTGCGGTGTTGCCGATCGGCGGTTGCCACGATGGGCCGCTGTACGGGCTCAAGGTGATCAATCCGTACTACTCGTTGAAGCAATGGAAAGAAGACGAAAAGTACGGCGTCACCGACAAACAACGCATGACGGAACTTGGCAAGCTTGTTGATTCGATGCCGAATTTGCCCAAAGATCGCCAAACCTATTGGATGGGTCACTTGCGCCAAATCATGGAGCATGATGAAAGCGCCGAGATGCGTCGCTTGGCCGTGATGGCGGCGGGGCAATTGAAGGATGGATCCGGCGATGACATTGTTCGTGACGGATTGAAGGACGAGAGCACCAAGGTACGAACGGCGTGTTGCGAAACGCTCGGTCGGCGAACCGATGGTGAGGCCGCCTTGTTGCTTGCCGATACGGCCGGCAGTTCAACCGACCAAGATGTACGCCACGCTGCGTTCGCGGCACTGGGCAATCATCGCGGTGACATTGCGACTGACGCGCTGAAACTGGCACTCAATGATCGTAATCCCGCGACACAGGACGTCGCAATGAAATCGCTTCGCACCACCACCGGCAAAAACTACGGCAATGATCCCGATGTTTGGATCGCTGCGCTGCAGGGCAAGCCGGTCGACGAACAACCTGTCCGCATCGCCGAGCGCATCGAAAACTTTATGCGGTAGCCGTAAACACGAACACC
Organism: Pirellulaceae bacterium; assembly: GCA_041753075.1. Lineage (GTDB taxonomy): Bacteria > Planctomycetota > Planctomycetia > Pirellulales > Pirellulaceae > UBA6163. The sequence continues at coordinate 79,892 of JBGSVE010000054.1, forward strand.
TGCTCGACGCTCAACCCATAGCGGTCTTCGCTGAGCAACCGAATCGTGAATGATGTTTGTGCCGAGTAATCGATATCAGCCGCGATCACTATCGTGTCGCCCACGATCGTGAACAACGCGTTGTCGTCATCTCCGCTGCCGACCACAAGCCGATAAGTATGCGTGTCAAACGAGTTGGCATCCGTTGTGGTCAATGTCGCCACGACCGTTCCGCTGGGTGAATCAATTGGAAACACCGAGCTATCGACCGCAATCGATGCGGGGGCAACATTGGCATCGGTGATCATGATGTTGAGAATTTCCTCAAATCCAAGTCCACCGGCGTCCTCGGTCCTGACCCGAACCGAGTACATATCCTTCATCGCCATATCAAAAACATCCACGGTCACCAATTCGCCATTGAGAATCGTGAACGCAGCATTGTCGACATCACCGTCACCGGCGACCAACGTGTAAGTGAACATCTGCATCGCGTCGGGATCAACGCTGCTAAACAACCCGACCAAGGTGCCGGCCGGTTCGGCTTCGGCGACGTTCGCGACGCTGATCGCCAATGCCGTCGGGGCTTCGTTGACATCAGTAACCGTGATCGTGAACACTTCGTCGAACGTCAATCCGCCAAGGTCGGTGCTGCGAACGCGGACGGTGTAGGAATCCTTGGTCTCGAAATCGAGCAACGTCGCGGTCAGTAGTTCACCAGCCGCAATTGTGAACGATACGTTGTCGTCATCACCATCACCGGACACCAGTTCATAATTGTGCATGTCGATTGCGTCGGAGTCGGTCGAGCTGAACATGCCAACTGGCGTTCCAACCGCAGCGTCTTCGTCAATCGTATTGGCGCTGATCGCGATCGCCGTCGGGGCTTCGTTGACATCAGTAACCGTGATCGTAAACACTTCGTCGAACGTCAATCCGCCAAGGTCGGTGCTGCGAACGCGGACGGTGTAGGAATCCTTGGACTCGAAATCGAGCAACGTCGCGGTCAGTAGTTCACCAGCCGCAATTGTGAACGATGCGTTGTCGTCATCGCCATCACCGGAAGCCAATTCATAGGTGTGTGAATCAACGGTATTGGGATCACTTGTTGTAAACGAACCGACGCTGGTTCCGATCGCGGCATTTTCGCTGATAAACGCGGCGTCGATGGTGATACCATCGGGAGCCACATTGACTTCGGTAATCGTAATCACGAGCGTCTGTTCGACAAACAATCCCGCACCGTCGAAGGTCAGTAAGTGAATACTGTAAGTTGACTTCGTGGCCGCGTCGGCGACGAACGTGGTCCGCAGTTGGTTGTCGTCGATTGTGAACGACGCGTTGTCATCGTCGCCATCGCCGGGAACCAACAAGTAGGTGGCGATGTCTCCGACGTCGGGATCGTTGTTCCCAAGTAAACCGACAAGCGTGCCGCTGGCTGCGTTATTCTCGACGGTACTGTTGCTGAGCGTCACCAGCGTCGGACCTTCGTTAACGTTAGTGACCGTGATCGCGAACGATTGTTCGGTTTGAAGGCCGCCAGGATCGGTGGTGCGAACGCGGACGGTGTAACTTGACTTGGTTTCAAAATCGAGTGCAGTCGCCGTAATCAATTGGTCATCATCAATCGCAAAGGATGCGTTGTCGTCGTCTCCATCACCGTCAACTAAGGTGTAGGTGTGAGTGTCGGACATATTTGCATCGGTAGTTGTCAACATGCCGACGGCAGTGCCGATGATTGCGTCTTCGGCGATGGACGCATTGTCAAGTTCGATTGCGGTGGGCGCAACGTTGGGCTCGACGACGGTGATGGTAAAGGTTTGTTCGGTGAACAATCCACCGGCATCGGTAACACGCAAGCGAATGAGGTACGAATCTTGGACGGATTGGTCGGCGGTGAACGTGGTCAGCAATTGATTGTTCGCAATCGTGAACGACGTGTTGTCATCGTCACCGTCACCACTGACCAGGGAGAAGACCGTGGTGTCGCCCGTGTCGGGGTCGGTGCTGGTCAGCGTGCCGACGGCCGAGTCGCTGGCTGCTCCCGTTTCGATCGATGTCTGCGACAATGAAATCGTGGTCGGTGCTTCGTTGACATTCGTAACCGTGATGGTGAACGATTGCTCGACAAACAGACCGCCTGCGTCGGCGCTGCGGACGCGAACCGTGTAGCTCGGCGTGGTCTCGAAATCGAGCGCGGTCGCAGTTTGCAACCCGTCGCCCGAAATTGTGAACAAGTCGTTGTTGTCATCGCCGTCGCCAGAAACCAGTGTATAGGTTTGCGTATCGCCAGCGTCTTGATCGGTCGAGCTAAACAGTCCGACAGTCGTTCCCGTCGGGAAGTCCTCAGCAATCGATTGGTTGCTGATCGTGATTGCCGCAGGCGCTTCGTTGACGTTCGTAACATTGACCGTGAACGTTTGTTCGATGAACAAGCCACCAATGTCAGTGCTGCGAACACGAATCGTATAGTTTGGCGTGAACTCGAAATCGAGTGCCGTTGCGGTTTGTAATTGGCCACCGACAATGGTGAACGATGCGTTGCCCGAATCGCCGCTGCCGGCGGTCAGCGTATAGACATGGGTGTCAGTCGCGTTGGGATCGGTCGTCGAGAAGGTGCCGATTGCTGAACCGATTGCAGCGCTTTCGGCAAGTGAATTACCGCTGAGCGTTATCGCCGTCGGTGCGAGATTGGCTTCGACGACGGTGATGGCGAATGTTTTTTCGTCGAATAGTCCGTCGGCGTCGGTTACTCGAAGACGCACGGAGTACGAATCTTGGGCGGATGCATCCGCAGTGAATGCGGTTCGCAACTGTGTTCCGTTAATTGTGAATGACGCGTTGTCGCTATCTCCGCTGCCGGAGACGAGTTGGTAGGTAAACGTGTCACCGGCGTCGGGATCGTCGTTGCCAAGAGTTGCCACCGCGGTTCCACTGGCCGAACCGTCTTCGACGCGGGTCGCGGACAAGGTAATTGTGGTTGGCGATTCATTCGCGTTCGTGACCAAAATCGTGAAAGATTGCTCGACGAACAAGCCACCGGCGTCGGTGCTGCGAACGCGAATCGTATAGCTCGGCGTGGTCTCAAAGTCGAGTGCTGTTGTCGTTCGCAATTGACCGCCGACAATCGTGAATGACGCGTTGCCCGAATCGGCGCTGCCGGCGACGAGTGCATAGGTAAACGTATCGCTGGCGTTGGGATCGGTGGTGCTGAACGATCCAACCGAGGTGCCGATGGCAGCGCCTTCGGCGATCGAAGTCGCGCTCAACGCAATTGCAGTTGGTGCCACGTTGTCACTGGTAACAGTAATCGTGAACGCTTGCTCGGTGGACAATCCGCCGGCGTCAGTGACACGAACGCGAACCGAATACGATCCGCGAGTTGATTGGTCGGCGACGAAGCCGGTCAGCAACGATGCACCCGAGATGCTAAACGCGGCGTTGTCGGTGCTGCCGGTGCCGGTTACCAACGAATACGTGAAAGTGTTTGCGGCGTCGGGATCGTTGTTGCCAAGGGTGCCAACGACGGTGCCAATTTGCGAATCATCCGGCACTGCGGTGGCGCTCAACGTCACGGCCGTTGCCACTTCGTTGACATTCGTGACGTTGATCGTGAACGCTTGCTCGGTGAACAAGCCACCGTTGTCAGTGCTGCGGACGCGAACCGAGTAGTTGGGGCGAGCCTCGAAGTCCAACCCAGCGGCCGCTTGAAGCGCACCACCGACGATGCGGAACGTGGCATTGTCGGTGCTGCCGGTGCCGGTGACGAGCGAGTAGGTATGCGTGTCGCCGGCATTGGTGTCGGTCGTTGTCAGCGTGCCGACCACGGTGCCGTCGGGGGAGTTTTCGGCGATCGACGCGTTGCTCAGTGCAATCGCGGTCGGTGCCACGTTCGACGCAGTGACGGTCAATACGAACGCCATCTGGAACGTGCGGCCGGTCGAGTCGGACGTTTGCACGCGAAGGTTGTAGGTACTTTGAACGGACGCGTTGAACGTCGTTGCGGCGATCAGCATGTTGCCGGCAATCGTGAACGCAGTATTGTCCGTCGCACCTTGGCCGGCCACCAACGAATACGTATGCGTGTCACCGACATCGGCATCGGTGGTCGTTAGCGTGCCGACCGACGAGCCAATCGCAGTCGATTGGGCAATTGTTGAATTTGACAACGCAATCGCTGTCGGAGCCTGAGTCGATGGCAATGCCGGAATGTTTGGCGTCACCAATCCGACAACTCGACGCAGCACATCGCTGGCATCCAGCGGACTGATTCCATCGACGCCGGTGACGTCACCAATCAAAACCGGATCGATCGTCGGGAACAAGCGATCGGTCGTCGATGTGGCTGGGCCGGTCGGTTGATTGATTACGAATCCGGTATCAAGGCCAACGCCGACGCGAGCAATCAACCGCGCATCTTCCGCGTCGTAGCGACGGTTCGCGTTTGCATCGCCGGGAAACGCAATCACATGAATCGCATCATCGGCACGCGCTGCCAGCGTACCGGCATTGACTTCGAGACCCGAAATCGTGAGTGCACTGATGCTGCCGTAGGGAGCGTTGGCGGGAACGGTGGCGACGAGGTTGACGATATCGGTTTGCGTTGCGGTCAGCGGTTGCAGGCTAAAGAAGGCGATTGTGACTTGGCCAGGAACATCAAAATTGGCTTCGACTTGGCTGCCGCTTGGCGCATCGGCACCGAGCACGACATCGGTGACGTTCAGCGTTGCTTGGTTGTAAGCGAGCGTCAGTGTGAGCGTTGTCACACCGGCGGCGTTGCTGAGCTGAATCGGTAGCCCGCTTGGCAACGACGTGCCGCTGCCCAATGACGGCGCATTCACAGGCTGTGATGGACCGCGCACAAAATCAGGCAGCCCGACTACCAACGATTGCGAACCAGTCACAGTGAACGTGGTCACGAAATCGCCGCCCGGAGTGCCGTTGCCCGAAGGCAAAGCGCCGTTGTTTTCGCCATCGAGCAAATCGCCATCGGCTAAATCAGTAAAGGCGTTGGCGGCGCTGCGCAGTGTGACGGTGTAGGTGTCGGCGACAAGCGGGCCGCCGGTAGCGACAAACACCAGCGACGTCCCCTGGACCAACATCGACCCGTTTACGTTGCCGACAGTCGCTCCGCGAAGAATCACGTCGGCAGGACCCAGCGCCGCACTTTCGGTGTCATACAAATTCAAGTTGACGGTATTCACCTGCTCACTCAATTGCAGATTGAAACCGCTGGCCGTCGGCGTGAACGCCGTGACCGTAGCCAACACGCGGCGATCTTCGAGCGACTCCATCCGCAGTCGTCGCTCACCCGCAACGCCGCCACGACGCGGCCGCGACCCGGAGGTCAACTGATTCTTAACCTGGCCGAAGAGTTTTTTGAGAAGCTGACGCATTGATCTAACACCTTGTGAAGCGATCGGTGACCCGAATGGGAGTGGCTTGTGGTTAAAACCAATCTACGACGCAGATCCCGCAGTTTCGTCTGCGGAAATCCTGCAATTTTAGTCGAAGTCGAAAACTAGTTCGTGATTTTCTGGCGACAGGGTTCATTCTGAAGGCGAGTGCATGATTTTCAGCTAGCGGTTATCTGTCAATGAACGGGAACCAAAATTGTTTGTGCGGCTTCAAAATCACGACCAACTTTCCTGATACGTTGACTTTTCCGCTCGATTCGTGACGATCGATACAGTTGGTAAACCCGTCCGTTTGAGTATTAAAAAAATTTGTCGTGAAAATGATGAAACGCCGACTTTGGTTTCAATCGCTCGAAAATCGCCGCTTGCTTGCCGCCGTCGATATTCCTGATGATTTGACGGCCCAGCCCGCCACCGTCGTCTCGGTTCCCGTCAATATCGACACGTCGATCGGCGTTCGTGGTGCCGAAATCCGGCTCCGCTACGATACGGCGCTGCTTGATTTGACCGTCGCCGACGTCACGGCGGGAACAGTTTGGGCCGGGGCGAGCGATACGCAAGTGACGGCCAACGTTAACGACGCTAACGGCACCGTCGTCGTCTTTATATCGGCGTCGGCGGTTTTGCCCGCCGGAGCCGGCAGTTTGGTTCAATTCAGGTTTACCGTTGCCGCCGGTGCAACCGCTGGTGCGACCACCGCGCTGGACTTGACCGAAGTCACTTTGAACGAAGACCAAGTCGACGTCACACCCGCACCCATTCCGGGCAACGATCCGACCGACGGATTACTGACCATCGCGGCCGACAACGGCGGTGGCGTGGCAAATCGCATCGGAGGATTTGTCTATGCGGATACAAATCTTAATAACACGCCTGAAGCGGTCGAAGGCATTCCTGGCGTAATCATTACACTTGCCAACACCACCACTGGGATCACGCAGCAAGCAACCACGACGGCCAACGGCAGTTATGAGTTTTTGAATTTGGTTGCAGGGACTTATACGGTTACCGAAACGCAGCCGATTGCGTATTTAGAAGGTGGCGTGAATAGTTTGACGGTCAGCTTGGCTTCGGGCCAAGTGCTGGCGGACCAAAACTTTCGCGAGCTCGGTTTGTTGCCCCAATTCATTTACAACCGATTGCTGACTACCACGGTTTTGCCTGTTGGTTCGACGCCGTGGACCAATGAGATTTTGCGCATTAACCAGGACGCCGCCAGCGGCACGATCGCACCCGCACCGGCACCAACGTCCTCCGTCACCACAGCGCCAATCGCAGCACTGGCTCGCTCCATTGCGATCACAAATGTTCCGTTGGCGTCCACTCCCAGCGTCGTTTCACAACCGGTCGCCACGCTGGCATTCGACGCCGCACCCGATCCCGATGACGAAACGAATTTCAATGTCGTCGATGAGGCGATTGCGGCGCTCGAATATCTTGCCAATTGACATTCCTTTTTAAGTGTCGCTTTGCGTATTGAAGAGCAGTTCTGAGATTTCTTATCGATACGAGTTGGGGCCAAGGATGGCGCAAAAACGGCGTAGTTTGTGTTTGGAACGGCTTGAGTCACGGCAATTGATGGCCGCAATGCCGTTGCCTGAGTCGATCGTCGAAGCGGCAGACGAAACGTACGAGTTGGTCGACGTGCGTGCTGCCAGCGGGATTCGTGCTGCGGAAGTGTTGGTGCGATTTGACCCCAATACCACCCGCGTCGAAGCATCCGACATTCGCGCGGGTTCAGTCTGGCAAGGCCGCGCCGCGGTCATCGCCAAAGTCGATCAAGTCGCTGGCACCATCAAGGCATTCTTGTTCACGACGCGACCGCTGGCCGGTGACGCGGGCAATTTAATTGACATTGATTTTGATGTGCCCGATGGCATGGCCGAAGACATCAAGCCAGTGTTCGCGATCGATCGCGTAAAGCTTGATGAAGGCCGTGTCCGTTTGGCTCCTGAAGTCGAATCACCGCGCCACGCGGTGCGAGAGCGTGACGGCGGGCGTGATCGCGGGCGACGTGATGATCGCGAATCCAAACGACGGCAATCATTCGTCAACGCCGATGCCGAAACGGTTTGCGAAAGTTTGCCCCCCGACGGCACAGCGATAGTACGAACCGAAAAAGTCATCGCGTCCGTTCAAAATGCCGTGATGGACGCGGCACCGACTTTCATCGGCCCAGTCTTGCCATATTGATAAGTCTGCAAAAAGTGTTCGACAACGCTCCGCCCTCGTAATGTAGCTGGAGTCGCCAGATTTCAGACCCCGCATTCCGAAGTCTGGCGACTCCGGCTACGGGTAAACAGGCTCTAAGTCTGCAAACGCTAATCGAAATTTGACCGTCTCACCTTCAGCGAACACGACGGTCACGACACACTTCGGTCCGCGTCCTGTCATTGTCACAATCTTGCCTTCACCATGACGTGGGTGGCGGACTTCGATACCTGGTCGAAACGCGTTATGGCGCTCCGGTCCACCAGTGGCCGCAATTTGCGCCGCAGTGCGAATTTCAGGTGGCAACGATTTGGCGGCGACGGCCGGCCGGATCTGTGTAGCACGTTCTTCGTCATCAAGCTGACATATATCCCACGAATCGGGATACGCATCGGCGGCATACGGATCATCGTCAAAGTAATCAGCGACGTTGTCCGTTTCGACATATCGCAAGTCCTCGCGTGGCAGTTCAATTAAAAACTCGCTCGGAATCACCGGACGATTGTCACCGCGCACCGATCGCCGCCGACAATAACTCAATTGCAGGTGCGCTTGGGCCCGCGTAATACCAACGAACAACAAGCGGCGTTCTTCCTCGAGCTGCGCCGGTGTTTCGCGGCTGCGCGCGTGAGGCAACAAGTCAGCTTCGACGCCAATGATAAACACGCTCGGAAACTCGAGCCCCTTCGACGCATGCAACGTCATCAACGTCACGCGGTCAGTATTATTTTCCCAATCATCGGTACTGGAAACCAGCGAGATCTGTTCCAGAAACTCGTCGACCGAGCCATCTTCGGGATGCTGGCGATCGAACTCCACCGCCGCCGTAATCAATTCATCGACGTTGGCCAACGGACTGTTATCTTGTTGATCGTCAGCGGATCGTTCAAGGAATTGGCGATACCCGGTCGCTTCGATCAAATACAACAGCAGGTCTTCGATTGTCGCACTCGCCTTGACGCACAGTCGATCGTACATCGCCACGAAGGCTGCTACCTTGGTCGCCGAACGCTTGGGGATCGATTCAATCAATCCCGCTTTCCGCGCGGCGTCGAGCATGGTGATGTTTTCGCGATCGGCAACGTCTCGCAAACGATCAACCGTCTTGCCGCCAATACCCCGAGTCGGTGTGTTGACGATGCGTTGGAAGGCGACATCGTGCGACGGGTTGTTGATGAGGTGCAAGTAGGCGAGCAGATCCTTGATTTCCTTGCGTTGATAAAACTCGGTGCCGTTCACGATTTGATACGGAATGCTGCGGCGACGCATGGCGTGTTCAAGCGACCGCGTCAGCGCGTTCATCCGACAGAAGACCGCAAATTCGCTCGGTTGGCGATCGTGCTCGAGAATCGCATGGGCAATTTGGTCGGCGATGTCATCCGCCTCTTGAAATCCGTCTTCGTACAACCGCAAAACGACCGGGTCGGCTTCTTCGCGCGACGTGAACAGTTCCTTGTGTTTGCGCCGACGGTTGTGGCGGATCAAATGGTCGGCGACTCGCAAGATGTTCGGTGTGCTGCGATAATTTTCCTCCAATCGCACGGTCGCAACCGACGGATAATCTTTCTCGAAGTCAAGAATGTTGTTGATGTCGGCACCGCGCCAACCATAGATCGATTGGTCAGGGTCGCCGGTCACCGACAAATTCGGATGATCGATCGATAGCGCTCGAACGATCGCGTATTGAGCAAGGTTGGTGTCTTGGTACTCATCGACCAAGATGTATCGATAACGCGCGTCCAAGTCCGCGCGCAACTCGGCGTGATTGCGAAGCAGCATCGCCGCGTGCAACAGCAGATCATCGAAATCGACGGCGTTCGCATTGAGCAGTTGGCGTTGGTAAACCGGATAGACTCGCGCCGCAATTTGGTCACCGGGTCGCAACGACTGGTCGAGCATCATCTCAGGTGTAACAAGTTGATTCTTGGCGCGGCTGATCGCGGCGGAGATTTGCTCGGGCGACGTGTGCGAAGTTGATACGCCAGCGGTTTCGATGGCCCGCTTGAGTGCTTGCCGCGAGTCGGCCACATCGTAGATCGAATAGTTTTCGCGGAGACCGATCATTGCCGGATAACGACGCAGCAGTCGCGCACAAAACCGATGGAACGTTCCCATCCAAACCGGTTCCCCGGGCGCCAGCGCACTGACGCGCATTCGCATTTCGTCGGCGGCTTTGTTGGTAAACGTGAGCGCGACGATTTGCCAAGCGGGAATACCGTGGCGCAACATGTTGGCGATGCGGTGCGTGACCACGCGAGTCTTACCGCTGCCCGGCCCCGCCAGGATCAGCAGCGGGCCATTGATATGCTCAACCGCCTGCCGCTGAGGCGGTGTCAATTCACGAAAAATCACGTCCATGTTCGACCGTCGGTGAGAGTGAGTGGCAATCGATACAGCGTAAACGTTCGGCGGCGTGGCGTTAAGAAGACTTGGACGGCCCAAAACCGGATACAATGGTTGGGTCGCGGGGAGGCGACGTGCATGAGTTCCGCAAAAAATGTTTTGGGCCAAACGCTTCAGGCCTGCAGTATGGACCCGTTGACCGGTTTTTATCGCGATGGATGTTGCCACACGGGCGCATCGGACGTCGGAATCCACGTCGTTTGCGCCGTGATGACCGACGACTTTTTGCGGTTCAGCCGTTCGCGCGGCAACGATTTGTCGACGCCCAATGATGCGTACCAATTTCCCGGGCTCAATGCGGGGGATCGTTGGTGTTTGTGTGCGGCGAGGTGGAAAGAAGCGTTCGACGCGGGAGTCGCTCCGCAGGTGGTGTTGGCTGCCACGCATATTTCGGCACTCGAATTTGCGTCGCTCGAAGAGTTGCAAGAGCACGCAGTCTCGTAGTGCTAAGTGTTCGCGTGGCAAAGTTGCATTCGATTTTTCCAGTAATACCGATTGCATCGATATAGCCATGTCCCAATGCTACGGCGGATCGCGAATTACCGGCGTGGGACTTCGTTTGCAAGCTATATGCCCGTGGGTCGAAACGGTATTCGGCTTTGCCCGCCCGCATTGATTGCCAACCCTCGCCATGCCTTTTCCGCTGTTCGCCCCGTCAAACACCAAGCATCGCTGGCTAGCCGCGCGCCCGGAGATTCGCGCCGGTGTCGACTTGCACGACAACGGATACCAATTATCCGTCGTGCGGATCGCAACCGATTGTCATCGACTCGAAGCCCCGCACTCCAGCGTCCAATTGATTCATCAAGTCAACGAGTCGTTGCCTTCGCTGGCCGCATCGCCGACACAGTATCTGGCGCTATTATCGTCGCGCATGCCACGCTTTGCCACGCGTGGCGGAATGCCGACGTCGCTAAGTTTGCCACCGACCTTGCAATCATTACGCTGCATCGCCAACGACATGTTGCTCGTAGCCGAACCATCACTGGCCGATGACCTGGGCGGACCGGTTCAATGCAAAGCATGGCCCGCCGGTGCAACGAAGTCGATGATCTGCGCCGCTCGCGCCGACATCGCTGCGGCAATCGTAAAACAAATTGAGCCGATCGGATTCCGCTGCGAATCGATCTTGCCGCGCGCGGTGTCGTTGGCACGCACGGTTTCCCTGGTTAATAAAACTGACAACGCGGTAATCGCCTATTGGCAGCGCGACCAGATTCTCGTTGCGGTCGTTGCCGATCGGTCGATTAGGTTTTGTCGTGAGCTATTGATCGACGATCACGTTCACAGTGATGATGAAAGCGGCGATGACGTTTTAGCCAACCGATGTACCGAGCTCGTCGGCGAAATCGCCAGCACGTTGCAACACGCGGCGCGTATCAATCCACAAACCGTACCGGCGCCGATCGTGTTGTGTGGGCCAATGAGTTGTCTGGCCGGAGTCCATGAGATGGTCAATCAATGTTTGCTCGCGACACTCGGTTGCGAAGCCCAGTGTTGGAATGATGCCGCAGCGGTTTCGACTTCGCTGGCCGTTGGCGGCAGTCGCTGGGCGATCCGGCGATGGAGCTCAGGAGCAACGGCGAGATGAGAACAATCGATCCGTTCGACCTCACTCCGCTATCGATTCACCGTGGCCAAGCGGCGGCCGCGGCGCTGGGGCGATACGTTTTGGCCTGGATCGCGTTAGTCGGAATCATCGCCGGAATCTGCATTTTTCGTTGGAATGACCGCCAACGACAACAGATCGATGTGATCGAATTGATGAGCCAAGCGATCCCGATCCGCGATCAACGATTCGAGGCGCTGCGGTTGCAGCGCGACAACGATTTGCTAAGGCGCTGCGTAGACTCCGTCGCGACAGCGCGACCGCAAGACTCACTTTTACAATGCTTCGCGGCGATCATCGAAAGTACGTCGGTTGCTGGACTGAGACCAACCGAATTGCATTTGCAACTGCCACACGAAGTGACGAGCGGTGATGCAGCATCAAACATCAGCTCGGGGATCGTAAAATTGACGGTTGAAGTCGGCGGCGAGACCGAGTCGTTTCGCGCCCACGAATCGCTCACCGCCGAAGCACGATTGGGCGCTGCAAAGACGTTGACGATCTCGCAAGTTGGCCAATCGACGCGAGTTGAATTGGCGGCCGTTCCGCGAGCCGAAGTGGTGCTGCCATGAAACGTTTTCGCGATCTGTTCGATGGTGTAGATGAGCGTCCGCAAACGCTCGCCTGGCTGCATTTGGCTTGCGGCGCGGTGTGCGTGTTGCTTGTGACAACAACCGTTTGGCTGTATCGCCAACCCAACGCAGCGCCCACCAACGAATTGGCGTTACCGATGCCGGTTGGTGAAGCGGTCGGCTTGGTAGCGTCGGCGGTCAAATGGCAAGGCGAACTTACCGTGCAGCGTGAGGCCAAGAACAATCTCAAGAACGAAGTCGCCGAGGCTATCAAGTGGTTGCCGCGTGCACATGATTGGTCAACGTCCATGGGCGATATTCAACAACTCGCTGACCAGTGTGAGGTTCTGATCGCCGCAGGCAAACCGGGCGATCACCTCTCAGGTTCGCGCATTGAAACCAACCATGCGACGGTACAACTTGAGGGTTCGTACCACGCCGTGTGTCGTTTTCTCGCCGGGCTAACGCGTCTTGAGCGTCCGATCTGGGCAAGCGAATTGACCATGCGAACCAATGCGGCCGAGGAGACGTTGTCAGTGGTCGCAAGCTTGCGAATTCCGGCGGCGGGCCAGCGGTCGCCAGCCGCCTATCTGTACGAACAGCGCCAGCGTGATTCGCTTGTCGTGGCATTGGGGAGTGAGATCGATGAGTAGCGAACAAAAACGATTGGCCGCGCGCCAGGCAACGCGGCGGTCCCGTGAACGCCGCAAGCTGGGGGCAATCGTTGTCCTGGCCTGCGTGTTGGTCGGTGTGCTCGTCGTTCAATTTCGCAGCGAGCCCGAAGAGTTCGCGATGACGAGCGAAGGGACGCGCGACGTTTCGTTGTCAAGCAACGTGACGCCAATCGTGCCCACCGTTGTCACGACGGCTTTGCCGGATGTTGCCTGGATGCCGATGTTCGGCGAACCGTTTGCGACCACCGAGTTACCAGCGCGAACCATCAACCAGATTCTCGATTTCCAGCCACGGATGTTTGACGTGATGTCGAGCGAACGGCACGCTGCGCGGCAAATCGCTGACTCTGCGCTCAGCGTGCGAGCGATCTATTCAACATCCAGTCGCGGCTCGGCGCTGGTCGATGACCAGATCGTTCAGGCGGGCGACAGTTTGGCCGATGGACGCCAATTGGTCGCCGTCGGCCCCGCCGGTTTGCAAATCAAGAGTCCACCGTTGGTATCGAGGCACAGTGAACCTTGAGGACGGTGAGACCCTATTTGGTTAGGATCAACTTCCCTTGGCGGGTTTTGCGCAGGCGGTAGATTTGGCCTTCGTTCTCGATCCAGATTTCATCGCCGCAGCGGGCCAGGGCGTCGAATTTAACGATTTTTGGTAACGAACCGGCCACTGGTTCGCGCCCGTTTCCTGATTCGGCGGGGGCGATTTCGCCGGTCGGCGGCAGCAATTCGTCAGCGGAGGTCATTGTTTACGGGATTGTCCAGACGGTGGTTTTCGACTGGTATTGTTGTCGAAAACCAGCCCCAACGCAATCCTCTAGTGAGAATCATTATCAGCGACGATTTTCACAAATTGTCCTTCGACGCTCCATCGGCGCGTAAAACACTTCTGCTTTATGTTCACTGGATAACCAACTACGGCTATTTTAAGCGTAAGTAAAAATCAAAAATCGAATCCAAGATTCTCGCTGGCTGGGCGAATAGACAATTATGTTCAAACGCATCTTCACCTTGACCGGACGCCTCGCCTTGTTGGCCGTTGTTGCGGTGATGGCGATCAGCTACTTGGCCGCCGGCTTTGACGCTGGCAATACGTCAACCCAAGCGGAAGCGACTTTTCTCGCATCCACCGTGACTACGGACTCGGGCGACTTTGCGGCAGCGGTCCAACGAATGAATGACGCTTTTGCCACCAATTGGTCCACTGCCGAAATCGAAATCGCCGATCCCGCCGATTGGTTGACCGTCGGTCGCCGCATTGCATTGGCGCTTGTCGGCACCGGGATGTCGCTGCAGGAAATCCGCGACCTCGAGTTGTTATCCGAAGGCGAACGCATCGAGGCGTATCTCGACAAACTGTTGACCCAGTCGCGTCATCATGATTATTGGGCCGAGCGGTTCGCGCGCGTTTATGTCGGTGCTGAAGATGGTCCGTTCATCCAATTTCGTCGTCGTCGGTTTCGTTTGTGGCTCAGCGATAACTTTGCCGCCAATCGTCCCTACGATGAACTGGTGCGAACCCTCGTGACGGCGAATGGATTGCCCACCGACCGGCCCGAAGTCAACTTTTTGACCGTCACCAACGGAACCAACGAAGAAGGCCAACCCGATCCGATTCGTTTGGCCGCGCGAACGTCGCGTGCATTTCTTGGCCTGCGGATCGACTGCATGCAATGCCACGATGATTTTCTGGGCAACGTTTCACTCGGTGACGATGAACTTCGCACCGGAACGCAAAAAGATTTTCATTCGTTGGCCGCGTTCTATTCATCCGCTCGCTTCAACGGGTTCCAGGGAATTCGCAGCGAAGATCATCCCTATGAATACCAGTTTTTGAACACGACTGAGACGGTGACGGTGCCCACTGCGGTACCGTTTGCGACAGGCTTAGTGCCCGACGAGGGTTCGCCTCGTGAACGTTTGGCGACATGGTTGACTCATCCCGAAAACAAACAGTTCGCTCGGGCGACGGTGTGTCGAATTTGGGCACTACTGTTTGGTAAATCAGTGACGGCGGCGGTTGACAATTTGCCGCTTGACGCCGAATTGCACCCGGCAATCGACGTTCTGGCGAGCGACTTTACCGCGCATGGATACGATCTGCGTCGTTTGATTCGATTGATCGTCATGTCACGGCCGTTTCAACTTGATAGCGCCGCAGATTTTGAAGTCACTGCGGCCCATGAACAGCTGTGGTCCGTATTTCCGCTGGTGCGTTTGCGACCTGAGCAGGTTGCCGGCAGCGTCATCCAAGCGGCTCGTGTGAAAACGATTGATCGTGAGTCGTCGCTCGTCGTTCAATTGATGAAGTTCGGTGGAGTCAATGATTTTGTCGAGCGATACGGCGACATTGGCGAGGATGAATTTGACCAAGACAGCGTCACGATCACGCAACGCCTAATCATGCTCAACGGTGAAATGGTCAGCGAGTATGGCGAGGCTAATCCGGTGTTGAATTCGTGCTCGCATATCAATATGTTCGCCAAGCAAGACAATGATGTGATTGATTCGACGTATTTGTGCGTGCTCAATCGGTTGCCCGATGAAGAAGAGCGAGACGTATTCGCGAACCGACTTGCCAGTGCGGAAGATCGAATCTACGCGATCGAAGATTTGTATTGGGTGTTACTCAATAGCAGCGAGTTGACTTGGAACCACTAGGAACTTTCATGTTTAATCCATCACAACTTTGCAACGTAAACGATCACCTATCGCGACGAACATTGCTTTCCGCTGCGGGCGGTGCGATGTTCCTGGGGCCGCTGGCCCAGCGATTGGCGGCGGCTGAGGCTGACCCAAAGCGGTTCGGTAATGCCAATCCGGCGCGGCCCAAGTCCGTGGTTCTGCTGTGGCTCGAGGGTGGCCCGAGTCAATTCGAAACGTTTGATCCGCATCCCGGTGGCAAGATTGGCGGCAGCGTCAAGGCGATCAGCACGTCAGTAAAGGATATCGAATTTGCCGATACGCTGCCGCAACTTGCTGAGCAAATGCACCGCGCCGCGCTAATTCGCAGCGTCACGGGCAAAGAAGGTGACCACGAGCGCGCCGTTTACAATATCAAGACTGGGTATCGTCCCGATCCGACGCTTGTGCATCCGTCGTTGGGTGCGATTGTTTGTCACCACGACGAAACCGGTGCGGACATTCCCCGGCATGTCTCGATCTTGCCGGGCAATTCGCCATCGCGCGGTGGCTATCTTGGTGCCCAGTACGATGCGTTTAAGATTTATGACCCGGCCAATCCCGTTCCCGATGTCGTGCCGCGCGTGGATCAATCACGCTATGACACTCGCGTCGCTGATTTATTGAAGATTGCCGAAGCGAAATTTACTCGGCGGCGGTTGCTCGATTCCGATAGCGAGCGAACGCTGCACGCGACGACGACGCAGCGCGCATTGACAATGATGACCAGCGCGCAACTGGAAGCGTTCGATGTCAGCAAACTGTCGGCCAGCGTGCGCGATCCGTTTGGCGATACTCCTTTTGGACGTGGATGCTTGGCAGCGGTCAATTTGATTGAAGTCGGTGTTCGCTGCGTCGAAGTGACGCTTGGTGGTTGGGATTCGCATATCAACAATCACTCCTTACAAACATCAGCGTGCCAAAAGTTTGACCCGGCGGCAGCGTCGCTGATCAAATTGTTGGACGAGCGCGGCCTGTTGGATACAACGCTCGTCGTCATTGGCGGTGAGTTTGGTCGCACACCGACACACAACGCGACCGATGGCCGCGATCATTGGCCTCACGGCTTTTCAATGATGCTTGCCGGTTGCGGAATTCGCAACGGAGCGCTGCATGGTGCAACGCCCGGCGACGCCGACTGGAATCCCGACAAGCCGGAGTCCAATGTCAGCGATCCCGTCAAAATCGCTGACGTTCACGCAACGATTATGAATGCCGTTGGCGTCGATCCGACCGAGCAATTGCAGACGCCGATTGGTCGTCCCATGTTCCTCAGCGAAGGGACGCCGATTCGTAGCGTGTTGTCATAAGGCATGTTGTTTTTCGGACCTAACCATCAATGCCTTTGACAATGGCACCGTAGAACCCAGGCTGGCGATCGGCAAAACGATCGATCACATGGGCCCCAGGTGTGCGCTCGATGCGTTTGTTGCGTGCCTGTTGCAAATCAATCTCGACCACCAGCATTTCTTCTTGGTTGCCACTGGCACGCGCCAACTCGATTCCATCGGGACCACAAATACTGCTTTGGCCACAGTAGTGAAACCCGCGTTCGCTGCCAATTCGATTCGCCGCAACAAAAAACAAATGGTTCTCCATGCTTCGCGCAGGTGGCACGATCTCGGCGGTTCGCGATGCGGCAATCGGCCAATTGGTAGACAGCGCGATAATGTCCGCACCGGCAAGTCCCAGCACTCGCATCGGCTCGGGGAATGAACAGTCGTAACAAATCGCCAAGCCAACGCGGGCTTCACCGGCACTATGCACCGCGTAAGGGCGATTTCCACGATCGACGAAACGGTCGACGCCCAGGTGTGGCAAATGCACCTTACGATACGTGGTGATGCGTCCCGATGGACCAATCAACAGCGACGCATTGAACAATCCGTCATCGCCACCAGGCAAATCCGACGGGGCATGTTCCAAAAATCCGATCACCGCGTGCAACTTGCCATGTCGACGACAAATCGAAATCAGCGGTTCCCAAATCGGGTCGTCGATGGTGACGGCGCAAGCGGCCGCTTCGGCTCGGCTGTTGAATCCATAACCGCTCAACATGCACTCCGGCATGACAACAAGATCGACGTCGCGCGCGGCCGCTTGTGTCAACCAATGACCAACCCGCCGACCGTTCTCAGCCAGATCAGCGAACGCAACGTGGGATTGGACGCAAGACAACAACATCGTAAAACCTTTGGTGGCCCGTCGGTGAATCGAAGATTGATCATAGCCATCGCAACCCCGTTATGGACAAGCCAGTCGAAATGATTGACGAGAAATACGATTACGATCTGTTCGTCATTGGTACAGGACCGGGCGGCGAAGGCGCGGCAATGCAAGCGACCAAGGGCGATATGCGAGTTGCCTGTGCGGAAAGCTATACCCAGATTGGCGGCAGTTGCACGCACCGTGGCACGATCCCCAGCAAGGCGCTGCGCTACACGATCACCAACACCGTCAAATTTTTGACGAATCCAATCGTGCAATCGATGGGCATTCACTTCAGCCCCACGATGGACCAATTGCGCAAAGGTAGCCAGACGATCATCAATCGCCAGGTCACCATGCGTCAATCGTTTTACGACCGCAACAACGTCCCCATATTTCATGGCACAGCACGTTTTGTCGACGATCATACCGTTGTCGTTGATGGCCAAAAACATACATCGCAATTCTTCGTCCTCGCGCCCGGAACGCGCCCGTTTCGACCGCCGGGCGTCGATTTCAATCATCCGCGAATCTTTGACAGCGATACGATTCTCAGTTTGATAGAAAAGCCAACGGCCATGACCGTATATGGTGCCGGTGTGATTGGCACCGAGTACGCCTCGATGTTTCGCAATCTAGGTTGCAAAGTCAACTTGGTGAATACGCGAGACAAGTTGTTGGAGTTTCTCGACGACGAGATTATCGATGCGCTTTCTTATCATTTGCGTGACCAAGGCGTTGTGATTCGCCATAATGAGGAAATGGAAAGTATCGAGGGCGTCAGTGATGGCGTGATCTTGACGCTCAAGAGCGGTAAGAAAATTAAAACCGATATTTTACTGTGGGCCAACGGTCGCTCCGGGAACACCGAGAACCTCGGGCTGGAAAACGTGGGGCTAGAGGCCAACAACCGTGGCCATCTTGTCGTTGACGAACACTATCAAACGGCCAAGCCGCATATCTACGCCGTCGGTGACGTGATTGGTTATCCATCGCTGGCCAGCGCTGCGTATACACAAGGCCGCACCGCCGCGATGCAGTTGCTTGGCGAGACGACCGAGAATCTTCGCAACCATTATATTCCAACGGGAATCTATACGAGTCCCGAAATTAGCTCGGTCGGCAAGACGGAGCGTGAATTGACTGCCGCCAAGATTCCCTACGAAGTTGGCCAGAGTCAATTTCGCAGTTTGGCCCGCGCGCAGATTACCGGCTCGACCGTCGGGATGCTAAAGCTGCTGTTTCACCGCGAGACGCTGGAGATTCTCGGTGTCCACTGCTTCGGTGCCAACGCCTCGGAAATCGTACACATTGGCCAAGCGATCATGGTGCAACCAGGATCGCAAAATACACTCAAGTATTTTATTGAGACAACCTTTAATTATCCCACAATGGCCGAAGCGTATCGTGTCGCGGCGCTGAACGGATATAATCGTTTGTTTTAGCTGGACAGCGTTAAGTTCAGTGAGCGAACGGGCGCAAGCCCTCCGGTTTCGCGGCACCGGACGGCTTTCGCCGTTCCGCTAAAACGGCAACTTATTGTCGCGCGGCTCCTTACCGAATGGACACCCAAGAACACCGGACAATTCGCGCGGGCGGTGACATGCGGACGACTCCTTTGAATTTCTGCTTAAAGAAGCGGCGAATTTGACCAAGCAGGATGTCAATGCCATCGATATTCAATTGGCCAAGTCGGTTCAATCCAATGCAAAAGAAGCAGCAGAACAATTGAGAAAACTGTGGTACGTATCGTTGGTCACGCGCCAGAAAATAGAAACGGCCATTGCTGCCGGGCGAGCATTGAAAAGCCAATCGGCCCGCAAACTAACGACGAAATAGAACATGCGCACGTGCGAAATAAGTGCTAGAGATTTTTGAACAGCTCAGCGCAAGCCCACTCAAAAATCGGTGATCAACAAATGATCATTGGCGGCGGCTAGGCGTTGGTACAGCCCCAGCTTTCCTGACTTGCCGAGTTCGTCGCTGTTGAGCGACTCGATGCTCGCAGAGACAAACCGCACCGAGCCATCGCACATGCCGAAATTCGCCCCGCCGGGATGCGAACTGCTGAACCCCGATGCGCCGACGCCGTCACACGTGTATGGGTATGAAGAAGCCGGGGCATTGAGCTTGTAATAGGCCGTGCCCGCGACCATCGAGACACCTTGTGAGGTGCAAGAATCCCAAGCTTCGACGCCGGTCCATGTCGATGCATGGTTGCGATAAGTGCGTTCGCCGATCGCAAACGTGACGCTCGATCCATCGAAAATGTCGGCGATGCGAACCCTGGTGCTGCAGCCCATCACGCCGTTGCCGCGCAACTCCGTCGCCGACCATAGACCATAATTCGGTCGCCAAAATGAACCGAAGTTGCAAACGTAATTCGAGGTGGCGGGACGGTAGCCGATGTGGTTGATGTGTGTTGCCAATCGAGCGCTAGCAGGCCCCGATCCAGCAGGCGACGACCCAGGCGGTCCCGAGTAGTCACGATTATTGTCAGCCAACAAATCACTCGGGTCCGACGCACACAGATAGGTGGACACCGAGTTTTGCAACAGCAACCGCTTGACCGGATCATAAGCGACCTGAAACAAACTATCGCGACTCGGCTCGAGCTTTTCGTACAACGCTTGTTGCTCGATAAACGGCAAAATGAACGTTGCCCAGCCCCAGCGTTTGCCGTCAACCGTCGGATCAAAGGCGCCTGGATACGCCGGTGGCAAAAAGCGGACGGCGTCGTGATAGGTTTGTAGCCCCAAAACGATCTGTTTGACTTGGTTTTGGCATTGCACCCGCCGCGCCGATTCGCGTGCGGCTTGCGTTGCCGGCAACAGCAAACCGATCAGCACCGCGATGATTGCAATCACAACGACCAATTCGACCAAAGTAAACGCCCGGCGGATGTTCAAGTGATTTCTCATTGTAGAACGATTGTCCCAATCGTTTGGGAACGATTGTAGAGCGATTGTCCCAATCGTTTGGGACGGATGACTTGCCCAAACGATTGGGACAATCGTTCTATCATGTAGTGTAACCATGCTGGCGTCCGCTTCGGTATCGCATTTGACACTTTTAACCCCTCGTCTTTCGACGCCTGCACCGCCCGAGACGCAAAAACCTTCATCAATTCTTAACCCAAAGTCGGCGTGAGCATACGAACGACCCAGTAGCCTTTGCAGCGTTCGGTTTGGGCGGGTTGTACCGATTAGGTAAATCCATCGAATTCACGCATTTTCCCATCGAGAATCAAGATGCAGCGCCGGTTTGTTCCCACTTTTCAAGCATCGGTTGGCAATCCCAAATCACGCAAACCCCGTCCGGCGCGTCGATCCAAAGTCCGCCAATTGCTCGTCGAGGGGCTCGAAAAGCGAAATTTGCTAGCGGCCAGTTTTTCTTCAGATTTCACGGGATACACCGGAGCTGGTTTCAGTCCCGGTGGCAGCACCGCCGGTACGTTGGACTCGAACGTTTGGTCGGCGCAGATGGGTGCCGCAGGGGCGTCGGTGGCGTTTGGTGGCACGGTGACTGCTCTGCCGGTTGGTCCGCTGGCTGCGGGCAACGGCGGTAGCCCGACAGCAGCATCTGGCTTGCAAGCTTTCTCCAACGGCGGCAACATGTTGTTGGGAATTCAACCGACAGGCAGCGTCTTCACCGGCAGCGCAGCCGCCGAGGGCCACGTGACGTTGCGAGTGCTCAACGATGGAACCCTGGCGAACCAGATTTCGGTGTCCTACGACGTGTTGGTCAACAACAACGGTGACGGCAGCGGCACCCCAGCGAATAGTCGCGCCAACGAACTGCAATTCTCTTACTCCACCGACGGCACCACTTTTACACCCGTGCCCAGCGCCACTTACACCAGCCCCGGAGCATCCGACACCGACGGATTGGTCGCCGCAGGATCGATCATCGCGTTGAATCAAGTCTCAATCAACGTCGCTCCCAACACGTTCTTCTTCGTTCGCTTCACCGGTGCGGACGTTAGCGGTGCTGGAACGCGAGATGAATTCGGCATCGACAACCTTTCGGTAACGTTGGCTGGTAGCTCCGCACCGCAGCTTTCGATCGCCGCGACCGACGCTGCGAAGCCTGAGGGCAACGCCGGCAATACACCGTTCACCTTCACCGTGACTCGTAGCGGCGATGTCAGCGGCAGCAACAACGTCAACTACTCGGTCTCCGGTGGCACGGCCACTGCGGCTGACTTTGGCGGCACCTTCCCATCGGGCGTGGTCCAGTTCACACCGAACCAGACTTCGCAGGTCGTCACTGTCAACGTCAGCGGCGACACCGTCGGCGAGCCCGACGAAACGTTCATCGTCACCCTGTCAGGTCCCACTGGCGGTGCCGTGATCGCGACGGCGACGGCTGGCGGTGAGATCCAAGACGACGACGCACCTGCGCTGACCTCGCTGGTTATCAACGAGGTTTACATCAATCCTCCGGGAACCGACACGAGCTTCGAGTACCTTGAATTTCGCGGCACGCCGGGCGCGTTCATTCCCAACGACTATTATTTCCTGGCCATCGAAGGTGACGGTGGATTGGGCGAAGTCGATCACATCTTCACGCTCGGCGGGATGCAAATCGGTGCGAACGGTTTCTTGGTCTTGGCCCAAGTCGGCAACTTCTATTCGACGGTCGCCGCTGCCAATGTGATTTCAGCCAATGGTAACGCCGGCGGCTGGGATGCACCGTTCTCCAGCCGTAGCAACGATATCGAAAACGGCAGCACCAGTTTCCTGTTGATTCAAGCTGCGGTTCCGCCGGTGGCCGGTAACGACATCGACGCAGTGGGAAATGGTGTGCTCTCCGGTGCAGCGACCAGTTGGACGATTGTCGATGGCATCGGCTACTTGGACGGTGGTGAGACGGACACGGCTTATGGAGCGGTGGTGTTCAGCGCCACCGGCGTTGGCATCTCGGTTGCGACCGCAGTTGACTTGACCACATTTGACACCGCATTCGGCGACGGTTTTACGCCTGATTATTTGGCCCGCAACGGCAACACCACCGGACAAACATCCGCTGATTGGATCGCCAGCGATACCCTCGGCGCTGCGTCGGTCTTTACGATTGATCCTGATGATGCGTTCCCCATGGCACTAGCTGGCACGTTGGACCATATTGGCGGAACCAATGTGTTTGGCACCTCGCCATCGTTGACATTGAGCTTCGATGAAGAAAGCATTTCCGAAGTCGGTGGCACAGCGATGGGTACGATCACCCGCTCGGGCAGTACGGTCGGTGACATCGAAGTCCTCTTGTTTGCTTCGGACTCCGATAACGTCAATCCAAGCGACGAGATTTCGTTCCCCAGCTCGGTTTTCATCCTCGATGGCCAAGCCAGCGCCTCGTTCACTGTCAACGCAATCAACGACGTTGCACTTGATGGAGATGTTACCGTCACCGTACTTGCCGATGGCAATGGTGCATTCGTTTCTTCCCGCGCCGAATTGATCGTCATTGATGATGAGAGCCTGATTCCTGGCGTGACGGTAACCCAGTCCGGCGGAACGACACTACTCAGCGAAGCGGGTGTCACCGACACCTACGACTTGTCGCTAGTCACGGTGCCGGCCGGTGCTGTTCAAGTTACTGTCACTGCGGACGCTCAATCACAGGTTAGCAGCGATGGGACGAATTTCGCATCGACCGCCGTGTTGACTTTCACGACCACTGCGCCGCAGACGATCACAGTTCGCGCCGTCGATGACGCCGTTGCCGAAGGACCGCACACCAGCACGATCACACATGCCGTGACCGCAACGGCCGACGCGGCGAACTATCCGTTGACGACGACGATCCCCAGCGTTGTCGCGGACGTGATTGACAACGACAATCCGCCGCTGGACTTGTTCATCAACGAAGTTTTGTTCAATCCACCGGGCACGGATTCTCCGAACGAGTATGTTGAAATTCGCGGTGCGGCTTCGTCGGTGATTCCCGCGGGAACCTATCTCGTGGCGATCGAAGGCGATGTTTCCAGCGCCGGTGATGTGCAAACAATCTACAACCTCAGTGGCTTGACCTTTGGCAGCAACGGTTTTCTCGTTATTACTCAGGTCGGCAACACCTACGCCACCGCTGCGGGTGCCAATGTTGTCAGTTATGCGGCTGCCGGTTTTCAGTCCGACGGCAATGTGCCTGATATCGAAAACCCCGCCGCAACGTTCTTTCTAATTACCACCAGCACTGCACCGACGTTGACCGATGACATCGACGCAAACAATGACGGTGCCATCGACGGAACCGTTTTCGCGGGTTGGAACGTGGTTGACCAGATTGCCGTGATCGACCAAGACAATGACATTTCGTACTCAAACATCACGTTTGCCGAGGGAACGCCGATCGCCAGCGGCGTGGTGATTTCAACCGGTACCAACACCGCCAACTACGTCGCCCGCATCGGCAACTCGACCGGCTCGACCGCAGCCGATTGGGTCGGTGGTGGATTGACGGGTACGGCACCCAATTTGGCGTTCCCCGCCGCGCAAACTTTCCCGGCTTCGCTGGCCGGGGCGCGACTGGACCATATCGGAGCCGCGAACAACTTCGCTCCCGCGGGCGTCACGATCACGCAGTCCGGCGGCACGACCGATGTGACCGAAGGTGGTGCGACGGACACGTATACGATCGTTTTGAACACTCAGCCAACCGGCATGGTAACGGTCACGGTCACTCCCGATGCGCAACTTGATCTCGGTGCCGGAGCCGGTGTCGCAGTGACGCGAGTTTTTGATTCAGTGAACTGGGCGACGCCCCAAGTCGTGACCGTCACCGCGTTTGACGATGCGATCGCCGAAGGACCACACACCGGTTCGATCGTTCACACCATCACTTCTACGGCGCTCGATTACGTCGGTTTGCCGATCGCCGGAGTCACCGCCAACATCACCGACAACGATAACGCCGACGTAATTCCACCCACGGTGACGGGGATTTTCTTGGTCAATTCCGCTTGGTTGCCCGGCGGCCAGGACCCGTTTGACGGTGGCGGCGCGGGAGCCGGTAACGGCATCGGACTGGCGGTCACCGCTGGCTTGCAGATTCCCAACGGCAACCTCAACCGAATTGTTGTTCAGTTCAGTGAGCCGGTCGTTGGTTTCAGCGCAGCTAATTTCCGCCTTCTGGGCGTCAACACGCCGGACTACGCCAGTGTGTCAACGGTTTCCTACGACACGGTGAACAATCGCGGCGTCATCAATTTGTCGTCGCAATTGTTACGCGATAATTTCCGCATTGGTGTTTCGCAGAGCGTCACCGATGCGGCGGGCAACCAATTGGACGGTGATTTGGTTGGCGGTGCCGGTGGCAATTTCGACCTGCTGTTCTCGGTTTTGGTCGGCGACAGCAACCTCAGTGGCGGCGTCAATGGCGCTGACTTGACGCCCTTTTCCGCAGCGTTCAACCAGGCGTTCCCGCTGCCTGCCTACAACATCAACGCCGACTTTAATTCCGATGGCAGCATCAACGGTGGTGACTTGGGCAATTTTGCGGCGAACTTCAACGGCGCATTGCCCGCTGGCACACCTGGTCCGCTGAACTTTGGCGGTGGCTCGACGCCTGGCGCGGTTTACTCGCCCGCCGTCGATGCGTTCTTCAAGAATCTCGGTGACCAGGATGACCTCGATCTACTCGATGGAGGAGAACTGTTCTAGGGCTGCGTTGCATCTTAGTTTTAGGATTAGTCGTTTTGGCGTTAGCCACGGTTATTTCCGGGAGAACCGTGGCAAACGCCAAAGCGGCTAATAAACCAGCCAAGCACCCAAACGGCTCATGTGAGCGACACTAACTCATAGCTGCAACGGAGCACATTTCGATTCGATGGATTTTTGCTAGCCCAAAGAACGCAATAATGGCGTGCTGTGGGCCAGAGTGGAGTTTTCCCTATGGGAAAGCGCGTATAAACTGCCCATTTTTACGTTTGGATGTGATTTGTCGCTACAATCGGTCAATTCGATATCGCCGGTTTGTCGGTCAACTGCAATATTTGTTCTATTTTCACTATTAAAGGTCTGTTTCCCATGAAGTTCTTGAAGTCATTCAGCCAGTTCAACAGTCTCGGCCCAGCGACGGCGAAATCGACGTCTTTGCCACGCCGATTGCGTGCCAGTGCACGGTCACAACGTCGTCGATTGAACCGCCGCAACTTAGTGGAACGTCTCGAAAACCGCATGGTGCTCGATGGAACTTATTTTGCGCTATCGGGCGGCAGCTTTACGCAAGACTGGACCAACACCAGTCTGATAAGCGTTGACGACGATTGGTCGGTCGTGCCTAGCATCATTGGCTATCGCGGTGATGATCTAACGACTGTAACAGGGGCTGATCCGCAAACGTTGATTGCCGATTTATCGGGGCCGATCGACGTCAATGCGAATCGTACCGATCCCGATGTGTTTAACAGTGGTGGTGTTGTCGAGTTTGAAATTGCCAACCCCGTTGTCGCCTTGCAGGGCTCGGGAACGGGTGATGCGCCCAACCTGCAGTTCCACCTGAATGCCGTTGGTCGCCAAGACATTCGTGTTCAATATAATTTGCGCGATATTGACGCAGGCGCAGTCGATGCAATTCAGCAGGTTGCATTGCAATTTCGCACCGGTTCAATAGGAGAATGGACAAACTTGCCCGGCGGTTACGTCGCCGACGCATCCACGGGGCCGAGCTTAGCAACGCTTGTAACCGCGATTGATGTGACGCTTCCCGCGATTGCGAACAACCAAT
Organism: Pirellulaceae bacterium; assembly: GCA_041753075.1. Lineage (GTDB taxonomy): Bacteria > Planctomycetota > Planctomycetia > Pirellulales > Pirellulaceae > UBA6163. Next base: position 106,374 of record JBGSVE010000054.1, read on the forward strand.
CGCAAGTTCAAGTACGCGTCATCACAACCAACGCTGTTGGCACCGATGAATTTATCGGCATCGATGACATTGTGATCTCCAGCGTACCGGCGACAGTCATCGCGCCGACCGTCGCGATCACGCCGGTCACGCCTGACCCGCGCAACGTGCCGGTTACGTCGATCCAGATTGTGTTCAGCGAACCGGTTGTTAACTTCAACGTCGCCGATTTGGCTTTGACCCGCGACGGCGGTGCCAATCTGTTCAACGGCAGCGAAACATTGACTTCCGGCGACAACACTACGTTTACGCTCGGTAACCTCAGCGGTCTGACGGCCATTGACGGTGCCTACACGTTGACGCTCAGCGTTTCGGACATTCAGGATATCGATAGCAACGCATTGGTTTCCGGCGCGATCGAAACTTGGTCACTCGACGGCACTGTGCCAACTGTCACGACGCTCAAGCCCGTTGACAACGCGACCGCAGTGTTCGCCGAAGATAATTTGGTCGTCACGTTCAGCGAGAACGTCATCAAGGGCACCGGCAACATCACGGTCCATCGCCTGAGCGACAATTCGGTCGTTTCGACAATCGATGTGACCAGCGCCGAAGTGATCGTGACGGGCAACATTGTCAACATCAATCCGGCTGCTAATTTGCCGACGTCCAGCGGGCTGTATGTCAACATTCCCGCGACCGCGTTCCGCGATGCGGCGTCGAATTTCTATGCCGGAATCGCTGACGCCACGACATGGAATTTCACCACGCTGGGGATCACGTCCGTGCTGGCCGAGCAAGATTTCAACCTGCTAACCGGCAACACCCAGACATCCGATAATCTGCCCAGCGGATCGCAATTGACGAATACGGGATCATTCAACACGGGCGGACCGCAACTTGATTTTGCCACGTTCTGGTTTGATTCGCGCAACACCGGCGGTAACGGCCCGGCGACGCTGACGCAAGAAGACGGCAGCGACTTCATCGGCGTCAATACTTTCAACGGCAATTTCTCGCCCAACATCTCAGCCGGCGGCTTGGCCGTTGGCAACGCCGAACGTAATTTCGAGCTCAATGACGCCGATGGCGAACTGCGACTTGTCTTCGAAACGTTCGACGTCGCCGGATTCACCAATCGCTTTCTGACGTTCAACTACTGGATCAACGATACGGTTCACGATGTCGGCGATTTCTTCCGGGCATCGATTTCTGACGGCACGAACACCAATACGTTCATCGATTTCGATCCGGCTGCGCTGGATGCCAACGCTTCGCCGGACAACAACACCGCGAACTGGCGAACCGCGACGCTGAATCTCGACACGCTTGTTACTGGCATGGGCTTCGGCACGAATTTGACGTTGACGCTGGCGGCCAGCAACGACGCCGATTTGGGCAATGACAACG
>JBGSVE010000055.1:0-15685 GCA_041753075.1 Pirellulaceae bacterium
ACGGTCGACCGGGCTATTGCTTCCAAAGTTGCGTCCCCGCAGAGCTTCAGTCCGCTTCACCCGGCACGTCAATTGTACGGCACAGGATCGTCCTTCAGTCACTTTGGACACGGGAGCCATCCCTCAAAAAATCCAACAGCACTTCCTGCCTATCCACGATAAACCCGGATGGACCGAATTGTATGAGCCGACTCTTTGCACTTTGGCTGTTTGCGACACTTGAAGGTGTCACCAGTGCTCGTAAGGTTACCGAACTGACCACGCATGATTTTCCCTACAGGGGGATTTGTGGTGGAGTTTCAGTCAACCATTATCGCGTCAGTGACTTCCGCACCGAGCACGGTGGTTTGCTTGATCACTTTGGAAACGATCGTTCGGGACGGCATGCGTGTGCGAGCGTCCGCTGGTAGCGGATCGTTTCGCACTGAAAAAGGCTTGGAGAACGCTCGCGCAGTGGCGCAGGGCCAACGTCGACGACCTCAATGAGAACGCGAAGAGGCTGTGAGATTTTCCGACATTGGGCTTAGGAACGAGCGGTCAATTATTGGGGTAGCCGAACTCGCCAGAGTTCGGACGCCCCGTGTTTTCCGAAGTCTGGCGACTTCGGCTACCATAAAGGATCATCCGCACGCTAGCGTGAGGCGACTGATTGCTCTACGCCTGGATGGCCCAACCGTCGCGATATTCACGCTGGACGAATTGGTTGATCTCGGGGACGTTCTTGCTGGTCAACGACTTGGCGTCCCACTCGATCCGTTGGCCTTCGCCAGCTCGGGTCGCCAAATTGCCAACCAAAATTGTTTCGGTCAAGCGACCGGCGTAACCGAAATTCGACATCGTGCCCGGAGCATATTCGCCCTTGACCGCGCTGACGAATTCCCACTTGTGCCGTTGGTCACCGCCGGCGCTGAACGGGATGCGTGGCAATGTTTGCTCCGGCACCTTGTAGTCCTTGAAATCGGTCTCGGGCAACAACTCGTACTTGGCACCGTAATCGTCAGGCGAAAACAACATGCCCTTGCTACCGACGACCACCGCACCGCTGGTCTTCTTCTTGCCTTCGCGCTGTTCTTGCACTCGCTTTTGGAACGCGGGCGGCAATTGGCTGATGATCTCATCGCCCGGCAGATTACCACCGTCGTACCAATAGAAGTTGCAGGCGGCCAAACCGTTACGCTCGGGGAATTCAAACTTGAGCATCGTGCTGGCGGGATAAGTCTCGCCCTCGAAAATGCCTGGGTTCTTCACCGCCGTGACCGCGACCGGATCCCACAACTCCAGCGCCATGACCGACAGGTTCGTTGTATGGCAAGCCATATCGCCGAGTGCTCCGGTGCCGAAGTCAACCCAACCGCGCCAATTGAACGCGTGATATTCGCCCGCCTTGTAGGGACGCATCGGTGCAGGGCCGATCCAAGCGTCCCAGTTGAGACCTGCGGGAATCGGATCGGAGCCGGCGGGACGGCCCTTGCCTTGTGGCCAAATCGGACGGTTCGACCAAATATGAACTTCGTTTACGTCGCCAATGGCGCCCGAGCGAATGACTTCAACGGCTTCGCGCAGTCCATCTTCGCTGGTTCCTTGATTACCCATTTGCGTAATCACACCGGCTTGTTCGGCTGTCTCGCGCATCAACCGTGCTTCGCGAATCGACCAGGTCAATGGCTTTTGGCAATATACATGCTTCTTCATCCGCATCGCTTTAACGGCTGCGGCGGCGTGCGTGTGGTCGGGTGTGGAAACGGTCACGATGTCGACTTTGTCGCCAAGCTGGTCAAGCATTTCGCGGAAGTCGGCGAATTGTGCCGCATCGGGAAATTCACGCAGCTTCTTATCAACGTTGCCTTGGTCGACATCGCACAACCCAACAATTGCGACGCCTTGTTCGGCGATGTGGCTGGTGTCGCTGCCGCCCTTGCCGCCGACACCGATGCAGGCGGCGCTAAGCGATTGCAGGGCTGATTCTTGCGACTTGGCAACAGGTTGTGTGCCGAGCCAAAACCCCGCGCCGATGGCAGCGGATTGGCCCATAAATTGACGACGCGAACCACGTTTGGCGCGAATTTTTTTCATCGAATTCGATTCCTTGATAAAAGCTACAGGTGGGAGTTGAACTTGAAGGTGATCCGCCAGATCATCATCGGAGAACCTGCATGATAGACTAACTGCGTTCTATTTCCCAGACAATCGATCACAACCGCGTTTCGGTTCCCTTTTATGACCCGCACCACCCTGGAAGAATTTATTCGTGCCACCCGCCAAGACGACCAGGCAAATGACTTTTTTCAACTCGAAAACGACCGCATGTTGGAAATCAACCTGGACGGGGACATTTGGACGAAAACCGGTTCGATGGTCGCTTACGTGGGGGCGATCAAATTTTCACGCGAAGGAATTCTCGAACGCGGCGTCGGTAATTTTTTCAAAAAGGCGCTCACTGGCGAAGGCACGCGGTTGACCAAGGCCAGCGGGCGAGGGCGTTTGTATTTGGCGGACAGCGGCAAGACGGTGCAGATTCTGCATTTGGCCAACGAAGCGATCGTCGTTAACGGCAACGACTTGATGGCGTTCGAAACAACCATGAAGTACGACATCACAATGATGAAAAGTCTCGGCGCGATGGTTTCCAGCGGTCTGTTCAACGTTCGCCTGCAGGGCCCCGGATTGATTGCGATCACAACCCACTTTGAACCGTTGACTTTGATGGTCCAGCCCGGCCATCCCGTGCGTACCGATCCGAACGCGACGATCGCTTGGTCGGGTTCGCTCAAGCCCGCGTTCAAGACCGATATGTCGCTGAAGACATTTATTGGACGCGGCAGTGGCGAATCGATCCAGATGGAATTCGACGGTAGCGGTTTTGTCGTGGTCCAGCCCTACGAAGAACGTGTCGTCGCCACCCCGACGGGCTGAGTTGCAAGTCGTTTTTCGCAGGGACGCCAGCCATCACGGCGATGTTGATCGTCTTGGCGGCCAAAACAATCACGACAATGACAACGTTTGGCGAATTGATGTTGCTGCTGGCGCATCTTCTGCACCAAAACCCCGATTGGCGAAACAATTCGGTGCGAGTGCTGCGTGTGGTGCAGAATGCCCAGGCCAAAGTGGAAATTACAAACCACATGGCCGATTTGTCCGCCGCCGTGAGAATTCAAAATGAAACGAACTTATTATCCCGATATCCGGCTGCAGCCTGGCGAGCGTGTGAACACCGAAATGGTGATCTCGGAATCTTATAGTAGCCGCAACATTACGATTCCGATGCACGTGCGTCGCGGGCTCGACGACGGACCTCAGGTTTTCGTCACCGCGGCGCTACACGGCGATGAACTCAACGGCACCGGTGCGATTCGGCAATTGCTCGCCGATCAAACATGGGAACTCGCCGCCGGGACATTGATTCTTGTACCCGTCTTAAACATTCTTGGTTATGAACGGCATTCGCGATACCTTCCCGATCGCCGTGATTTAAATCGTTGTTTTCCTGGATCGAAGACCGGCAGCATGTCGTCGCGAATGGCGCGGATGATCTTTGACCAATTGATCGCGCCATCGGATTTCGGTATCGACTTGCATACCGCTGCGGTCAGACGAACCAATTATCCGAACGTTCGCGCTGATTTGGATAACCTCAAATGCCGCGAGTTGGCCGAGGTGTTCGGTGCGGGGATCATTCTTGACGGAGCCGGCCCGGTCGGTTCGCTGCGCCGTTCGGCGACGGACAACGGGGTGCCGACCGTTGTGGTCGAGGGCGGCGAGGTTTGGAAAATGGAGACGGCAATCATCGATTGCATGACGCGCGGCGTGATGAACATCCTGCAGCATTTGAAGATGATCGGCGGCGAGCGGGTGAAGCCAGCCCAGCAAACGATCGTCAGCCGGACCAAGTGGGTTCGCGCCGAACGCGGTGGGCTAATTCAAATGCACGTCGCGCCCGGTGATGTCGTTCGCCAAGATCAACCGCTGGCCACGAATTGCAGTTTGTTGAATGAGAACCAGAACCAGCTCTTTTCGCCGTTCGAAGGCGTCGTGCTGGGGGTCAGTACGCTGCCATCGGTCAAGCCGGGCGAACCGGTCGTTCGCATTGGCAAGCTGGGGACGCGCAAACAAGCCTTGGCACACGAGAGCCGAACCGACGCCGACGCGATCCAGCAAAGCGCGCTACAACAACTGGCCTCCAGCGTTCACGTTGTCCAACCGGATTGACGGCGACGGATTGACGTTGCCGTGAAACTGGGTTTTTGCGAAACTTCGTTTTCTTATGTCCCGCACCACGCCAGGGAGGCGCGTCGTGAATCGCAACGCTTTTGTTTTCAGCATCGTACTTCTTAGCTGCGGAATTAGCAGCTTGCGCGTGACTTCGTCGGTTCGCGCCGCCGAAGCCGCCAAACAATACACGCTTCGCTACCGCTTCGATCCTACCGAAACGGTTAGCTATGAAGTGACGCATATCGCCAAGACAAAGACGCGGTTGCGCGGTGTCGAGGAGGTGTCGCAGGTTCACACCGTCAGCGAAAAAGTGTGGACGTTCCAGAAGCCGGCGAAGTCGGGCTCGATGACGTTTGATCACAGCGTCGCCAAGGTCGAAATGATGCAGCAGACCGGCGAGAAACCGGAGTTGCGCTGGAACAGCGAAGCCGGCGAAAAGCCACCGATCGAGTTCGAGAAAGTTGCCCAACAAATCGGCAGTCCGTTGTCCACCGTTTCGATCAATCCACGCGGCCAGGAAACCGATCGCGTTACGCACGGCGGCACCGAATCGCAACTGGGCATGGGCGGTTTGACGATTTCGTTGCCGGATGAACCAGTTGCCATTGGTGGTTCGTGGAATGTGCCACGCGAGGTCAAGGTTCGCGGCGAGGGGATTGAAATCAAGACGATGAAGGTCCGCGAAGTCTACACGCTCGAGAAAGTTGAAACCGGCGTCGCGACGTTGTCGATTCGCAGCGAAGTGTTGACGCCAATGGAAGACGAGTCGATCAAGGCGCAGCTTCTGCAACAACTCAGCAACGGCACGATTCGATTCGACATCGATGGCGGACGGGTGATGAGCAAGCAACTGGACTGGGACGAAACAGTGGTCGGTTTTCAAGGCCCCAACAGCCTGATGGAATACCGCGCCCGGATGATCGAAACGCTGGTGACCGGCCCGGTGCGCACCGCCCGGAAGTAGCGGTTACTTTTTCTCGGCCTCGGGATTTGAACCGGGCGACACGAACGCGAACTCTTGCCACTTGACCGCCTTATCCATCGGCTCGATGCGAATCACCAGGTTGCCATTTTGATATAACCGCACGGTACCGGTTGATTGGCTGACCACGACCGATAACGCCTTGGTGCGACGCGTAATCGCCGCGGCGGCCCAGTGTCGCGAGCCGAGCCCTTTGCTCATCGTCAGGTCTTCATGCGTGACCTCCAGCATCTGGCGACTACGTTCAATCACGCCATCGGGATTAACCACAAACGCACCGTCAAGCTGAGCAATCTCCTTGGCATCATCTTGGACCTTGGGGTCGCAGAGGTTGCGAAACTTTTTGTTGTAGCCACGAAACGGATCCGTACCGCCGTCGGTGCTGTGTTCCAAGACATGTCGCGTATCGCCAACGACGAATATTGTGCCCACCGGTTTTCCCTCGCGGCCCTCGCGACCAATTTGTACCGCCAAGTCGACGACCGCCTTAACGGTTTTCAGCGGCACGCTGCTTTCCAAACTTTGCAAATCACGCGACGTCAATCGGCGCATCCGTTCGTCGAGCTGCAGGAGGCTGATCGAATCGAAGCGGCCTTGTTGAAAGCCACTGTAGACCGCCAGCACGTTGCCGTTGGGACAGATCAGCTCGTCGGCGGCGGCTTCCAATAGCGCATGCTGCAGCCGTTCCAGCAGCGGAGCTTTTTCTTTGTTTAGCGCCAGCGGAATCAAGCCCGCTTCTTTGGCACCCTCAAGGTCAGTCTGCGAGTCCGCAGCGACGATGACGGGCTTGGACGTTCCCTTGGTTAAGTCGAACGTTTTTTTCCAATCGGCTGCACCATCAAACAGCAACAGCATTGCATCAATACTGGCGTCGTCCATCAACGTTCGCGCTGCGCGAATGATCGCCATACCGCTTTTTGTGAGTCGCTGTTGAGCCATCGCCGAGCTTCGGACTATTCGTCCACCCTGGGTCGTGGGCGACACCAGGGCCAAGAGAAAAGGGATCAAAACGTTGCCAAAATCGGTGGCGGTTTAATCCTAGTCGAATTTGCGAAGCGGCGGTGTTGGCGAATGAAAATTTGTCGCGAAGAGCATGGTGAGCGGATCGGCGCTAGCCGCCGGTATTTTACGCTACCGGTGGCTAGCGCCCTTCCGCTCACGACGCTAAAACCGATTTGGAACAACGCGCTACCGCGCCGCGCTGGACGCCGAGCGGCGGGCAACGGCAACAGGTCGCCATGGATCAGCGCGACCGAAGACGCGGCGCTCGTACATCGCAAGCGCTCGCAATGCGTGTCCCTTGGGCCCGACTTGCCAATCATGGCCGCGTTCTGCGTACAACGTCGTGACTAGGAAATCGATTGAACGCAGCATTTGTGGGCTTTGCAATTGGTCGTCCGGCAGCGCCGTCAACAGGAACTCGACAATGTGTCCCGTCGTTTGCACCTTGCGATCCATGTTGCCGTTATCGTCAACTTTCTCGAACCAAGCCGTGCTCATCGAGCCATCGCGATTTTGCAATTGCCACGTGTAGGTAACGAAATCATCGATATACCGGTCGGCGCGTTCCCATTGGCCCGTGATTGGTTTGCCTTCGGCCCGCCGACGGCGCAGCGCATGCGCAAAACCCATCAAGCGATGCGTCCCTCCGCAAGCCGAGCCGACGATCGGTTGGGCCAACTCTTCTTGAATCAGCCGCTCGAAGTTCCAATCTTGACCATCAGCGGCGACCCACGTCGAATCAGTATCGATGTAATGCGACAAACCGATCAACGTGAAAGTCAACTCGTTGCCGCTTTGGCAATCCGCCATTTCGCGTCGAATCACATCGGCCACCGAATACTTATTACGGCCCACGTACAACGGATAACTGGCCGGTACATCAATCAATCCGAACACGGCAAGCATCTGGCCTTGGTGCCCCTGGACGCCAACGCCGGTCGTCACATTGATGCCGCGCGAATCTTCTTCAAACAACAATTGATTGCGACACGCGTTATTGCCAGCCATCCACGCGACCGCGTTGTAACGCTTCTTGTTGACAATGATCTGCGTGTCTTTGTCGTACACCATGATGTTATGGAACATGCCCCAATGCGTCCGCTCGGCAGCATCCTCGGGCTTGGACCAATAATGATTCAGCGTGCGTTCGACCGCCGAGCGCAATCGCGCCGCCGACGCAGAGATGCGGTTCACATTGGCAAGCAATCCCACGCCGAGGGCAAGTTCGCCGCTTGATGTGACGCGGTCGCGTGACGTTGGCACCACCGCAAGCTCGGGCGTTGGCGGTGGCAACGGCGTCAATTCGGCGGCTTCGTCGCTGATCGATTGGCGTGCCAAGTCACCGTTGCTGATCGGCTTGGCCGCAGCCGAAGCGGAACCCTTCGGTTTTGCATTGACGATCGACGGCGGATCAAGCGTTCCGTCGCGGCCGATTTTTAAATCGCGCACCGCCAGCGGAGCGCGGCCGGCGACTTCGCTCGTTGGCACTGGTTCATTCAGCACTGGCTCAATCAACGCCGAATTCAGGTCGCTTTCATCAACATCGTCCGGTTCCGCTGGCGGTTCGACGGACATGCCTTCAACATTCAACGCAGGCGGTTTTTGCTTGCCCGCTGCGGGCTCATTCTGTTCCGGGTTCGCAGTCGGCTTGTTCGGTTTTGTGTCCCGACCGGGCAACCAATCGAGGTCACCAGCGGAACGAGTATCATTTTGCCCTGTCGGAGCTAACTTCGACGCCACACGCGCCGCCGGCTCGGATTGCGGAGCGGAGTTTGCGCCCGGTCCAAACATCGCGTGCAATGACGACTCGTTGGGTCGCGCCAATGCGGGTTTGTTAAGCGACGCCGCGGCTGGCTCAGTGGCCGGCGGCGTGATGATCCGCAGCACGCTGCTGTCGCTATTCGCATCGGTTTCGGGACCGCGCAAATTGAACCCCGGTTCAGTCGATTTCGCCGCCTCCGGTTTGGGATCAACCAACGGTGCCAACGCGTTGATCGCGTCGCGGGCACGCCACCCGTCGCTGACCAACATCGCCTTGACCTTGGGCTTCCCGTCAGTGGATTGGACTTTCAACGTCGGCAGAATGCGAAGATGGTTTGATGGCGGAGCCAACTCGATCGTCGTCTCGTCGTCCACTGCGAACAACACCCCCGGTTGGGCGGCCAAACCGGCAGACAGCAATGCTAGCGATAGCAATGTGCGTCGTCGCAAAACGTCGAGCCTTCGCTGGCTGAGAATCATCAAGCGGTCCCGATCCGTGGGTCAAGTTGTCAAAAAGCGATGCTGGCGATTGATTCGTCTAATCGGTATCGGACAATGGGACCGCGATTATTCACTCAACAAAAAATCGCAGGAGACTGGGTGATTTAGGCGAATTAGGACACTGGGCTCACCAATCCAGCGGCGACTTCCAACGACTGACTAGCGCCTCGATTGGCTCATCAACTAGCTTGTTCTCGCCAATCGAAATCACGACGCGATCATCACCCGTCACCTCACCGATTCGCCGCAACGGCACGTTGGCATCATTGAACCGACTTGCGATCGTCGGCTCGTTCTCGCGCGTGACTTCGATTGCGAACCGCGTGTTCGATTCGGCAAACAATCGCCCCACGTCATCGAGTTCGGCTTCGAGACCCGCCGCATCAACGCGAACTCCCAACCGCCCGGCCATCGACATCTCCGCGACCGTCACCGCCAAACCACCTTCGCTCAAATCATGGCAACTGCGAATCAAACGTTTTTGCATCGCCGCATGGACCGTGGCGAACGTCAACTTCGCGCGCGGCAAATCGACCTTCGGCACCTCACCGCCGCACAAACCGTTGACCAGCGAATAATGCGAACCGCCAAGTTCTTGGTGCGTTTGGCCGACCAGATAAATTGCGTTGCCGGCGCGTTTCAAATCCATCGTGACAGCCAATCCGATGTCATTGATTTGGCCCATCGCGCTAATCAACAGACTCGGCGGAATCGAGATTGATTGCTTTGCACCCGCGTCGTCGAAGTAGCTGAACTCGTTGTTCAAGCTGTCCTTGCCGCTGATGAATGGCGTGCCCAAAGCGACGGCGGCGTCATGGCAAGCGATCGCCGCGCGGACAAGCGACCCCAAGGTTTCCGGCCTGTCGGTGTAGCCCCAACAGAAGTTGTCCAAGATCGCAATGCGCGACGGATCGGCACCGACGCAAACCGCATTTCGCATCGCTTCGTCGATCGCCGACGTCGCCATGTGATAAGTATCGAAATCGCCGAAATGCGGATTCATGCCACAAGCGATCACAAGACCGCGACGCGATTGGGCCAGCGGACGAATCACCGCCGCGTCGCTGGGTCCATCGCATTGTGGTCCGACCAACGGCTTGACGACGCTGCCGCCTTGGACCTCGTGGTCATATTGGCGAATCACCCAATGCTTACTGGCCACGTTAAGCGATCCGACGATGTTCATTAACGACTTCGTCGCGGCGGCTTGATCGAGTGTCCCCGTCGCTGCCGATCCGCCCGACAACGGCTCCGCCAGCGGCGGTGAATAAACCGCGTCGCGAATGATTGGCGGACGGCCTTCGTGCAACACCTGCATCGACAAATCGCCGACCGTCTTGCCGGCATAAGTCAAATGCAACCGGCCCGTCGGCAGAAACTCACCAATCGCCGCGACCTCGACACCTTCACTCTCGCACAACGCTTTGAGCGAATCCCACTTCGTAACCGGCACGGCCAAGACCATCCGTTCTTGTGCTTCGCTGATCCAGATTTCGGTGTAGCTCAACCCGTCATATTTCAGCGGACATTTTTCCAACCAAACCTCGGCACCAAGCTCTTCGCCCATCTCGCCCACGGCGCTCGAAAATCCTCCGGCACCACAATCTGTCACCGCGTTATAGAGCCCGCGGTCGCGCGCCTCGAGCAACACGTCCATCACCATCTTCTCAGTGATCGCATTGCCAATTTGCACCGCACCGCCGGACAACGATTCCGATTCGCTGGTCAATTCGGCGGATGAAAACGTCGCACCGTGAATGCCATCGCGTCCGGTTCGTCCGCCCATCGCCACGATCAAATCATTGGGCATGACGCGTTTCGATTCCATGCCGACGGGAATCATCGCAACGTTGCCACAATAGACCAACGGGTTGCCAAGGTATCGCTTGTCAAAGTAGATCGCACCATTGACCGTCGGAATGCCCATGCGGTTGCCATAGTCACGAACCCCCGCGACAACGCCATTGATCACGCGGCGCGGATGCAAAACGCCCGGCGGCAACGACTCGACCGGTGTATCCGGCGGTGCGAAACAAAACACATCAGTGTTGCAAACCGGTTTGGCGCCCATGCCCGTGCCCAACGGATCGCGAATCACACCGCCCAACCCTGTGTTTGCTCCGCCGTAAGGTTCCAGCGCCGACGGATGGTTGTGCGTTTCGACTTTGAAGCAGGCGTGAAATTCATCATTGAACTTGACAACGCCGGCGTTGTCCTTGAAAACGCTCACACATAAGTCGTCTTTGCCCGCAGCGGCGCGCAGCGTTTGTGTCGCGGCGAAAATCGTTTCCTTGAGCATGCTCTGGTATTGGCGATGGTCGCCGCCGGGAGTTCCATCAACGCCCGGACCGCGATAGTTGATGCGACCGCCGAGTGTCTTGTGGCTGCAATGTTCGGACCATGTCTGCGCAAGTGTTTCCAGTTCGATGTCCGTCGGCTCGCGACCCAGTTCGACGAAGTGATCGCGAATCGTCTGCATCTCGACCAACGTCAGATACAATTGGCCATCGCGCGACAGCGCGACTAGGCCCGCGTCGTCGAGGTTGCGAATCGTGATTGTCTTCAGTTCAAACGAGTAAGCTCCGCCGACGGCCAACCGTTCCAATTGCAACGGCCCGACGACCACTTGCTCGACCGAATCGTTTGACAACGCGCGACGACAGATACAATCAAGTTGCTCCGCGGGCAATTCGGGCAACCAATACTTGCACATCGTCCGCACCGCTTGGACTGGCCAACCGCTGTCTATCGCCGCCGCCACGGTGCTGTCCGCGACCGGGTCCATCACGCCTGGTTTGGGCATGACGTGAATGAGCGTCGCGTTGTCGTCCGGTGGTTCGGTCAAACAATCGTCACCGACTTCGGCCACCACGGTTCGTTCGGTGATCGAATCGCTCAGCAAAGTGACCGCCATTTGAGTCGCCGCGTCGAGGTCCAAATCGCCTTGGACCAGATAACCGCGAACGAACGAAACGGGCACATCGCCCAACCCGAGTTCGGCGATTTGCGTGCTAGTTCGCGCGCCCTCGCGGTCGGGAAAACCTTCGGCGGGGTAAATATCAATTTGCCAAAGTGGCATAGCAATCGGTGGCGTCAGCGGATGGAAATGCGTGATTTGCGATGCAATTAGCGGCAGGGCAAAACGATTGGGCAAAATTTTATCGCAGTCCCATCATTTAGCGACGGGGCGAGCTTGCCCAAAATCGTCCGCCGATCGTTACAATGATTTGACATGACAAGCGAACCCGAAGAATCTCCATTTTCCGAAGACGATGCCGTTTCGAACCGAACCGGACGGCGAAAACGTGTGCCGCGCGTGCGCACAGACATCGCACCGACGACTCCCGAAAAAATTCGCCCGACCAAATTGCGAATCATCGGCGGCCGCATGCGCGGTCGGGGTGTGATGTACCTTGGTGACCGCAACACGCGACCGATGAAAGACAGTATTCGTGAAACACTGTTCAACATTCTCGGTCCCGCGATCAAAAACACCGTCGCTTGGGATTTGTTCGCCGGCACCGGTGTGCTGGCGATTGAGTCGATCAGCCGCGGCAGCGTCCATTCAATCGCGATGGAGAAAAGTGGGCATGCCGCCAAGACGATCCGCAAATCGGCGGACGCGATCGGCATTACGTCGCAACTCGAAGTCCTCACCGGCGACACGTTTCGGATCGCACCGGCGGCGATGCGAGGTTTTGCGGCAAATCACGCCGCAGCGGCCCTGCCAAGCGACCAACCACCAAGCGACCAACCACCAAGCGGCACGTCACCGTGGGTGGTTTATTTTTGTCCGCCTTATGTGCTGTGGACCGAAGACACCGAACGAATGTTCGAGCTGCTGCGTGTGACGGCGCAGCTTGCCCCGCCGCGCAGCCAACTGGTCGTTGAGACCGACAAGTTCTTTGACTTGACGTTATTGCCAATGGAAACCTGGGACATCCGTCGCAAGGGTAACGTGACATTGTCGTTTTTAGAGACTTAGGAACGAATGCTAAGTGTTTGGGTTGAGGCGTTCTACAATTTTGAATTGCGGCGGACAGCTAGGTAAGCCTCGCGAGCATTAACGTGGCGAGTCCCAGCACTAGAAAAAAGCCACACATATCGGTCACCGTTGTGAGTAGCGGTCCGCTGGCTACGGCCGGGTCGACGCCGAATCGCTTGAGCACCAACGGCACAATCCCGCCGATCGAGACCGCGATGAACGTGTTTAGGAATAACGCCAAGCCCACCACCAATCCAAGATAAGGATTGCCATCAAAGATCAAGGCAACGAGCCCGATTAAAATGCCCAGTGCCGCACCGTTGATGATGCCAACGCCCGCTTCTTGTATCCAGACGCGAAACATCTCCGTGGGGCGGAGCAGGCCGAGTGACATTTCCCGCATACTGACGGCGACCGCTTGATTGCCGCTGCAACCGCTCATGTCGCTGATGATTGGCAAGAACACCGCCAGCGCGATCACCGATTGTAAAGTGTCTTGATAGAGCGCGATCACGGCGGCAGCGCCAATGTTCAAGACAATGTTGATGCTCAACCAACTGAGCCGCCGCCGGGCGCGCAACCAAACGGGCATGTTGCGCAATTCCTCACCGCCAACGATACCTTGGCTCTTCAAGTAATCGCTCTCGGCGGCGCGAGTTTCTTCGCGATGGACGGCTTGGCGATGCACCACACCCTTGAGCACACCGGAAACGTCAACCACCGGAACACCGAGGTATTTGTGCGAATCAAAGAGCTCGATCAACTCGTCCAGTGTCGTCGTTGCCGTGACGGCCAAGGGGTCGCGAATCATCAAATCGGCCAGCGGCGTGGCGGGCTTTGAGAACAGCAAATTCCGCATCGGCAGCACGCCGATCAATCGTCCTTGGGCGTCACACACATAAGCATATTGAACGTCATAGTCGCGGTATTCTTCCTGGCGCTGGCTGAGTTGTTCGATCACTTCGCGAACCGTCATTTGGTCAGTAAATTGCAACAGCTCGCGCACCATCAATCCGCCGGCAACATCATCGTCGTACGTTGCCATTTCGCGGGCCGCGTCGGCGGCGAGTTTCGGCAACGCGGCGAGAATCGCATCGGCTTGCTCGGGCTTCAGGTCACCAAGCAAATCGGCTTGCTCGTCGCTGGGCAATTCCGACACAATCGCGGCGGCCAATCCCGCTTCGAGCAAACCGATCATTCGCGCCGCTTCGGCCTCGGGCAGATTGCCAATCAGCGCCGCGGCATCGTCGGTCGTCAGCGCCGCCAGCACCTGCATCTCTTCTTGGTCATCAAGACGACTCAGCGCCAGCGCTTGGTCAGAGGTGGTGAGTTCGAAGACAAATTCAGCCAGCGCTTCGGCGTTGCCAAGATTCGCCAGCCGAAGCAGTTCCTGCCAAGGGCGAGCGGTGTTTGCACCGTCGGCGCTGGTCTCGCTTGAAGGAGCGGGGGGGATCGTGGATGCGCTGGACATGCTGGTGATTTATCTCGTGGCAAGGCGTGTTGACTCGCCTGAGGATAACATCACGGGATCAAATTGAGTTTGCGGTTCGCTCAACCGCCTTCGCGCGGGCTGAACTCGGCATAGACCGGCAAATACATACTGACCTTCTCGGCATCGCTGATGCTCAGGTTCTCGCGCCGCAAGAAGTCCAGCACCGCGCCGCGTCCGAGCGCTTCGGTAGTCAGCGAATCGGAGTAAAACAAATTGCACGTCTGGTAACGAGCAAAAATGTCCGTCGTCCGATTGCGAATCGCGGGCCTCAGCGATGGCTTGGCCAAGACCGTCGCCAAATACGCATCATCGGCTTGCAAGAGACCGCCCAGCAAGCAATCGTCTTCGCCGCGACCATCATGCGCGACCGCTTCGAGAATCCGCGGCAACTCCGCAGCCTCTTGCGCCGCAGCAGCAAGCTCGATGCACACATTCACATACGAGAACGTCCAAGCCTTCGCTGGGTCAGCGTCGGCGGCGCGAAACCAAGCGACCAGCGGGTCGTGCGTCATGCGGTTGTCGGGATCGGCGACGCTGTACATTTGCGTGCGGTCGGTGACGATGCGATTGGTGTCAAACACAAACGCCAAGTGTTCGTCGGTTGGCGATTGCGGCGGGCCGACCAGAAAATCGTAACGTCGTCCATCACCGCTGGCACGTTGGACCAACAGCGGCAAAAAGTCCCGCTGTGGCAAGCGGATTTGTTGTAGCGCGATCACGTCGAAGCCACGAATCACCGCCGCAATCCGATCGAATGAGGCCACCGTATCGATTCGGTCGGGACTCAGCCCCGCCAACGCCCAAGTGGCGATTCGCAGGTTGCGGTTGACGCTAGGCAGTGTTGGCTCAGCGGCGGGACCAGCGGAAATGGGGCCAGCGGAAATCGGTTCGGCGGCGAGCGACGTGGAAACACGTGTGGCGGCGACTTCGGTTGATGGCCAATCGGCGACCAGGGCGCTGGCAAACGACGTGTCTGGGCCCAGGTGATATTCACCGCTGGTCGAATTGCCGGACCTGGCGTTGACGCTCAGGTGGTCGAGGCCTTGAATCTCGAAATGCGTGAAAAAGTACCACGCACCAACGGCCAAGGCGGCCATCATGGTGATGGTCGAGAACGGATTTCGGCTATGGGAGTCGGCCATCGAGTAAGCTCGCCAAGTGCGGTTGGCTATCCACCGTTCTTCGCTTCGGCACATCGGCAAGCTGGCGTGATTAGATTCAAGAAAACGCTCCACCTAATCGCAATGATATGCGTCCTACGTTTCAATTATTCGGGTGGCACAAATTGGAGAACGGTTGTCCCCAACCGTTTGGGCGTTCTTAAACGGTTGGGGACAACCGTTCTACAATCCCCTGCGATGTCGGCTGACAGCCCACGGGGCAAGCGTTATGATTTCAGCGTGAGACCGGTTCCCTGCGTTGTGATTGAGTAGCTTGCGATGATCGATGTTGTTGTCCCCAATGTTGGCGAATCCATTAGCGAAGTCCAGATCGGCCAATGGCTAAAGTCCGAAGGTGATTGGGTCGAAGCGGGCGAGGATATTGTCGAGATCGAAACCGAAAAGGCGTCGGTGCAGATTCCCGCATCCGCAAGCGGGTACCTGCGCGGCATCCAGAAGAAACAAGAAGAGTTCGCGATGGTTGGCGACACGATTGCCGCAATCGAACCGGCCGCTGCGGGGGCAAACGGCAACGGGGCCAGTGCTGCTTCGCCTGCTCCGTCTACACCTGCACCTGCCGCGCCGCACACACC
>JBGSVE010000056.1:0-15104 GCA_041753075.1 Pirellulaceae bacterium
GTGCGAGCAGCGAATATCGCATCGCATCGCCGAGCCGTTTCGGACAATCGTCCGACCAATTGCCTGCCGCGCTCAACGCAGCTTCAATTCGCGGCAACAAGTCCGCCATTCCGTTCGCTATGGTGCCGCCGATCATCAGACTCCTTAAAACAATCCATCGATGGAATCTTCGCCGTCAAACAAATCCGTCTCCGCCATGCCAGGGGACAAGTCCAATTGCCGGGTCGGTTTTCGCGGTGTCGATTTTAGTGGTGTCGATTTTAGTGGGGTCGATTTTGGTGGTGCGGCACTGCGCCGTGTTGCCCGGGCCGCTTGTTTTTCGTCCATCGACATCGGCTTTTCATCAAACGACTCGACGACCGGATTACCCTCGGCATCAAACCCCGACAACACCGCGACGCGACGTTCGGCTTGACCTAATAACTCGTGACATTCTTTCAGCGTAACGATCCCGCGCTGGTATTCGTCGAGCGACTTGCCGAGGTCGAGTTTGCCGCTTTCCAGTCTGGCGACGACTTGTTCGACGTCCGCCAATGCCTGCTCGAAGGTTCGCGTCGCCGGCTTCCTTGCCCCCGCTGATGGCGCACGCTTGGCCGCCGAACCGGTCGGATCTTTCGCCGCGGGATCATCGCTGCGATCGTTCGGCTGGTCGTCCGTCATGGGGTTTCTCAGTAGCGATGCGAAAATGAATTTTGACAACCAACAAAATCTGGCCTATTAGTTCTCTAACCGACCGTTGTAGCCACGCCAAGGCTGCGACCGATCGGAGCACCATTGTACCGCAGATTGAAGCAAAGTTGATAAGCATGGGTCGCCGAAACGTCAAGCGTCCGTCCGCATCACCGCCAGTTCCCGTGGCGGCTCCAACCGTTGCCGTGGATGTAATCAACAAGATTCAGCCGCCGGTCGTGGCCGCGCACGTTGAATCGCTCGCGCAAGATGATCCGTTTGCTCCGGTCGTAACGACAGATCGCGATGTCGAGTGCGTGCTGAGTCAACGTGAATCTGCGCTCGCCGCCGGCGAAGCTGACTTGGCCGCTCGCCGACGTGAAGCCGCTAAAACAATGCGGCGAAATAATCGTCATACGAATGTTATCGATGGGCGATTGGCCGGTATCGAGTCAATGATCGCCGAGCTGGCTCATGCGATGGTTGCAAACCGCGAATTGGCCCAACCAAGTGACGCGTCGATTGACCAAGCGTGGCAACAGCAGGTCGATGACTTGCACGACGCACTCGATGCGTTGACGCATCAGAACGAAGAACTCGCCAGCCAACTTGCGCAGTCCGCGATGCGTCAATCGATCGGCAAGTCCGACGCGTCCGACGCGACGTTGACCTGGGAACAACGCAAGGCGATGTTGTTCGCTCAAGACGAGGTCGCCAGCGATGACCACGGCTCAGCATCGGAAGCGGCGCTACGTGAATCGCTCGAGCGATTGCGCGGCGAGCTGAATGTGCGAGATAGTGAGCTGTCCCAGCTTCGCGAGTTGCTCGAACAACGTCCCGCGCAAGCCGAAGAAGGCACGGCCGTCGGTGCCGCAGCGATTGCCCAGATGATGGACGCCGACGAGTTGGTTCGCGAAGAGCGCGAGCGGCTCCAATCGCTCCAAATTGAATGGGAAGCGAAATTCCGCAAGATGGAAATCAGCGCTTCGATCGAGCGGGCGAACCTAGCACGAGAACGGCAACAACTCGAAAAGCAAAACGTCGAACTCGAAGAGCAACTCGCCCACCTGCGTCGCGAGCTACGTCAAGAAGCCATCACCGGCCCGAACCAAAGCCGTCGCTGGTTCGCCAAACTCGGCCTCGCGGAATAACTTAGATCGCTTCGGCAAGCTGTTTGAGCAGGTTTTCGAGTTCGCTGCGGCGCGACGCGATGGCGTTGTGCGCCGGCTTGGCGGCGTCAACGCTCGCTTTGGCCGCTTGCTCGGCGGATTCCGCGGCGGCGATCGTCGGGCTCATCGATTCAGCCAGCGCCAGTGCCTGGACTGATTCCTGTTCCTTAGCAGCAGCCATGCGCCGCGCCGAAAGCTGTTCCCGACGCTTGCCGCTGAGACTCGACAAGGTTGTCGCAAGCTCGCTTTCGATCGCTGCCAATTGCTCCTGGGCCGCGTCGCCATCAAGCGGTTGTAACCGCGCGGCGATCACGCGATCGTGAATATCACGGCTGGCCAAAACCATTGCCGGAAACTCATTCTTGATCTGTTCCGCTTTGTCAATCTCCGCTGCAGCGACCTGTTTGGCCGTTTCGGCAGCGGTGAGTTGCTGCTGCTTGTCGGCTTGCAGTTTTTCTCGTTGCTTGACTGCTTCAGCCAGCGCCACATTGGCCGCATTGACGCTTGCCAATGTCGCATCGAAATCGGGAACCAGCGCCGCGATCATCGCGGCAACTTCGTCGTGACGTTGCTTCGCGGTCGGTGGGTTGGCGGCGATGAGGGTTTTACTATCGGGTGATTCGGTAAGTGTCACGGCGACTTGGCCGTTCCAATCACCCGTGATGATCCGCGATCCGTCGTAAGTGATTGCGACTTCGAGTGCCGCTTCGCTCAAAGGCGGGAATTCACGAATCAAATTGCCCGACGGGTCCCATAACTTGGCGCGGTTGTCTTTACCACAAGTGACCAAGCGGCCTTGGTGGTCAAAGCGGACGGCCATGACGCCGCCGCCGTGAGCATTGATGGTTTTGATCGCAGTGCCCGCGACAACATCCCAGAGTTTCACGGTGCCATCATCGCTGGCCGACGCAAATACATTGGAATCGTCACGCCAGGCGATCGCGTTGATGGCACCTTTGTGCTCGTTCAATTCCAAGTACGGTCGCCCAGTGGACGCTTCCCAAACGCAAAGGCCTGCTGAGCGATCACCCGACGCAACCAAAACGCCGTCAGGGCTAAACGCGACTGCGTAAATCCAATCGGTATGTTTCTTAATGTCGAATTGCAACTCACCCGTCGCGGTGTCGTAGATCCGCAGCATTCTCTGCGGGCCGCCGAGTGCCACTTGAGTCATCCTGTCGTTCACATCAGCGTCGAACGCTACGTCGAGCTCGTCGCCGACGGTGGTGATGCGATTGCCAGTCTTGATGTCGTAGATCGCGGCGATCCCGCGAGATGAATGCTCGCCGCCAGCGACCACGATGAACGCACCGTCACGACTGAAGCGAATCGATTGCGCGACGCCTTCGTCAAATGGCAATACGCCTAACAATAGCGCGCTGTCACTGTGATAAAGCGAAATCTGTTTTTGTCCGGCGACGGCAACCAGCGGTGCCCAGGGGCTGGCCGCAATCGCCGTGATTGCCGATGCTCGCGGTGTAACAACTGCAACGCTTTGCGGTACCGACTGTGGCATCGCGGCCTGGCCTTCTGGCTTGCCGGTGCCGACGCTGACCATCGCCAACGGATTGGCTTTTGGTGCCGCAACCTTTGAGTCAGCGTTCTCGGGCATGCCGCCGCGAATCCATGCCGCGATCAAATCGATCTGGTCTTGCGGCAATTTTTCTTGTTCCGGCGGCATCGCGGGTGAATCTTCGTGGGCCACCAATTGCCATAGCCGACTGCCTTCCGCATCACCAACGACAACAACATCACCGCCCGCACCGCCTGCCGTCACCGCCGAAACTGAATCCAGGGCCAAGCCGCTCTTGGCTTCACCCTGGTTGTGGCAAGAAAAACAGTGTTGCCGAAAAATCGGCTTGATGTGGTCGTCGAACGTGATTTTTGGCGCAGCATCAGCCGGCGTTGTTTCATCGCCAGCGGCCTGGTGGCTCAGCAACGCGATCAAGCAGCATGCGACGACGACAAATGGCTTAGTCTTCATAGTTCTCAGTGGTTGAACACAAACTCGCGGCTGTTCAGGATTGCCCAGAAGGCGTCTTCGAGCCCCTGCTTCGCTTCCGGTGCGGCAGCGATGGCGCTTTGTAACTGGGTCAACTCGTCGTCGCTGGGTTGGCGCGAAAGACAACGGACGTAGATCGCGCGAACCACTTCATCGGACGATTTCTTTTCCTCGTCAACCAGCTTATTTACCAAGCCGCCCTGTTGGATCTTGCGATGCACCGAGTCGCCGTTGAGTAAATGCAAGGCTTGTGACAGCGACGGATCGGTCGTCGCTTCGCAATCGCAAACGGTCACCCGAGGTGCGCGTCCGAAGGCGGTCAGGAAGTAGGTCGATGTGCTGCCGTCGGCAATCTGGACCGCGCTGGCACCCAGCGGCAAGCCGCGAAATTTTTCCATCGCCCCGGTCGCCTGCGATAAGCAATCGAGCAAGCTTTCCGCGGGAATACGCCGGACCGTGGCATGGGAGTAGTTTCGTAAATCGGATTCGTTGCTGGCGTTGGTCGCGGTACTTCGTTGGTACGCTTGGCTGGCACAAATGTCTTGTACCAGACGCCGGAAATCAAACTTGTACTCGACCAACTTGGTCCCCAGCGTGTCGAACAATTCCGGATTGCTGGACGGGTTGCTGGCGCGATTGTCATCGACTTGATCAACCAGACCAACGCCCGTGAAATGCGCCCAGACGCGATTGGCAATCGACGTCGCGAAGTACGGATTCCCCGGAGCGGTCAACCACTGGGCCAGCACTTCGCGGCGATCCTTGCCACGACAATCCGGCGTCTCGCCACCAAGAAACTTCGGTACCATGTTCTGGCCCGTCACCGGATGCTTGGTCTCACCACTGAACCGATTGAAGACAATTTTTTCGCGGTAGTCTTCGGCGCTCTTGCGGCTGACCTGGGCAAAAAACGCGGCAAAGCCGTAGTAGTCATTCATCGTCCAGCGGTCAAACGGATGATTGTGGCACTGGGCACACTGCGTGCGAATCCCCATAAAGACCTGCGCCACGTTTTCCGCAGTCTTCAACGTATCACGTTCCATCTCGAAAAAATTCGTCTCTGGATTCGTGAATGTGCCACCGCTGCTGCCCAACAGTGCGCGAACCATTTCATCCAGCGGCACATTGCGGGCGAATTGATCGGTCAACCAATTGGCGTACAGAAACGCCGACTTGTAGCTGACATCGTTGCTGCTCTTGATCATCAACAATTGGGCAAATTTCATCGCCCAAATTTCGCTGAATTCTTTCCGCTGCAGCAATTGATCGACCAACACGCCGCGCTTGTCGGCCGCTACGTCGGCCATAAAAACTGCATACTCCGCTGCGGTTGGCAATAATCCCGTGATATCGATCGTCGCCCGACGCAAAAACTCTTCGTCGGAGCAAAGCGGACTGGGTTCCAAACGCAATTGCTGCAGTTTCTTGCCGACCAATTCGTCGATGTAGTTGCCAGTGATCTCCGGTGCAGTGTATTGTAAATCCGTTGGTAACACTAAGACCTGACTGCCGACGGTATGCGTGTCAAATCGTGCCATCACGTACGCTTCGCCGCGCGATCCAGCGATAACGTTGCCGCGATCATCAATTTGAGCGGTCGTCGGGTTGTTGGTCGAAAACGCAGCCAGATTCGTCACATCGCGCGTCGTTCCATCGGCATACGTTGCGACGGCCACAAAACGCTGCTTCGCGCCGGAGCCTTCCAACACGGCCTGGGGCGGATAGATCGCGACCGATGCGACGGCCGGCGGTTTCTTGTCGGCGGGATCGGCCAGTGCGCCATCACGCAACCATTCCAACATTACATCATGGTACGGCGAGTCCGCTGCGAACCGCTTACCCCCGGAATGCGGCACCGTACCAAGCGACTTCTTCAGAAACAAGCTTTCTTCCGGGATCGCCAAGTTGATCCGACGAACACCGATCTCGCGCGTGATGCGTTGATAATCTCCGGCGGGATCAAATCCGAACAAGCTCATGCGAAACCCGTCTTTGCCCCGCGCCGCACCGTGGCATGATCCGGTGTTGCACCCGCTGCGCGTCAAAACCGGCATCACGTCTTTCTCAAAGCTGATCGGAAAGCGTGTCGCCGCATTGCTGGTCGTAACGTTGACCTTTCGCGTCGCACCGTTGTATCTTGCAATCAACTCGGCGGTCCCATCCGCGACGGGTAACAACGTCATCCCGTGGATTGAGGCGACGGCATTGCCGGCGATTGACCATTCGACGCGGTCACTAATGTCCAATGTCACGCCATCGTCGCGGGTCATCGTCGCGACAAACGATTGGCTGTCCCGAGCCGAGTCCAAGGTAATTTGGGGCGGGTAAATCGCGAACTCAGGAATCACCGGCGGATTTTGCGGCGCGACCGACGTTTCGTTTGGTTCAACGGCCCGCAATGGCGCGGCCGCTATGAACAATAGGAGCGCTGCGAGCGCCGATGCGGTGAAGTGGTTTAGCGGTTTCATTTTCTCGCCGTGCTTTACTTATTCATCTGACGGAGTTGTTCGAGACGACTCAGCGGTTTGGCTGCGGGCGGCGCTGCCGGGACTGACTCCGGTGCAGCGGCTGGTGCATCAACTTTGGGCGGCAACGGTTGATCAACGCGAATTTCGCCAACGCCTTGGGTTTGGACAATGTCACCGGCATCACTGCGAATCGTCGCGACGCAGTGCAGTGTTTTGTGCGTGCCGACTTTGGCGTCGGCGGCGATCGTCAACGGAAACAGGATCGAAGTCGTCTCCGGTGCAACAGTTTGTTTCGACGCGGCACATGTCACGCCAGAGGGAATACCGACCAGTTCAACCTCGCAGGTGCCGATGAATGGCCGCATGACTTCGACGCCAACGGCCAACGGCAGCTCGGTGCCCAACTCACCCGCGACACGGGGAAATTCGAACTTGAACGCACTGTCTTGGACTTCCAACGTGATCGGCAGCGTGACGATCTTGCCCTGCCCTTTACCGGTGTCGTAGCGCGCGATCATCGCCATCGGCCAATTGCCGATTGCGGCTCCGCCATTGGCCGTGATTGGGATCAAGACTTCGTTCTTACCCTTGGCAATCTTGCGACCATTGTTGACGCCGACGCCTGGTGGGTTGTAGAGCGTGACCAACGAAACTTCGCCTTCAAAGCCTTCGTTGCGCTCGATCCTGACCTTCAGTTCTTTGCTGCCGCTGCGGACGATCGGCGTTCCGGGTTGATCAACGAAGACCTTAAACGGAGCCGCGTCAGCGACGCTGACGGCCAGCCGATTGGAGTCG
Source organism: Pirellulaceae bacterium (assembly GCA_041753075.1). Classification (GTDB taxonomy): domain Bacteria; phylum Planctomycetota; class Planctomycetia; order Pirellulales; family Pirellulaceae; genus UBA6163. Next base: position 7,104 of record JBGSVE010000056.1, read on the forward strand.
TAGCCCCACATGTCAACGCGGTTTTGGCCAAGCATTAGGCGATGTCGTAGCGACAAATTGCCCGCGATACCCAGCGGTGCGAGAGCTGGATTAGTCGGGACCGCCGACACGTTGACCAAACTTGCACCGTCGGCGGCATCCGCGGCGGCTGATAAAAAAACTGGTACTTCGTTGGCGGATTCAGACATTGGGAACGTTGTTGCGGTAATACCCGCTGGCAAATCAGTGAGATCGAGCTTTAGTTCGCCGCCAAAATACTCACGCTTCGCCGTGACCATCATCGCCATCAAACCGCCGCGCGGTACCGCCACACCAAGGGCTTCGTCGCGGTCCATTTCTTTGCGGTCCAAGCCCAATACCGGCTCGGCAATCCTGGCTTCGATCCGATAAGCGAACGCGGGTCCGCCACGACGCAGCGAGTCAGTGATGCGAATAATGTGCAGTCCATCGGCTGCGGCGGTGAACTCCGCGAACGAGTCCGGTTGGCGACCGTTGTCATCGTTCCCGACAAGGCTTTTGCGATCCGGGCCGTAGCAATTGACAACGGTGTCAAGCGGTGAGCGCAAAATGTTGCGTGCAAACGCCTTGACCAAAATCTTTTGGCCAGCTTTACAATCCAAAGCGAAGTAGTCGATATCGTTGTCGCTACCGATCACACCGCACAGTGCCGCGGTCGGTTGATTGGGATCTGCGATCGTCACGGCGTTTGGTTTGGCCATGTCGTCATTCGGTTCGGTTTCAATCGTCACGGGCAAATTGTTGACCCGAATCCAATTTGGTGACGGGCTGATTCCCGATTCACTTTTAGTCACCACGGGAAAGCGATCGACACTGTCGCTAGGCAATTGAACCTGCGCCGATGTCGTCGTCATCTCGTCGCCGTTGCCGGTCAAATGCACGAGCGTCGCGGCCAATAATTCACCCGGTTGATTGCCCGCCGGAATTACCGCAATCGGTCGCGGATATGTCCCCACATGCAATCGATAATGCGCCCCGTCGTGACCGCTGAAGCTGCTGTCACGAAGCATGATTCGGTACGTGCCGGCCTGCGGGGCCTTGAACGCCAACAGCGCATCCTGTTGTAACAGACTCGAATCATCACTGCTGACCAACTCGAACTTGCCGGCATCTAAAACCGCGATATACGGATCAAAAATCTGGTTATTCAGACTGTAGCTCAGACGAATGCCCTCGGCTTCGACGTGGATCAATTGGTCGGCTTCGAGAGTGACCGAAAAGTAATCGACATCCTCGTACTTGATCACGCCTTCGACCGTGCGATTGAGCTCAATCGCTTGGGCCGAATCAAAGTCACTGTTGGGCTCGACGTCTTGAACGATTCGCATGGCTCCGACACCGAGCAAACGGAGATTGCTGATGCCGGACCTGGTCACCAATTGCAACGGATACAAACCCGGGTCGGTGTCGGCCTCGGCGGTGATGGTCACTTCAACGCGACTATCATCCAGCGGTTTGACTTCGGTAACGGTCAAACCATCGCGATCAAGCAAAATTTGTGATGCGTCGCCCAGTCGTTCGCCATGCAAAATCAGCTTCGACGTTTCACCGCGAACAACACCCAGTGGCTCGAGCCGCCGCACGATTGGTTGAGCCGCATCGCTGGTTGCCAAGAATGCGAACACAGCCAGCAGCGTCGTTGGTATCAAGGTCTTCATTATGTTCACCGCGTTGGTTGAAACGAATCGATTGGCTATGCCAACAACGGCTGGATGATCTTGCCGCCATCGACGATCTCGACCGGACGATCGCCCGGTGCCATCAATTCCTTGTCGGCGACAATGCCCAACAAGTGATACATTGTCGTGGCCAAGTCTTCGGGGCTGACCGGACTGTCTTCCGGCTCGCTGGCCGTCGCATCGCTGCTGCCATAGATCATGCCGCCTTTGATCCCGCCTCCGGCAAGTAGTGTGCTAAACACCTTGGGCCAGTGGTCGCGCCCGGCATCGGGATTGATCTTCGGCGTGCGGCCAAACTCGCTACTGACCAACACCAGCGTTTCGCCCAACAAGCCACGCTGCGAAAGATCGTCGAGCAACGTTGCGATCGCGACGTCCAGCGGTGGCATTTGCTTGCGGAAGTTGTTCGTGATCTGGGTGTGCATGTCCCAACCGCCGTAGGTTACAGTCACCAATCGCACGCCCGCTTCGACCAAGCGCCGGGCCATCAATAAACGCTGGCCCGCTTCATTGCGACCATAACGATCGCGGAGTCCGGCGTCTTCTTTGCCGATGTCAAATGCTTCGCGGGCCGCCGGTGTATCGAGCAACCCATAAGCGCGCTCATAAAACGTCCCCATCGCGGCGACGTTGTCGGCTTTAGTAGCCGAAGCAAAACTGCGATTGACAATTTCGAGCGCTGACTTGCGACGTACGAATCGTTCGGCGTCGACTCCGCCGGCCAGGTTCAGATCGCGGACTTGGAAATCGTCTCGAGTCGGATCCGACCCCAACGCAAACGGACCGAAGCTGCTGGACAAATATCCGCTGCCGGCAAATTCGTTGGGCACATTGGGAACGCAAACGTAAGGTGGCAAATTGTTCCGCGGGCCATATTCATGACTGATCACGCTGCCGAAGCTAGGAAACACCAGCGCCGGACTCGGCTTGTAACCAGTGAACATGTTGTGCGTGCCGCGTTCGTGAGCCGCTTCGCCGTGCGTCATCGAACGAATGATCGAATACTTGTCAGCACAATTGGCCAAATTCGGCAACGTTTCGCTGAGCACTTCGCCAGTGTTCGTGCGAACCGTTCCGAGCTCGCCGCGGTATTCCAGCGGACTATAAGGCTTGGGGTCAAACGATTCTTGCTGAGCCATGCCGCCGGGCAAGAAGATGTGAATCACACTCTTTGCCTTGGCCTCGATGAACTCGTAGCTTTTCTGATCCGCGCGAGCGTCTCGCAACATCAGCAGGTCGGCGAGTGTCAGCCCCAGCCCGCCGAACGCTCCGGCGTGCAAAAAACTGCGGCGGCTAAGGTCATTTCCAAAACAACGCATCATCGAAGCTCCCGAGCGAGGTGGTGAACGAGCGAGTTTGTAAGCGCAATGTTCCGGCAATCATTTTAATCGCCAGAAGTTTCAGAGCGGGTTTTCCAGGAAGTCAACCGCCTCGTCAGCGAGGAATAAACGGTCGGAGCGTGGCAGGGTAGGAATCAGGCAGGTGGGTTGGATGGGTCAATTCAGTGAACCATTGACTAGAAGCGTAGCAGCGACAATGCCGGTTGTCAAAGAGTTCCGAATCGCCCCTTAAACACGTGATTGCGCGGATTGTACCCAAATCATTAAAGAATCATTGTAAAACCATTTTCCCAATGGTTTGGGTAACGGATACACCAGCAACGGAAAACCGGAACAATGGCTCTACAATTAGGGATCGACCTCAAAACTGACGGATTTTATCGCCCGGCTGCCGCCAGGAATCTTCGCCGTCACGGTGATTTCCTTGATCGGATATCGGCCTGGTTCCCATCGCTGGCTGCTTTTTGTCGAAAACACCATCTGCGGCAGCACCAATCGCTCGTTAGCTAAAAGCGGTGCTTGGCGATAAAGGAAATATTGTCCGTTGATATCAATGGTAACGTTCGCGAGCGTGTCCGGGCCGCTGTTTTTGACCCATAAAACGTCAGTCAAAATGGCTCCTTGGCCGCCAGCGGCGTCAACTGGCTCACGTGTAACACCAATCTCCACAGGCAACACTTTGTCTGACGCTTTGCCATAAAGCACTGCATAGCCGGTCAAAAACGCCAGCGGCACAAAACAAGCCGTCATCAACAACAACGTGAACGCCGTTCCGCTCAATCGAGCTTTCGGCGCGGTCGATTTGGGCGATCCGAATTGTGATGAAGCAGCAGCCGTCATCGAATCTTTACCAGGGTTCTGGCCAACTCCGTCAATTGTTGCAAATTGTCACAATGAGCCGTGTAGCGAAGGCGCGGCCGCAAGCCATCGGTCGCCGCTCTACCGCCAATAATCAGCGCAGCTTCACTCGGCATCGAATCGGCCAAATCGTTGAACTCTGCCACCAAAGCTTCCTCGTCTTCGACCGCCGATAAACTGATCCACAGTAACCTCGGCTGGTACTCTTGGACCGCCACCTTGAGGGTCGACAACGGAAGGTTACAACCCAACGACGTCGCTTGCCACCCGCCTTCGGCCAATGCCAACTCAACCAACTCCGACGGCAATTGGTAAATGTCGCCCCGCGCCGAACCACCAATGGCGACCGGGCCGACTGGCGAAATCGCGATGCTGTGGCGTAGTTCGTGTATCAAACCCAAACAAATCCCACATGCCCGCCGCTCCTGGTAAATATCCAATTCACCACGCTGCCATTGGTGGCCGAAATGGTGCATAGCTTCAGTAATTAGAAAATCAGCCGCCCGCGCCCGTGAAAACCCGTCGCGGACCAGGCGATTGACCAAATCTCGACATTCCCGCTCGTCACCGACACGCAGTGCTGCGGCAAACCGGGCTCGAATAACTTTGGGACACAGCGGTCCGGAATCATGCGGTGTGGAACTCGATTCATCCCCGACAGCGCCTTCGACATCAATCTCGACGCGTGGTATCCCGCCAGCAAGCAACTTTTCTACACTTTGACGCGGAATCCGGCGATGGCCGCCGGCGGTGCGTAGGACCTGAACTGCACCCAGGTCACACCATCGTTTTACCGACGATTCGCTGACTCCCAACGCTGCGGCGGCTTGTTTTGGCGAGTAATGCGTCACGGTATTTCACGATAAATAGTAGGCAGTGTATTGACCGATTTGGTCGTCTTCAGCTCAGCATCTAACTATTAACTGTATCTCGCAACGCAATTTCGCACAGCGGCAACAGAGAAATTTGTTCAGGTGCCCAATATACTCCCGACAATCCCGAGTTTTCAGCGCACGGCTACTTGATCGAACTTTCCCCGAGCGATACATTTGAACGAATTGAACGTTTTGAATGAAATGCCCGTTTAGCAAAAGGTAGTCCAAATGGTCGCAGCAACCAAACAACTCCGCCGCAAGCCGTCGGTGAAAATCTCTGCCGCTGTTGGATTTAACGAAGGCGGAGCGGCAGCGGACAGTGCATGTCGCACCACTCGACGAGCAGCGTCCGTGACGACCCGCTCTCCAGGCTGGTTTAAATTGCCGGAACTCGCGGCACCGTTGGCCGTAAGTCTCGCCAACCGCGAAAACTTTGGCGACCTATCGCCTCGCGAATTGGTGTCGCGAATCAAGATCGTGTTGAAACAGCAGATTGAGTTGATTTCCAACCCGATTTTTTCGGAAGCCGATGCGGCCAAACGAATTTTCCTCCAACCGCTCGAACTGCGCATGGCCACCGAAGACGAAGCGAGCGGGCAACGACGGACGTCCGCGAGCGATCTGCCGGCGTACCTGGGCCGCATTTGCGAAGCCAAGTTGCTGACCCCCGCGCAGGAATCGATGTTGTTCCAGCGGATGAATATGCTGCGGCACGAGGCTGCGTTACATCAGGCTCAATTGGACCCGACCAAGCCGTCGGCGGCACGATTAATGCTGCGCCAGCAATTGTTAGCGATGGCGGATTGGCACCGTGATCGTATTGTCGAAGCGAATACGCGACTGGTGTTTTCAATCGTCAAGAAATTCATCAATGCCAACAATGCGTTTGACGACTTGCTCAGCGATGGGATTGTGGCGTTGATTCGTGCGGTCGAGAAGTTTGATTATGACCGCGGATTTCGGTTCAGCACTTATGCCACTCAGGTGGTTCGCCGCAACGCGTACCGCCAGGTGATTCAAAAGCAACAAGAACGCATCAAAGTTGTTGGGGGGATTCAAGAAATGAATATTGACATCAGTGACGAGGATCGTGGCTCGGCGATCAGCGAGACTCGTTGGCATGAGTTGCGCAGTCGCCTGGGTCTGATGCTTGGCGATTTGGACCGCCGCGAGAAATTTATCATTCGTGCAAGATTCTCACTCGGCTCGCACCGCAAGGTTCACACCTTGCAGTCGCTAGCGGATCGGCTGGGTGTATCCAAAGAACGCGTTCGGCAACTGGAACGACGAGCGATGGAAAAACTTCGTGCGATGGCCGGTGAGGTCAAGCTCGTCGAACTCGAAGTTTAGCCGCGTGATGATTTAGTGAACCGCTACGCGTAAGCGGCCGGGTTTCAGACGCTGCGCGTGACCTTAGGAGGCGCGCGGAAATAAGCTACCGTTTTCTTACTCAGCCGGAGAGCGTTAGCACCCGATTTTCGCGGAAACCGCACGCTAGTGCTTCAACGAGGCTTAGAATATGGGTTGTGAGCGGAATGGCGCTAGCCACCGGTGCCGTGAGTTACCGGCGGCTAGCGCCTATCCGCTCACATAGCAATTCCAGTTTTTAGACTGGATGAAGCACTAGCGTGTTGCGGTTAGTTCGGTAGTTTATTTCCGCGTGGCTCATTAGCCTTATGGCCAGCGGCGGACACGAAAAATCGCTTGGCTCTAAAGAACTCCACCACCGCCTCCGCCGCCGCCTACACCACCACCGCCGCCTGCTCCACCACCGCCATTGGTGTCGCCGGTGACGAAATTGAAAGTATTGACGTCGAGAATCTGGCTGAATTGCAACAACAGCGGCGTTACTCGGACATATCGCCGGTCGGCCGAAATGATCGCCAACGACGCCATCGACGCACCTTCGGGGATGATCGAAATCACGGGTTGGAAACCAACGGCACCACGGGCGTTGAACCCAAGTGGTCCGTTGTTAATGACTGAACCATTGCCGCCGGAACCGAGCGTCGAGCCGATGTTGGCCAGGTCGTTGAGATATTGTTGTAGCGCCGCCGGATCATTGCCACCGGCAAACTGGCCAAGCAGATTCTGTTGGACATCGTTCTGGACATTACGCAGGTGAGCAATCTGGGCTTCGCCGACGGCTGACTTGCGCGAGCCTTCCTTGACATCGACGCTGATCATCGCATCGCGATCGGTGATATCGATTTCTTCGTGCAGAAAGCGTTGGCTCTTGCGACCAATGTCGCTGAGCACATCGACCGTGACTTTGCCGCCGGAAACTTCACCCCAAACGCGGCGGACCAAAACGCGATAAACGCCTGAGTAGCCTTGCGGACAAACGTAGGTTTCCGAAATGTAACCGGCATCGTCGGCTGATTTTAGTCCTGGGAATTTATCGCCCATGTACGTTCCGCCGCCGGTCGAGTTTGGCTCTTCGCGTGAACAGATCGTTCCGGCCGGTTCTTCGACAGCGATATCGACATCGGCATCACCGGTCCAGGTCACGCGGATGACCAAATCGTGCGCCGTGGCGGTTTGCAGACCGGCCATGAACGCCTCGGCATTCGCTGTTTCGCCTTGATCGACCAGACGCTGGTGCGTGGCGCGGGCCAACAGGCGGGCCTCGGCCTCGATCTTCTCAAACCGTTCTGGCCAAGCTTGGCCCAAAATCCCCTGGCAAGCCCATTGCAACGCCTCGACATCGTCAAGCTTTTCGGCCAAACGCATGCCGGTCACGTAAGCTTCGCGGCGGAACGGTTCCAGCTCGGTCACTTGGCGATACAACCGCAATGCCGCACCGTCGGAACCAATTTGTTGCAATTGACCGGCGACGTGCAAAACGTCTTCGGGAGTGTCGGCGAAGTCAACGGCCGATAGGTACGCACGTTCAATTTCGGTTTTATCGGCGTCAGTCGCTTGCAACGAAATTGCATAAGCGCGATACATCCATTGTTGAACGTTGCCGGTGGCAATCGCGGCGGCAAGCACGTCGCGAACGATCGTGAAATACTCGCGCGCCTTGCTCGTCTCGTCCTTTTTGTCCGCGCCCAATGCCATCGCGTTATTGTGGCTGACCGTTGCACTCACGCGGGCGTCGTGTGCCGCGATCGCTTTAGCACCAGCAAGATTCAGGTTGTCGAAATACTCAAACCATGCATCGGCTTGCGATTGGTCGGGTTTCGCTTTGACAACAATTCGTTCTGCGGGTTTGGCTGGTGACTTTGC